>JAHYIZ010000036.1 GCA_019429405.1 Paracoccaceae bacterium
GGTCGGCCCGGAAGTTAAGGCAAAAGAACCCGTCGCCGTCACGGGCACCAGCATAGCCCGCCACCACTGCGGGCGCGATGAATTCGTCGGTTTCGCCGCGCGCATAACCCGCCGCGACTGCCGCCTCGGCGCTTGCCGCCGCTTCGCCCTTGGCGTGCAGCATCGCCTGGGCGGCGCGCGCCACCCGTTCCCAGCGGTGGTCGCGGTCCATCGCCCAGTAGCGGCCGATCACCGTGCCCACCCGCGCCCCGTCAGGCAACCCGGCCACCAGCGCCGCCATGAACCCGCCCGCCGAGCTAGGCGGCACGTCGCGCCCATCGGTAATGGCGTGCAGCACCACCGGCACCCCGGCCCCGGCAATCATCCGCACCGCCGCCAGATTGTGGCTGATGTGCCCGTGCACGCCGCCATCCGAAATGACACCCATCAGATGCGCGGTGCCGCCCGTCGCCTTCAGCGCCGCAATAAAAGCCAAAATCGCCGTGTTGCGGTAAAAGCTGCCGTCCTCGATCGCCAGATCAATCGCGCCAAGGTCCATTGCCACCACACGGCCCGCGCCGATGTTGGTGTGCCCCACTTCCGAATTGCCCATCTGACCTGCAGGCAGCCCCACATCATGCCCATGCGTCACCAGCGTCGCATTCGGGCAATTGCCCATGATCCAGTCGTAGTTGGGGGTGTTGGCCAGCAAAGGCGCATTGCCCTCGGGCTCGACCCGCAGCCCCCAACCATCGAGAATGCACAAAACGACGGGTTTGGGCGTGGTCATCGGGCGCTCCTTTTGGTGACGCGCCCTTTTACGCGCCCCGCCCCGGCGCGGCAACCGCCTGCGATTTCTCCACGTGCAAATACCCAATGCGACGTTGTCACATTTGGCCGGGGTGGGTTTAACCGTCCTCCACCTCGGAAGCGTCCGGCAGTCCGCCACGGTAGCGCCAAGCGATCACCGCTTTCCGGATCGCCCTGAATTCCTGCAAAAGCTGACCTGCGTCGTCAAGTAAGCCCTGGAAGTCGGCGAGCGTGAAGTGCCTCGTCTCATCACATAACTCGCGGTCCTTGCCCCATCCACGCGGACAATAGTGAACCGCTTTCAACTTGGCCTGTCCGTCGTCCCAGAAAAAGGCGCCATGCGCGGCGAGGTTTCTGGTCTCCAGCCCGTCCTCCACTCGCGTCGCTGCGGTCAGGATTCGGGCAGAAATTGAGCCGGGGCAGCGCGCCGCGCATGCACGATATCGAGCCAGAAGGTCCCGCGTGTGGAGCTTCAATTCGACGTATTCAAGAAACTCCGTCCGCGAGCGCACGTCGATGCCCTCAGCGTACATCACGGTTTGCCACCCTTCAAATTCGATATGCGCTGCGGTCTGCAAATAGACGCCCAGATCGCGCAAGAACTGCGTGGGCAGTAGAGTTTCTCCAATAGTCCGCACCCGATCACCCCGCGCCTTCATAGGCGAAGTATAGGCGCATCGAACTAATGCTGGAAGCTGATGAACCGCCATCTGGACACGGACACCGGCATCCTGCGCAGAAGAACCTTTCCAAACTCTTAGCAAATTCTGTAACGCCGTGTAATATCAACGCCTTGCGATGATTATCGCGCGTGTTATCACGCCCGGTGGTAGGGCCCGCCCGCCAGTATCGTCGCGGCGCGGTAAAGCTGCTCGGCCAGCATCACGCGGGCCAGCATGTGCGGCCAGACCATCTGCCCGAAGCTGAGGCTGAAATCGGCCTTCGCCCGCAACCCCGGCCCGAGGCCGTCGGCACCGCCGATCACAAAGGCCACATCCTGCCGACCGCCGTCGCGCCAGCCCGCCAGCTTGCCCGCAAACTCGGGTGAGCTTAGCACCGCGCCGCGCTCATCAAGCGCCACCAGCAGCGCCCCGGCAGGCACTGCCCGCTCCAGCAGCGCCGCCTCGGCCACCATGCCGCCACCCTTGCGGTCTTCCACCTCCAGAACCTGCGCCGGGCCGAGGCCCAGCGCGCGGCCGGTCTTGCCGAAGCGGTCGAGATAATCGGCGATCAGCACCGCCTCTGGCCCGGCCCGCAGCCGCCCGACGGCGCAGACCGCAACCCGCATCAGATGGCGCCTTGCCCCGGCGCGGGCACGACTTGCCACATCTTTTCAAGCTGGTAGAACTCGCGCACTTCGGGCCGGAAAACGTGCACGATCACCTCGCCCGCGTCGATCAGAACCCAGTCGCCCTGTTCCTTGCCCTCGCTGCGGCACACCAGCCCAAGCCCGGTTTTCAACCGGTCCATCAGCTTGTCGGCAATCGCCGCCACCTGCCGCGACGAACGGCCGGAACAGATCACCATGAAATCGGCAATGGATGAACGCCCGCGCAGGTCAATCTCGACAACCTCCTCGGCCTTGTCATCCTCAACCGAGGCGATGACGAGCGCCAGAAGCTCGGCAGAGGTATAGTCAGACGCGGCATGCGCCGGGCGCGGTCCGACCGGCAGGCCGGTCGCAGGGTCAGAATGAGTCAGGACCATGTCCTCCGAAAAAGGCGCGCCGATATGGGCCCCGGCGCGGGCTGCCCCTCACCTAACATCGAGGGGCGCGAATCTCAACCACCGGGGACCGGCCCCGATACGCGCATCGCCCGCCAGCCGCAAGCCCCGCCACATATTGCCTGCCAGCACAATCGCGCGTATACGCCCGGCATGATCCGATTTTTTGACATGGACGACCGCGCCCGCCTGCCGTGGCGCTTCTTTGGCGAAACCCACGCCATAACCGCGCGCGCCTGACCCGCTGCCGGGGTCTGCCCCCATGCCGCCTGTTCCCTTACCCATTATCGCGAGATTGCCATGACCGGCCCGAAAACCCTCTATGACAAGATCTGGGATGCCCATATCGTTTCCACTTCGGAGGACGGCACCTGCCTGCTCTATATCGACCGCCACCTCGTGCATGAGGTCACCAGCCCGCAGGCCTTCGAAGGCCTGCGCCTTGCAGGCCGCAAGGTTCGCGCACCGGAAAAGACCATTGCCGTGCCCGACCATAACGTGCCCACCACGCTTGACCGCGTCTCGGGCATTATCGCCAACGAGGAAAGCCGGATTCAGGTTGACGCGCTCGACAAGAATGCCCGCGATTTCGGCGTTGTTTACTACCCGGTCTCTGACGTGCGTCAGGGCATCGTGCATATCGTCGGCCCCGAACAGGGCTGGACGCTGCCGGGCATGACCGTGGTCTGCGGTGACAGCCACACCGCCACGCACGGCGCCTTTGGCGCGCTGGCGCATGGCATCGGCACCAGCGAGGTGGAGCATGTGCTTGCCACGCAAACGCTGATCCAGAAAAAATCAAAGAACATGAAGGTCGAAGTCACCGGCCACCTGCGGCCCGGCGTGACCGCAAAAGACATCACGCTGAGCGTGATCGGCGCCACCGGCACTGCGGGCGGCACCGGCTATGTGATCGAATACTGCGGCACCGCCATTGAAGACCTGTCGATGGAAGGCCGCATGACGGTGTGCAACATGGCCATTGAAGGCGGCGCCCGCGCTGGCCTGATCGCGCCCGACGAGGTGACCTTCGCCTATGTCATGGGCCGCCCGCACGCCCCGAAGGGCGCCCAGTGGGAAGCCGCGCTGAACTGGTGGAAGACGCTGAAAACCGACCCCGGCGCACATTTCGACAAGGTGGTGACGCTGAAGGGCGAAGACATCGCCCCGGTGGTGACATGGGGCACCAGCCCCGAAGACGTGCTGCCGATCACCGGCGTGGTGCCGGCCGCCACCGATTTCACGGGTGGCAAGGTGGAAGCCGCGCAGCGCAGCCTTGACTACATGGGCCTGACGCCGGGCATGAAGCTGACCGACATCAAGATTGACACGGTGTTCATCGGTTCCTGCACCAACGGCCGCATCGAAGACCTGCGCGCCGCCGCCGCCATTCTGAAAGGCAAGAAGATCAAAGAGGGCATGCGCGCCATGGTGGTGCCCGGCTCGGGCCTCGTGCGCGCACAGGCCGAGGAAGAGGGGCTGGCGCAGATCTTCATCGACGCAGGCATGGAATGGCGGCTTGCGGGCTGCTCGATGTGCCTTGCGATGAACCCCGACCAGCTTTCCCCCGGCGAACGCTGCGCCGCCACCAGTAACCGCAACTTCGAAGGCCGCCAGGGCCGCGGCGGGCGCACCCACCTGCTCAGCCCGGCAATGGCCGCAGCGGCGGCGATAACCGGTCACCTCACAGACGTTCGGGAGATGATGTAATGGAAAAGTTCACCACCCTCACCGGCATTGCCGCGCCCATGCCGCTGGTCAACATCGACACCGACATGATCATCCCCAAGCAGTTCCTCAAGACCATCGCCCGCACCGGGCTGGGCAAGAACCTGTTTGACGAGATGCGCTTTACGCAGGACGGCGCCGAGATACCGGGCTTCGTGCTGAACCAGCCTGCGTATCGCAAAGCGGAAATCCTCGTTGCGGGCGACAATTTCGGCTGCGGCTCATCACGCGAGCACGCGCCTTGGGCGCTGTTGGACTTTGGCATCCGCGCGGTAATTTCCACCAGCTTCGCCGATATCTTTTACAACAACTGCTTCAAGAACGGCATCCTGCCGATCGTGCTGCCTGCCGAAGCCGTTGCCACGCTGATGGCTGATGCGCAGCGCGGCGCCAATGCGCGCATCACCGTTGACCTTGCGGCGCAGACGGTAACCAGCTCTGACGGGCAGGTGTTTCCCTTTGAGGTGGATGCCTTCAAGAAGCACTGCCTGTTGAACGGATTGGACGACATCGGCCTGACACTCGCGAAGGCGCGCGCCATTGACGCATTTGAGGCCAGCGCCGCGCAGGCGCGACCCTGGGTCTGAAACCGTCCAGCAACACAACATCTTGGGCCGCCTGACCGGAAACGATCAAGGCGGCCTTATTATTGCACAGGTTTTGATGCAAAGCCGCACCAGTTCCATCGTGAAAATGCCAGATTGAAATCGCTTTAGTTAACAGGGTGTTGCCACGGCAGAGAAAAGTAGGCAATTTCATGGCAAAAATGAGGCAGGCTGCCACAATTGGCGGAAAAGAAACGGCACAAGGGGTCCGGCATTGCATCGGCCCCGTGCAAGGCAAAGGGTTGGGGCAGTGATCACTCGGCTGACAGGCGCATTTGTGCGCGCCATCCTCGTGGCGCTGGTTATCGCAACCCCGGCGCTGATGTTGCCAGCCATTGGCCCTGACACCAAGCAAATCGTGGCGCTGATCGCGCTCTTTGGCGCGGCGCTGACGTTCTTTGAATATGCTTCGGTCTACCCCGGACTGGTCGAATTTCGCGATGCGCCACCTTTCAACCGCATCCGCTATGTCGCGCTGCTGGCCAGCGTGCTGTTGCTTTCAACGCTCGTGCGCAGTGAAACAGACCCCACCACGCTTGGCTATCTGGTCGAGGCGACAGGGGCGGCGGTGGCGCGATCAATCGACTTTCCCTATAGCCCGGTCCGCCTGCTGGTGCTGATGCTGCCCGAAGGCAGCCCCGCTGCGCACCTTGCGCAGGTGCGCAGCGCTGCCGGGCTCAGCTATGTCATCTCGCTGATTTCGCTTGGCTACTTCGTGGTGATCTTGCGCACGATGGGATGGCCGCACAGCGACGGCGGCTTCAACGTCTGGATCAATCTGCCCACTTTCGACCCCACCAAAGGCGGAGATGTGGTCGCGCGCCTGCGCCGCGATGCGCGGGTCAATGTCGCCCTCGGCTTTCTTCTGCCGTTCTTTGTGCCAATGGCGGTCAATGCCGCCGCGTCTGTGTTCGCGCCGGTCACGCTACAATCGCCGCAAACTCTGATCTGGACCATCACCGCCTGGGCCTTCCTGCCCGCCAGCCTGTTCATGCGCGGCATCGCGATGGGGCGCGTCGCAGAAATGATCGAGGCGCGACGGCAGATCAATGCGCAGACCGAAAATGTGCTGGCACACGCGTGATGCGGGCTTGGGTTGCCGGGCTTGCGGTGGCCCTGCTCGCGCTGCCCGCAAGTGCCGAAACCCTGCGGCTTGCCACCTTTAACGCCGATCTCACCCGTGATGGGCCGGGGCTGTTGCTGCAAGACCTTCGGCGCGGCAATTCCGGGCAGGTCTCGGCGGCAATCGAGGTCATCGCCGCCGCCTCGCCCGATGTGCTGCTGCTGACCGGCATTGACTGGGACCACGAGCTGCTGGCGCTGCGCGCGCTTGAGTCGGCGCTGGCGGCCAAGGGCGCGGGTTATGGCTACCTTTACGCACCGCGCCCCAACGCGGGCTGGGCGACCGGGCTTGATCTGAACGGCGACGGGCGGCTGGGCGGCCCGCGCGATGCCCAAGGTTACGGGCGCTTTGCGGGCGAAGGCGGCATGGCGCTGCTCAGCCGCTTGCCGATCATGGCGCAGGACGCGCGCGATTTCAGCGGCTTCCTTTGGCGCGACCTGCCCGATGCGCTACACGAGGGGGCGGAGCTTTTACCCGAGGCGCTGGCGCTTCAGCGCCTTTCCAGCATGGGGCACTGGGATGTGCCGCTGCGCTTGCCAGATGGCGGCACGCTGCATGTGCTGGCCTTTCTTGCCACGCCGCCGGTGTTTGACGGGCCGGAAGACCGCAACGGGCGGCGCAACCATGACGAGGCGGCATTCTGGCTGCGCTATCTTGAAGGCCGCCTGCCCGCGCCGCCGCCGCCCGCGCCCTTCGTGCTGATGGGCGATGCGAACCTCGACCCGGTGGATGGCGAAGGGCGCCCGCAGGCGCTGCGCGCGCTGCTGGCCCACCCCGCGCTGCAAGACCCCGGCCCCCGCAGTGCAGGCGGCGTGGTGGCAAGCGCGGCGCAGGGCGGCCCGAACGCAACGCAAGCAGGCGATCCGGCGCTCGATACGGTCGATTGGGCCGAAACCGGCGATTTGGGCAACCGGCGGGTCGATTATGTGTTGCCCTGGGCGGGCGCGAAGGTGACCGGTTCGAGCGTTTTCTGGCCCGCGCCGGGCGAACCGCTGGCCGAGGCCGCCGAGGCAGCATCGCGGCACAAGCTGGTCTGGGTCGATATCGCGTTACCCTGAGGCACCAAGCCCCCGCAACGCCAGATGCTCGGCCACCAACTGCGCCAGCGTCTTGCCCTGAAACCCCGGCACGAGGCGCGCGAAATCGGTGCCGTCAATTGTGTGCGGCACCTCGTAGAGGTAGCGCATTTCCGTAAGCTCGCGCCCGAGTTCCCAGACCGGCGCAGCCAGCTGCAGCGCCCACCACGGAAACTGGCGGATATTCACCTCGCGCCCCAGCTGCCGCCCCACCTCAGCCACCAGTTCGGCGGCAGAAAAGGTGAGGCCTGCAAAGCCGATGTCGTTGAAGGCGGGCAGGCTGGGCATTAGCGCGGCAAGCGCCGCCGTGGCGCGCCCTAGGTCGTCCAGATCGGCCCAAGCATGCGCCGCACCCACCGGCCCCATCGCCGTGATCCGGCCCTTGGCGATGCCCTTGAGCATCACGATATTCAAAATCGTTCCGGCATTGCCCGCCGCCACAAAATCACCTGCCCGCAATATCATTACCTGCTGCCCGCCCGCAGCCGCGTCGCGGTAGCGCGCCTCCATTTCTGCGCGGACCACCCCTTTGCGCGCGACCGGGCGGTGCGGGGTATTGGCGCCCCAGGGGCCCGTCTGGGTGCCAAACACATAGACATTTCCCGGAACCAGCACTGCGGCGCCGCTGGCCCTTGTCGCGCCCAGAACCGACACGGTGATTTCAGGGATCAGCCGCGCCCAGGCGTGGTAATTGGGCGGGTTGAGGCCGTTGACGATCAGCGCCGCCCCCTTGGCCGCCGCCGCCATGTCGGTGCCGCGCGCGTAACTCGCTACCTGCCAGCCGGCCGCCGCCAGCGCCGCCGCCGCCGCGCCGCCAAAATTGCCCCCCGCACCCAGAACCAGAACCCGCTTGTTGCCCATGTCGGCCTCCATCTTTTACCCGGCCGATATCGGCCCGGCGGGCAATCTTTGCCATTGCCCGAAACCGCCCATCTGGTATTCATTTCTGTATGGATAACGCGCCCCCGGACTGGACCCTGCTGCGCAGCCTGCTGTCGGTATATGAGACCGGGTCGCTTTCAGCAGCGGCGCGAAGTCTTGGCCTCAGTCAACCCACGCTCGGTCGCCACATCCGCGCGCTTGAGGTCGGTCTCGGGCAGCCGCTGTTTACCCGCGCCGCCGACGGCCTGCGCCCCACCGAAGCCGCTGCCAGCCTGGTTCCCCATGCTCGCGCCATGCGCGAAGCCGCGGCGAAACTGGCGCTGGTCGCCGCCGCGCAGCGGCAGGGACTGGCCGGGGAAGTGCGCATCTCCGCCAGCCGGATCGTCGCGCACCACCTTCTGCCGCCGATCATTGCTGGGCTGCGCAGCGAGCACCCCGAAATCGAGATCACCCTTGTCGCCTCGGACACTTCTGAAAACCTGATGTTCCGCGAGGCAGACATTGCGCTGCGCATGTACCGCCCGACCGAGCCCGAACTGGTCACGCGGCATCTGGCCGACCTGCCGATGGGGCTTTACGCCGCTCGCGCCTATCTCGACCGCGCAGGTCGGCCCGAGACCATGGATGATCTGATGCGCCTGCAATGGGTCGGGTTCGATCGGTCCGAGCTGATCCTCCGGTGGATGCAGGGATTGGGCGTCACCGGCACGCGCGGCTTCTTTGCCACCCGCTGCGATGACCAGCTTGTGTATTGGAACCTTGTGCGCGCGGGCTGCGGCGTGGGCGGCATGCAGGCGCGCGTTGGCGACGCCGACCCGACGGTAGAGCGAATTGCGCCATTCGTGGCGCTGCCTGGGCTGCCGGTCTGGCTGACGGTGGCCGAGCCGCTGCGCGCCAGCCCGCGCGTACGGCTGGTGATCAAAGCTTTGGCAGAAGGCCTGCGCACCCCGCTTGACCCCGACCTTGCCACCCGCTAGGCCGCTTGCAACCCCATCTTGCAGGAGCGTTTCATGGCAAACCCGACCCTTCTCATTCTCGCAGGCGATGGCATCGGCCCCGAGGTCATGGCCGAAGTAAAAAAGATCATCGACTGGTTTGGCGCGCGGCGCGGCGTTGCCTTCGATGTGTCCGAAGACCTCGTGGGCGGCTGCGCGTATGACAAATACGGCACCCCCCTGCATGATGACACAATGGCGAAGGCGCAGGCAGTCGATGCAGTGTTGCTGGGCGCCGTGGGCGGGCCGACATACGACAACCTCGATTTCAGCGTGAAGCCCGAGCGTGGCCTGTTGCGGCTGCGCAAGGATATGGACCTGTTCGCCAACCTGCGCCCGGCGCAATGCTTTGACGCGCTGGCCGATTTTTCCAGCCTCAAGAAAGAGCTTGTCGCCGGGCTCGATATCATGATCGTGCGCGAACTGACCTCGGGGCTTTACTTTGGCGAGCCGCGCGGCATTTTCCCCGATAA
Source organism: Paracoccaceae bacterium (assembly GCA_019429405.1). Classification (GTDB taxonomy): domain Bacteria; phylum Pseudomonadota; class Alphaproteobacteria; order Rhodobacterales; family Rhodobacteraceae; genus UBA6213. Next base: position 9,397 of record JAHYIZ010000036.1, read on the forward strand.
CGAGGGCGGGCGCGTGGGAATCAACACCCAGCGCTACACCACCAACGAAATCCGCCGCGTTGCGCGTTCGGCGTTTGAGCTGGCGCGCAAGCGTTCGGGCCGGCTCTGTTCGGTGGAAAAGGCGAATGTGATGGAATCGGGCGTGCTCTGGCGCGAAGAGGTGCAGTGGGTGCACGACAACGAATACCCCGATATCGAGTTGAGCCACATGTACGCCGACAACTGCGCCATGCAACTGGTGCGCCGCCCCAAACAGTTCGACGTGATCGTGACCGATAACATGTTTGGCGACATCCTGTCGGATTGTGCCGCAATGCTGACCGGCTCGCTCGGCATGCTGCCCTCGGCCAGTCTCGGTGTGCCGATGGCGAATGGACGCCCGAAGGCGCTTTACGAACCCGTGCACGGCTCGGCGCCCGACATCGCGGGCACCGGCAAGGCCAACCCAATCGCCAGCATCCTCAGCTTTGCGATGGCGCTGCGCTATTCGTTCGACATGGGCGCCGAGGCCGACCGGCTGGAGCGTGCGGTTGAGGCGGTGCTGGCCGATGGCGTGCGCACGGCCGATCTAATGGGCCCCGAAGGCGGCAAGCCGGTTTCGACCGCCGAAATGGGCGATGCGGTGGTGGCGGCGCTGGAAGCGAGCCTCTGACCCTTTCGCACGACGTAATCGAGGGCCCGCCCGCCCGGCGGGCCTTCAGCTTTTCTGCATCGCTGCCTGCCGGTAATGGCTGATCCGCTCGACATGGTCGAACACCCGTTCCAGCCAGCGCATGGCATCGGTGCGGCGCAGCAACTCGCCCGGCGGCACCTGCCAGTCGGCCTCGCGCAAGAGCGCTGCGCGGCGGTGGCGGCGGGCGCGGGCATCGACCAGTGCGGCCAGCCGCGCCAGCCGATGGGGCGGCAGATCGCGGGCCGCCGCCGCCGCCAGCAGCCGCGCCGGGCGGGCAAGGCGCGGGTCACCTGCCAGCTCGTCGATCCGCGCGGCCTCGCCACAGCGCGCCAATAGCCGGGTCAGGTGGTCAATCTGGTGCAGCAAGGCCGCGAACCGCGCGCGCGCGGCGGCCCGGTCGGCCGGCACGCTGATCTGCACCAGATAGCTTTCCAGCGCAGCCAGCGCCGGGTTGACCCTGGCGCCCAGCGCCGCAAGCCGCCGCGGATCTTGCCTTGGCCCCAATGCATCGGCCAGCGCCGAGTAAAGCGTGCGCGCCACCGCATCGGCCACCGCCTGCGCCGCATCCATCGCAGCGCCCTCATCGCCCAGCAGCCGCGGGTCGAGCGGTTCGGCCAATGGCACCCGCCGTTCGGGCACAAGCCATGCGACAAGCGCGGCAAAGGGCCGGGTCAGCGGCAAGAACACCAGCGTCCCGAAAACGTTGAACCCGGTGTGAAACAGCACCAGCGCGGTCGGGTCGTCGGCGCCAAGCGGGCTCGCGTGCAGCAGCGGCGCCATCATGCCAAGCAGCGGAAAGGCCAGCGCGGCGGTGCCGAGATTGAACAGCAGGTTCGCCAGCGCCGTCATCCGCATTGGCCGCGCACCCCCCAGCGCCGCCAGCAGCCCGGTAAAGGTGGTGCCAAGGTTCATCCCCACCACCAGCGCCGCCGCCTGCGCAAAGCTGACCGCGCCCGACCCCAGCAGCACCAGCGCCAGTGCCACGCCCGCCGAGGATGATTGCATCAGCAGCGTCAACACCAGCCCCAGCAGCGCCAGTTGCAGCCGCCCCAGCCAGCTATCGTGTGGCAGCAGATCGGGCGTGATCTGCCCATCCAGCCCCACCATCGCGCCTTGCATGGCCGCGAGGCCGATGAACAAGAGCGCGAATCCCGCCAGAAGGCGCCCGGCGCGTTCCACCCGGCCACGGCCCAAGAGGCCCATCAGGCTGGCCAAAAGCATCAGCGGCAGCGCCGCCAGCCCCAGTTGCAGCTTGAAACCGACCAGCACCACCACCCAGCCGGTAACCGTTGTGCCGATATTGGCGCCAAAGAGCACGCCGAGCGATTGGGCAAACCCGATCAACCCGGCGCCAACAAAGCCGATCGTCATGACCGTGACCGCCGAGGATGATTGCACCACCGCGGTTGCCAGCGCGCCGGTTGCAACCCCCGCAAGCGGCGTGGCGGTGAACCGCGCCAGAAGATGGCGCAGCCGACCGCCTGCCAGCTCGCGCAAGGCGGCGGTCATCAGCCCCATGCCGAACAGGAACAGCCCGACCCCGCCCGAAAATTGCAACACCGCCTGCGCCATTCCGCCCCCTGCCGGGTTGATCTTCGGCCATGCGCGAAATGCCCGCAAGGGTATGCGGCGGGTCATTGAGCCTGCGCGGCAAATCTGCGATGCTCGGGTTAGCGCAATCAGGGTAGCGGGGCGATGGGCAGCAGCAATTTCAAGGGTGCGCTGCTCGCGTTGGTTGCGCTTGGCATATTTGCCACGCATGATGTGGTGGTCAAGACGCTGGGGCGCGGGTTTTCGCCGTTTCAGATCATCTTCTTCGCGTCGCTCATCAGCTTTCCCATGGTCACGATGATCTTGCTGCGCGACCGATCAGGCGGCAGCCTGTGGCCCAACAACCCCGGTTGGGTGGGGTTGCGCACGGTGATGACGCTGATCACCGGGGTTTCGGCATTTTATGCCTTTTCGCACCTGCCGCTGGCGCAGACCTATTCAATTTTGTTCGCCGCGCCGCTGCTCATCACCATCATGGCGATTCCGCTTCTGGGCGAGCGGGTGCGGTTTCGCCGCTGGGCGGCGGTGGTGGTGGGGCTGATCGGCGTGCTTGTGGTGCTGCGCCCCGGTGCTATGCCGCTGAGCCTTGGGCACCTGGCAGCGCTGGCGGCTGCGCTCTGCGGAGCCTTTGCCACCGTGATCGTGCGCAAAATCGGCAAGCTGGAACGGCCGCTGGTGCTGATGCTCTACCCGATGACCGCCAACTTTCTGTTCACCGGGGCCGCGCTGCCCTTTGTCTACAAGCCAATGGAAATTACCGACCTCGGGATGATGGCGGTGATCGCGCTGTTCGGCCTGACCGCCTCGTATCTGTCGATCCTTGCCTATCGGCTGGGTGAGGCGGTGATTGTCGCGCCGATGCAGTATTCGCAAATGCTCTGGGCGATCGCCTATGGCTGGTTCCTGTTTGGGGAAAGCGTCGATACCTATACCCTGATCGGCTCGGCTATCATCATCGCCTCGGGGCTTTACATCGTGCTGCGTGAAAGCCGTGCCGGGGCCTCGGAACACACGCCGGTGCTGCAAAGCCAGGGCCGCGCCGAAACCGTGACCTCGCCGCGCAGCTCTATTCTGCGGCGCCTGCTGAACCCCACCGCGCGCGGCGATCGCTAACACCCTTTCCCCCCTTGCAAAGCACCCCAAAGGCCTCTAAACCCCGCGCCACACGGTCGGAGCGTAGCGCAGCCTGGTAGCGCACCTGCTTCGGGAGCAGGGGGTCGGAGGTTCAAATCCTCTCGCTCCGACCAATTATCCCGGATCGCTGAAATCGTTGCCGCGCAGGGTGTAGCGCGCCAGTTCGTCATAGCGCGGCGGCCCGGCGCCAAGGAACGAGCGCAAGAGCACCATCCGCGCAGCGGTAAATGGCGGCAGCGCAATGCCGCCACGATCGGCCATGAACCGCACAAGACGCGCTGCATCAGGCGCAGGCATCGGCGCGCGAAACCGCATCAGCGTGACATGCGGGGTGTAGCGACCGCGGGCAAGCATCACGCCAGCGCCATGCAGACGCGCCAGCACCCTGCGGTGCAGCGCCACCAGTGGCGCGCGGTCAGCCACACCGATCACAAGGCCAGTGGGGTGCCTGCCGCCGAAAAGTTCAAGCCCGCCGAGCGCGACCCGCACTTCTTCGGCATCAAGCGTGGCAAGCGCCTCGTGCGCTGCCATTACCTCTGGCTCGGGTCTTTCGCCCAGAAACGCCAGCGTCAGGTGCATGTTTTCGGGCGGAACCGGGCGCCCGAAGGGCAGGCCACTGGTCAGCGCCGCAAGCTGCGCGGTCTGACCGGGCGGCAAGGGAAGTGCCAGAAAGCAGCGCATCGGTTTTGCTCCCTGCCCGATTGAAGCACATCGCGGCGCGTATGTGCAGCCCTTGCGGATGCCGACGATCTGCCGCAGGTTCGCCATGCGAAAACGGGGGGAAGCATGAAGGTCGGGATTGCCTTTCTGGTGGCGGGCTATGTGCTCAGCCAGTTCTACCGCGCCTGCCTTGCCGTGCTGGCGCCGACGCTTGGCCGCGAAATCGGCGCCACGCCCGGCGATCTCGCGGTGTCGCTGGGGCTTTGGTATGCGGCCTTCGCGCTGATGCAGCTGCCGGTGGGGGCAGCACTTGACCGGATCGGGCCACAGCGCACCGTATCGTGGCTACTAGCGCTTGGCGGCGCGGGCGGGGCTGCGGTGTTTGCGCTGGCAACCGGGCCGTGGGGCGTGCATCTGGCCATGGTGCTGATCGGCATCGGCTGCGCGCCGGTGCTGATGGGCGGCTACTACATCTTTGCCCGCATGTATGCGCCTGCGATGTTCGGCACCTTGGCGGGCGCGATGATCGGAGTCGGCAGCCTTGGCAACCTTGCGGGGTCAACCCCGCTGGCATGGGTGATCGGGGCGGCGGGCTGGCGGCCCACGCTTTGGGGGCTTGCGGTCATCACCGCACTGGTGGCCGCCGCCGTCGGGCGATTCACCCGCGACCCCGAGCGCATCACCCCCAGCGACGGGGCACGCGGCTCGGTGCTCGACCTGCTGCGCATTCCCGGCCTCTGGGCGATTCTGCCACTGATGGCAGTCAATTACGCCGCTGCCGCCGGGCTGCGCGGGGTCTGGGCGGGGCCGTTTTTGACCCAGGTCTACGGCGCCGACACCGCCGCCATCGGCAAGGCAACTCTGGTGATGGGGCTGGCGATGGTGGCGGGCAATTTTCTCTATGGCCCCGCCGACCGGCTGATCGGCAGCCACAAGCGGGTGGTGCTGGGCGGCAACCTGTTGCTTGCGGCCGTTGTTGCCGCGCTGTGGCTGGCCCCTGATGCGGGCCTTGGCCGCGCTACTGCGCTGCTGGCGGCGGCGGGGTTCTTTGGCGCCAGCTTCCCCGCGATCATGGCGCATGGGCGCAGCTTCTTTCCCGCCCATGTGGTCGGGCGCGGCGTCACGCTGCTGAACATGTTTTCCATCGGCGGCGTTGGCATCATGCAATTCGCTTCGCGCCCGGTTTACGAGGCGGCGGTGGCGCGTGGCAGCCAGACGCAAGCGTTTTCGGCGCTGTTCCTGTTCTTCCTCGTACCGCTGCTGATGGGGCTGACAATATACCTTTTCGCCCGCGACAGGGGCGAAGCGAGCCATTAGAGAGGCGGCCATGGACCCCGCGCAAATCGATGTCATCGCCCCCAACCTCAAGCGCCGCCTGTCTGGCGTGACCGCCACCATCGTGCGGCTGGTGCCGGTGCAGGCGCAGATGATCGGCATTGCCACCACCGGGCCGGGCCTGCCCGCCGATCTGCCGCATCTGCCGCTATGGCGGCTGCCGTTTCTGCCGCGTGACCGCTGGCGCATCTGGCACGCCCGGCGCAACACCGAAATGCTGCTGGGGCTGGTGCTGCGGGGGGTGTTTCGGCGCAAGTTGCGGCTGTTGTTCACCTCGGCGGCGCAGCGCCACCACAGCGGCTTCACGCGCTGGCTGATCCGTCGGCAAGACGCACTGGTAGCCACCTCGCCGCAGGCCGCGAGCTATCTGGAACGCCCGGCAACGGTGGTGATGCATGGGGTGGATACTACGGTTTTTGCTCCCGCGCCTGACCGCAAAGCAGTGCGCCGCGCGCTCGGGTTGGCCGAAGATGCAACGATTCTTGGCTGCTTTGGGCGCATCCGCGCGCAAAAGGGGGTCGATCTGCTGGTCGAGGCGGCGTTGCGGCTGCTGCCCGCGCGTCCTTCCGCGCAGATCGTCTTTACCGGGCGCATCACTGATGACAACCGCGCCTTTCACGCCGGCCTCGTCGCCCGCCTGACCGCTGCGGGCCTTGCCGACCGGGTGCATTTTCTGGGCGAGGTGCCGTGGGGCGATGTGGTACGGCTTTATCAGGCGCTTGATCTCTTTGTGGCGCCCGCACGCTGGGAAGGCTTCGGGCTGACCCCGCTTGAGGCGATGGCCTGCGGCGTGCCGGTGGTGGCCGCCCGCGTCGGGGCATTCGAGGCCCTGATTGCCGAAGGCGTTACCGGGTCGCTGGTGCCGCCGGACGATGCCGATGCGCTGACCGAGGCCATCCGGGCATGGGTCGATGCGCCCGCCCGCATGACAGCGGCGCGCGAGGCGGCGCGCGCGCATGTGCTGCACAACCACGCGATCGAGGGCGAGGCGCGCGCCTTGGTTGGCATCTATCACAGCCTGCTCGGGCGCGCGCCGTGACCCCGCTTGCCTTCCTTTTGGCGCGCAGCTTGCGCCGCGACGCGCCGCTGATGGCGCTGTCGGTACCGCAAGCCTCGCTTCTGGCCGATCTGGAGGGCAAGAGCCTGGCGCTCGTGGGCAATGCGCGCGCGCTCGCCCAGAGCAGCCATGGCGCTGCCATCGACGCCGCCGACATCGTGATTCGTATCAACCGTGCGCCGATGCCCGCGCCCGCCTCGCACGGCACCCGCTGCGATTGGCTGGCGCTGGCCACAGCACTGAATGGCGTTGACGATGCGCGGCTGGCGGGTGCGCGCAGGCTCTGGATGTCGCCCAAGCGCAAACGATTAAGCCATGCGGTCGCCACCAGCCCCGGCTTCTACCTGCACCCGCGGCCCGATTACGCCGCCCTGCACGCCACCCTCGGCGCCCCGCCAACCACCGGGCTGATGCTGATCGACCTGCTTTCCCGCGCGCCAGTTGCCAGCCTCACGCTCTATGGTTTCGACTTCTTTGCCTCGCTTTCCCTTTCGGGTCGCCGCACCGCGCGGCAGGTGCCGCATGACTTTGCCGCCGAGGCCGCCTTTGTTTCCGCCCTGGCCGCGAGGGATTCGCGCATCATTCGCGTGGAATAATGCAGCGCGCCCTTTTCACGCGCGCGCCTTTCCGCTAACGCAGCGACGTTCTTACTTCAGGAGATGCCTCATGGGCTACAAGGTCGTTGTTGCCGGCGCCACGGGGAACGTGGGCCGTGAAATGCTGAACATCCTCGCCGAGCGCGAGTTTCCGGTGGATGAGATCGTCGCACTGGCCAGCCGCAAATCGCTGGGCACCGAAGTCAGCTTTGGCGACAAGACCCTGAAGACCAAAGATCTCGACGCCTTCGATTTTACTGGCTGGGATATTGCGCTGTTTGCCGTTGGCTCGGAGGCGACGAAGATCTATGCGCCCCGCGCCGCGAGTCAGGGCTGCGTCGTCATCGACAACTCGTCGCTCTACCGCTACGACCCCGCTGTGCCGCTGATCGTGCCCGAGGTCAATGCGGATGCTATATTCGACTACAAGAACAAGATGATCATCGCCAACCCCAACTGCTCAACCGCGCAGATGGTGGTGGCGCTGAAGCCGCTGCATGACCGCGCGCGCATCCGCCGTGTTGTGGTTTCCACCTACCAGTCGGTTTCGGGCGCGGGCAAGGCAGGCATCGACGAGCTTTGGGACCAGACCAAGGGCATGTATGTGCCCGGCCAAGAGGTCGCGCCGAAAAAATTCCCCAAACAGATCGCCTTCAACGTGATCCCGCATATCGACGTGTTCCTTGATGACGGCTCGACCAAGGAAGAGTGGAAGATGGTCGCGGAAACCAAGAAGATTCTCGACAAGAGCATCAAGGTGACTGCCACCTGCGTGCGTGTGCCGGTGTTCGTCGGCCATTCCGAGGCGATCAACATCGAGTTTGAGGATTTTCTCGACTGGCAAGAGGCGCAAGACATTCTGCGTGAGGCGCCGGGCGTGCTGGTGATCGACAAGCGCGAGCCGGGTGGCTACATCACACCGGTGGAATGCGTGGGCGATTATGCCACCTACGTTTCGCGCATCCGGCAAGACAGCACGATTGAAAATGGCCTCAACATCTGGTGCGTGTCCGATAACCTGCGCAAGGGCGCTGCGCTGAACGCGGTGCAGATTGCCGAGGTGCTGGGCAACCGGTGCCTGAAAAAGGGCTGATAGTCTGGCCTGAGTAAAGCCTTGGCCCTGCCCTTTCGGCGGGGCCTTTGCTTTGGTGCGAAGCGGTTTTTGCCCACCCGGCGCTGCGACAATCTGCCGCAGTTGGTCTTGGGGCTTGTGCATTTTCAGGTCCGGGCGGACAATTCGCCCGCATTTCAAACAGGAGAGCCCCATGCGCAGCCTGACCCTTGCCCTTATCCTTTGCACCGCCGCCCCCACCACCCTTCTGGCCGACACGCTGACGCTGCCTTCGCGCGTCGCCCGCGTCACCCTCTACCCCTGGGGCGCAAGCGTGGTGCGCGTGGTTGACGTGACCGCCCCGGCCGGCGTGCATGAGCTGATTGTGCCCGACCTGCCGATGGGCACCGACGCGGGCAGCCTGCGAGTGGCCGGGCAAGGGGTGGTGATCGGCGCGGTGAACCTGCAATATGATCGCCTGCCGGTGACCGAAACCACCCCCGACCCCCGCATTGCCGCCGCCGAAGCCGAGGTGAAGCGCCTGGAGGGCGTGGTGCGCGAAGATACCGCAGCTATCACCTCAATTCGTCTGCGGGTTGACGCCGCGAACCGTCAGGTGGCGTTCCTGAGCAAGCTCGGGCAGGTCGAAGGCGCCACCCCGGAGGACCTGCGTGCGCTGTCGCGGATGGTTGGCGAAGAAGCGCTGGCCGCCTCGCAGGCTGCCTTCGCCGCCGAAGAAGAGGCGAAGGCCGCCGAACGCGCCGCCCTCGACAATCTCAAGGCGCTCGATCAGGCACGCAAGGCGCTGGCGGCGCTGACCACAGGCCAAGATGATTTCGCAGCTCTGGTGGCCGCGGTCCAGACCGACGCCAGCAGTTCAGGCACGGTCGAGATCACCACCTTTACCGGCAACGCAAGCTGGGAACCGGTCTACGACCTGCGCCTGACCCGCGTTGGCGCGGCCAAACCCGCGCTGGGGCTGGAGCGCGGCGTGGTGGTTTCGCAATACTCGGGCGAAGACTGGATGGGCGTTGACCTCGTACTTTCCACCGCGCGCCCCTCAGACCAGTCTGCGCCCTCGCAGGTGAACGCATGGCTGCGCCGCATTGGCCCGCTCGAACCGCCGGCGCCGCTTCTGGCATCGCCGCGATATGAATCGAAAGGGCTGTTTGACAGTTATGCCGAAGCAGAAGCCGCGCCGATGGTCGAAACCGCCGCGCTGGAAATGATGGGCGCCACCGTCACCTACCGCTATGGCGCGCCGGTCGATATTCGCGACGGCGTCGAGGCGCTGCGGCTGAAGCTTGATACGCTGGCGCTGGCGCCCGAGGTGATGGCCGAGGCCGTGCCTTCGGCCGACCAGACCGCCTTTCTTGTTGCCAAGGCGGTGAACGACAGCGGGCAGGTGCTGCTGCCGGGGCAGGCAACGCTGTTCCTTGATGGCGCCATGGTGGGGCTGGCAAACCTGCCGCTGACCGCCGCTGGCGCCGACCTCCGGCTGGGCTTTGGCCCGATTGACGGGCTGGTGCTGACCCGCACCATACCCGCCAAGACCGAGGGCGACCGTGGCCTGATTTCCAAGACCAACCAGCAGAATGAAACCGCGGTGCTGACGGTCGAGAACCTGACCACAGAAACCTGGCCGTTGCGGGTGCTCGACCGGGTGCCCTATTCGGAACAAGAAGATCTGGTGATCACCCACAAGGCGACGCCGGCGGCGACCGTAACCGATGTTGACGGCAAACGCGGCGTGCTTGCATGGCAATCGGTGCTGGCGCCCGGCAAGACCCAGACGATACGGCTGGAAACGACCCTGAGTTGGCCGGTGGATCAGGTGCTGCGCTGACGCGCGGCGGGCGCACCCGGCGCCGCAACCGCCGAAGTGGTGCCGGCAACACAGACGCGCAGGCGCATTCGTTGTGCCCGCGCGTCTGATCTGGCGGATACACCGCGCAGCCGTTACGCCACTTTGCCCGCAGGTCTGCGCGGAGCGGCAAGATCGCGCGAAGGTACCGCACCGGGGAAGGGCGCGCGAAATCGGATGCAAAGCGCGGGCAAGCTGGCGCCCAGTGCCTCAATCGGCATCAGCGGGCGATCGGCGGGCCAGCTGTTGAGCGTTAGCGTGCCCGCCTCCGACAGCCGCAGCACAAAGCCCGCCATCCGAAGCCGGGTTTGCAGATCTAGCCAGCCACGCGCGGCGGCAAGTGCGGCATGCACCAGCGTAAAGCTGCCGCCGCTGGCGCGCGCAGCCTGCGGTTCAGCCCCCGCAAGAGCCGATTCAAGCAAGGCGCGCACCACATCGGCAGGGCTGCGGCCCTGCACCCGTGCAGCGCGGTCGAGCGCGTCGATCACGGATTCCGGCAGACGAAGCGAGACGAGGCGATGCGGGTTCATGCCACAAGCTTTGCAGCCAGCCCTTAAACTGAGGTTAAACCCAGCCGCTAAACCGGCACGAAACCGTGGCTGGCGGCATCAAATTGCAGCAGTGCGCCTTCACCGATATCGATCCAGAGCCCGTGCAGGGTCATCCGGTCGGCATCCAGCGCTGATTTGACGAAGGGAAAAGTCATCAGGTTCTCAAGACCGATGATGACCGATTCGCGCTCAAGCGCGGTGACCCGTTCGGCCTCGTCAGGCACCGCCGCAACCCGTTCGTAACCTGGGCGCAAGATGCCCAGCCACTTGCCCACGAACGAGGTGTCACGTTCAAGCTCGGGCGCCTGGCCGGTGCACATCGCGTGGCACCCCTGCACGCCGCCACATTGCGAGTGACCGAGCACGATCAGATGCGCAACCTTGAGCGTGCTTACCGCGTATTCCACCGCCGCCGAAGTGCCGTGGTAGTCGCCATCAGGGTTGTAGGGCGGCACGAGGTTTGCGATATTGCGGTGGATGAAGAACTCACCCTGATCGGCACCGAAGATCGACGTCACATGCACGCGGCTGTCGCAACACGAAATCACCATGGCACGCGGGCGCTGGCCGTCTTCGGCAAGTCGGCGATACCAGATGTGGTTTTCGGCGTAGGTGGTGGCCTTCCAGCCCTGAAATCGCTGCACGAGATACGAGGGCAACGGGCGCACATGGTCCTGCATCGGCATCACTCCGTAGGGCGTGTCGTTCAATAGGCTGCAAGCCAAGACAATTCGAGCGGATTTTTCCGCTCGCCTCAACCTTTTCTTGACCAGCGCGGCGCAGTGTCACCGCTGGGCTTGGGGGTCCATACAGGAGGGAAGCGGGGTGGCTGATATTTCCGTTTTGCATCATCGGGAGGGCGTCCGGCTCGACCCTGACCGCGTGGTGGCGCTTTATGCCGAATTGGGCGAGGCCGGGGCCGAGGCCGTCATGTGCCGCTCGATCGAAGAACTGGCGGTGCAGCTTGCGGCGCTGCAAAAGGCCGCGCAGGCACCTGACGCAGTGGCACTTGCCGAGGCGGGGCGGCGGCTTGGGCGGCTCGCCGAACAGATCGGCATGGTCTCGCTGGCACGGGTGGCGAGCGATGTCGCACAGGCGGCACTTGGCGGCGATGCACCGGCCGTGGCGGCCACGATGGCACGGCTGGTGCGCATTGGCGACCGGTCACTGACCGCGGTCTGGGACATGCAGGATATGAGCCTGTAGCCGCAATGCCTCTTGCGGGGGCCGCGCGGGGCGGTAGGGTAGCGACGCCCTCCAACCTAGGAACGCCCTGATGCCGCTTGTGTTTGCCGACCCCGCCAGCCCCTCATTGCCCCTGAAACTCGTGCCCGAAGCCGGGCTGGCCGAGGCCTTGGCGAGCCTGCCCGCCGCTGCCCGCCGCTGGGCCGAGGCACAGGGGTTTACCGCCGCGCTGGGGCAGACCTGCGTGCTTCCGGGCGCCGATGGCACGCCGGCGGGGGCGCTTTTCGGCCTTGGCAGCCCCGCCACGCTGGCGCGTGGGCGGTTTCATCTGGCGCGTGCCGCCGAGGTGCTGCCTGCCGGGGTCTGGCACCTTGACGGCGCCTTGGGCAAGGCCGAAGCAGAAGAGGCGGCGCTTGCCTGGCTGCTTTCGGGCTACCGCTTTGGCCGTTACAAGGCCGCCAGCCCGCCCAAAGCCGCGCTGAAGTGCCCCGCGGGTGTGCAGGCCGCGCGGATCGAGGCGATAGCTGCGGGTGAGGCGCTGACCCGCGATCTGATCAATACCCCCGCCAGCGACATGGGCCCGGATGAGCTGGAGGCTGCGTTCACGGCACTTGCCGCCCGCCACGGCGCCAGCACCCGCGTTGTGCGGGGCGAATCGCTGCTGGATGAGCATTTGCCGATGATCCACGCGGTCGGTCGCGCCAGCCCGCGCGCGCCGCGCCTGCTTGACCTGCACTGGGGCGATGCCGGGCCGCGGCTGACGCTGGTAGGCAAAGGCGTGTGCTTTGATACCGGCGGCCTCGACCTGAAGCCCGCGGCAGGCATGGGCCTGATGAAGAAGGATATGGGCGGCGCGGCCACGGTGATGGGGCTGGCCGAAATGATCATGGCGCTTGGCCTGCCGCTGCGGCTGCGGGTGCTGGTGCCTGCAGTTGAAAACGCGGTTTCCGGCAACGCCTTCCGCCCGCAAGATATTCTGACCAGCCGCAAGGGCCTGACGGTCGAAGTGAACAACACCGACGCCGAGGGGCGGCTGGTGCTGGCCGATGCGCTGGCGCTGGCCGATGAAGAAGCGCCCGACCTGATCTTGTGCATGGCCACGCTGACAGGTGCCGCGCGGGTGGCGCTCGGCCCCGACCTGCCGCCATTCTACACCGACGACGAACCGCTTGCCGCAGCGCTGGCAGCGGCGGCGGCTGAGGTGGCCGACCCGCTTTGGCGGATGCCCTTCTGGGCCCCCTATGAAGGCCTCATCGAACCCGGCATTGCCGACCTCGACAATGCGCCTTCGGGCGGTATGGCGGGGTCCGTGACCGCTGCGCTGTTCCTGCGCCGCTTCGTGACCGCCAGCCCGCGTTTTGCGCATTTCGACATCTACGGCTGGCAACCCACCGCCGCCCCTGCGCGCCCCAAAGGCGCCGTAGGGCAAGGCGCGCGGGCCATTCTGGCCGCCCTGCCCGAGGTGCTTTCGCTATGAGCGAGGACCGCCGCAGCCTGCCCTATTCAGGCCGCATCGCCCATGCATCGCTGCGCGGGCAGGTTGAGGCTGCGAGCTATTCCGAGGGCACGCCGACGCGCCTTGCGGTGCCGCTAGCCGACCTCTGCGCCAGCCCCTTTGGCGAGCGCGAGCGGCAGGTGCTGCTCGGTGCCGCGTTCACCCTGATCGACCGCCGCGAGGGCGCCGCCTTCGTGCAGGCCGAGCTAGACGGCTTTTGCGGCTGGGTGGCCGAATCCGCATTGGCCGCGCCGCAGGTGGCGACCCATTGGGTTGCGGCCCCCGCCAGCCATCTTTACCCCGAACCGCAGGTGAAAGTGCGCGAAACCGCAGCGATCACCATGGGCTCGCGGGTGCGGTTGGTCGCCGAAGCGGGCAAGTTTGCCGAAACCGCCGACGGCGCCTTCATCCCGCGCGTGCACCTGCGCGTGCTGGGCGATTGGGCGCATGACCCGGTGGCAGTTGCCGAAAGCTTGCTGGGCACGCCCTACCTCTGGGGCGGCAACAGCCACGCGGGCATCGACTGTTCGGGTCTTGTGCAAGCGGCGTTGACCGCCTGCGGCATCGCTTGCCCCGCCGACAGCGACCAGCAATGCGATGCGTTGGGCACCGCACTGCCCGCTGGCGCCGCGCCCCGCCGGGGCGATCTCTTCTTCTGGCCGGGGCATGTGGCAATGGCGGTTTCCGAATCGGTCTTGATCCATGCCAACGGCGCCAGCATGAACGTGGCCCATGAAGGCATCGCGGCCGCGCTTGCCCGCATCGCCGCAAGCGACGGGCCGCTGCAAGCGCTCAAGCGGCTCTAATTCACCGCCCGGATCAGCTTGCGTTCCAGCACCCGCAGCACGGTTACAAGGTCGTGCCCGCGCCGAAGCACTTGCCCCTCGGCGCCGATCACCGCGAACTGGCCTTGCCGCGCACGCAGTCGCGGGCGCTTCTCAATGCGGTAGAGCGGGTTTTCGCTGGCCCGGCGGTAGACCGAGAACACCGCAACTTCGTGCAGAAACGCCATCGCGTAATCGCGCCATTCTCCGGCCGCGACCATGCGCCCGTAAAGCTGCAAGATAGGCCCGAGCTCGGCACGGTTGAAGGCCACCCGCTCGGGCAGGGCGGCCGTCAGAGGTATCGGGGGCTGCACCGTCATGTGCCCATGCTGACACAAGCCGGCCATGCCGATCAAGCGCCGCGAAAAAGCCACAAAATGACCCCGCGCCCGGCACGCCTCTTGCATCGGGCCGCCGTGATCGGGGGGCACTCAGGGGGTAGCGGAAAACGCTAAGCCCCGGCGGTGCGCAAACAGCCCCCACCCAGTTCGCGCCGCCGGGGCGCCTTCCGCCCACAAGGCCCCGCCCGAAAAGGCGGGGTCTTCGCGTTATGATTCAGCCGCAACTGATGCGCTCGATCAGACCAGCCGCGTCGAGCGAAACATTCAGCCGCGCCGCGCTGTAATCCATCGTTACCGCCTGCCCCGCCCGGATCACCCGCAGCGGCCCCGCAAAGACCATGCCTTGCAGCACCGACTCGGGCTGACCGAGCAGCCCCTGCAGCGTGGAGGCGCCGCAGTCATCAGCCGCATCACCCGTGTTCGGCGGGGTCTGCGCCTCGCTCACGCAGGCGCCAAGCGCCAATGCCGCCATGAACACCAGAGCCAGTTTACGCATCTTCGCCCCCTCAGCCGCAGTCAATGTTGAAGATATTGCCCGCCGCATCGAGCCGGAACACGATCCGCCCGGCGTCGTAATCTTGTGGCTCTATACCCCGCCAAAGCACCACGCGATATGGCCGGGTAATACCCAGTGTTTCGATCACCGATCCGGGCTTGCTCAGGTAGGGCACATAGTCGATCGCGTGGCACAGATCTGGCTCTTTCGCCTCAAGCCCCGGCGCAGCAATGGTCGGCGCGAGGGCAGCCCCGGCCAGCGGAGCCACCGTGACCGGTTCGTTCGACAGGATTGGCGGCGGCATCTGCGGCGCCTCGACACACCCCGCCAGCGCGAGCGCCACGGCAAAAACCAACTTTTTCGTCATCCGACCAACCCCGATATTGCACGCCCTGCGCGTTTCGCCCAGTCTCCCCCAGTATAGTGGGAGGATTGCACAATGAGAACCCGTGCCGCTGTGGCCTTGCAGGCCGGCAAGCCGCTGGAAGTGATGGACGTGAACCTCGAAGGCCCGAAGGCGGGCGAGGTTCTGGTGGAAATCAAGGCCACCGGCATCTGCCACACCGATGATTTTACCCTTTCAGGGGCCGACCCGGAAGGGTTGTTTCCGGCGATTCTGGGGCATGAGGGCGCGGGGGTGGTGCTGGAATGCGGGCCCGGCGTCACCAGCCTGAAGCCGGGCGACCATGTGATACCGCTTTACACGCCCGAATGCCGCGAATGCCCCTCATGCCTGTCGCGCAAAACCAACCTTTGCACCGCGATCCGGGCGACGCAGGGCAAGGGGTTGATGCCCGACGGCACCACCCGGTTTTCGATGCTGAACGGCACGCCGATCTTGCACTACATGGGCTGCTCGACCTTCGCCAATCACACGGTGA
>JAHYIZ010000066.1 GCA_019429405.1 Paracoccaceae bacterium
CGATCGGATCATAGCCCACTTCATCGGCCACTGGCGCAAGCATGCTGGTGTCTGTATTCTTCGTCATGGCGTGATCTCCTTGGCGGTTGCAGCCGCCGGTTGGGTGGGTTTGGTTCACCCGGAGATTACGCCACCTTCAAATTTCCACCACCTTCGCGACACAACCCGCGCAGGCGCCGCTGGTGTTGCGTCTGGCCGATGAACCCCGCTGGGTGGTCGAGAAGTCGGACCCATATGTGCCCGCCCCGGTGCTCAGCCCCGACGATGTCGGG
The DNA here is from genome assembly GCA_019429405.1 of Paracoccaceae bacterium. Lineage (GTDB taxonomy): Bacteria > Pseudomonadota > Alphaproteobacteria > Rhodobacterales > Rhodobacteraceae > UBA6213. Next base: position 273 of record JAHYIZ010000066.1, read on the forward strand.
CTGATGATGGGCTGCGACCAGATGGAGTTGCCGCGCCTTGTGGGAACGTCGACCGCCGTGGTCGATGGCGTGCGGATGGATTTCACCTATCGGATGATGGCGATCGACTGGTCAAACCTTTTTGGCATCATGGAAATGGCCGCGACCGTACAAGGTACGCCGGTTCTTGCCAGACGTACGGTCTGGATGCGCGAGGTCCAGCAATGAACGCGCAAGCGCGGCCAGAGCCGCAGCATGAGAACAGCACAATCCGGCTCTTGGCTATCGGCGTGTCCGTTGCGCTTGCCATCGGGGGAGCGCCAGAAGCCGCCTCGGCGGCTGATCGCGCGACCTGCAACGTGCTCGCAAGCTTGCTGAAAGCGACCGACAAGGGGCTGGAGGACGCCGCCCTTGGCCAGGCAGGGCGAAGCCCCACCAGCGGAATCGTAACCTACGCGCGCCAGGCGCAGGATTTTGCGGCCCAGTTTTCAACCCGCGATCCGCTACCCGAAGACGTTTCTGCCGCCTTGGCAGCCATCGCCGAAGCAGCCTCTGCGCATTACTTCATCGCCGTTGCGGCCCCGGCACTTTTGGAACCGGGGCTGATCGTTCAGCAAGCCATGCCGCAGATTTGCGATGATGCCGACGTTCCCGATCTCGCGCGGCATGGCAACGGATGAGCCTGGCGCAGGTTTTGTACACATTCGTCCGGGCGAGCCTGATCCGGCATCGACAAAGGAATTGATATGGCGGGTTATTCGGAGTTTTCCTTCACGTCGCTCTGGGCGCGCATCGGCGGAAGCGCAGATCAGGCACTAAAGGCCGCTGGAAATGCGCCGCGCGGCGTTGTCGTCGCGCTGCCCGAGGGCGAGCGCGCGGCCCTGTCTGCCAAGATCACACCCCACCTAGACGCGCTTGATGCTCTCAGGCTTCAGACGCTGGCGACGGTGGACAGCCGCGCGCGGTTGCTTGTGCCGCTGGCGGGTGGCGGGGCTTTCGTCGCCTTGATTGCGGGCGGGCAGGGCGCGGCCACTGCCCTGATCGTCGGCCTTATTGCCGCAGTGGTGGGCTGGTTCATCGCCATGGGCAATCGGTCGGGCAAATATCAAGCGGCGGTAAAAAACCGCTTTGGCACAGTCACTTCGGCGCATCTGTCAGGTTTCGATCATGTCGTGGAGCCCGAGACAGACCTTGCAGAGCTGCGCGACTGGCGCCTGTTTCCCGATCTTCAATCCGCCAGAACGTCAGACCGGATCAAGGGTCAGCGCGATGGGCGGTCGCTGTCGCTGTCCGAGATGTCGATTGCCTTTGCGCCGGGAAGGCGCGGCGGCAGCGATCACGTCTTGTCGTGTTCGGTCGTCGAGGTGGCATCGAGCGCGGTCGACGGGGCGATACTCGTGCTGACCCCGAAGGAGGCGCCGCCGCGCATTCTCGAGGCGCAACGCAAGGCGGCCGATCTGCTGGCCGCGTCCACGGGCGATGCGGCGTTCGATGCGGTCTACAGCCTGCGCGCCAGCGACCCTGAAACAGCACGCCTGCTGACGACAGAGCGGCGCGCGGCGATCCTCGCTCTCGGCGACGTCGCACCGGCAGCGCATCCCTATCTCGTGTTCCTGCCGGGATACCTCGTCGTGCTGTTTCCCACGATGTTTGCCGACCTCGCCTTTCATGTGCCGCCCTATTGGGTTCGGATCGACGCAGAAGCACTCCTCGCACAGTTTGCGTCGGACCTCGCGCTCAAGAACAGCCTGATCAACGCAGTGCTGCACCTGCCTGATCAGGCGCGAACGGAGTAAAACCCGAAAACGGTGGGCGAATTTGGTCAAGTGGGGCGCCTTGAAGTCGAAACAGAAAGAAAAGTCCCCGGCCATGCCCTGCGCTCATCCACACCGTCTCAGACCCTGAGATCCGGAACGCTGCAGCAAGTGCGAAAGGCTGGTTCTGGGCAGCCTCCATGGCGGGGTGATCGGTCTGTATGGGGTCGGTCACGTATAGAAACGCAACCACTGTTCGCAACTTTGCATCGTCAGCTACTTGCGCATTACCGTCGGCTGAATCTGCCATGGCGAGCGCCTGTTATCTCTTGATTCCGAGGATAAAAAGCAGCAGTTTCGTCAGGCCACCCCGCCTTTTTCGACGGTCGAACCCAAGATGGTCGCAACGTTTTTGGAATTGCAGGAGGTGCACAATTGTGCCCATTTCGAATCGCGACATCCAGTAACGGCGCGCGCCATCATTAGTGTGAAGCAAGTCTCTGCCGCTCCTTGAAACCGTGAATGCGTGAACCGGGCGCCGCCCTCAGAACCGCCCATCGCGCAAGCGCCGAGCGAGAGCATCGCGATCAGCGGGGCGGTGCGCAGCAGCTTCCAGCATCTGGCGTTGGGTGCCATTGACCTTCTCCATTGTGTCGAGCCGCTCGGCGAGGCGTCCGGCACTTTCCCCGGCGCGGCGGAGGTTGAGGAGGAACAGGGCGAGCGTGAGGGCGGCGAGCATCGGGCCCAGCACCTTGCGCGCCGGGCCGCTGGCGCGCAGGACGCGCGGATCCTGATCGCGCTCCATTTCAACCTGGACCTCTTTGGGCGACAGGATGCGCGGGCGGCCACCGCGCTTGCGGATCGTTTGCGGAATATGGATGCGCAGCGTGTCGTTCATCACGCCACCTGCTTTCTTGGAGGGGCGAAAAGGGCGGCGATAGCGCCCAGTCCCTAGTAGCGCAGATCGACGGCCCGCGCCGCCTCACCCAGCCACCTCTCAACTCTTCGCCTTTCCACTTGCCCGCCACGGTCGAGACCTTTAAAGGAAGCGGCGGAGCTGTGGCCGAGTGGTCGAAGGCACGCCCCTGCTAAGGGCGCAGACGGGGAACCGTCTCGAGGGTTCGAATCCCTTCGGCTCCGCCACTCATCATTGAAATCATTGCGTAAATCGTCGCTTTTTTGGCCATACCCGCCATTGCACCCGCCTTAGATTTTGCGCTTGGGTGCGAGTTGCTCGCTTGTAGCTATGGCGAAGT
>JAHYIZ010000037.1 GCA_019429405.1 Paracoccaceae bacterium
GCTGACACTCACATCATCGGGCCAAAACCCTAGTGAGCCGATATGCAGCGTCCAGTCATCGAAACGACCCAAACCGCCCACATATCTCTTCAGTAAATCAAAATTTCAAAGAGCAAGAAGACAAAACGAAAAACCAGCGCATATCTCAGCGCTTCCCGCCGTTCAGCCTTCAGTATCGCAGTTGCTCGAACCTTTCGGCACCAGCACCGCACCGCTGCAACCTTCGCTGCGTCGGTGAAAGTGGTTTTACGGAGACCTGCGCGGCGGTGCAAGAGGCAATTTGCGCATCGTCGCAGATTTGTTACAAGGCGCTGCAATCATTGTATTTTTCGTCCTACGCATGGAAGCGTCTCGGGCCGCTTTCGCACCGCCGCAAGAGAATCGGCACGCGCAATGCCCCTGCCCCGCCCGATCAGCCCAGATCCCGGCCCCGGCGCAGGATCTCGGTGCGCAGAATCATCGCGGCATAAACAAGATCCAGCGCCACCATCGTCAGCCAGAAGCGGGTGAAGAGCATCCCCACAAGGATCGCCGTTCCGACCAGCACCAGCCCCACCCGACCTTTTGCAATGCGCAGGCTCTTGGGCGAGAAGGTCGGAATGCGGCTTATCATCAATGCCCCCACCAGCCCCAGCCAGAGCGCCGAGGCGGTCGGCATCGCCGTGGCGTCAAAGAGACCTGCGCGGTCGGCGAACAGCGGCAGCAGCGCCAGAATTGCGCCCGCAGGCGAGGGCACCCCGGTGAAGAACGGCTTGCCGGGCACCGGCGGCGCCGCGCGCGCCACGTTGAAGCGCGCAAGCCTCAGGCAGGCGCAACTGACGTAGACCAGCACCAGCACCCACCCAAATCCCGTTCCCGCCGTGGTGACGCCCAGCGTGAATTCATAGATCAGAAGCCCCGGAACCACGCCGAAGTTGAGAAAATCGGCCAGGCTGTCAAGTTCGGCGCCAAAGTTCGAGGTGGCACGAAGGCGGCGCGCAATCAGCCCATCCACCCCGTCAATCGCGGCCGCGATCAGCACCAGCACCGCCGCGGCCTCGAACCTCCCGGCAAAGGCGAAACGCAGCGCGGTAAGGCCAAGGCACAGCCCTGCCATCGTCACCAGATTGGGCAACAGCAACAGGAACGGCATCTGTTCCTTGCTGGGTTGGGTGTTCGGGTCGCTCATCTTGCCCCCTAGCGCACCGCGCCCAGGCGCGCGGTTGCAGTTCCGGCAAGATCGGCCAGGACCGTCTCGCCCGCGATCATGTTCTGGCCAATCGCCACCAGCGGCGCAACGCCTTCGGGCAAGTATACATCGAGCCGAGAGCCGAAGCGAATCAGGCCGAACCGTTCGCCCGCCAGCAGGTCCTGCCCCGGCGCCACGAAACACAGAATCCGCCGTGCCACCAGACCGGCAATCTGCACCACACCGATGCGGCGACCGTCGGGCAATTCCACACAGAGCCCGTTGCGCTCATTATCTGCGCTGGCCTTGTCGAGCGAGGCATTGAGGAACTTGCCGGGGGTATAGGCGACGGTCACGATCCGCCCGCCCACCGGCAAGCGGTTCACATGGCAGTTGAACACGCTCATGAAGATCGAGATGCGGGTCAGTGGTGCGTCGCCCAGTTGCAGCTCGGCTGGGGGCACGGCGGGTTCCAGCAAGCTGACCACGCCATCGGCGGGGCTGATCACAAGGCTGTCGCCCAGCGGGGTTACGCGCGGCGGATCGCGGAAGAAATAGTAGACCCAGACCGTAATCCCCAGCCCCAGCCAGCCCAGTGGCTGCCAGAGCCAGAACAGCACCGCCGCGGCCGCTGCCGCAATGGCCACAAACCGCCGCCCCTCGGGGTGCATCGGCTTGAGGAAGGTGGAAAGCATGCTGACGGCCATCGGTCTGGTCCTTTCGCTACTGCCGCCGCTCTTAGCCGATCAGCGGCGTGGTGCAAAGGGCGATGGAGCGCGTGGCACGACCCGCCAAACGCAGACGCCGCGACATGGCGCGGCGTCTGGTTGTTTCGCTGGCAATGCTTCGGCGCTCAGGCACTCGGCGCCGATGCGGGCAATTTTGCCTTTTTGCGTCCGAACCACTTGCGCCGCGGGCCGTTGGCGCGCGTCGTCAGCATCAGCATCGACGGCGTCACGATCAGCGTAAGGATGGTCGCAAAGGCGAGGCCATAGACGAAAGATGACGAGAACGCGATCCACCATTGCGTCGAGGGCGCACCGTAAGTGGTTTCGTGCGACAGAAGTTCGAGGTTCAGCCCGAAGGCAATCGGCAACACGCCAAGAATGGCGGTTAGCGCGGTCAGCACCACCGGTCGCGCCCGCTCGCGGCAGGTTTCCAGGATCGCCTCTATCTTGTCCATGCCTTCGTGTCGCAGCGTGTCGTAGGTGTCGATCAGCACGATGTTGTTGTTCACCACCACCCCGGCCAGCGCGATGATGCCAATGCCGGTCATCACGACCACGAAGGGCTGTCCCATGATCATCAGGCCAAGGAACACCCCGATGGTAGACATCACCACTGCCGATAGCACGAGACCAACAGAGATGAACTTGTTGAACTGGGCCAGAAGCACGCCAAAAATCAGTGCCATCGCGGCGGCGAAGGCCTTGGCAAGGAAGGCCGAGGCGTCGGCCTGCATCTCGTCTTCGCCCGCGAGCTTCCAGCGGATGCCCGCCTGCTCCAGCCCCGCACTCTCCAGCCGGTCGGAAATCGCGGCACGGACGGCTGCCGCCTGCACCCCATCGCGCAGCCCCGCCTGCACGGTCACCGTGCGCACCCCGTCGATGCGGGTCAGCGTGCCGGTGGTCGGGGCCGCGACACGGGTGACGAAGTTCGAAATCGGCACCGGCCCGGCAGCAGTTTCGATCTGTAACTGATCAAGCGCCGAAATGGTGCGCTGCTCGGGTGGCAGCCGCAGCACGATATCGACAGCGTCATCGGCGCCCGCAGGGCGGTAATCAGACAGCTTCAGCCCGCCGGTGACCAGCCGCACCATCGACCCCACCGCTCCGGGTGTCAGGCCAAAGCGTGCCGCGGCGGCGCGGTCAACCTGCAATTCCCAGTCCACACCCGGCGGCGGCAGGCCGTTGTCGATGTCTATGATCTCGGGAAACTTCGCCAACTCGTCGGCAATCTGCCGTGCGGCGGTGTTAAGCCCGGTCGGAATCGGCGCCGACAGCCGCAGCTGAATCGCCTTGCCGCTAGAAGGGCCCGCCACCGGCACCGCAACCTCGATATCAACGCCGGGGATGCCCTGCATCGCCACCCGCAGATCAGCGAGAATCTCGCTCGCGGGCTTGCGCTCGCGCCAATCGACGAATTCATACTGAATTGTGCCGATTACATCAGCTGCAACACTGGTGCCGAAACCGCCGCCCGAGCCTGTGCGGGTATAGACGGTCTCGATGCCGGGCCAGCCCAGAATGCGCCGTTCGGCCTGTCGCACCAGCGCGTCCTTTTCCTCGATCGAAAGGTTGCCGCGCGCGTGCACATAAAGCAAACCATAGTCCGGCTCGACAGCAGGGAAAAACTCAACCCCCGCGCCGTATTTGCCATAGCCCATTGGTACCGCAACAAGGCTGATGACGGCGACCAGCACGACGATGACCGGGTGGCGAACGGCCCGCTTCACGACCGCCATATATAGCCCGTCACGCGGGCCATCGTGCTGATGCACCGGGCTTGCGAAAACCGCGCCCAGCGTGGGCGCAAAGACAAGCGCGTAGAGCATTGAGGCCGAAAGCGTCGCGATCAGCGTGATCGGCAGAAACTTCATGAACTCGCCGACAATGCCGGGCCAGAACAAGAGCGGCGAGAAGGCGGCGACCCGTGTCATGGTGGCCGCAATCACCGGCCCTGCCATCTTGTGGCTGGCCTGGGCAAAGGCCTCGCGCTTGTCCATGCCCTCGCTCATCCGCCGCTCGGCGTATTCGGTCACGATGATCGCGTCATCGACCAGCATCCCCACCGCGAGGATCAGGCTGAACAGCACGACCAGGTTCACTGTCGCGCCGTAGAGCGACAGAAACAGGATGCCCATCAGAAACGATGCGGGAATGGCGAGGCCGATCAGGATGGAGGCACGACCGGAAAGCGCAAATAGAATGACAATGAACACCAAAATCACCGCGGTCAGCACCGAGTTCTGCAAATCGGCGAGCAGCTGGCGGATTGAGGTCGATTTGTCCTGACTAAACGAAACGTCAATGCCTTCGGGCAGCAGCGCGCGGAATTCCTCGACGACGGCCTTCACCTCATCAACCGTTTCGATCAGGTTCGCGCCATTGCGCTTGCTGACCTCGATCGCCACTGCGGGCAGGCCATTGAGGCGCGTCACCGTGGTCGCGGCCCTCTTGGTCGAAAGAACCGTGGCAATGTCGCGCGCGCGCACCGTGGCATCACGTGAAACCACCACAGGAAGGTTCGCGACGTCTTCGGCGGTCTCGATCAATGACGGCACCTTGACCGCGTAATGCCCCTCGTCGCCTTCGAGCGCGCCTGCGGCGATCAGCTGGTTGTTGGCGCTGACCCCGGCGATCAGCGCATCGACCCTCAGGCCGTAGGACGACAAACGGGCGGGGTCTACGATGACCTCGACCAGGTCGTCACGCACCCCCTTCAAATCGGCATTGAGCACGCCCGGAACATCTTCGATGCGATTGCGCAACTCGCGCCCGGCAAGGGTCAGAACCCGCTCGGGGGCGTCGCCCGAAAGCGTAACCACGAGCACCGGAAACTCGGACAGCGTCACCTCATTGACCGTCGGCTCGTCAACCCCGTTGGGCAGATCGCCGCGCGCCGAGGAAACCTTGGTGCGCACATCATCAAGCGCCTTGTCCAGATCGGCGCCGGCCTGAAATTCCATCAGCACATTACCGCCACCGGTGTAGGCCGATGATGTCATCTGCTTGATGCCGGCAATGGTCTTCAGCGCCGACTCCATGGGGCGAAGCAGCAGCCGCTCGCTGTCTTCAGGCGAAATGCCCTGATAGGACATACTGACATAGATGATCGGAATCTTGATGTCTGGCTCGGCTTCCTTGGGGATATTGGCATAAGAAACCGCACCTGCGATCATCAGGAAGATCAGAATAGAAATTGTCAGCCGGGCATTCCGGATCGCAAGCTCGACGAGTTTCATTCGGACACCTTCGCGCCCGCCGCCGGGGTGCCAATATCGCTCGCAACGATAACAAGGTCGCCGTCGCGCACCAGATCCTGCCCCGCGATGATGATGCGCACACCCTCGGGGATGCCACCCAGCACCAGCCCGCCGGGCGTATCGTCGAGCAGTTCTACTGACGCGAAATGCGCGATATTGTCAGCACCGACCACACGCAGGCCAAGCTCGCCCGCGTCTGAAAGCGTAATGACCGAACGCGGCACCGTGACCGACCGCACCGGGTCGGCAAAAAGGCGCACCTCGGCCGTCATGCCCGCGCCAATCGCACCGCCGGGGTTGGGCAGCGCAATTTCAACCGGGAATGTGCGGGTCTGCGGCGATGCCTCCTTGGACACGAACCGCACCGTGCCGCTGAGTTCAACACCATTGGCCAGAGTCAGCTCGGCCTCAGCGCCGGGGCGCACATAGCGCACGAACAGCTCACTGACTTCTGCCTTCACGGCGATCGGGTCGAGCGACAACAGCGCAGCCACCTTCGTGCCGGCCGTGATCCACTCTCCGCGCTCAACCTCGACGCTATCCACCACGCCTGCAAAGGGCGCGCGCAGTTGCAGCCGGTCAACGGCGGCCCGCGCCTGTTCGAGTTGCGCTTCGGCGGTCGAGGCGGCGCTGCGCGCGGCGATCAACTGCAACTCAGTCCGGTTGCCGGCGGTAAAGAGCTTTTCGGCCACATCCAGTTCACGCAGGCGCTGGTCAAGCGCAATCTCGGCAATATTCACGGCAGCGCGCGCCTCGGGGCCTTCAAGCGTCAGCACCACAAAATCGGCGGCGATCACTTCGCCGGGCGAAACAGTCAGCGTTTCGATGGCGCCGCTGGCGCGCGCGGCCAGCACCGCACGCTTGTCGGGCGCGGTCACGCCCGACAGACGGATAAGGCGCGCGTGGTTGGAAAACTCGGGCATGACAGCTTCAACCACCCGCCGCAGCGGCGCGGCTGCCTCGGCGGGTGCGGCAGGTTGCGGGGCGGCAAGGGGTGCTGCGGGCGCGCCTTCAGAAACAGGTTCCGGTTGTCGCTGCGCCGCGTGAACCAAATTGCTGCCCACCGAGGTGAACTCTCCGGTGCCAACCCATGCCGCCGCCGCCACCAGCACAACCAGTGCTGTAATCGTGTGGCCCTTGATAAACCCAGCCATTATTTCTGCCCCATAATTTGCGCGACCCCGCCCATACGCGAAAGTTATACGCCCCGCGATGCTAAACGGATCAGTTCAGCGACACATTGGGTGCGACACGGCAAAGGTCAATATCGAAGCGGCAATTCCGTGGCACTGCGGCGCCAGTGCCATGGCATTGCGCCACTTTTCAAGGCATCACCCCCGCCCTGCGCCGTCACTTGACCCGACGTCGCGCAATCGTGCCCTTACGCGCAAGGCATGAGTCGCGCTAGACTGGGCTTTGCCCAACGGCCCCAACCGAACGGATACCCGACAATGTCTCTGCCCCAATCCCACCCGCGCCTGCAAAAGCGCCCCCCTAGCCAGGGCGAAATCGTTGCCGACGGCGTGGTGCATATCGCAGCGATTCTTGCGGGTCTTATCGCCTTTGCCGCGCTGTTTTCCTACATCGCGCTGCATGGCAGCGCGGGCTACGGCATTGCCACCGGCATCTATGCCGCGGGCTTCTTTGCGATGTTCGGGTTTTCCTGCGCCTATAACCTCACGCCGCCCTCGCCGCTGAAATGGTTGCTGCGGCGGTTCGACCATTCGGCGATTTATTTCATGATCGCAGGCACCTACACCGCACTTCTGGCGATGCTTGGAAATCAGGTCTGGAACTGGGTTCTGATCGGAGTGATCTGGGCCGGGGCACTCGGCGGCAGCGCCATCAAGATGTTGCTTCCGGGGCGCTTTGACCGCCTTGCCATCGTGCTCTATCTGCTGATGGGCTGGGCGGCGCTTGCGGCGATCAAGCCGGTTTCCATGGCGCTGCCTACCACGACGCTGGTTCTAGTCATCGTGGGCGGGCTACTCTACTCGGTCGGAGTCGTGTTCTACAAATGGCAGAGCCTGAAGTTCCAGAACGCAATCTGGCACAGCTTCGTCGCCGCAGCCGCCGCCTGCCATTTCGCGGGCATCGCGGTAGCGGTGGGCACCGCCGCCTGATCGCCCGTCAGGCCGGCAACTCCGCCAGCGTCGGATAATCAGTGTAACCCTTTTCGCCGCCGCCGTAGAAGGTGGCGATGTCGGGTTTGTTCAGCGGCGCGTCGCGGCGCAGACGCTCGACCAGATCGGGGTTGGCGATGAAGGCGCGGCCAAAAGCCACCATCTCGGCCCGCCCCTCGGCCACCGCAGCAAGGGCCATGGCCCGGTCATAGCCATTGTTGGCGATGTAGGCGCCGTTAAAGCGCGCCCGCAGCGGCGCGATGGCGCAGCCAGGCGGCAAGTCGCGCGAGCCCCCGGTCTGGCCCTCGACCATGTGCAGGAACGCCAGCCCGAAACGGTCGATCACGTCAATCGCATGGCCGAAAACCGCCATCGGGTCGCTGTCGGAAATACCATTCGAAGCGGTGAAGGGGGCAAGGCGGATACCTACCCGCACCGGCTCCCATGCCGCGGTCACCGCCTCCAGAACCTCGGTCAGAAACCGCGCCCGGTTGGCGATGGAGCCGCCGTAGCCATCGCTGCGCTGGTTTGATCCGTCGCGCAGGAACTGGTCGATCAGGTAGCCGTTGGCGGCATGAATCTCGACCCCGTCAAAACCCGCCGCGCGAGCGTTACGGGTCGCCTGTGCGTAGTCGGCCACGATGCCTGCGATTTCGGGCACAGTCAGCGCGCGCGGCACCGACGTAAGCTCGAACTTCTCGCCAGTAAAGGTCCGCGCGCCAGCTTCGATCGCTGAAGGCGCCACCGGCGCCGCGCCGCCCGGTTGCAGGCTGGTGTGTGACACCCGCCCCACATGCCAGAGCTGGATAACGATCTTGCCGCCCTTCGCGTGCACGGCATCGGTGACCTTACGCCAGCCCGCGACCTGCGCGGCCGAATAGATGCCCGGCGTCCAGGCGTAGCCCTTGGCGCTGGGCGAGATCTGCGAACCTTCGGTGATGATCAGCCCGGCGCTCGCGCGCTGGCCGTAGTATTCTACATGCAGCGCGTGGGGCGTGTCATCTTTGGGCCGGGCGCGGTTGCGCGTCAGCGGCGCCATGGCGATGCGGTTGGCACAGGCGATGGCGCCAAGGGTGACAGGCGAAAAGAGCGTCGGCTGCGTCATGCGAAATCTCCATGCACTTCGGGCAAAACCGCCCGGTTGGCATGTATCTAGGCCCGCCGCAGCCGGAACCCAAGCCCCCGAATGGCTCAGGCCGTCATGTCGATTTCGAAATCGAGCAAGGGCGCGTATTGCTGCGCGCCAAAGATGTCGCCATCGCCCGCGCTGCCCGAGGGGCGCAGGCGCAGGATCGTGAACTTGATCGCATAGCCCGGATCGTATTCGACAAAATCGGTCAGCCGAGCCGGGTCGACGTTGAGCGTGGCACAAACGCTGTCGCGGTTGATCGCGCCCGAGCGCTTCACCGCCTCGTAGGTCGCCTTTTCGCGAAAGATGATGTCGAAGGTGATCTTGTCGGTGCCCGCGTTCTTCGAGCGGATGGTTTTTGCAAGATCGGAAAGTTTGGTGCGGGTGTTCATGGGGTCTGTCATGGCAAATCCTCAGCCAACGATGGCGCTATGGGTGGGGAACAGCTCCAGCGGGTCTGAGACCGCCATGGTGTGGTTGAGCGTCCAGCGATAGGCGGCGCTGGCGTGCAGCACCTCATCGAGCACAAACGAAACGCCCCCGGCGGTGCCCTTCACATCAGGCAGGCGGGCGTAGAAAAGCTGCCGCGTGCCGGTCATGGTAACCTCTTCGGCCATTTCGCGGGTGGGGGCGACGCCCTGCACCACCACGCAAAGCTCGTGCCCCGGCTTGTCGCGCAAGGGTTCCATGTCGCCCATCACGCCGTCGCGGCCAAAGACGTTGTAGTGCAATTCCCAGCCGGTATCGCCAAAGCGTTCGCGGGTTTGCGTACGCGCCCAGTCAATTACCCGGTCAACGTTTGCGATGGTGTAGGGGTCGCGGATGCCTGCCATGCCGATGAAACGCTCGCCGACCTTGCCCGAACCCTCCAGTTTCACCCGGAAATCCGTGGCGGGCACAAACTCCATGCCGGTCACGCGGGTGGTTTTTTCGCTTGCCTGCGTGTAGTTGCAATGCGTCATGTCGAGCATTCCGCCTGCCACGAATTCGTGGTAGGGGTTCGAGCGTTCGTACATCGCATGGCCCGCAACCGACGCCACGGTGCAGCGCTGGAAATCGGCCATCGCGGTGACCTCGACGTGGTCTTTGGTGATCTCGCCCATCACCGTTTCCTTGCCCGCATAGGGTTCGGCGCAGAACGAGGCACATTCGAGCACCTTGCCGAGGTAGTAGCTTTCGGCCTCGGGATAGCCCTTGTGCAGCGCCGCAGCCGCAAAAATGGCGCTGTCCGATGACCGCCCGCCGATGATCACGTCGCAGCCTTCTTCCAGCAGTTTCATGAACGGGTGCACCCCGGCCATGGCAACGATGCGGCTGGTAGCGTCAAGTTCGGCCTCGGTCAGATCCTCGCGCGCATCGAGCCCCTTGATGGCCGAGCCCGAGCGGATCTTGCCGCGCACCATTTCTTTGTCCACCTCGGAGTAGAACCAGCCAAGTTTGAACGGCCCCAGCTTGTGGCGCGCCGCGATGTCACGGATCATCTCGCAATACATATCAACCCGGCTGTTGGTGCCGGTATCGCCCGAAGAGCCGATGATCATCGGCACGCCAATCTTGCGCGCCGCCACCAACATTTCTTCAAGGTCGTGCAACTGCCACGCTTTCGGGCTGGCGCAGATATCGGCGCCGAGCGGGCCGGGGCCGATATCGTCACTGCCCGAATCGGCGGCAATGAAATCGGGTTTGGTGGCCACGGCGGAATGAAAGCTGCCAGTCTTGATCGGCGCAAAGCCAAGGTGGCCGTTGGGGCAGATGATGCGGAGCGATGCCATGGGTTGCCTCGTGCAAGGTGGGACTGGCTTTATAGATGCACAAACCATGCCGCGTATGGCGAGAAGGCAACCCGCTGTTAAGACTTCGCAATATTCTCTCTGTTCGGATTCCGTGCCGGGCTGCGTGAAATCCGCGCGCCGCCGCTGCCACTTTTCACGCCTTGGCGAGGCCGAGCTTCAGCATCTGGTGGCGCAGCGCGTGGCGGCTCAGGCCCAGTCGCGTGGCAGCGGTTTGCAGGTTGCCATCGGCCGCCTCAAGCGCGCGCGCCAACACCACACGCTGAAACGCCTCGGTCGCCTCGCGAAAGTTGCCCTCCGGCAGGGCGGGCGCCCCGTCCGCAGGTCGCGGCACGGCCCCCGCAATGACCGAACGCAAGATGCGGTCAGGCAAGTGGCTGGGCAGGATCACGTCATCCTCTTCAAGAATGAAGATGCGCTCCAGCAGGTTTTCCAGTTCACGCACATTGCCGGGCCAGGCGTAACGCAGAAAGACTTCGGCGGTTTCGGGTGCGAGGCCGGTGATGGCGCGTTTATACATCACATTGTATTTGCTGATGAAATATCGCGCCAGCGTCAGCACATCATCGCCCCGTTCACGCAGCGCGGGCAGATTGAGCGCCACCACCTGAAGGCGGTAGTAGAGGTCTTCGCGAAACTTTCCCGCACTCACTTCGGACAACAACACCTTGTTGGTGGCCGCAATGAAACGCACGTCAACCTTGGTCGGCTTCACCGCCCCCACCCGCCGGAACTGTTGCGTGTCGAGCAGACTCAGCAGTTTGGTCTGCAACGGCGGGTCAAGCTCGCGGATCTCATCAAGAAACACTGAACCCTGGTTTGCCGCCTCGATCAGCCCCAACTTGCGCTCGACCGCGCCGGTAAAGGCGCCCCGTTCATGCCCGAAAAGCTCTGACTCGAGCAGGCTCGCCGGAATCGCTGCACAGTTGATATCGACAAATTCGCGTGCGGCGCGCGATGACGCCTGGTGAATCATCCGCGCCACCAAGCCCTTGCCCGTGCCGGTTTCGCCGTAGATCAGCACGGTGCGCGCCGGGCTTCTGGCGACCTTTTCGATCAGTCCCCGCAGGCTATTGATGCTTGCGTGGGTGCCCACCAGTTCGCTTTTGTAGTCGGCCATGCCCGGTCCCATCCGCCCGACACCCGGTCAGGCGGAAAGCGATACGGTCCGCCATGCCCCGGTGCAAGGATTGCCTTCGCAGAAATCCATCTGCCGCAGGTTACACGAATAGACCGCCGAGGAAATGGTTTGCGCGGTGTCTGCTGCCCCGTGCTGGCAGATTGGCGCGGCGCCGGGAGCGCTGGCTTCGTGGGTGGCCATCAGCGCGCGCGCTTTGGCGCGCGCCCAGTCAGCGCCAGGCAGCACCCGCGCGAGATAGGCGAACCGGTCGCGCGAGTTGCCCGCTATGGCGTCGTCCTTGGGCGCCAGCGTCTCGGCGGCAAGGGCGCCGGTCAGATGGTTTGTGCGCCAGACCTGTGCGCCGCTCGCCACCGTCACCGCGCCCGCACCCAGTTCCACCGCCGCGGTGGCGCCCGAGGGGTCGGCCAGCACCAGCGTACCGCCGCCGGCGTGGCGGCTGGTGCGGATGAAGGTCACAGCTTCGGCCACAGTGGCGCAGCGCGCCAGAAGCCGCGTCATCAGGAAATAGCGCAGCCAGCCCACGCCATGCGTGGCGACCGCAACCTGCGTGTCGGCCAGCGCCAGCCCCGCCGCGTTGATGCCGCTGGAATAGGCGCCGGGGCTGCCGAGACTGCCAAGGCAAAGCATGCCACCGCTTGCGACATCAGGCCCCGCGTGCCGCGCCAGCGTCTGAATGCCCAGATGCAGGCCGGAATAGTCGCGGTTCTTGACCACCAGCGGCCCGTCCGGCCCCTTGGCCACCGCCCAGGCAGAGCAGCCATCGACCAGCGCCGCACCGCCCTTGAGGTCGCGCAAGGTGCCAAGGTGCAGGTGCGCGAAGAGATCAGGCTCGGGCAAATCGAAGCCTTCGGCGATGCCCAGCAGTTCGGCCATCCCGTCGGGGTCTTCTTGCGCATGAAAGGCGCGCTGCGCGGCAAGGTAGGCAAGTGCTGCCTCGTCAAACAGCCCTTCGGCGCGCGCGCTTTCAACCCGGCCTGCGGTGGCGGCGCGCACCTGCACCCCCTGCCCCGCCGCTGCCTGCCCGCGCCCGCGCGCATAGGCAGTCCCGGCAAGCGACAGGTCCACGCTCATGTGCCCGACTCCGACATCAGGCTGACGCCTTCTGCAAGCCGGTGGCAGGCGGCCTGATGCCCCGGCCCCACATCTTCGCTGACCGGCGCCAGCGTGCGGCAGATATCGATGGCCAGCGGGCAACGGGTGTGAAACTTGCACCCCGAGGGCGGTTGCAGCGGCGACGGCAGATCACCCTTGAGCCGCACCCGCGCCTTGCGGCCACGCGGTTCAATCTCGGGCACCGCCGACAGCAAGCTTTGCGTGTACGGGTGGCGCGGGTTGGCCAGCACATCATCCACCGGCCCCATTTCGACGATCTCGCCCAGATACATCACCGCGACCCGGTCCGCGAGATAGCCGATCACCGAAATATCGTGCGAGATGAACAGGTAGGTCAGCCCCATCTCGCGCTTGAGTTCCAGCAGCAGCGCGATGATCTGCGCCTGAATCGAAACATCGAGCGCCGAAACCGGCTCGTCGCAGACAATGAATTCGGGGTTCGACACAAGCGCGCGCGCAATGCCGATGCGTTGCCGCTGGCCGCCCGAAAACTGGTGCGGGTAACGGTCAAGCTGGTTCGCCTTCAACCCCACCCGCTCGACAATCCGCGCGGTGACCGCACGCGCTTCCTCGCCGCTTGCAAGGTGATGCAGCTTCAGCGGCAGGCCGACGATCTCGGCCACAGTGCGGCGCGGGTTGAGGCTGGCGTAGGGGTCTTGAAAGATGATCTGCATGCGCCGGCGCATGGTCTTCAGCGCCAGAGGGGCAAGCGCGGTCACATCGGTGCCGTCGAACACCACGCGACCCTTATTCGGTTCGTTCAGCCGCAAGATCGCGCGGCCAAGGGTGGATTTGCCACAGCCAGATTCGCCGATCAGGCCAAGGATTTCACCTTTGGCGACGGTCAAGCTTACATCATTGACCGCGCGCACCACAGTATGGGGCACGCCGGTCATCCGCTCGATCAGACTACGGCGGCCTTCATAGTGCTTGGAAAGGTGCTCGACCGTAAGCAGCGGTTTCATGCGGGCACCTCGTCAAGCAGGACACAGCGCGCGCTGCGGCCCTCGCCCGCCGGGCGCATGGCAACCGGGGCAAGGCAGGCATCGCGGCGCAGCGGGCAGCGGGAATAGAAACGGCATTGCGGCGGCATGCCGATCAGGTCGGGCACCTGCCCCTCGATCGGCTTGATCGGCTGGCCGCGCAGGCCGGGGCGCGGGATCGAGGCCAGCAGACCGCGCGTGTAAGGGTGGCGGGGGCTTGCGATCACGTCTTCGGTGGGGCCGGATTCGACCACCTGTCCCGCATACATCACCATCACGCGGTCGCAATGTTCGGCCACTACACCAAGGTCATGCGTGATCAGCACCACGCTCATGCCCAGCCGGGCGCGGATGTCGGTGATCAGTTCCAGCACCTGCGCCTGAATGGTCACATCAAGCGCGGTTGTCGGTTCATCGGCGATCAGCAGTTTCGGACGGCAGGCAAGGGCAATGGCAATCATGATGCGCTGGCGCATGCCGCCGGAAAACTCGTGCGGATACTGGCGCAGGCGGCTTTCGGCAGAGGGGATGCCGACGAGGCCCAGCATTTCCACCGACTTGGCCCTGATGGCCGCGCGCCGTGCCTGCCCGCGCGCGGGCAGGGTTTCGTCATGCGCCTCAAGCGCCTCGCGGATCTGCTCGCCAACTGTCAGCGCCGGGTTGAGCGCGGTCAGCGCATCCTGCATGGTCATGGCAATTTCCTTGCCACGCACCGCGCGCATCTCGCGTGCGCTGAGCGCGCGCAAATCGCGCCCCTCGAACACGATCTGCCCTTCGGCCACGCGGCCGGGGCTGCGCACAAGGCCCATGACAGAGGCAAATGTGACCGACTTGCCCGACCCGCTTTCGCCCACGATGCCAAGGCATTCGCCGCGCCGCACCTCGACATCGACGCCATCAACCGCCCAGACCTCGCCCGCGCGGGTATGAAAGACCGTGCGCAGGCCCCGCACCTCCAGCAGCGCGCTCATTCGTGGAACCTCGGGTCAAAGGCATCGCGCAGGCCCTGGCTTGCGACGTTGATCGCCAGCACCAAAAGCAGGATTGCAAGGCCGGGGAAGGTCGAGACCCACCACGCCTCAAGGATGAAGGCGCGGCCATCAGAAACCATGCTGCCCCAGCTTGCCGTCGGCGGTTGCACACCAAGCCCGAGGAACGAAAGCGAGGCTTCCAGAATGATCACGTTGGCCATGCGGATGGTGGAAACCACCACCACAGGCGACAGGATGTTGGGCAGGATTTCGCGCAGCATGATGTGGCGCGGCGAGGCGCCGAGCGCACGCGCCGCCTCGACATATTCCAGCTCGCGCACCGCCAGCGTTTCGCCCCGCACCACCCGCGCGGGGATGACCCATTCCTTATAGGCGAGTGCAAGAATGATGTTGCCAAGCCCCGGCCCCATCATCGCCATCAGACCAATGGCAAAGATCAGGTAGGGAAAGCCCAGCAGAATATCGACGACGCGCGAGATCACCACATCGACCCAACCGCGCAGATAGCCCGCTGCCAGTCCCGCGACAATGCCGATGCCCGTGGCCAGCACGATCACCGTAAGGCCGACGAAGATCGAAATCCGCGCGCCGTAGATGATGCGCGAAAAGATGTCACGCCCAAGGGCATCGCAGCCCAGCAGATACCCCCATTCGCCCCCCTCGACCCATGCGGGCGGTTGCAGGCGGCGGAAGAGGTCGGTCTCATAGGGGTCTTGCGGCGCGATCAGCGGCGCAAAGATGGCCATCAGCACGAACAGCAGCACCACCACAGCACTGGCCAGCGCCAGACGGTTGCCCATGAAGCTGGCGAGGTTGCGCCGAAAGATGCTGTCAGCGGCGGCGGGGGTTGCGGCGGCCATGCTCATAGCTTCACCCGCGGGTTGAGGATGGTGTAGAGAATGTCGGCAAAGAAGTTCAGCCCAACATAGATGACGGCGTAAAGCAGCACCGCGGCCTGCACGAGCGGGTAGTTGCGCAGAAAGATACTTTCCACCACCAGCCGCCCGAGGCCGGGCCAGCCGAACACCGTTTCAACGATCATGTTGCCGCCCAAGAGGCTGCCGGTCTCGATCGCGGCCACCGAAACCGTCGGGATCAGCGCGTTTTTCAGCGCGTGGCGAAACAGAACCCTGCGGCGTGAAAGCCCCTTGGCATCGGCAAAGGTCACATAATCCTGCCGCAGAACCTCCAGCATCGAGGTGCGGGTGACGCGCATGAGGATCGCGGTCATCGGCAAACCCAGCGTCACGGCGGGCAGGATCAGGTGTTTGACCGCATCCCAGAAGGCCGGCAGGTTGCCGTGCAAGAGCGTGTCGATCAGCAGAAAGCCGGTGATCGTTGGCACTTCGCTGGCATAGCCGATGCGGCCCGATACCGGCAGAATGTGCCACTGCACCGCAAAGAGCATGATCAGTAATATGCCGAACCAGAACCCCGGCAACGACACACCCAGAAGCGAGCCGACGGTGGCGAGTTTGTCGAAGATGGAATTCTTGCGGATCGCCGCCAGCACGCCCAGCGGGATCGCGGTTACCAGCGCCACGATCAGCGCCACGAGGCTCAGCTCGATAGTGGCGGGCAGGCGTTCGGAAATGACATCGGCAACCGGGCGACGATGGTAGAAGCTCTGCCCGAAATCGCCCTGCGCCGCGTTGCCGAGGAACACGAAGAACCGCTCGACAATGGGCCGGTCAAGGCCAAGGCCGCGGCGCAGGGCCTCTTCCTGCTCGGGGGTGATGGTCTGGTCCCCGATCATGATTTGCACCGGGTCGCCGGGCGTCAGCGCCATCATCACGAAGACGATCAGGGTGACGCCCAGAAGAACGGGCACGAGTTGCAGCAGGCGTTCGATCAGCTTGCCAAGGCTCATGCCCGTTCCCTCCCGGTTTGGTTGCGCTTACTTCAGGCAGGCGTCGTGCAAGTTGATGCGGCTGTCCGCACTCGGCTGCCAGCCGCTGACGCGGTCCGACACGCCGTAAATGTCCTGCGGCACCCAGAGGTAGAGGTAGGGCAGGTCGGCGTTGATCAGAAGCTCGGCTTCCCGATACATGCCCGCGCGCTTGGCCACGTCAAGCTCGGTCGCGGCGGCATCCAGAAGCGCATCCACCGCCGGGTTGGCATAGCCCGCCGAGTTGCCGCGGTCATTGGTGCGGTGCGTCGGCGTGAAGATGTCGAACGGGTCGAGCGAGCCGTTACCCCAGCTTGAAAAGTACATGTCGCCGGTTTTCGGCGCCTTGCCCTGCACCCGCCATTTCGCGGTCAGCTGTGCGCTTTCGCCCACCGCAACGGTGGTGCGGATGCCAGCCTTGGTCAGCAGCGAGGCGATGGCTTCGGCGGTATCCTTGAACGCGCCTTCGGTATCCATCACGATATCGATGCCATTGGGGAAGCCCGCATCGGCCAGCAGCTTTTTCGCCAGTTCGGGGTCGTAGCCGTAGCTCGGCAATTCGCTGGCGCCAAAGGCGTCGGGCGAAAGGATGCCGTTGATCGGGGCCGCGTTGCCGCCCAGAATCTTGTCGATCAGCAGGTTCTTGTCGATCGCATGGGCGGCAGCTTGGCGCACCAGCGGGTCATCGAAGTATTCGCCTTCAAGGTTCAACGCCACGAAGAAGCTGCGAGTGCCGTTCACGGTCATCACATGGGTGCCGGTGTTGGCATTGACCTGCGCGATCGAGAAGGCGGGCAGTTCGTTGATGATGTGCACATCGCCCGCAAGCAGGGCCGCGACACGGCTGGCGCTTTCGGGGATGATCTTGAAGATCACCCGGTCAACGCAGGCAGGACCGACCGGCGGAATGTCGGCGGCGCCGCCGTAGTAATCGGCAAAGCGTTCGAGAATGACCGATTCACCCTTGCGCCATTCCACCAGCTTGAACGGGCCAGTGCCGTTTTCCGCTGTGGCGATGCCTTCAGAGCCTCGCGCCTCAACGAAAGCCTTGGAAACGATCTGCTGGTTGGGCAGCATCGCGGGCAAGATCGGCCACGGCTCTTTCAGCGTGATGCGCACGGTATCGTCGCCCACAACCTCGACCGAGGCCACCGGACCCATCAGGCTTTGCCGGGGGCTGGTGACGCCTTCCATCGCGTTTTCGACCGTTACCCGGTCGAGCGTGAATTTCACGTCTTCGGCGGTCATCGCGGTGCCATCGTGGAACTTGATGCCGGGGCGGATCTTGAAGTCATAAACCGTGGGCGAGACCTGGGTCATCGATTCCGCGATCTCGGGCACCACGACCATATTCGCATCGCGCGTCAGCAACCCGTCATAGAGGTTGCGGATGATGGTTTCGGTTTCGCGCTTGCGGTGGTTGGCGGGGTCGAGCGTGTCGGCATCAAGCGTGAAACCGACCACGAGGTCGGCGGCCTGGGCACCGGTGGCAACCGGGCCGAGTGCCATCGCAGAGGCCAGCAGAAGGCGCTGTAGCGTCGTCATCTTCTATCTCCCTGTGTTCTGCGCTCGAAACGGCGCATTCGTCCGGGTCAAGGTGGACACCCTCTTAGATGCACAAGTCGTGCCACAAAAACGTCTGGCCGCGCGCGCAAAATTTCTGGTCATTTTCCTGACATTGGTCGCGGCGGGGCCGGATGGGGCACGTTTTTGCGGGCGCAATGCGTGAAATGCGCGCACCCCTTGGTGAGTTTCGCGCAAACGCCGCGCAGCGCGCTCATCGCTTGCGCCGTTTGGCAGAGCCCGCAATGCCCAGCGCAGCGCGATACTTGGCCACGGTGCGCCGCGCCAGAACCACGCCTGCGGCCTGAAAATGCGCGGCAATATCGCCATCGCTCAGCGGGCGCGCCCGATCCTCGGCGGCAATCAGCGCCCGCATCTCGTACAACACGCGTTGCGTGGCCACCGGTGCGCCCTGCCCGTGCGCAAGCAAAGCCGCGCTGAAGAAGTCTCGAAAACGCAGTGTGGCGCGCGGGGTTGCGACCAGAAGTCCTACGGTCACCCGGCTGATCGTGCTGGGGTGCAAGCCGGTCCTCTCGGCAACCTCGGCGTTGGTCAGCGGCACCAGATGCGCCGGGCCAAGCGCCAGAAACGCCTCTTGCCGCGCCAGCACTTCGCGCGCAATGCGCAAGGTCGTGGCATTGCGCCGCGCCACCGCGCGCAGCAAAAAGCGCGCATCGCGCAACAGGTCGTCATTGCCGCCCTCTGCCGCTTCGCGCAGGTCTATCGCGGGCAGGGTCGAGCGGTTCAGCTCAACCGTCCAGCGCCCACCCTCGCGCCGAACGATCAGGTCGGGCTCGGTGATCGGCTGCGGCACGTCGCCAAGGCTGGCGCCCGGTTTGGGGTTCATTGCGCGCAAGGCCCGCAGCATTTCGGCAAGCCGGTCGGGCGTGACCGCACAGCGCGCCGCAAGCGCCGCAAGATCGCCGCGTGCAAGCATTGGCAGGTTTTCCAGCAGGCAGGCGAAGTCAGCGCTGAGCAAGCCCTGATCCAGCGCCTGAAGGCGCAGACACTCGGCAAGCGAGCGGGCGAACAGCCCGGCAGGTTCGGCTTGCTGCAACTGGGCCAGCACCCGCTCGGCATGGTCAAGGGTGGTTCCGTAGCTGACCGCAATTTCAGCAACCGTGGCGCCCAGCCAGCCGCTCGGTTCCAGCGCCGCGACAAAGGCCTCGGCCAGCGGGCGGTCGGCGCGGTCGCGCACCAGAAACCCGAGCTGCGCCATGACGTGTTCCACCAGCCCCGGCGTCGGCGCCGCCGCGTGTTCCACCTCGGCGCCGGGCGCGGCGCTGTCGCCCCCCTGCGGGGGCGCAGCGCGCACCGCACCCGCTGGGGGGGCCGCACAAAACTGGTCGAGCCAGTTTCGTGCGGGCAAGACATGCGGCGACGGCACCAGTTCCAGATGCGGGTTTGCAGAGGCAAGTGCTGCCACATGGTCGGAAAGTTGCTGGTTTCCCAGACTCAGAAAGCCGATGGCCTGCCGCAACTGGCTGGTCATCACAAGCGTGCGCGCTTGCCGTGTGCCAAGCTCCAGCCGGGTTTCCATAACCGCTCCCCAAATTCCGCCAAGGCCAGTCTGGCCCCGGGCGGCGCCTCGGGCAAGTGCGGCCGTCAGGCCATGACGCCGAACACCACCCCGACCGCAGCTGTCGCGGCCATGGCAAGCGCGCCCCAGAACGTGACCCGCAGCGCACCTCGCAGCCACCCGGAACCGCCCGCCGTGGCCCCAACTGCGCCAAGCCCGGCAAGCGCCACCAACGTGGCCACGGCAATCACCGCCACCAACATGCTCAAGTGCGCCACCAGCGCCACCAGCAGCGGCAGCGCCGCCCCGACCGCGAAAGTCAGCGCCGAAACCACCGCTGCCTGTACTGGCCGCGCGGCCACGGTATCAGATATGCCCAACTCATCGCGCAGGTGCGCGCCAAGCGCGTCATGCGCTGTCAATTGCTCGGCCACCAGATGCGCAAGATGGCGGTCAAGCCCGCGCGCCTCGTAGATGTCGGCAAGCTCCTTCATCTCGTGGTCGGGGTGCTCGGCAATCTCTTGCCGCTCGCGCTCGGTATCGGCGCGCTCGGCATCGGTTTGCGAGCTGACCGAGACATATTCGCCCGCCGCCATCGACATCGCACCGGCCATCAGCCCCGCCAGCCCCGCCACCAGGATCTCGGGCTTGCCCGACCCCGCTGCGGCAACGCCTACAAGCAGGCTCGCGGTCGAAACAATGCCATCATTGGCGCCCAGAACGGCGGCGCGCAGCCAGCCGATACGGTGCACCATGTGAACTTCGGAATGGGTCAGGCGGCTCATCGGTTATCTCCAGGGGCAAGATTGGGAAGCGTGCGCTCGGCGCCCATCAGTCATCATCGTCGTCGCGTCTTTCACGGCCGCCAGAAGCGCCACCGCCGGGAACCCACTGGCCGCCAATGAATCGCGGCTCGTCGCGCGCGTTGCGGTGGCAGGCCACGCAGTTTTCATATTCGCGGATACCCTCGCTTTCATGCTCGCGCCTGATCTTGGCGGGGGTGTGCTCATGGCAGCCATAGCAGGTGTAGACCTTGTAATCAGGCTCGGTGTGGCACGTGGAACAGGCCACGTTATGGTCGCGGTCGAGCACGAAATAACGGCTATGGTCAAGCGTTGCCGGTTTCCATGCGTCTTGCCCATGGCAACCCGAACATTGCGCGCGCGGGTCGGTGTGGTTCCGGTCGACCGGCGCGGTATGGCAGCCAACGCAGTTCTTGGCACTTTCGGGCGCCAGCAGCGCATGCGCAAAGCGCGCCTGCGACGACTGCGTCAGGCGCGGCGGCGGGTGGTCAGAATGGCAGGCGAGACAATCTTGCTGCAAAAGCGATTGGTGAAACGGCGGCAGCGCGTCGGCGCGCGTGATCGGCGCGCCTTTGGAAGTCTTCAGCCCGATTTCCTCGGGCTTGTGGCAGCTTGTGCATTTGGCCACGCGCGCACCCAAGAGCGGCGTGTGGCAGGCAAAGCAATCGGTGGTCAGTTCCGCATGCGCGGGGGTCAGCGGGCCGGGGCTGACCATCATTTCCGGCCACAGAAACGACAGCGCGACCAGCACCAAAACATTGGCCGCGACAATGGCAAGAATGATCCGGCGCATCAGTGCCACCCCCAGAACAGGAATACCGCGATCAGATGCGCCAGCGCCAGCACGCCGAAGGCCAGCGTGATCGGAAAATGCACCAGCCGCCATTGCTTCACGGCATCAAACGTCAGGCTGTCCCAGTAAAGCCGCGCCTCGATCTCGGCCTCGGGTAGCCCCTCGGTGCGCAGCCTCTGGGTATTTTCGGCCAGCCGGGTGCGGGCGCGGGCGATCAGGTATTTGCCGGTCAGGCCGCTGGCGACGTTGATCAGCATTGCCACCACCGCAAGCCACGGCAATATCGCGTTGAAGTGGATGCCCGCATGCACCATCACCAAAAGCGCCCCGGCCCATGTAAAGCGCTCATGTCGGCGCAGCAGCTTGGCCGGGTCGCCCGTGGTGGTGATCTTGCGTTTTCGCAGCGAGTAGCTGAAGGACCCGATGATCAGCGCGACCCCCGGAATGCCAAGGTAACGCCCGATCCAGACCGCGTCGGCAAGGTGCAGCGCCGCGTCAATCGCCAGCGTGGCCACGGCGAGCGCTGCAAACCACAGGTAGAAGGGCAAGACCTGTCGGCGGAACATCTTTCCGGGCATGGTTCAGGCCTCCAGTTCCAGCGCGGTTGCGGGTTTTGCGAGGCACAAGAGGCAGTGCCCCGGCGCGATGTCATGGTCAGGCGGGTGGGTATAGGCAACCTCGCCCGCAACGATGCGGGTTTCACAGGCGCCACAACTGCCCGCGCGGCAGCCCGAGTCAACCGCAATGCCATGCGCCTCGGCGAAATCGAGCAGGTTCGCCGCCGTGCCATCCCAGTCCAGCATGCGCCCCGACCGCGCAAAATGCACCTCGGCCGGCGCCCCCACCACCTCGGTCTGCGGCGCGGGCAACGAGGCCGGGCCAAAGGCCTCATAATGCACGTCGCCCGGCGGCACGCCCCAGCCGTGCAGCGCCGGAACAAGGCTTTCAAGCATCGCCTGCGGCCCGCAGATGTAAAACTGGTGGCGCCCGCGCG
Source organism: Paracoccaceae bacterium (assembly GCA_019429405.1). Taxonomy (GTDB): domain Bacteria; phylum Pseudomonadota; class Alphaproteobacteria; order Rhodobacterales; family Rhodobacteraceae; genus UBA6213. The sequence goes on from JAHYIZ010000037.1 coordinate 21,985, forward strand.
GCAGGTTTTCTTTCAGCAACGCAAGGTCGATGCGCCCCTCGGTTTCAAAATGGCGGCCCGGCAGGTCTTGCGTGCGCGGGCGCGAAAAGGCCCGGTGCAGGTGAAACGCCGGATGCGCGCGCGCAAACCGCGCAAGCGTTTCGCCAAAGGCCAGCTCAGCCCCATCGCGCACCCCGTAAAAGAGATGCACCGCGCGCCCCGGCTGATGCGAAACCGCCCATGCGGCCATGCTGAACATGGGTGTTATGCCGATGCCCCCGGCGATCAGTACCGCCGGGGTGGCGGGGTCTGGGTCAAGCCAGAACCCCCCGGCAGGGGCGCGGACATCGAGCACGTCGCCCGCCTGCACCCAGTCATGCAGGAACCCAGACCCCACACCCGGCGGCAGATCGGGTCGCCCGGCCGGGGCGGGCACCCGTTTGACCGTGATGCGCCAGCGCGCGGGGCCGGGCTGGTCAGACAGCGAATAGCAGCGCACCAGCGGGTGGTCCGGCGCGGCCGGGTCAGGCGTCAGGCGGAAGGTCAGGAACTGGCCGGGCTTGTAGGGCGGCAAGGGCTGGCCATCGAGCGGCGCGAGGTAGAACGAACACTGGCTTTGGGCGGCATCTTCAAACTCGCGCCCGACCACCCGGAACTGCCGCCAGCCGGCCCACGCCCCGCGCGGCGCGACAGCGGCGGGCGCGGCAAACCGCGCGCGGCGCCGCTGATACCGCCAAAAGGCGATGCCCGCACCCGCGCCGATCTGCGCCAGCAACGCGCTGGTGATGAGAAGCAAAAGCATCGGCCCGGTCATCGCAACACACCCCTCGGCCCGCCTGCTCAGCCGCGATCCGCCCGGATCGGATCGGCCAGCAGGCGCAGCCCGTTCAGCACCACCAGCAAGGTGCCTCCTTCGTGCCCGATCACCGCCAACGGCAGCGGCAATTCAAAGGCCAGCGCCCCGATAACAAGCAAGATCATGGCACCCACCGCAAACGTCAAGTTGGCACGGATGACGCGCGCGGTGCGGCGCGCCAGACGCTGCGCCTCGGCAAGCCGGGTCAGATCGTCGGACAAAAGCGCCACATCGGCCGCCGCCAGCGCCACATCGCTGCCCGCCGCCCCCATCGCAATGCCCACATCAGCGCGCGCGAGCGCCGCCGCATCGTTCACACCATCGCCCACAAACGCCACCCGCGCGTCGGTCGCAAGGGCCGCCACCAGCCGCAGCTTGTCTTCGGCCAAGAGTTCCGCGTGAACATCTTCGGGCGCAAGGCCAAGCTCGGCACCGATCTCGTCGGCCACTTCGCGCCGGTCACCGGTCATCATCACCAGCCGTTCAATGCCCCCCCGGCGCAGCGCCGCAAGCCCGGCGGGTGCCGAGGCACGCGCCTGATCGGCAAGGCCAATGGCGCCCAGAAGCTGCGGCCCGCGCCCGACCCAGACCACGGTTTGCGCGCAAGCGGAAAGTGCTGCGAGGGGTGCGGCCCCGGCGCCACCCTCGGCCAGCATCCGCGCCATCATCCGCGCGTTCCCTGCCCAGACCAGGCTGTCGCCCACTACCCCCGCAATCCCTTCGCTGGTCAGCGCGCTCACTTCGCGCACCTCAAGCGGGGCAATGCCCCGTGCCACCGCCGCATGCCGGATTGCCCCCGCAACCGGGTGTTCGGAATGCGCCTCAAGCCCGGCGGCAAGCGCCAGCAGCGCGCCGTCATCGCCATCAAGCGCCACGATCGCGCGCAGCTGCGGGTGCCCTGCGGTCAGGGTGCCGGTCTTGTCGAAGGCAAAGATGCGCGCCTCGCCCAGCGCTTCCAGCGCGGCCCCGCCCTTGAACAGCACCCCGCCCCGCGCCGCCGCCGATAGCGCTGAAAGCATCGCGGCAGGCACCGAAATCACCACCGCGCAGGGGCTTGCCGCGAC
>JAHYIZ010000038.1 GCA_019429405.1 Paracoccaceae bacterium
CATAGGCCTTGAAGTCACCAAAATACTTGGTGATCGCCGCCGTCAGCGTCGTCTTGCCGTGGTCAACGTGGCCAATCGTGCCAATGTTGATATGCGGCTTGTTACGTTCAAACTTTGCCTTTGCCATGATGGCCTCCTGTTACTGTGAAAGGGGGGCGGGTGCCGCCCTGCCCTTACGCGTATTTCTTCTGGATTTCGTCCGAGAGGTTCTGCGGAACGGCGTCGTAATGGTCGAACTGCATGGTGAACACCGCACGGCCCGATGACATCGAACGCAAGGTGTTGATGTAGCCGAACATGTTGGCCAGCGGCACCATGCAGTTGATGACGTTGGCGTTGCCGCGCGCGTCCTGACCCTGCACCATACCCCGGCGCGAGGTCAGGTCACCGATGATGGAACCCGTGTATTCCTCGGGCGTCACCACTTCGACCTTCATGATCGGTTCCAGCAGCTTCGCGCCGGCCTTCTTGAGGCCGTCCCGCATTGCCGCCCGCGCCGCGATTTCAAACGCCAGCACCGAACTGTCGACGTCGTGGAAGGCGCCGTCAACCAGCGCAACCTTGAAGTCGATCACCGGGAAGCCCGCAAGCGGCCCCGAATCCATCACCGATTTGATGCCTTTTTCGACACCGGGAATGTACTCCTTGGGCACCGCACCGCCGACAATCTTGCTTTCGAACGAATAGCCCACACCGGGTTCGGTGGGGGTGATCACCAGCTTCACGCGCGCGAACTGACCGGTGCCGCCGGTCTGTTTCTTGTGCGTGTAGTCGATCTCGTGCTCGCGCGAGATGGTTTCGCGGTAGGCCACTTGCGGCGCGCCAATGTTGGCCTCGACCTTGAATTCGCGCTTCATGCGATCAACGAGAATATCGAGGTGCAGCTCGCCCATGCCCTTCATGATGGTCTGACCGCTTTCAATGTCGGTCTCCACCCGGAATGACGGGTCTTCAGCGGCCAGACGGGCCAAGGCAATGCCCATCTTCTCCTGGTCGGCCTTGGTCTTCGGTTCAACCGCGATCTCGATCACCGGTTGCGGGAAGGTCATGGTTTCCAGAACCACCGGCTTGGCGGCATCGCACAGCGTGTCGCCCGTCGTGGTTTCCTTCAGGCCAGCAAGCGCCATGATATCGCCGGCAAACGCCTCGACGATTTCTTCCTGCTTGTTGGCGTGCATCATCACCATGCGGCCGATACGTTCCTTGCGGCCCTTGGTGGCGTTCAGGATCTGGTCACCCTTCTTCACCTGCCCCGAGTAGATACGGGTAAAGGTCAGCGTGCCCATGAACGGGTCGTTCATGATCTTGAATGCGAGGCCCGAGAACGGCTGCGCATCATCGGCCGAACGTTCGATATTGCGGGTTTCGGTCTCGTCACCCGGCAGGAAGCCCATGTAGGGCGGCACGTCGAGCGGATCGGGCAGAAAGTCGATTACGGCGTTCAGCATGGGCTGCACGCCCTTGTTCTTGAACGCCGAGCCGGCAAGAATCGGAACGAAGTCGATGGCCAGCGTACCCTTGCGGATCAGCTTGCGCAGCGTTGCCTCGTCAGGCTCGGTGCCTTCGAGGTAGGCTTCCATCGCGGCGTCGTCTTGCTCAACCGCGGTTTCCAGCAGGTTGTGGCGCCACGTTTCGGCTTCGGCCTTCAGGCTTTCGCGGATCGGCTGGCGCACCCAAGATGCACCCAGATCTTCGCCTTCATAGACCCATTCTTGCATTGTGATCAGGTCGATGATGCCTTCAAGCTTGTCTTCGGCACCGATCGGCAGCTGGATCGGCAGCGGCACGCCACCGGTACGTTCACGGATCATGCGCACGCATTTGAAGAAGTCGGCCCCGGTCTTGTCCATCTTGTTGACGAACACGATCCGCGGCACCTTGTAGCGGTCAGCCTGACGCCAGACGGTTTCGGTTTGCGGCTCAACCCCGGCGTTGCCATCAAGAAGCACCACCGCACCATCCAGCACAGCCAGCGAACGCTCGACTTCAATGGTGAAGTCGACGTGGCCGGGGGTATCAATGATGTTGAAACGGTACTTGTCCTTGGTCGCGGGAACTTCGCCCGCGTCCACCTGACGCTGCCAGAAGGTCGTGGTCGCGGCCGAGGTGATGGTGATGCCCCGCTCCTGCTCCTGCTCCATCCAGTCCATCGTCGCGGCGCCGTCATGCACCTCGCCGAGTTTGTGGGTCTTGCCGGTGTAAAAGAGGATGCGCTCGGTCGTCGTGGTCTTGCCCGCGTCGATATGGGCAATGATACCAAAGTTGCGATAGCGGTTCAGCGGAAAGTCGCGTGCCATGATGCCACCTTACCAGCGGTAGTGGCTGAACGCTTTGTTTGCGTCGGCCATCTTGTGGGTATCTTCACGCTTCTTCACGGCCGACCCGCGCGAGTTCACGGCATCCAGAAGCTCGCCCGCAAGGCGCTCTTCCATCGTGTTCTCGTTACGGTTCTTGGCGGCAGTGATCAGCCAGCGAATAGCAAGCGCCTCGCGGCGCGAGGGGCGCACCTCGACCGGCACCTGATAGGTGGCGCCGCCGACACGGCGCGAACGCACCTCAAGCGAGGGCTTCACGTTGTCGATCGCTTCGTGGAACGCTTCCACCGGGGCGCGCTTCAGCTTGCCCTCGACGCGCTCGAGCGCCGAATAGACGATCCGTTCGGCAACAGACTTCTTGCCGTCGATCATCAGGTTGTTCATGAATTTCGTGACCACCCGATCACCATATTTGGCATCGGGCAAAACTTCGCGCTTTTCAGCGGCGTGACGACGCGACATCTGATGATCTCCTTACTTCGGACGCTTCGCGCCGTATTTCGAACGACGCTGACGGCGTTCCTTGACGCCTTGCGTATCAAGCACACCGCGCAGGATGTGGTAGCGAACGCCCGGAAGGTCTTTGATACGACCGCCACGGATCAGGACCACCGAGTGTTCCTGAAGGTTGTGCTTTTCGCCGGGAATGTAGCTGATGACCTCGAAGCCGTTGGTCAGACGCACCTTGGCGACTTTCCGCATGGCCGAGTTCGGCTTCTTCGGCGTCGTGGTATAGACGCGCGTACAGACACCGCGTTTTTGCGGGCAGGCTTGCAAGTGCTGCGATTTCGATCGCTGCACGATGGGCTGCCGCGGCTTGCGGATCAGCTGTTGGATAGTCGGCATTCACGTTCCCCGTGTTGCTCTGTCAATACTCGCACCCACCGCGGGTGCGCCACTTCTCGACGGCGCCTTGCGCATATCGCAAAACACCAATACCGCGGGCGGCCCCAACCTGGGGTCGGCGCGGTGGAATTTCAGAGGATCGGGGCCTGCGCCCGGATCATGACCAAATCCATTCTGGTTCCCGCAAGACGGCATTCCGCCATTCAGGTAGCGCGGGCTATAGGGGGAGTCGCGGGGGATGTCAACACAAGGGCCGGGGCAAAACCGGGCAAAGATCATCTGCGCTTCCGCTTCACCCGCATGAGCAAGACCCGGTGCAGCGCCAAGGCTACCGCCAAGACGATCAGCACCGAAAACACGGTATCCGACAGGAAGTGCCGCCCCGTAATCACCCGTTGCGCCGCCCCTGCGCCCGGCAGAAGAACGGCCAGCGCAACGCCGACCCGCCACGCCCAAACCGAAAGCCTCGGGCGAAGATAGTGCAGCACCAGCAGCGCCGAAACCGCCAGCGCCGCTGCCGACGCCCCCTCGCCCGAAGTGAACGAACAATTCGCCGCGCATTGCCGCGCAATGACCCCGGCGGGGGTAAAATCAAGCGTGCCGCCAAACTCAACCACGTCAGAAGGCCGCGCGCGCCCCCAGTATGCCTTGAGAATGAGGTTCACGATAACCCCCGGCGCCAGAACATAGAGCGCAAGGATGAACCCCCACACACGGGTCGGCACGCCGCCAACAGGGCGCCGCAATAGCAGTCCTGCGCATAGCCCCACCAGTGCCGCCAGCAGCGCCAGAATGCTCAGGTTCCAAACAACGCTGCGCAGCGCCTTGACGGCGGCGGCATCCCGCAACCAGAAGCCACCGCGAGCGGCGTCGAAAAACAGCGACGATGCCCACAGATCCAGACCAGGCACCCCGAGGAAAAGGGCGGCGGCCAAAGCAAAAGCAACCCCGAGCCCGAAGGCCGTGCGGCCATGCCGGATTTGCGGCGCCTCAGCCCGATCCGGTCGCCCGTTTATGCCTACTGATCCAGCCATGCATGCCCCCGTTCAGACAGCGCGTCGCGCCAAGGCGCGCTCGCGGTAAAAGGCATAGACGCCCGAGCCGATCACCAGCCCCGCGCCGGCAAGGGTCCAGCTGTCGGGCAGATCGCCAAACACCAGAAACCCCATCGCCACCGCCCACAAAAGCGAGGTGTACCGAAACGGTGCCACCACCGCGACTTCGCCCACGCGCATGGCCATGATGACGGCCAGATACCCCGCAATCAGTGCAAGCGCCGCCAGCGCGACACCGCCAAGATGCGCGGGCGTTGGCGTTTGCCAGCCGTCGAAGGGAATCATCGCCGCGCCCACGATCAGCATCGCGACGCCCGCGTAAAACGAAACCGCCACCGAAGATACTTCGCGCGAGAACCGCCGCGTGGCCATGTCGCGCAGCACCACGCTCAGCACCGACCCGACACCCAGCACCGACCAGATGCCAAAGCTTTCGCCGCCCGGACGGATGATGAGCATGACCCCAAGGAACCCTGTCACAATCGCCACCATCCGGCGCCACCCGATGCGTTCGCCAAACCAGAGCGCCGCGGCGAGGGTGACCGCCAGCGGCAGCGACTGCATGATGGCGGAAAGATCGGCGATGGGCATGTGCTGCAAGGCGGTCAGGAAAAATACGGTTGCGGCGATCTCGCCAACCGTGCGCCACCCCAAAATCTTTGTGTCGGCGCGTGAAAACCGCAGCCGCAAGCCGCCCTGCGCCATCCCGATCAGCCAGAGTGCCACCACCGTCAGCAGGCCGCGCAGAAAGATTGCCTCGTAAAGCGGCAGTGTCTCGGTGACAGACTTCATCGCGGTATCGTTCAGGGTGAAGCCCGCCATCGCGGACATCATCAGAATCGAGCCTTTGAGGTTGTCTGATAGCGGCGCCATGCGCGCCGCGTAGCAGGCGCCATCAGCGCCCGCAAATGCAAAATGGCCCCGCCTTTCGGTCGGGGCCATTGCTTGGGTTTTTAGGCCGAACGTGCCGCTCAGTCGCGGCTTTCCGGCGTTTCCACAATGCCGACGTCGGCATCCTCGCCCGCCACTTCGGGGAAGGGCGCCGCCAGCGCTGCCGCTGCCTCTGCCTCGGCCCGCCGCGCCTCGATCACCAGCAGGTCGCGGTCGGCTGCGATCTTGCGCACACGCGTGGTGGCGCCACCCGTGCCCGCAGGGATCAGACGGCCAACGATGACGTTTTCCTTCAACCCCACAAGCTTGTCGCGTTTGCCCTGCACAGAAGCCTCGGTCAGCACCCGCGTGGTTTCCTGGAAGGACGCCGCCGAAATGAAGCTGCGGGTCTGCAGGCTCGCCTTGGTGATGCCAAGCAGCACCGGCTCGCCGATGGCCGGGCGACCACCGCGGGCGATGACCTTGGCGTTTTCTTCCTCAAACTCGGCCTTATCGACGTTTTCACCCTTGAGCAGGGTCGATTCGCCTGAATCAAGGATCTCTATCTTCTGCAGCATCTGCCGCACGATCACCTCGATGTGCTTGTCGTTGATCTTCACGCCTTGCAGGCGGTAGACGTCCTGCACCTCGTCGATCAGATAGTCGGCCAAAGCCTCAATCCCCATGATCCGCAGAATGTCATGCGGCGCGGGGTTGCCATCCATGATGTAGTCGCCCTTTTGCACGAAGTCGCCTTCCTGCACCGGGATGTGCTTGCCTTTCGGCACCGTGTATTCGAACGGCGCCATGCCTTCGACCGTGGGTTCAATGTTGATACGGCGCTTGTTCTTGTAGTCCTTGCCAAAGCGCACATAGCCATCAATTTCGGCAATGATCGCGTGGTCTTTCGGACGACGTGCCTCAAACAGTTCGGCCACCCGCGGCAGACCGCCGGTGATGTCCTTGATCTTGGCGCCTTCGCGCGGAATCCGCGCCACAACGTCACCCGCGTGCAGCACTTGCCCGTCTTCCACCGAAAGAATGGCATCGACCGACATCGGATAGCTGACCGGGTTGCCGGCGTCGTTGCGCATGGGCAGGCCGGTGGCGGGATCGACCACAATGATCTCGGGCTTCAGGTCGTTGCCGCGCGGCACGTTGCGCCAGTCGGTAACGATCTTCTGCGTCATGCCCGTGGCATCGTCGGTCTCGTCGCGCACGGCGATGCCCGAGACCAGATCGACGAATTTCGCCACACCCGGCTTTTCGGCAATGATCGGCAGGGTGTAGGGGTCCCATTCGAACAGTTTGGCGCCGCGCTTGACCTTTTCGCCGTCTTTGACAAACACCTTGGAGCCATAGATGACCTTGTGGCTCGCAAGATCTTCGCCCTGATCGTTCAGAATCGCGATCTGCATGTTGCGGCCCATCACGATTTGCTCGCCGCTTTGGTTGAGCAGGAAGATCGCGTTGCGGAACTCGATCTTGCCTTCCTGATTGGCTTCAAGGAACGATTGCTGGCCACCCTGCGCCACGCCGCCGATGTGGAATGTCCGCATCGTCAGCTGGGTGCCCGGCTCGCCGATCGACTGCGCGGCGATAATCCCCACCGCTTCGCCGATGTTCACCAGCGTGCCACGCGCGAGGTCGCGACCGTAGCAAAGCGCGCAAACGCCCTCTTCGGCCTCGCAGGTCAGCGCCGAGCGGATGCGCATGCGCTGCACGCCCAGCGTTTCGATCAGGTCGGCCTTGCGCTCGTCGATCAGCTCGTTCTTGCGCACCAGCACCTCGTCGGTGCCCGGCACGAACACGTCATCGGCAGCAACCCTGCCCAGAACGCGCTCGCCCAAGGGCGTGATGATCTCGCCGTCGTTCACCGCAGAGTTTGCAGTGATGGCGCGGTCAGTGCCGCAATCGTGGCTGCGCACGATGCAATCTTGTGCCACGTCCACCAGACGGCGGGTGAGATAGCCCGAGTTCGCGGTTTTCAACGCGGTGTCCGACAGGCCTTTGCGGGCGCCGTGGGTCGAGTTGAAATATTCGAGAACCGTGAGGCCCTCCTTGAAGTTCGAGATGATCGGCGTTTCGATGATCTCGCCGTTCGGCTTGGCCATCAGGCCGCGCATGCCGCCCAACTGCTTCATCTGCGTGACCGAACCCCGCGCGCCCGAGTGCGCCATCATGTAGACCGAGTTCGGTTCCATTTCGGCGCCGTTCTCATCCAGCCGCGAAGCTGAAATGGTGTCCATCATCGCTTCGGTGACCTTGTCGTTGCACTTGGTCCATGCATCGACGACCTTGTTGTATTTCTCACCCTGGGTGATGAAGCCGTCCATGTACTGCTGTTCATAGCCGGCAACCTGGTCGCGGGTCTCGTTGACGATGTCCCATTTGGTGTCGGGCACCACCATGTCGTCCTTGCCGAACGAAATGCCGGCCTTGAACGCCTCGCGGAAGCCCATGGTCATGATCTGGTCGCAGAAGATGACCGACTCTTTCTGGCCGCAGTAGCGGTAGACCGAGTCGATCACCGCCTGCACGTCTTTCTTGCGCAGCAGGCGGTTGACCAGATCGAACGGAGCCTTGGCATTCAACGGCAACAGCGCGCCCAGCCGCACGCGGCCCGGCGTGGTATCGAAGCGCTTGATGATCTCGTTGCCTTCGGTGTCGATCTGCTTCACGCGGCACTTGATCTTGGCGTGCAGGTGCAAGATGCCGGCGGTGATCGCGTGCTCGACCTCATCGACCGAGCCGAAGACCATGCCTTCGCCCTTCATGCCTTTGCGTTCCATCGTGGTGTAGTAAAGCCCCAGGATCATGTCCTGCGACGGCACGATGATCGGCGCGCCGTTGGCCGGGCTTAGCACGTTGTTGGTCGACATCATCAACACGCGCGCTTCCAGCTGGGCTTCCAGCGAAAGCGGAACGTGCACGGCCATCTGGTCACCGTCGAAGTCGGCGTTGAAGGCCGAGCAGACCAGCGGGTGCAGCTGAATCGCCTTGCCCTCGATCAGAATCGGCTCAAACGCCTGAATGCCAAGGCGGTGCAGGGTCGGCGCGCGGTTCAGTAGCACCGGATGTTCGCGGATGACTTCATCAAGAATGTCCCAAACTTCGGGGCGTTCTTTCTCGACCAGCTTTTTCGCCTGCTTGACGGTGGTTGAGAGGCCCTTGGCCTCAAGCCGTGAATAGATGAACGGCTTGAACAGTTCGAGCGCCATCTTTTTCGGCAAACCGCATTGGTGCAGCTTCAGTTCCGGCCCGGTCACAATCACCGAACGGCCCGAAAAGTCGACACGCTTGCCCAGCAAGTTCTGCCGGAACCGGCCCTGCTTGCCCTTGAGCATGTCGGAAAGCGATTTCAGCGGCCGCTTGTTGGTGCCGGTAATCACCCGGCCACGGCGGCCGTTGTCAAAGAGGGCATCGACCGACTCCTGCAGCATGCGCTTTTCGTTGCGCACGATGATGTCCGGCGCGCGCAACTCGATCAGCCGCTTGAGGCGGTTGTTGCGGTTGATGACGCGGCGGTAGAGGTCGTTCAGGTCCGAGGTGGCAAAGCGGCCACCATCGAGCGGCACCAGCGGGCGCAGTTCCGGCGGGATGACCGGGATGACCGTCAACACCATCCATTCGGGGCGGTTGCCCGACTCGACGAAGTGCTCGACGATTTTCAGCCGCTTGATGATCTTTTTCGGCTTCAACTCGCCGGTTGCCACTTTCAGCTCCTCGCGGAGCTGCTCGGCAGTGGCGTCAAGGTCGATCGCGGCCAGCATTTCGCGGATCGCCTCGGCGCCGATGTTGGCGGTGAAGGCGTCGGCACCATACTGGTCTTGCGCGTCGAGGAATTCCTCTTCGCTCAGCAACTGGCCATAGCTGAGGTCGGTCAGACCCGGCTCGATAACGACATAGTTTTCAAAGTAGAGGATGCGTTCCAGATCACGCAGCGTCATGTCGAGCATCAGGCCGATGCGCGAGGGCAGCGATTTCAGGAACCAGATGTGGGCGACCGGGCTGGCAAGCTCGATATGGCCCATGCGTTCGCGGCGCACCTTTTGCAAGGTCACTTCCACGCCACATTTTTCGCAGACAACGCCGCGATATTTCATGCGTTTGTATTTGCCGCACAGGCACTCGTAATCCTTGATCGGGCCAAAGATACGCGCGCAGAACAGGCCATCGCGTTCCGGCTTGAAGGTGCGGTAGTTGATCGTCTCGGGCTTCTTGATCTCGCCATAGGACCACGACAAGATCCGCTCGGGGCTGGCGAGCGAGATCTTGATTTCGTCGAACGATTTGGCGGGGGCAACGGTGCCGAACGGGCCGTGGCTGTGGGTCAGTTCCTGGTTCATCTCATATTCCTCGAATGCGGGCAGGGGAAGGAAAGGGAGGCGGGCTTGTAGCCCGCCGTCACTCGCTTTCCTCCGCGTCCAGGAGTTCCATGTTCAGGCCGAGGCCGCGCACTTCCTTGACGAGCACGTTGAAGCTTTCGGGCACGCCTGCCTCGAAATTATCTTCGCCCTTCACGATGCTCTCATAGACCTTGGTGCGGCCTGCCACGTCGTCCGATTTTACCGTCAGCATTTCCTGCAAGGTATAGGCGGCGCCGTAGGCTTCGAGCGCCCAAACCTCCATCTCGCCCAGACGCTGGCCGCCAAACTGCGCCTTGCCGCCCAGCGGTTGCTGGGTCACGAGGCTGTAGGGGCCGGTCGAGCGCGCGTGCATCTTGTCATCAACAAGGTGGTGCAGCTTCAGGAAGTATTTCACGCCCACGGTCACCAGGCGCGCAAACTGCTCGCCCGAGCGACCGTCAAACACCACCGACTGGCCCGAAGTGTCAAACCCGGCGCGCACCAGCGCGTCGTTGATGTCGGCCTCTTTGGCGCCGTCAAAAACCGGGGTTGCAATCGGCACCCCACAGCGCACAGTTTCGGCGCTTTCAATGAAGCGGTCGCCGTCGAGATTGCCGAAAGCTTCCTCGTAGGTCTCGTCGCCGTAGCCGTGCCGCATGGCCTCACGCACCGGGGTCATATCGCCCGAGCGGCGATACTCCTTCAGCGCTTCGTCGATGCGCATGCCAAGCCCGCGCGAGGCCCAACCCATGTGCGTTTCCAGAATCTGGCCAACGTTCATGCGGCTGGGCACACCAAGCGGGTTCAGCACCAGATCGACCGGGGTGCCATCGGCAAGGAACGGCATGTCTTCCATCGGCACGACCTTGGAAACCACGCCCTTGTTGCCGTGGCGACCGGCCATCTTGTCGCCCGCCTGAAGCTTGCGCTTCACCGCGACGAAAACCTTGACCATTTTCATCACGCCGGGGGGCAAATCGTCGCCCTGACGGACCTTTTCGACCTTGTCCTCGAACCGGAGTTCCAGCGCGCGTTTCTGCACATCGAACTGGTCATTGAGGGCCTCGACAACTTTCGCGTCGTCTTCGGCCTCAAGCGCAAGTTGCCACCACTGGCCACGGCTGAGCGTACCCAGCAATTCTTCGGTAATCTCGGACCCGGCCTTGATGCCCTTCGGCCCTTTCACCGCAACCTTGCCAAGCACCATCGACTTGAGGCGCGCATAGGTGTTGCGCTCGAGAATTGCCAATTCGTCGTCGCGGTCACGCGCCAGACGCTCAACTTCCTCGCGCTCAATCTGCAAGGCACGCTCGTCCTTGTCGACACCATGACGGTTGAACACCCGCACCTCGACAATCGTGCCAAAGGCCCCCGGCGGCAGCCGCAAGCTGGTGTCGCGCACATCGCTGGCTTTTTCGCCGAAGATCGCGCGCAGCAGCTTTTCTTCGGGCGTCATCGGGCTTTCGCCCTTGGGGGTGATCTTGCCCACCAGAATATCGCCCGGCCCCACTTCGGCGCCGATATAGACAATCCCCGCCTCATCGAGGTTGCGCAGTGCTTCCTCACCGACGTTGGGGATGTCGCGGGTAATCTCTTCCGGCCCCAGCTTGGTGTCACGCGCCGCCACTTCGTATTCGTCGATGTGGATCGAGGTGTAGACGTCATCGCGCAGGATGCGTTCGGAAATCAGGATACTGTCTTCATAGTTGTAGCCGTTCCACGGCATGAACGCGACAATCACGTTGCGCCCAACCGCCAATTCGCCCTGATCGGTGCTCGGGCCGTCGGCAATAACCTCGCCCTTCTGCACAGTGTCGCCGACTTTCACCAGCGGCCGCTGGTTGATGCAGCTTGACTGGTTGGAACGTTTGAACTTGCGCAGGCGGTAAATATCCACCCCCGCATCGCCCACGCCAAGATCTTCGGTGGCACGCACAACGATACGCGTGGCATCAACCTGGTCGATGATGCCGCTGCGGCGCGCCATGATCGAGGCGCCGCTGTCGCGGGCCACCACGGCCTCCATGCCGGTGCCCACGAAGGGCGCCTCGTTTTGTAGCAAGGGCACCGCCTGACGCATCATGTTCGAGCCCATCAGCGCACGGTTGGCGTCGTCGTTCTCAAGGAACGGGATCAGCGCGGCGGCAATGGAAACCAGCTGCTTGGGCGAAACGTCGATCAGGTCAACCGCTTCTTTCGGGTTCAACATGAACTCGCCCGACTGGCGGGTAGAAACGAGATCGTTGACGAAACGGCCTTCGGCGTCGAGCGTGGCGTTGGCCTGCGCGACCGTGTGGCGCATTTCTTCGGTCGCCGACATGTAGATGACTTCGTCGGTCACCTTGCCGTCGATCACCTTGCGGTAGGGGGTTTCGATGAAACCATACTTGTTCACCCGCGCGAAGGTCGCGAGGCTGTTTATCAGGCCGATGTTCTGGCCTTCGGGCGTTTCGATCGGGCACATCCGGCCATAGTGCGTCGGGTGCACGTCGCGCACCTCAAAGCCCGCGCGTTCGCGCGTCAAACCACCCGGCCCCAGCGCCGAAAGGCGACGCTTGTGGGTTACTTCGGAAAGCGGGTTGGTCTGGTCCATGAACTGCGAAAGCTGGCTGGAGCCGAAGAATTCGCGCACCGCAGCCGCCGCCGGCTTGGCGTTGATCAGGTCTTGTGGCATCACCGTGTCGATTTCCACCGACGACATCCGCTCCTTGATCGCGCGTTCCATGCGCAGCAAGCCGATGCGATACTGGTTTTCCATCAGCTCGCCCACCGAGCGCACCCGGCGGTTGCCGAGATGGTCGATATCGTCGATCTCGCCCTTGCCGTCGCGCAGCTCCACCAGCCCCTTGATGCAGGCGATGATGTCGGCGCGGCGCAGCGTGCGCTGGGTGTCAGGCGCATCAAGATCAAGCCGCATGTTCATTTTGACCCGGCCGACAGCCGAAAGATCGTAGCGCTCGCTATCGAAGAACATGGTGTCAAAGAGCTGGCTTGCCGCTTCAACGGTCGGCGGTTCGCCGGGGCGCATGACGCGGTAGATATCCATCAGCGCCTGGTCGCGGTTCATGTTCTTGTCGGCGGCCATGGTGTTACGGATGTAAGGGCCGACGTTGACGCCGTCGATATCGAGCACCGGAATGTCGGTGATGCCGTTGTCCATCAGCACCTTCAGCGAACCGCCCGAAATCTCGCCATCGCGGCTATGTTCCAAGGTCAGCTCGTCGCCCGCCTCGACGTAGATGAAGCCGGTTTCCTCGTTGATGATGTCTTTGGCGACATAACGGCCGAGGATATGCTCGAACGGCACCAGCAGCTCGGGAATGGCGTTGTCCTTGGCCCACTGGTTAGCCATCTTCGGCGTCACCTTTTCGTTGGCCTTCAAGATGACTTCACCGCTGGATGCATCGACCAGATCGAAGGTCGGGCGGGTGCCGCTCATCCGTTTGGGGAAGAACGGGGTGACCCAGCCCTTTTTCTTCGACTGTTTATAGGAAACGGTCTCGTAATAGGCATCCATGATGCCTTCCTGATCGAGCCCCAGCGCGTAAAGCAGCGTCGTCACCGGCAGCTTGCGGCGCCGGTCGATGCGCGAAAACACGAGGTCTTTGGCGTCAAATTCAAAATCGAGCCAGCTGCCGCGGTAGGGAATGATGCGGCAGGCGAACAGCAGTTTGCCCGATGAATGGGTCTTGCCGCGGTCATGGTCAAAGAACACGCCGGGGCTGCGGTGCATCTGGCTGACGATCACGCGCTCGGTGCCGTTCACGATGAAGGTGCCGTTCGAGGTCATCAAGGGCATGTCGCCCATGAACACGTCTTGTTCCTTGATGTCCTTGACCGACCGTGCCCCGGTGGTTTCATCGACATCAAACACGATCAGCCGCAGCGTCACCTTAAGCGGCGCGCTATAGGTCATGTCGCGGCTCTGGCATTCTTCAACGTCGTATTTCGGCTTTTCGAGCTCGTATTTCACGAACTCCAGAATCGCGTTCTCATTGAAGTCCTTGATCGGGAAAACCGACTGGAACACGCCTTGAATCCCGTCGCCGTCTTGCGGCTTCGGGCCGTCGCCCGACCGCAGGAACAGATCGTAAGACGACTTTTGAACCTCGATGAGGTTCGGCATTTCAAGAACTTCGCGGATTTTGCCATAGGAACGGCGGATACGCTTCTGACCAACGTACGCTTGAGCCATGCTCGTGGTGACCTTTCGTCTTGTCGCAGGCGCGCATACCGTCGGGGCCCGGTATGCGGCGCGTGGCGATTAGGGGCCGGTTCCATTCATGCCCGCCATCCCACTGGCAAGCTCCCGAACCGTGAACGCCGCCTTGGGCAAACCCCCGCCGCCGGGGGCCTCTCCAAGACAGGTTCGGCTGGGCCCGGATTGCCCGGACCCAGCCCAATCAGACGCTGCCCAAAGGGCGGCGGATTACTTCAGCTCGACTTTGGCGCCAGCCTCTTCGAGCTTCTTCTTCAGGCCTTCGGCGTCGGCTTTCGACACGGCTTCTTTCACCTTGCCACCAGCTTCCACGAGGTCTTTCGCTTCTTTCAGACCCAGACCGGTGATCGCGCGGACTTCCTTGATCACGTTGATCTTGTTCGGGCCGGCATCGGTCAGCACGACGTCGAACTCGGTCTTTTCTTCCACGGCTTCGGCAGCGGCAGCGGGGCCGGCCATCATCACGGCGCCGCCAGCGGCGGGCTCGATGCCGTATTTGTCTTTCAGGATCGTTTTCAGTTCTTGCGCCTGAAGCAGGGTCAGACCCACGATCTCTTCGGCGAGTTTGTTCAGATCAGCCATTTTCTCATCCATTCTCAGGTTGTTTTCCAACGAAGGGCATCAGCCACAACGAAGGCAAAAGGTTGCATCAGGCGGCAAGCCGCTCCTCAAGGGTCTTGAGGATGCCCGCGATGTTGGAAGCAGGCGCGCCAATGGCACCGGCGATGTTCGAGGCCGGGGCACCGATGCACGAGACGATCTGAGCAATAAGCTCTTCACGCGACGGCATTTGTGCCACGGCTTTCACACCAGCCGGATCCAGCGCCGCGCTACCCATTGCCCCGCCAAGGATCTTGAACTTGTCGTTCCCCTTGGCATAGGCATCCGTGACCTTCGCCGCAGCGACGGGGTCTTCGGAATAGGCCAGCACGGTCATGCCCGTGAGATATGTGCCGATGCTTGCGCAGGGCAGACCCTCCAGGGCGATCTTGGCGAGCTTGTTCTTGGCAACGCGAACCGACCCGCCGACAGCGCGCATTTGCGCCCGCAAGGCCTGCATCTGTGCAACCGTCATGCCTTCGTAGTGGGCAACCACCACGACGCCAGAGCTTGCGAAGATTTGGCCGAGTTCCTCGACCACTTTCTCTTTTTGGGCTCTATCCACGGTTCACTCCAAGGTTGGGGGTTTCCCCCCGGCTCTCATGTGCCCCCGGCAGTGCGCCGGAGACGTTCGGGTCCGTATTACGGGTCCCGAGGCCAGATCGCCCGGACAAGGCCCGGAAATGGTCTCGTTCCCCATCTCGGGAAGGAAATTAAGGCCGCAGGGCCACCCTCCGTCTCGGACAGGACGGGGCGCTTGCGCCCCGCCAGTAACCGGGCTTACGCCCGGATCTCAAATCGCGTCACTGCGACGTGGCCGAAGCCAGGTCAAGGCTGACGCCTGGGCCCATGGTCGAAGAAACCGACACCTTCTTCACATAGGTGCCCTTGGCGCCCGCCGGGCGCGCCTTGGTAACCGCCTCGACAAAGGCACGCACGTTTTGTGCCAGCGCCTCTTCGGTAAACGACACCTTGCCGATGCCGCCATGGATAACCCCGGCTTTTTCGACCTTGAACTGCACTTCGCCGCCCTTGGCCGCCGCGACGGCCGTTTTCACGTCCATCGTCACGGTGCCGACCCTGGGGTTCGGCATCAGGTTGCGCGGCCCGAGGATCTTGCCCAGACGACCGACCAGCGGCATCATGTCGGGCGTTGCGATGCACCGGTCGAACTCGATCTTGCCAGACTGGATGGTGGCCATCAGCTCTTCGGCGCCGACGATGTCGGCCCCGGCAGCGGTGGCCTCATCAGCCTTGGCGCCGCGCGCAAACACCGCCACGCGCACCGTCTTGCCGGTGCCGTTAGGCAGTTGCACGACGCCGCGCACCATCTGGTCGGCGTGGCGCGGGTCAACCCCGAGGTTCATCGCGATTTCCAGCGTCTCGTCAAATTTGGCCGAGGCGGCGGACTTGATCAGCTTCATGGCATCTTCGACAGAAAGGTTCGATTTGCCTTCGAATTGGGCACGCGCCGCGGCGGTGCGTTTTGCAACCTTGGCCATGATTACCCCTTCACCTCGATGCCGATCGACTTCGCCGACCCGAGGATGATCTGCATGGCAGCCTCGATGTCATTGGCCGAGAGGTCTTTCATCTTCGCTTCCGCGATCTGGCGAATTTGCGCCACGGTCACTGAACCCACCGTGTCGCGGCCCGGTTTGTCCGAGCCTTTCGGGCGGTTGCGTTTGCCCACCGGCTTCATGCCCGCGGCCTTCTTCAGCAGAAACGATGCCGGCGGGGTCTTCATCTCGAAAGTGAACGACTTGTCGGCGTAATAGGTGATGACGGTCGGCACCGGCGAGCCGGGCTCCATCTCTTGCGTCTTGGCGTTGAACTCTTTGCAGAACGCCATGATGTTGATGCCACGCTGACCGAGCGCGGGCCCGATCGGCGGCGAGGGGTTGGCTTGCCCCGCTTTGACTTGCAGCTTCAAGCTGCCGATGATCTTCTTGGCCATCCGGCCTCTCCTTTGTCACCTGCGCCACCTTGGCGCGTTGGTTTAGTGGTCCGGTCCGGGGCTTGCCCCACACCTCCCACGCATGCACGTCAGGCGGTTTTCGACACCTGCGTGAATTCTAGCTCGACCGGCGTCGGCCGGCCGAAGATCGACACCGTCACCTTCAGGCGGCCCGAGGCTTCATCCACCTCTTCGACCATGCCCGAGAAGCCCTCAAACGGGCCGTCGGTAACCGAAACGTTTTCGCCGATTTCAAAGCGGATCAGGTTGCGCGGCACCGCGTCAACGCCATCGCCCGTGCGGTTGAGGATGCCGTTCACTTCGGCATCGCGCATTGGCATCGGCCTGCCCTGCGGGCCAAGAAACCCCGTCACCCGATTGATCGAGTTGATCAGGTGATAGCCGCGGTCAGACATGTCCATGTGCACCAGCACATAGCCGGGCATGAAGCGCCGTTCAGATGTGACCTTTTTGCCGCGCCGGATCTCGATGACCTCTTCGGTCGGCACCAAAACTTCGTCGATCTCGTCCTGCAGGCCCTTTTCGGCAGCGGTCGTTCTGATCTGCTCGGCCACCTTCTTCTCGAAGTTCGAGAGAACGCTTACCGAATACCACCGCTTCGCCATGCCCGACCCGACCCCTGCCTGTGCGGCGCATCAGCGCCGAAATTCCTGCATTTCCAGCGGGTTGACCCGCCAATCCCAGAACAAAAAACAGCGCGCATACCGAATCGATGCGCGCCGGTTCCAGAAATCTTTGCCCGCATTACAGCGCAGAGTGCGCGAATTCAAGGCCATACCGCCTTTTGCAGGCGGCTAATTCTGCGCGCCCGGTTAGCCGACCAGCTCCAACACCGCGGTAAGACCAAAGCGGATCACCATGTCGACGAGCGAAAAGAACAGCGCTGTCAGCGCGGCCATGATGAATACCATCACCGTCGTCAGCAGCACTTCGCGCCGGGTCGGCCAAGCGACCTTGCCAACTTCCGAGCGCACCTGTTGCATGAACTGAAGTGGGTTTGCCATGATCCGTCCTTGTCTCGCGCACCAAAGCGGCTGGTGCCGCACCGCGGGTGACATACGCGCTGGCGCGCCGGGTTTCAAGCGCGCTGGTTGGCACCAATCAGTGACGCGCGGTTTTTTGGGCGCGCGTGTCCGCAGCAAGGCGGGCAAACGGGTCCATTTGCGCCCGCGCCGTACCGCCACGCAGTGCACGCAGGCCCGAGGCTATTTTGCCGCGCAGCCGCATTGCCGTAGCCATCACGGCCAGCGCTGCGGCAACTTCGAGCCAAATCGCGGCAGAGCCGGGCACACGTATCTGCCGCAGTTCAGGATTTTGGGCCACCAGCACCCCGGCAAGTATGACCGCGAGCAGCAGCAGAGCCCAACGCGCAGCCTTGCCCGCGACCACGCCAACGCCGCGCACCCGCTCGGCAAGCTCTGAAGGCGCAGGCTGCAACGGCGGCAAGGAATTCTTGCGCGGCGCCTCGTGCGAAGGGCTGGCGCGGTCGAGATTCCTGTCTGATGCCCTGCCAGTCTGCCACATGGTTGCTCTCCGCCTCTTTGGCGTTGATCTGGTCACCCAAATCGGGCCCAAATCGGGCGCAGGCGCGGAATAACAACGGCGATGCGGGAAAGTGGCAGGGGCAGCAGGGTTCGAACCCGCGACCTACGGTTTTGGAGACCGTCGCTCTACCAGCTGAGCTATACCCCTAGGCCTGCGCGGGGTTACGGCACCCGGCGGGCGAAATCAAGGGGGATTTCGTCTGCGGCGGCGCTGCGCCTAGGGGCACCCCCGGACCACCGTGCCGTATTTGAAAGGTGGTTCGGCGTATCTGAAAAGGGCTCCCAGGCGATGCTGCGCGCAGTGCGCAACGCGCATCAGCGCGAGACATGGGGCAACGCGGCGATGCGCCGGAATGGCAGCGATTGGCAGAACGCCACAAGGCCCATGGCGGGGTGCAGATCCCGGCAAGGGGTCTGTTCCTAACCGCTGGCGTCGATGTGCAGAAGGACCGGATCGAGGTCGATGGCTGGCAAACCCAACGATCTGGACCACTACGAAGGCCGTCACGGAATTGAAGACAGCCACAAGGCCGTGCTTGAGGCGCGCCGCGCCGGGCATGCGGTGTTCGGCATCACCGTGGACCGCGACTGCAAGACCTGGTTTCCACGCATTTTCGGGCAAGGCGGTTTCGCGCTTATCCCGCACCCTGAAAAACTGACGCAGGCGCTGCCGCAGATCTATCGGCATCTGGTCGGCGCCTGACCTTGAATGCCACGAAGCCGACCTTCGCGAGGTCGGAAAGGCCGAAGAAGGCCCCCACGGTGGTGACCCTTTCGCCTTGCCCGGCCGGTCGGTTCGAAGTGGCGATCAGCCAACATACCCGATGATCTGCCAATGCGGCCTGGCTCGCAGAAGCGCGGCCCGTAAGCCATGGTTGAATCTTTCGTTCAAACCATGGATAAGGGCGCTTCCCGACAATCTGAAGAAAGGCGGCAGGGCCCCTCACGGCCCGTTCCCATGAGCCATTTGTTCGAAGAACTAGACTACGCGGTGACGCCGATCGGCGCGCTGAGCCTCAGGCGGCGGCGCGATCTGCGGCTTGGCGTGGACGTGTTCGAGATCAAGCTCGGCGACGAATTCCTGATGACAAGCCATTTCACCGCGTCCGAGGTCGCACTCGGGCGGTTGGGGGTGGCGGCCTGTCATGGCGGCGCGCTCGATGTCGTGGTTGGCGGGTTGGGGCTGGGCTATACGGCGCAAGCGGTGCTGGAACATGCGGCGGTCCACGAGCTTCTGGTCGTCGAGTTTCTCGCGCCGGTGATCGAATGGCACGAGGGCGGCATTCTGCCCATGGGCCGCGCGCTGGCCGAAAATCCGCGCTGCCGGCTGGTGCACGGCGATTTTTTCGCCATGGCCGCAAGCGAGGCCGGTTTTGACGCCGGCCAGCCGGGCCGGCTTTTCGATGCCGTTCTGGTGGATATCGACCACACGCCCGAACTGGCTCTCGACGCGCGCAGCGACAGTTTCTACCAACCCGCCGGGTTGGCGGCTCTGCGCAGGCACATCAAGCCCAATGGCATCTTCGGGCTGTGGTCTGACGCGCGCACGGATCAGGGGTTTCTGGACCGCCTTTCACAGGCCTTCCCGCAGGCCTGGGCCGAACCTGTGACCTTTCACAACCCGCTCACCGACCGGCCCTTCACCCAGACGGTCTATCTGGCACGCAATGGCAGCGGAGCCGGGGCATGACTCTGATGGCAGCGACCATGCCCGATGCTCTTGCCGGGGCCACCTGCCCGGTCTGTGATGCTTCGCGCCCCGAGCCATTCATCGTGGCGGATGGCCGCGACTACTGGCGCTGCGCGAGCTGTGAGGCGCGCTTTCTGGCGCCCGCGCAGCGCCCGTCACGTGACGAGGAATACGCGCATTACCTGCACCATGAAAACGACCCCGGCGACCCGCGCTATCGCCGTTTCCTGTCAAAGCTGGCCGAACCCCTGCTGGCGCGGCTGGCGCCCCGTTCGCGCGGGCTTGACTATGGCTGCGGGCCCGGCCCGGCACTGGCGGCGATGCTGCGCGAGGCAGGGCATGAGGTTGCGCTATACGACCCCTTCTTTGCCCCCGATCCGTCACCGCTGGCCGAAACCTATGATTTCGTCACCTGCACCGAGGTGGCCGAGCATTTCCACCACCCAAGCGCCGAATTCGCGCGCCTGTGCGCGCTGGTCCGTCCCGGCGGCTGGCTGGCAGTGATGACCTGTTTTCAGACCGACGATGCACGCTTTGCGGACTGGCACTATCGCAAAGACCCTACCCATGTGGTGTTCTACCGCGAGCAGACCTTCCGCCATCTGGCGCGCAGCTGGGGTTGGCGCTGCGAGGTGCCGGCCAAGGATGTCGTCCTGATGCAGCGGCCAGCTACACCGGGGGTCGCATGACGACATGGCTGCACGAACAGCGGCTGGAGGCGGCGCGCGCCGAGGTGCTGGCCGCCGGCGCGCAAAGCGTGCTGGATCTGGGCTGCGGCGATGGCGACCTTTTCGTGCGCCTCGCCGCCGAACCGGGGCTGCGCCGCCTTGTGGGCATCGACATTTGTGCCGCCTCGCTGGAACGGCTGCGGGGTAGGCTTGCCAAGCAGTCAGTCCTCGCAGGCGCCACCGAGTTGCGTTGCGCCTCGATGACCAAAGGCGACCCGGCGCTGGAAGGGTTCGACTGCGCGGTGCTGATCGAAACAATCGAGCATATCGACCCCGCGCATCTGTCGCAGCTTGAACGGGCGGTCTTTGGCCAGATGCGGCCCGGCACGGTCATCATCACCACCCCAAACGCCGAGTTCAACCCGCTGCTCGGCGTGCCGCGAGATCGCTTTCGCCACCCCGATCACCGGTTCGAATGGCCACGCGCCCGGTTCCAGAACTGGGGGCGTCGCGTGGCCGCTGCCTGGCGCTATGACGTGCAGTTTCGCGACGTTGCAGGCGCCCATCCCGATTTTGGCGGGGCCAGCCAGATGGCTGTCTTCCGCGTGCAAGCAGGCCACGGCGATCAGGCCGCAGCGTGAATGCCAAGTGACACCAGACAGGCGCCCATGACCGACACAAAGCACGAAGAACAATCCCGCCTGACCGATTGTCTGGGCCGGATCGACGCCAACCTGAGCGCCATCGGGTTGCGCCTGTCCGACTATCAGCGCGACATTCAGGCCGCCCATGACCATATGTGGGAGGCCCGGCGCGACATGGACCATATCGACAAGGTCGGCATGCGCCAGTCGATCGACCAGATGATGCGGTCGTCCGACGTGCTGCGGGCGCAGGCGAAGAAGCTCGAAAAGCTGCGCAAATCGCCCTATTTCGGGCGCTTTGATTTTCGCAGATCGTCCCGGAACGAAACGGCGGCCTATTACGTCGGCATCCACGATTTTCGCGACGAGGAAACGCAGCAGCCCTGGGTCTATGACTGGCGCGCGCCGGTGTCGTCGCTGTTCTACGATTTCGAAACTGGCCCCGCGCGCTATGACGCGCCCTCGGGCACGATCCCCGGCGAAATTGCGCTGAAACGGCAATTCCGCATCCGCGACAGCGCCATGGAATTCATGCTCGATGTCAGCGTGAATATCGTTGACGACGTGTTGCAAGATACACTGGCGCAGGCCAGCGACGACGGCATGAGAAACATCGTCGCCACGATTCAGCGCGACCAGAACGCAATTATCCGCGACGCCGAGGCGCATACGCTGATCATTCAGGGGGTCGCCGGGTCGGGCAAAACCTCGATCGCGTTGCACCGTATTGCGTTCTTGCTTTATCGGTTCAAGGACACGCTCAGTTCCTCAGACATCCTGATCATCTCGCCAAACCGGGTCTTTGCCGACTACATCGGCAACGTGCTGCCCGAACTCGGCGAAGAAACCGTACCCGAGATCGGCATGGAGACGCTCGCCGCGCTAATCCTCGGGAACAAGATCCGCTTTCAGACTTTCTTCGAGCAGACGGCGGTGCTGCTTGAAAGCGACGATGAGGCGATGAAGCAGCGCATCAGGGCGAAGGCTGCGCCCGAGTTTCTGCGCCAGATCGAGGCCTATGCCCGGCATCTGGAGAAAACCACGTTCCAGCCCGAAGATGTGGTGGTGCGCAAGCGCCCGGTGCCGGGGTTCGTATTCAAGACCAATTGGGACAGGCTCAGGCACCTGCCCATGGCTGAACGGATCGTCGCCACCGGGAACGCGGTTATCGAGCAGTTCCTTGCGCAGTATGATATCGAGCTGCGCAAAGAGGAACGCGCCGTGATCCGCACCGCCGTGCGCGGGATGGTAAACCGCAGCGCGCTGCGCAAGGCCTACAAAGAGTTTTTCGACTGGATCGACCGGCCGGAGCTCTTCAAGCCGACACGCGGCAAGCTCGAATATGCCGACGTTTTTCCGCTGATCTACCTGCAAATGCTGACGGAGGGCGTCGAAAACCCCTATGCCGGGGTCAAGCATCTTCTGGTGGACGAGATGCAGGATTACACGCCTGTGCACTACGCGGTGCTGGCGCGGCTTTTCAAGTGTCGCAAGACCATCCTCGGCGACGCCACGCAGTCGGTGAACCCCTACAGCGCCTCAACGCCCGAGCGGATCGAACAGGTGCTCGAGGGCGCTTATCGTGTCACGCTGAACAAAAGCTATCGCTCGACCTGGGAAATCATGCAGTTCGCGCTGAAGATTTCACCCAACCCAGACCTTGTAGCGATGGAGCGGCACGGGCCGGCGCCGTCGCTGACGGTCGTCAAGACCCAGAAGGACGCCGTGGCGCGCATCAAGGCCGCCGTGACCGACTTTCGCAGCTCGGATCACACCAGCGTCGCTTTGCTGGCCAAGACGCAAGCGCAGGCGAAGAGGCTGCACAGGGCGCTTGCGGAAGATGGCGTCGAGGCGCGGCTGCTGGCAGAGGGCAGCACCGGCTTTTCAACTGGCGTCATCATCTGCACACCACATCTGGCCAAGGGGCTTGAATTCGACCGGGTGATCATCCCCGACGCCAGCGAGGCCGTCTTTGCAACGCAAATGGACCGCAACCTGCTCTACGTCGCCTGCACCCGCGCCATGCACCGGCTGGACCTGATCGCCGTGGGCGCGCCGTCGATGCTGATACCTCCAATGGACACCGCATAGCCGGATGTTGCAGGGGCTGCCGGTCTGAGGCAAGGGTCAAGACCGGGCGGACACTTGTCGCCACCGTGATAAAGCGGATGGGCATCGAGGCCGTGAAAGAGGCGCTGGCGACGCATGGCACGCCCGAATTCTTCAATACGGATCAGGGCAGCTGACCTGCCACCGAACTTTCATCCAGCCACGACCGGAGCCCGGTGGTCATTTACGCCTATCGGTGTGTTTCGGCGTGCAAAATTGACCCTCATGGCGGGGTGATCGGCGGCCAATTTTGACCCCCCTCAGGTTTTGTCTGACCATCCGCTTTTGGGCAGCGGATGGAGTGGGAGTTGAAGAGACTGGATACGATCGCACGCGGGTTGTGTCGCGAAGGTGGTGGAAATTTGAAGGTGGCGCAATCTCCGGGTGAACCAAACCCACCCAACCGGCGGCTGCAACCGCCAAGGAGATCACGCCATGACGAAGAATACAGACACCAGCATG
>JAHYIZ010000005.1 GCA_019429405.1 Paracoccaceae bacterium
CAAGGGCGAAGCGGCGGCAAGCGCCGAGGCGGCAGTCGCGGCGGGTTATGCGCGCGGCGAAACCGACGAATTCATCGCGCCCGCGGTGGTGGCGGGCTATGCTGGTGCCCGTGACGGCGACGGGTTCTTTTGCCTTAACTTCCGGGCCGACCGGGCGCGCGAGATCTTGCAGGCGCTGGGCGAGCCGGGGTTTGCGGCGTTTGAGGCAGGTACGCGGCCAAAATGGGCGGCGATGCTGGGCATGGTCGATTATTCGAAAACGCATGACGCCTACATGAGCGTTGCCTACCCCAAACAGACCATCAAGAATACTCTGGGCGAATGGGTGGCGGCGCACGGGCTGCGCCAATACCGGCTGGCTGAAACCGAGAAATACCCGCATGTGACGTTTTTCCTCAACGGCGGGCGCGAGGCGCCCGAACCGGGCGAAGACCGCTTCATGCCCGCCTCACCCAAGGTGGCCACCTATGACTTGCAGCCCGAGATGTCGGCGCCCGAAGTGACCGACCGATTTGTGGCGGCGATCGAGGTGGGCTATGACCTGATCGTGGTCAACTTTGCCAACCCCGACATGGTGGGCCACACCGGCAGCCTGCCCGCTGCGATTGCCGCCTGCGAAGAGATCGACCGCGATCTGGGGCGTGTGCTGGCTGCCTTGAAGGCGGCGGGCGGGGCGATGCTGCTGACCGCCGACCACGGCAACTGCGAGCTGATGATCGACCCGGAAACCGGCGGGCCGCATACCGCGCACACCACCAACCCGGTGCCGGTGGCGCTGATCGGTGGGCCCGAGGGGGTGCGGCTGAACACGGGAAGGCTGGCCGACATTGCGCCGACGCTGCTGGAACTGATGGGTCTGCCCAAACCGCCCGAGATGACGGGCACCAGCCTGATTACGCGCTGATGCGCTGGGCGCTGGTTCTGTCGGTGGTGCTGGCGGTGGTGCTGGGCACGGGCGCGGCGCGGGCCGAACCGGGCGCGACCGATGCAGCACGGGCGGCGGCCGAAGATTTGCGCGCCTCGATTGCGGCGCTCGATGCGGCGCAGCGGGCCTCAGACCGGGTGGCGGCGCTGACAACAACCATTGGCGCCTATGAGCGGGGCTTGGCGGCGCTGCGCGAGGGCTTGCGGCGGGTGGCGGTGCGCGAGGCCGAAATTGCCGCCGGTTTTGCCGCGCGGCAAGACGAGATCGGGCGGCTCTTGGCGGTGATGGCCTCGATCGAGCGCACTGACGCGCCGCTGCTGCTGTTGCATCCGGCGGGGGCGCTAAGCGCGGCGCGCACCGGCATGGTGTTGTCGGAGGTGACGCCCGCGTTGCAGGCCCGCGCCGACGCCTTGCGGGCCGATCTGGAAGAGCTGACCGATCTGCGCGCGCTGCAAGAGGGGGCCGCCGAGACTTTGGCGGCGGGGCTGGCCTCGGCGCAGGGTGCGCGCGCGGCGCTGAGCAAGGCCGTGGCCGAGCGCACCGATCTGCCGCGGCGCTACCTTGAAGAACCGGTTGAGCTGATGGCGCTGCTGCAATCGGCGGAAACGCTCGACGGGTTCGCGATCGGGCTGGCGGACATGGAAACCGATATCGGCGCGCCGAGGGCTGATTTTGCCGGGGCCAAGGGCAGCCTGCCGCTGCCGGCGCTGGGCCGGGTGCTGCGCCGCATGAACGAGGCCGACGCCGCCGGCATCCGCCGCCCCGGCCTGATTCTGGCCACCGAACCGGGCGCGCTGGTGACCGCGCCCTGGGCCGCGACCATTCGTTACCGCGGGCCGCTGCTCGACTACGGAAATGTGATGATCGTTGAGCCCGCATCCGGCTATCTTCTGGTTCTGGCGGGGCTTGGCACGGTCTATGGTGAAACCGGAGATGTGTTGGCGGCCGGGGCGCCCCTGGGCTTGATGGGCGGCAACGTGCCTGCCGCGGGCGAATTCGGGCAAGGGGCGCAACAAGGCGGTAGCGCTGCCCGCAGCGAAACGCTTTATATGGAACTCAGACAGGGCAAGACGCCCGTGGACCCGAGCGAGTGGTTCACCATGACAGGGGATAACCAGGGGTAGAGGATGAGGAAATTCGCGATCGCCGCGCTGTGCGGCACCGTTGCAGGGGCGCTTTTGACCACGCAATATGCCGGGCCTCTGGTGGCGCAAGAAGCGGCAAGGCCGTCTTCGGTCTATGAGCAACTCGACCTGTTTGGCTCGATCTTCGAGCGGATCCGGGCCGATTATGTGGAAGAGGTCGATTCGCAAAAGCTGATCGAGGCGGCGATCAACGGCATGTTGACGTCGCTTGATCCGCATTCAAGCTACCTGCCGCCCGATGATTATGCCGACATGCGGGTGCAGACGCGCGGCAGCTTTGGCGGGCTTGGCATCGAGGTGACGCAGGAAGAGGGCTTCGTGAAGGTGGTCTCGCCGATGGATGGCACCCCGGCCGATGCGGCGGGCATGCAGGCGGGCGACTTCATCACCCATGTCGATGGCGAATCGGTGCTGGGCCTGACGCTCGATCAGGCGGTTGACAAGATGCGCGGGCCAGTGGGCAGCGAGATCATCATTACCGTGGTGCGCGAAGGGCGATCCGAGCCGTTTGATGTGTCGATCATCCGCGACACCATCAAGCTGACTGCCGTCAAGGGGCGCACCGAGGGCAAGGCAGTCGTGCTGCGCATTTCCACCTTCAACGACCAGACATTTGCCAATCTTGAAGAGAGCATCGGCACGGCGATTGCCGAGCTTGGCGGCATCGACAATGTTTCGGGCTTCGTGGTTGATCTGCGCAATAACCCCGGCGGGCTTTTGACGCAGGCGATCAAGGTTTCGGACGCCTTCCTCGACGCGGGCGAAATTGTCTCGACCCGTGGCCGCGACCCGGCGCAAAGCGAACGCTTCAACGCCGAGCCGGGCGATCTGGCGCAGGGCAAGCCGGTGGTGGTGCTGATCAACGGCGGTTCGGCCTCGGCCTCCGAGATTGTCACCGGCGCGTTGCAAGACCACCACCGCGCAATCGTGGTGGGCACCAAATCGTTCGGCAAGGGCTCGGTGCAGACCGTAATGCCGATCCGGGGTGACGGTGCGATGCGTCTGACGACCTCGCGCTATTACACGCCTTCGGGCCGCTCGATCCAGTCGCTGGGCATTGCGCCCGATATCGTGGTGCAGCAGCCGCCGCGCGCCCCGGCGACCGACGAAGAACCCGCATCGGCAACCACGGCCAACCGGAACGAGGCGGCCTTGCGCGGCGCGATCACCAACGATTCGATGACCGAGGATGAGAGGGCGCAGTTTCTGGCCGAACAGAAGCGCGCCGAAGACGCGGCCAAGCTGCGCCTCGATGACTATCAGCTGGCCTATGCGATCGACATACTTACCGGGATGTCGAAGCTCGCTTCGGTCAAATGATCTCCCTTGGGGGCGGGAAACCGCCCCCGTTGCACGAAAAGGCGCGCCCATGACACCGGAAAAAATCGCCGCGTTGCCCTATCGCCCCTGCGTTGGGGTGATGCTGGTCAATCCTGCCGGGCTGGTTTTTGCCGGGCAGCGGATTGATAACCCCGGCCCCGCCTGGCAGATGCCGCAGGGCGGCATTGACGCGGGCGAAGAACCGCGCGCGGCAGCGCTGCGCGAGCTGTGGGAAGAAACCGGCATCACCCCCGATCTGGTCGAGGTGGTCGCCAACACCCCCGATTGGCTGACCTATGATCTACCCCCCGAGCTGGTCGGCCATATCTGGGGCGGTAAATATCGCGGACAGCGGCAGCTTTGGTATCTGATGCGTTTTTTGGGCAGCGATGCGCAGGTGAGCATCGACACGCCGCACCCCGAATTTGAACGCTGGCGCTGGATTGGCGCGGATGAACTGGTTACCCGCATCGTGCCCTTCAAGCGGCAGGTCTATGACACGGTCATCAGCGCCTTCCGCCCGCATCTGGCGTGATCCCACGGCTTGCCTTGGCGTAAATATCCCCGCCGGAGGCGCCTTTTTACCGCAGCTTGCGCAACAAATCCTCGGTGGCAAAGCCATCAGCAATCAACCCCCGCGCGCGCTGAAAGGCGGCTATGGCGGCGCTGGTGTTGGGACCGATCTTGCCGTCGGCGCCTTGCGTGTCAAACCCCGCACCGGTCAGGCGCTGCTGCAATTCGACCCGCTCGGAAAGGCTGAGCAAACGGGTGCCGCGCGGCCAGCTGGCGCTGAAGGCCTTGCCACCCGCCAGACGGTCGGCAAGGTGGCCGGTGCCGATCACATAGGCGTCGGCGGTGTTGTAGCGCGCGATGGCGAAGAAGTTGGACCAGAGCAGAAATGCCGGGCCGCCCGCGCCTGCGGGCAGCAAGACCGAGGCAAGGCCGTGGTCGGGCGGCACCGCGCCACCCGGCAGGCGCACCCCCATCTGCACCCAGTCGGCATGCGCGCGGCGGTGGTTTTTGCCGGTTGCCGCGTAGTTGAAGCCTTGGGGCAGCACCACTTCGGCGCCCCAGGGCTGGCCCTTCACCCATCCCGCGCGCGCAAGGTAGGCGGCGGTTGAGGCCAGCGCGTCGGCGGGGTCATCGCCCCAGATGTCGCGCTTGCCATCACCGGTGAAATCTTCGGCATAGGCCAGATACGAAGTGGGGATGAACTGGGTGTGCCCCATCGCGCCCGCCCAGGAGCCCACCAGATGCGCCGCATCGACCTCGCGCGCTTCGATGATCTTGAGCGCGGCAATCAGTTGCGCCTCGAAGAATGCACCGCGCCGCCCGTCATAGGCCAGCGTGGCGAGCGCGGGGATGATCGGGCTGCCGCCACGCTGGCGGCCAAAATTGGTCTCCATCCCCCAGATCGCGGCCAGCACCTCGCGCTCGACGCCGTAGCGGGCTTCAAGTGCTGCAAAAAGCTGCTTGCGCGCGGTCAGCTCGGCCTTGCCGGTCTGGATGCGGGTGGCGGAAACGGCGGTATCAAGATAGTCCCAGATCGGCTGGTCAAACTCGTTCTGGCGGCGGTCGCGGCGGATCACGTCGGGGTCGAAGCGCAAGCCCTTGGTGGCGTCGGCGAAGGTTCGGGCCGAAATGCCCGCCGCCAGTGCGCGGGGGCGAAAGGCGGCCAACCAACGCTGGAAACCGGCTTCGGATGCGGCGTCGGCGGGCGTCCGGGCTTCGTTGGGCATGGCACCTCCGGCGGTGGTTTCGGCGCGACCCGCGCAGGCCGCAAGGGCAAGCGTGGCGGCGGCAAGGGTGGCGGTGACGGGGTGCATGGGCTGCCTGCTGTTTTGTGGCAGTCTAGCGCAGGCCGGGGCCGGGGCCAATGGCGGGGCCGCACAGCGCCCCGCTTTCAGCGGCTTCTTGCCCGAATGCGCGGCGCGGCGGGTCAGTCTTTCGCCGGCCGCTCGTCGCCAAAGAATGGCTCCATCTGCGCCACGATCACCGCGTTTTCAGCCAAGGCGCGGGCCATCAGCGCGCGTTCTTCGGGGTCGATGGCATCGCCCCCTGCCTCGCGTTCGGCAAGGCTGCCGTAGCCGGTCACATCAAGCGGCGATAGGTCGGCGGTTTTCAGCACTGCCACCGCCTCGCGCACCGCCTCGGCCTCATCCACGCCGGTGGCATAAAGCAGCAGGCCCGCGCCAGTGGCGCCTTTCGGCAGGCCATCGCCCGCCTTGCGCCCCACCTCGACCAGAAGGGTAAAGACCTGCTGCGGGCGCTTTTCACGCGGGGGTTCCGGTCCCTCAGTCACGCAGCAACTCATTGACCGAGGTCTTGCTGCGGGTCTGCGCATCGACCTTTTTCACGATCACGGCGCAGTAGAGGTTGACGCCTTTGGATGGCAGCGAGCCTGCCACCACCACCGAACCGGCAGGCACCTCGCCATAGCTCACGCTGCCGGTTTCACGGTCGTAGATTTTGGTGGACTGGCCGATGAACACGCCCATGCCAAGCACCGAGCCTTCGCGGATGATGCAGCCTTCGACCACCTCAGATCGCGCGCCAATGAAGCAGTTGTCTTCGATGATGGTGGGGCCAGCCTGCATCGGCTCCAGTACGCCGCCGATGCCGACCCCGCCCGACAGGTGCACGTTGCGCCCGATCTGCGCGCAACTGCCCACGGTGGCCCAGGTGTCAACCATGGTGCCTTCGCCGACATAGG
This sequence comes from Paracoccaceae bacterium, assembly GCA_019429405.1. Classification (GTDB taxonomy): domain Bacteria; phylum Pseudomonadota; class Alphaproteobacteria; order Rhodobacterales; family Rhodobacteraceae; genus UBA6213. Next base: position 6,104 of record JAHYIZ010000005.1, read on the forward strand.
CCCCGAGATTGACGAACGAGGGCATCAGCACTGCGCCGGGGGCGATATAGGCCGAGCGGCGCACCACAGCATTTGGCACCGCGCGAAAGGCGGCGGCGCGCCAGTCTGCCTCGGTCCAGCCCTTGAACTTGCTATCGACCTTGTCCCACCAGCCGCCGCCCTGCGGGCCGCCGGGTTGCACGGCCATGTCGTTCAGCCGAAAGCTCAGCAGAACCGCCTTTTTTACCCATTGGTTGACGTGCCAGCGACCATCGGCCTGCCGCTCGGCCACCCGCAGGCGGCCCTTGTCGAGGTCTTCAAGCGTGGCCTCGACCGCAGCGCGCACTTCGCCGCCTGTGGCGGGGCTGATGGTGTCGCGCGCCTCCCAGGCGGCGTTGACGGTGGCTTCAAGGGCGCTTGCGGGCATGGCGGCTTTGTCTTTCATATGGCATTGACGAGGCCCAGCCTATAATCGGAGCGGACGTGCCACGCAATGCGCGCGACGGCACGGTGCCCAAGGAGAATGCGATGAAAGACGAACCCCGCAGCCACCCGTTTCGCGATTCTGTGCAGGATGTCGCGGCCTCGCACCGCATCCCCGAAACGCCTCAGACCCGCGCGCCCGCCTACCGGTTGGCCTTCACCGACACCGACTTTCTCATGCGCGAGGAATTGCGCCCGGTGCGGCTGCAACTGGAATTGCTCAAGCCGCAGATGATATTGGACGAACGCGGCGTGAACACCACGGTGGTGATGTTTGGTGGTGCGCGCATACCAGCGCCGGAGCTGGCGCATACCGCGCGTGTGCCCGCGCTGGCCGAGCTGAGCCATTTCTACGAAGAAGCACGCCGCTTTGCCTTCATGATGACCGAGCAGAGCATGGCCAGCTACGGGCGCGAAAACGTGATCTGCACCGGCGGCGGGCCGGGGGTGATGGAGGCGGGCAACCGTGGCGCGCATGAAGCGGGCGGGCAGAGCATCGGCCTGAATATCGTGCTGCCGCACGAACAGGCGCCGAATGTGTATGTGACGCCGGACCTGAGCTTCAACTTTCACTACTTTGCCATTCGCAAGATGCACTTTCTGATGCGCGCGCGCGCGGTTTGCGTGTTTCCGGGTGGCTTTGGCACCATGGACGAAATGTTTGAGGCGCTGACGCTGATTCAGACCGGGCGGATGAAGCGCATCCCCATCATCCTGTTTGGCAGGGCGTTCTGGGAAAACGTCATCAACTGGCAGGCGCTCTGCGAGGCGGGCACGATTTCGCCTGAGGACCTCGACCTGATCTCTTTCGTGGAAACCGCCGACGAAGCGGTAGCGGTGATCGAGAACTGGAAGAACGGGGTTTAAGGGTCGCGAAACCGGGTGAGATTGACCTGCGGCAGGCGCGCCCGCAATTCGGGGGTGGGGGCCACCGCGGCGATGAACCAATCCAGAAAGCCCGCGCCATAGGTGCCTGCGACGTCGACCAGCAAGGCCCAGTGGGTGTGCACGAAGGCGCTGATAGCGGGGTTTGATGCCGCCACCCCGGCGACGACGGCAACGCCAAAGCGCGTAGTCTCCAACGTCGCGCCCGCCGCAATTCGCCAGACCAAGTTGCGATGCACGGGGGTCTGGATCGCCGAAAGAACGCTCTGCGAAAGCCCCTCGATGCGCTGTTCCAGCGCCTGCAAACGGTCGCCAATGGCCGGGTCGCCTGCCGCAAGAGCCCGCCCGAGCGCCGCATGGGCCGCCTGATCTTCGGCGGGGGCGGGGTCTTGCCTGTAGCGCCGCTTGCGGTCCTCAAAGAGCATCACATCGGCATGGTCGAGCGTCAGGCCCGGTGCGATCCGCACCACATCAGAGAGCGGGCCGGTCACTTCGGGCGGAAACATCTCACCATCTTCCTGCCCGAGCGCGAGGCGCTGGGTAAGGTCTTCAACGCCCAGATGCACCTGAAGCAGGTCCACGTCCTCAAGGGGCTTATCCACATCCGCCAGCAGCGCGCGCGCCAACCGCGCCAGACGCGGAAAGCGGTTGCCCGCCGCCTGCGCCAGTTCCTCGACCTTGGGCCGCAACCGCGCATGCAGCGCGCGCTTCAGCGGCTCGTCGCGCTCGGCGGCATCGGGCAGCGAGGCGGCAACTTCGAGGCGGCCAGCCTTGATCACCACCGGCAGAAACGGGTCGGGTTCGGGCGCCTCGGGCGGCAGCGGCGGCACCCAGGTTTCGAGATAGTCGAACAGGGTTCGGGCGCGGGTGGCGGGGTCTGTGATCTTGGCGATTTCGGCGATGCGCGAGTCGGCACGGGCGGCGGCGGAGCCTTTGAAGGTAAGGCCTCTGTGCTCCGGCGTCTCGACGAGGGCGCGAAGACCACGCAGCGGGCGCAGGTCAAGCGCGGCACTGGCTTTGAGCCAAAGCGTCGCGATCCCGGTCATCCCCGCCATCGGTGCGAGGTCGGTGACCTGGGTGCCGCTCAAATCAAGCTCGCGCAAGCTGTCGAGCGCGGCAATGCCGGGCGGCAGGCGGGTCAGCGCATGCGTCTCTGGGCGGTTGAAACTGAGATCCTTCGCACCCGTCCGCTTCGCCTCGGCGATCAGGCGTTCCGCTTCTGCATAGGCGTCGTCTGCAGCGCTCATGGTTGCTCCCGATGGGCCGGCGCCAGAATGGCGGGGCGGGGTCACCAAGGCAAGGGGCCTAGGGCGTCAGCGACTCGCGTTGCCAGTCGGGGGCGAAGGTGATTTCGGGGCAGCCGGTGAAGGCGGCAATCCGCGCCAGTTCGGCGTCGAGGCGCGCCTTGCGGGCCGGGGTCAGGCGGACCCCCGGCTCGGGCCAGAAGGCGCGGATGCGCAGCGCGGCGTCGGTGCGGTGCGCCTTGAGGTCGATGCGGCCGATCAGCCGCGCGCCTTCGAGCACCGGAAACACATAATAGCCGTAGCGCCGCTTTGCTTCGGGCACGAACACCTCGATGCGGTAGTGAAAGCCGAAGAGGTGCTCGGTGCGGGCGCGGTCGCGCAGCGCCGGGTCAAAGGGCGAGAGGATGCGCAGGCGGGCGGGGGGCTCGGGGGCGGCCTCGGCGCGGCCCAGCACATCGGGGCGGGCATAGGCGCGGCGGCGGCGGCCATCGGCGCCTTCCACCTCGACCTCGGCCAGATCGCCTCGCGCCAGCGCCGCACGGCACCAGCCGCGCGCCGCTTCGGGGGTGACGGCACGCCAGAAGGCGGCAATTTCGCCCGAGGTGGCAAAGCCGAGCCGGTCAAGCGCGGCGGCGCAGGCCCAGTTCAGCGTTTCTTCGGGTGTGGGGGTGGGCAGGCGCGCGGCGGCGGGAATCACCCGCTCGGTCAGGTCATAGACCTTCTGGAAGCCCTCGCGCCGGGTAATGGCCAGCGCGCCGGTGCGCCAGAGCCATTCGAGCGCGGTTTTTGAAGGGTGCCAGTCCCACCAGCCGCCGGTGCCGCGAGCCTCGCCTGTGCCGACATCGGAAACCTTCACCGGGCCATCATCCGCAATGCGCCGCAGAATGGTGTCGAACTGCGCCTCATAGCCCTCGCGAAACCACTTGCGCCAGTTGCGGTGCAGACGTTCGGCATCGTGTGCGAACCGATGGCGCCAGTGCGGGTAAAGCGCCATCGGCAAGATTGCGGCGTCATGCGTCCAGTGTTCCCAAAGCGCGCGGCTGGCAAGCAGGGGCGGCAGCGCCTCGGGGCGGTAACCTTGGCGCCGCGCGCGCAAGATCATGTGGTGCGCGCGCGCGACGGTGGTGATGCTGTCAACCTGCACGAAGCCCAGGGTGTCGATGACACCGGCAAGCGCCGCGCCCTTGGCGGCGCCGCTGGGCGGGGCAGCAAGGCCAGCGCCCGCAAGAAACAAGCGGCGGGCGAGGGGGTTGGAAAGCCGCGGCGCAGCGCGCATGGACCTAATGCAGGTCGGGCGCGTCAGGCTGCCGCGCCACACGCAGCGGCGGTTCCTGCCCCGCCTCGGCGGCAATCTCGGCCCGGCTGCGGCGGCCCCTCTCGGTGGCCGATTTCAACTGGCCACAGGCTGCCATGATGTCTTCGCCGCGCGGGGTGCGAATGGGGCTGGCGTAGCCTGCGTTGTGGATGATGTCGGCGAATGCGTGGATACGGTTGCCGGACGAGCGCTTGTAGGGCGCGCCCGGCCATTCGTTGAACGGGATCAGGTTGACCTTGGCCGGAATGCCCTGCAACAGCGCCACCAGCCGGTGCGCGTCGTCCTTGCTGTCATTCACGCCGTCCAGCATCACGTATTCAAAGGTGATGCGTTCGGAATTGCTGAGGCCGGGGTAGGCGCGCAGGGCATCGAGCAGGGTGGCGATGTTCCATTTGCGGTTGATCGGCACCAGACGATCGCGCACCTCGTCGGTGGTGGCGTGAAAAGACACAGCCAAGAGGCAGCCGATTTCGGTGGCGGTGCGGGCAATTTCAGGCACCACGCCCGAGGTGGACAGCGTGATCCGGCGGCGGCCAAGGGCGATGCCCTCGTTATCCATCACCACCTTCATCGCGTCGCGGACGTTTTCAAAGTTGTAAAGCGGCTCACCCATGCCCATCAGCACAACATTGGATATAAGGCGTGTTTCTTCCTTCGGCGCGCCGCGCTGGGGCCATTCGCCCAGATCGTCACGCGCCAGCATAACCTGCCCGACGATCTCGCCCGCGGTCAGGTTGCGCACCAGCATCTGCGTGCCGGTGTGGCAGAAGGTGCACGAAAGGGTGCAGCCAACCTGGCTTGAGATGCAGAGCGTGCCGCGGTCTTCTTCGGGGATATAGACCACCTCAACCTCGTGCCCGCCCGCCACCCGCACCAGATACTTGCGGGTGCCGTCGTCCGAAAGCTGGCGGGTGACGACTTCGGGCAGCGTGATGTCGAAATGCTCGACCAGAAGCGCGCGGTAATCCTTGGCGAGATTGGACATCATCGCAAAGTCGCGCACCCCCCAGTGGTAGACCCATTGCCAGACCTGCCCCAAGCGCATGCTGGCCTGCCGCTCGGGTGTGCCCGCTGCAACAAGCGCGGCGCGCAGCTGGTCGCGGGTCAGGCCGACAATATTGGTGCGCGCTCCCTCGGGCCGCTTGCGCGGCAGCACGCGAACATCGGGGGTAAGGGCGGGTTCGGTCATCGGCGGGTCCAACTGCTTGAGAGGCCCCGATATAGGGGAAGCGCCGCAAAAACGAAACAGCCGACGCGCGTGGTTATTTGCAGCGCGCCGCCGCCTCGTCGATGGCGGCGGTGAAGCCCAGCAGCGAGAAGGTATCTTTGGTGGTCGTGCCGCGCGCCGAGCGCCCGGTCACGATGGCCGAAGCCCCCGCCTTGAGCGACGCGATGATCTTGGCATCATCCTCGGGCGAACCTGCCCAGGCGGTCTCGTTCTGGGTGAAAAGATCGTATTTGGTGCCGCCCACGTCCAGCTCGACTGTCGAGCCGGGGGCGAAGGGGTAGCCACCGGCAAAGGAAATCTCACCCTTGCTGGCGGGGAAATAGGAGACATAAAGCAGGATCTTGCCCCGGTTCACCTGCGCGGGCTGGCCATCGCGAAGGTTCACGGTTTCTTTCGGCTGCGACACGCTCCAGCACGACTTCTCGGGCGTTTCCTCAACGAAAACGCTCCAATCGGTCGCGGCGGCGACGCGGTTGGTGCTGTCTTGCGCGAAAACGGGGATGGCAGAGAGGTTGAGCGCAAGCACCGCAACCAAAGCACTACGCATTCCGAAATGGGTCATCTTTCAACTGCCTCCAGCGGTATTCCTGCCCTGGCATCGCACCACACGGGCCTTATGCCCTTTTTTCGGATGGCGGAGCCCTTTTCAACTCGATAACGAACAGATACCGCAAATTTGGCGGCGGGTAAAACCCTCGTTGGCGGGAAACCGCGCAAAACCCAGGAGGAAGCGCATGGCAGCGGTGCCGATGATCGAGTTGTGGCGTGGCGGGCGGCTGGAAAGCGCGCATCTGGGGCATGCGGTGGTCTGGGGGCCGGGTGGCATCGAGGCTGAGTGGGGCGATGCAGGGGCGGTGATATTCCCGCGCTCATCGTGCAAGATGATTCAGGCATTGCCGTTGGTGGAAAGCGGTGCGGCAGCTGCGGCAGGGTTGAGCGAGCGGCAACTGGCGCTGGCCTGCGCCAGCCATCAGGGTGCAATGATCCACACCGAGGCGGTCAGTGACTGGCTCGCGGGGCTGGGTCTGGGCGAATCTGATCTACGCTGCGGGTCGCACCTGCCCAATGACCCCGAGGCGCGCAAGGCGCTGATCTGTTCCGATACCGAACCTTGCCAGATTCACAACAATTGTTCGGGCAAGCACGCCGGGTTCCTGACGCTTGGCAAACACCTCAAGGCGGGGCCGGACTATGTCGACCCCGCGCACCCGGTGCAGCGCGCGGTGCGCGCGGCCTTTGAAGATGTGACCGGCGCAGCCAGCCCCGGCTTTGGCATTGACGGCTGCTCGGCCCCCAATTTCGCCACCACCGTGGCGGGCCTCGCGCGTGCCATGCAGTTTTTCGCCGCCGCCGACCCCGAAGGCCGCCGCCGCGACGCGGCCGCGGCGCGGCTGGCGCGGGCGATGATGGCTTACCCCGAAATGGTGGCGGGTGAGGGCCGTGCCTGCACAGACCTTATGCGCGCCATGGGCGGGCGGGTGGCGGTGAAGACCGGCGCCGAGGCGGTGTTTGTGGCGATCCTGCCGGATCAGAAGCGCGGTATCGCGCTGAAGATCGTCGATGGCGCGACCCGCGCCTCGGAAGCGGCGATTGTGGCGCTTTTGGTCAAATACGGCGCCCTGCCTGCGGCGCATTCGATGGCGCAGAAATACCTTGGCGCTTCGCTGACCAATTGGCGCGGGCTGAGAACGGGCGAACTGCGGCTGTCGGCGGGATTTGCCTGAAAACGTGCCAATTGCCTTGGTCCAAATATCCCCCGCGGAGCGTAGCCCGGCCCGAGCTTGCCTCCGGCGGGGATATTTGGACCAAGGCAAGCGGCTACAGCATCTGCCAGATCAGCCGCAGCGCAAGCAGCGTTGAGGTGGTGACGAGCAAAGGCTTGATCAGGCGCGCGCCGATCCGCATCGCCAGGCGTGCGCCAAGCCGCGCGCCGGCAATCTGGGCAAGGCCCATCGCCAGCCCCATGAACCACCATGGCGCGCCGACAGCGGCGAAGGCCAGAAGGCCGCCGAGGTTTGAGGCGAAGTTTAGCAGTTTGGTGTGCGCGGTGGCGCGCAGCACGCCGTAACCCGCCAATGTGACAAAGCCGATCATGTAGAAGGCGCCAGCGCCGGGGCCGATCAGGCCATCGTAAAAGCCGATCAAAGGCACCACGAAAGCGGTGAAGGTTGCCGGGGCCATGCGTTGGGCGCGGTCGGTATCATCCAGCCCCTTGCGCAGCCAGAAGAACGCGGCAATCGCGATCAGCACCACGGGCAGCACAAGGCGCAATGGCTCGGTCGGGATGACCGACACCAAGAGCGCCCCGGCGACGCCTGCTCCAAAGGCTGCGGCTGCGGCGGCAAGCTGACTGCGCAGCTTGACATGGCCCTTCGCGCCATAGCTGAGCGCCGCCGTGGCGGCGCCGAACACCCCCTGCACCTTGTTTGTGGACAGCGCTTGCAGCGGTGACGCCCCGGCCAAGAGCAGCACTGGCAGGGTGATCAGCCCGCCACCGCCTGCAATGCTGTCGACGAACCCCGCCGCAAAGGCGGCGACGATAAGCAGGGCGGCGAGATCCAGCGAGACTTCGAACATTTGGCGCTCCGGCGGCGTGGCGCCTTTGATTGCGGCTGGCCGCAGCGAAGTAAAGGGGCGTGTGGGTGCGCGCGAGAGAGATCTTGGCGGGCATGGACTTTTTGCGCCAACTGGTCGCAAATGGAAGGATTCTGCCAAACGGGGCCGGCACAGCGCGGGCCGGGGCAGACGAGGAGGCGGCGTGGAAAACCCCGGCGTGGTTTTGTTCTTGCTGCACATCGCGGGTGCGGCGGCGCTGTTGATCTGGTCGGTGCGGCTGGTGCGCACCGGTGTCGAGCGCGCCTTTTCAGTGCCGCTGCGCCGGTGGCTGCGTCTGGGCGCGGGGCGCCCGGCGCTGGCGGCGCTGGCGGGGGCCGGGGTGGCGGTTCTGCTGCAAAGCTCGACGGCGGTGGCGATGCTCGCCACCTCGTTCATCGCGGCGGGCACGATGACCGCATCGGTTGCGCTGGCGATTGTTCTGGGGGCCGATGTCGGCTCGGCGGTGGTGGTGCAGCTGTTGCTGTTGCGCGCCGATTGGCTGGTGCCGCTGCTGTTGCTGGCCGGGGTGACGCTGTTCTTGCGCAGTCAGGACAAGACATGGAGGCAGGGCGGGCGCATCATCATTGGGCTGGCGCTGATCTTTGTTTCACTGGGCATGATCCGAGACGCGACCGAGCCTTTGCGTGAAAGCGCGGCGCTGGCGGCGGCAATGCGCTATCTGGGCACCGATGCGATCAGCGCGTTTCTGATTGGCGCGGCGTTTGCCTGGGCGGTGCAATCAAGCGTGGCGGCGGTTCTGCTGGTGGTCACATTCGTCGCCGAAGGGGTGATGCCGGTGCCGGTGGCGGCGGCGATGGTGCTGGGTGCGAACCTTGGCGGCAGTTTCATCGCGTGGTTCCTGACGCTGGGCGCCGAAGTTGAGGCGCGGCGTGTGGTGCTGGCCAACCTGATGCTGCGCGGCGGCGGGGCGGTGGCGGCGCTACTTTGGCTGGGCGCGCTGGTGCAATTCCTGCCGATGCTGGGCGGCGGCGGGGTGCGACAGATCCTGACGCTGCACCTTGGCTTTAACCTGATCGTGGCGATGCTGGCATTGCCGATTTGCGGCGCGGTGCTGCGCGCGGCCTCGAGGCTGTTGCGCCAGCCAGAGGCAGCCGCCGAACTGGCGCGGCTGTCGGCGCTGGAGCCGAGCGCGCTGGCCTTTCCTGACCGCGCGCTGGCCTGCGCCGCGCGCGAGGTTTTGCACATGGGCGAAGAGGTCGAGGCGATGCTGCGCCCGGTGGTGAAGCTTTACCGCGACTGGGATGAGCCGACCGCCGAAGCGATCCGGCAAAAAGAGAAGGCCGTGGACCGGATGCATTTCGAGACCAAGCTTTACCTTGCGCGGCTAACACGCGAAAGCGAGGGCGTCGAGGTGGCGCGGCGGAGCGTCGAACTGGCCGACCTTGCGGCCAATATCGAGGCAGCGGGCGATGCGATTTCGCGCCAGATGCTGGGGCTGGCAGCGCGGATGGGCCCGCAAAACCTGCGGTTTTCCGAGACCGGCTGGCAGGAAATCACCGATTTTCACGACCGGGTGCTGGCCAATGCACAGTCTGCGCTGAATGTGCTGATGACCGCCAACCCCGATGCGGCGCGCGCGCTGGTCGAGGAAAAGGAGCGGGTGCGCGAGGTCGAGCATGATTTGCAGCGCTCGCATCTGGACCGGTTGCGGCGGGGTCTGGTGGAAAGCATCGAGACCTCGAACATCCATCAGGAAACGCTGCGCGCGCTGAAACAGGTGAACACCGCCTTCACGATGGTCGCCTATCCGATCTTGTCGGAGACCGGTGATCTGCTGGCCAGCCGCCTGACGCGGCACCCCGAGGTGTGAGTGCGCGCCCCGCGTATGGGTATGTGATCTAGTTGATCGGCCCGGTGCGGGTGACCAGATCGAAGAAGAATTCCATGCCCTCGGGTGTGCGCAGCGAAATCATCGAGTGCTTGTCGGTACCACGGATTTCAAAATAGAGGTCAACACCGGCCGCGAGCAAGGCATCGCGTGATTGCGTGGCGCCGGGATGGTAAGCGAAGTCATCGCCGCCGACCATCAGGTTGACGGGAATATCCTTGAGTACGGCAACGTTGGGCAGGTCTTCATCGGCCACATAGCTTGAGGTCGAGGTGATCGAGCGGAACATCTCGGGGTGGCGAATGGCCGCGCGGAAGGCGGATTCGCCCCCCGCCGAGTGGCCCGTGACGTAGAAGGTGCCACCTTCGACCGGGTAGCGCGCCAGCATCTCGGCCATCAGCTGCGGTATCAGCGTGTCGTCGGCATAGGGGCCGAACATCGGGCGCACGCCGTTGTAATCGGTGGAAATGCCGATCACGATGATGCCGCGCTTGTTGGCCTCGTCTTCAAAGCGCCCGACCATGCTCAACGCACCTTCGGGGGTTTGCTCGCCGCCTGGAATCGCGATCAGGGTGGGGTAGGTCTTGGTCGCGTCAAAGTCGGGCGGCAGTGCCACGACATAGCGCGAATCGCTGCCGTCTGGCAGCGTGATCTTGATCATATCCAGCGCCGCCGCAGGGGCCGCGGGGGCTAGTGCAAGTGCCAGCGCGACGGCGGATAGCCGAGCCAAAATCCGGTGCATGTCAGTCTCCCCACAAGGCCCGCGCGGTGCTGGCCGATTTTCAGAACGCTTCCGCATATAACTGAAATTCGCGGCCCCGCGCGTGGGCAAAGTGTCGCGGTCAGGGGGTGGGGCTGCGCTGTTGCGTTGCGGCCCAGCGGTTCAGCCAGGCGCTGCCCGCCAGCGCCAGCCCAAGCCCGAGAAACGAGGCAACGCGGGTCAGACCGGTAAGGCCAGCGGCGTCGAGCAAAAACACCTTGGCCACGGTCAGCACCACCACTGCCATCGCCAGCCGCCGCAGCGGCGAAGAGCCACGCGCGATCGCCTGATAGAGCAGCGCCGCGGCGGCCAGCACCATCGCCACAGTATAGCTGATCAACTCGCCTTGTGGCAGCCCCCCGCGCCAGAGCGTATCGCCCACCCAGAAGCGGCGAATCTCCAGCCCCAGCCAGAGCGCGGCCAGCGCGCCGCTGGCCCAGAGCAGCGGCAAGTGCAGCCATGGCAGGCGGGTGCGAAAGCCGCGGGCGGCGGCAAAGGCGAGCGCGGCGGGGATGAGGTAGGCAATTGTCAGGGTATCGAGCGGGGTCGGCCCGGCAACGGCGTTGTCGCCAGCCACGCCCGGCGACAGCAGCGGATTTGCGGCCAGCACCGCAGCGCCTAGCCCGGCAAGGCCCGCCGCCCCGGCTAACAGCGCAAGCACCTTGCGGAACGCCAAAAGCGGGCCGCCGACCTGAAGCCGCCAGAGTGCCACCAGCGCGGTGACAAGCCACGGCAGCGCCAGCAGCGTCAGCCCCCAGTGCGTTGTTGCCGCATCACCCGCAAAGTTGTCGCGCAGCCAGCGGAAGATCACGAGGTCAACGAATATGGCTGCAAAACCCGCGCCCGCGCTCTCCAGCAGCGGGGTCACGCGGTCGCGCCCGAGGCTTTGCAGCAACACCCGCGCCGCAACACTTGCCGCGACGGGGGCGAGGAAGCCGAGCGCCAACTCCCAAAGCGGCGCATAAAGTGCCCAGTCAAGGCCGGGGTCGACCAGCAGGCGCCAGCTGAGAACCAGCAATCCCGCCTGAATGAACCAGCCCATTTCAGGCAGCCGCAGGCGGCGGTCAAGAGCGGCGGCAACCACCAGCAGCGCGGCCAACGCCACCGTCAGCGCGGTTTCGGTCAGCACGACGAACAGCGCGAAGGCGATCAGCGACAGCGCCGAAAGCGTGGCAAGTGCGGCGCGGCGCAGGTTTGTGGCATCAGCGCGCGCGTAGAGCACCGCAAGCCAGACCATCAGCGCTGCCATCGCCATGATCTGTGTTGCCCAGAGGCTGGTGCCGGTTACGCGCGCGGGGGCCCAGAAAAGTTCAAGCCCAAGGGCGGCGAGGGGGGCAAAGAGCACCGCGCCCGCTGCCCAGTAAATGCCAAACGCGGTGTCCGCCACGCGCAGGCTGCGCCATGCCGCAGCAAAGCTGCCCGCAAGCGCCAGCGCCAGCAGCAGCGTGACGGTGACCGGGGCGGTGGTTTCGGGCGCGCGCAGCACTATCATCTGCGCCATGAACTCACGGTGCAGCGGGCCGCCAAGCGATTCGGTGGCAAGGCGCGCAAGGTAGGCCAGCGCCGGCACCGCAGTCAGATCGGCCAACGCGGGGGCACCCTTGGCCCAGATGGCGAACATCAGCACAAGCGCGGCGAGGCAGGCAAAGACGAACAGGCTCTCGGCGGCGGTTTCGCTGCCTAAAAGCGCCAGCGTCAGGCTGGCGGCAAGCAGCGCGCCCGCGACGAGCCGGGTTGGAAATGTGGGCCAGTCGCCGCCACGGCGCAGCAGCCGCGCGGTCACGCTGGCGCCGTCGTGCGCGGGCATCGCGCGCAGCATCGGCACGGTCAGGGTCAGCGCCACCAGCGCCACAAGTTGCGCCGCGAACCAGCCCGGCGCGCCCCCGCCCGCCAGCACCATCACCCCGCCCGCATAGCCCAAAGCCAGCGCTAGTACCGAAACCCACGCCCAGCGGCGGCCAGCATCAATCGCAAGGCCGGTGGCGGCGATGAGCGTGAAGTAGGGGAAGAGCCACCAGATGACTTCGCTCGACCCGCCCACGAGGAACGGGGCTGCGGCCGCGCCGACAAGCCCGACTGCAGCCAGCCACGGCCCGTAAAGCCAGCCAAGCACCAGCGCCAGCGCCGCCACCAGCAGCAACCCGGCAAAGGCCACTTCTGGGCCGATCAGGCCGTAAAGCTGGCGCGCGGCGAGCGCGACGGCGAACAAGGCCACGATGCCAGCGCCCGAGAAGGTGGAAGGTAGGTAGGCTGTGCTGTGGCTTTTGCCGTCGCCATGGCGGCGGCGCAGCCATTCGCCCGAGGCCACCAGCCCGAGGCCCATCACAATCGCCGCAGCCACCCGCGCGACGGGGGGCAGCAAGCCGTGCTCGACGCCGTATTGCAGCAAAAAGATCGCGGCAAGCGCCAGCGACGCGGCGGAAACCACATAGACCCAGTTGCGCATCAGCCAGTCGGCGGCGGTCTTGAAACGCTCGGAGCTGACCGCGAGCGGCCGGTTCTGGTCGCCGGGTTCTGCAAGCGGGGCCGGGGCCTCTGCGGGCCGCGGTGCGGGGCGCCACGGCGAGGGCGCGGCTTCGGGCTCGGCCAGGGGTGCAACCGGCGCGGAATCTGAATCCGCCACGTTCGACCGTGTGGGTGCGACCTGCGGCAGGCGACTGGCCTCTAGCTCGGCAATCCGCGCATTCAGGCGCGAGATGCGGCCCCCGAGGATCAGCACATAGACAGGCAGCCAGATCAAAAGGCCGACGATTGTCAGCGCCAGAAGGATCAGAAAGGCTTCCATGCCGCACCTCAGCCCAGATTTGCGCCACGCTACAACGCGGCGCAAGCGCTGGCAATCTCAGGCGAAATCGGTGGCGGCGTAGCCTTGCAGATACAAGAGAGCGGTCAGATCGCCGTGGTTGATGCGCAGATCGCACTCGGCCGCAACAGCGGGTTTGGCGTGCAGCGCCACCCCGGCGCCAGCGGCGTGCAACATGCCGAGGTCATTGGCGCCATCGCCTACGGCCAGCACTTCGGCGGGGGTCAGGCCGAGGCGGGCGGTGACTTCCGTCAGCGCGGCCACCTTGGCGGCGCGGCCAAGTATGGGGCGTGCGACTTCGCCGGTCAGGTGACCGTTATTGACCAGCAGCGTATTGGCGCGGTGTTCGTCGAACCCCAGATGCGCGGCAACGGCGGTGGTAAAGGCGGTGAACCCGCCCGACACCAGCACCGCATGTGCGCCAAAGGCGTGCATGGTGGCAATCAGCGTGCGCCCGCCGGGGGTGTAGGTGATGCGCTCGGCGAGAACCTGCGCGATCACCGCCTCGGGCAGGCCCTTCAGCAAGCCCACCCGCTCGGTCAGCGCGCCCTCAAAATCAAGCTCGCCGTTCATGGCGCGGGCGGTGATGTCTTTCACATGCGCGCCGACGCCCGCCATGTCGGCCAGTTCGTCGATGCATTCCTGCCCGATCATCGTGCTGTCCATGTCGGCCAGCAGCATGCGTTTCTGCCGCCCCTCGGCGGGCTGGATGCAGAGGTCAAGCCCCAGCTCCTGCAACCCCTGCCAGACCTCCCAGCGGTTGCCGGGCACCTGCGGCAGATCGAACTCGGCCGCAATGCCAGGGTTGAGCCACACCGCCTCGCCCCCGCCCCAGGCATCGCGCAGGCTTTCCACCGTGACCCGGTCGAGCGGGCGGCCTGCGGGGTTGGCGATCAGGCTGGCGATGAACATGGGGCGAGTTTCCGATCGTAAACAGTCGTTGTCGCAATTGTTGCGCAAAGCGGCGCTTAGCGCAGAAATGCGGCTTGTGCCAGTGCTGCGGTGCGGCTATGCCCGGCAGCGGGACACCCCTCCCCAACGGGGGGCATTTATCTGGAAGGATACCATGTCTGATCTGCAGACCCCGGCTGCGCGCCCGGCAAACCCGCGCTTTTCCTCTGGCCCCTGTGCTAAAATCCCCGGCTTCACGCTGGAAATGCTGGCCGACGCCCCCTTGGGCCGGTCGCACCGCGCCGCCGTGGGTAAGGCCAAGCTGAAAGAGGCGATTGACCTGACCCGCGAAGTGCTGCGGGTGCCCGAGGGCTACCGCATCGGCATCGTGCCGGGGTCGGATACCGGTGCTGTGGAAATGGCGCTCTGGTCGCTCTTGGGCGCGCGCCCGGTCGAAATGCTGGCCTGGGAAAGCTTTGGCGAGGGCTGGGTGACGGATGTCGTCAAGCAGTTGAAGCTGAACGCCACGGTGCGCAAGGCACCCTATGGCGAGATCGTCGATCTGGCGCAGGTCGATTTCAACGCCGACGTGGTGTTTACCTGGAACGGCACCACCTCAGGCGTGCGGTTGCCGAACGGCGACGCGATTCCTGCAGACCGGCAGGGCCTGACGATCTGCGATGCCACCAGTGCGGCCTTTGCGATGGATTTGCCGTGGCCAAAGCTCGATGTGGTGACGTATTCCTGGCAAAAGGCTTTGGGCGGCGAAGGTGCGCATGGGGTGCTGATCCTCAGCCCCCGCGCCGTGGAAAGGCTGGAAAGCTACACGCCCACATGGCCCCTGCCCAAGATCTTTCGCATGACCAAGGGCGGCAAGCTGATCGAGGGCATCTTCGTGGGCGAAACCATCAACACCCCCTCGATGCTGGCGGTTGAAGACTACCTTGTGGCGCTGAAATGGGCGAAAGCCATCGGCGGGTTGCCGGCGCTGATCGCGCGGGCCAATGCCAATGCCCGCGCCATTGCCGATTTCATCGCGGGCAAGGACTGGGTCGCCAATCTGGCGGTTGATCCGGCCACCGCCTCGACCACCAGCGTGTGCCTGAAGTTCACCGATCCGCGCATTGCCGATGGCGCCGCCTTCGCCAAGGCGGTCGCAAAGCGGCTTGAGAAAGAGGGTGTCGCGCTGGATGCGGGCGCTTACCGCGATGCCCCCCCCGGCCTGCGCATCTGGTGTGGCTCGACTGTGGAAACCGCTGATGTCGCGGCGCTGATGCCCTGGGTCGAATGGGCGTTTGCCGCCGAAATCGCCGCGCAGGCCTGACCTTTGGGGGCGGGCCGCTGCCCGCCCACATTCCCAATCCCGATATTTCAAGGAGCCCCGAAATGGCACCCCGCGTTCTCGTATCCGACAAGCTTTCCGAAACTGCCGTGCAGATCTTCCGCAACCGAGGTGTCGAGGTCGATTACCTGCCCGACCTTGGCAAGGACAAGGAAAAGCTGGCCGAGGTGATCGGCCAGTATGACGGCCTTGCCATCCGCTCGGCCACCAAGGTGACGGAAAAGATCCTTGCCGCCGCGACCAACCTCAAGGTCATCGGCCGCGCCGGGATCGGCGTTGACAACGTAGATATTCCCGCCGCCAGCAAGAAAGGCGTGATCGTGATGAACACGCCCTTTGGCAACTCGGTCACCACCGCCGAGCACGCGATTGCGATGATGTTTGCGGTGGCGCGGCAATTGCCCGAGGCCAGTGCCAGCACCCACGCCGGCAAATGGGAAAAGAACCGCTTCATGGGGGCGGAACTCTTTAACAAGACGCTGGGCGTGATCGGCGCGGGCAACATTGGCGGCATCGTTTGCGATCGTGCTTTGGGGCTGAAGATGAAGGTCATCGCCTATGACCCTTTCCTGAGCGACGAGCGGGCGCAAAAGTTGGGGGTGACCAAGGTCGAGCTTGATGACCTGCTCGCCCGCGCCGACTTCATCACCCTGCATGTGCCGATGACCGACAAGACACGCAACATCCTTTCGCGCGAAGCGCTGGCCAAGACCAAGAAAGGCGTGCGCATCATCAACTGCGCGCGCGGCGGGTTGATTGATGAGGCCGCGCTGCGTGAGGCGCTGCAATCGGGGCATGTGGCGGGGGCGGCGCTGGATGTGTTTGCCACCGAGCCCGCCACCGAAAGCCCGCTCTTTGGCATGCCCAACGTGGTCTGCACGCCGCACCTTGGCGCCTCGACCACCGAAGCGCAGGAAAACGTGGCCCTGCAGGTGGCCGAACAGATGGCCGATTACCTGCTGACGGGCGCGGTGCAGAACGCGCTCAACATGCCCTCTGTCACGGCGGAAGAGGCGGCCGTGATGGGGCCATGGCTGAAGCTGGCGGGGCATCTGGGCGCCTTCGTCGGCCAGATGACCGATGAGCCGCTCCGCGCGATCAACATCCTCTATGATGGCGCCGTGGCCGACATGAACCTTGCGGCGCTCAACTGCGCCGCCATCGCGGGCATCATGCAGGCCACCAACCCCGACGTGAACATGGTCTCTGCCCCGGTCATCGCCAAGGAACGCGGTGTGCAGATTGCCACCACCCGGCAGGAAAAATCGGGCGCGTTTGATGCCTATATCAAGCTTACCGTGGTCACCGAAACCCGCGAACGCTCGGTCGCGGGCACCTGTTTTGCCGATGGCAAGCCGCGGTTTATCCAGATCAAGGGCATCAATATCGACGCCGAGGTGGGGGCACATATGCTCTACACCACCAACCGCGACGTGCCCGGCATTATCGGCACGCTGGGCGGCACCATGGGCAAACACGGCGTGAACATCGCCAACTTCACCCTTGGCCGCGCAAAGGCAGGGGGCGATGCGATTGCCATTCTCTACCTTGATGAGCCGCTGGCGCCCGAAGTGATTGCCGAACTGGAGGCGACCGGGCTTTTCCAACAGGTCAAGCCGCTGGAGTTTGAGGTCGTCTGACGCTTGTGGTAACCAGTGCCGGCCCCCTGCCCAAGCGGGGGGCCTTTTCATTGCGGGGTGCCATGCAGACCTATGCCATAGGCGACATTCACGGCCATCTGGCCCTGTTAGAGCAAGCGCATGCGCTGATTGCCGCTGACCGCGCGCAGCACGGCGATGCCGATGCTCCGGTGGTGCATGTGGGCGATGTGGTGGACCGTGGGCCCGATAGCCGGGGCGCGATCGAGTTTCTGATGCGCGGGCAGGCCGCGGGCGCGCCATGGGTGGTGTTGAAGGGCAACCACGACCGCATGTTTGCCCGGTTCCTCGATGACCCCTGGGCGCGTGACCCCGGCTTGCGGGCCGAGCTGACATGGTTGCACCCGCGCCTTGGCGGGCCGGGCACGCTCGAATCCTATGGGTTGCGCGAACCGGCGAACCGGCCGGTCGATCAGGTGCACGCCGAGGCGCTGGTGGCGGTGCCGCAGGCGCACCGCGAATGGCTGGCGAGCATGCCGCTGCACCATCTGCGTAGTCAGGCGTTGTTCGTGCATGCGGGCATCCGGCCCGGTGTCGATCTGGCAGCGCAGCGCGAAGATGACCTTCTGTGGATTCGCGCCGATTTTCTGGAAGATACGCGCGACCATGGCGCGCTGGTGGTGCACGGCCACACCGCGATTGACACCCCGCGTCATTACGGCAACCGGCTGAACATCGACAGCTCGGCGGGCTACGGCGGCCCGGTTTCCGCGGTGGTGATCGAGGGGCGCGCAGCATGGTTGCTGACACCCGCCGGGCGCGTTCCGCTGACCCCCTGACCGGCCCCCCGTCCCCCTGACCCGCGCAAGCCACTGGCGCGGCCTTGCCATTGCCCTGCGCGCGTGGTTGCATCCGGCCATGCGTACGCACCTGATGCCTTGGGTCTGGGCCGCGGTGCTGATGGCCGCCGCCGCCGCCGCCATGCTTGCATCGGGGCGCGCCTTGGTCTGCCCCTGCGGCAGCATCCGGTTGGCCAGCGCGGCGGCGGAAACGGCGCAGGTCTCGCAGCAATTCACCGATTGGTACACGCTTTCGCATCTGGTGCACGGGTTGCTGCTTTATGGCGCGGCGTGGTGGCTGCTGCCCCGGCTTGCGCCGCATGGGCGGATGCTGGCGGCGGTCGCGGTTGAGGCGCTTTGGGAGGTGGTCGAAAACTCGAACCTCGTGATCGTGCTTTTTCGCGCTGATGAGGCGGCACTTGGCGCGGTGGGCGATACCGTGCTGAACGCGCAAGGCGATATTGCCGCAATGATCGCGGGGTTCTGGCTGGCGCGCTGGCTGCCGGTTTGGGTAAGTGCGGCGCTTGCGGTGGCGCTGGAGCTGCTGGCCTATTGGGCGATCCGCGACGGGTTGGTGCTGATCGTGCTGCGCACGATCGTGCCTGCGGTGCTGCCCGACGGTTAGGCCCGCAACGCCGCGTAACGGCTGGCGTGACGGGGCACCCGGCGCTAGAGTTTGCCCGAAACCTCTGGGGGATACCATCATGACCGACATCGTCATTCTGTCCGGCGCGCGCACCGCCATCGGCACCTTTGGTGGCAGCCTCGCCAGCCTGAGCCCGATCGAGCTTGCCACCATCGCTTTCAAGGCGGCGCTGGAACGCGCCGGGGTTGAAGGCGCGCAGATCGGGCATGTGATGCTGGGCCACGTCATCAACACCGAACCGCGCGACATGTATGTAAGCCGGGTCGCGGCGATACGCGCAGGCGTGCCCGACACCACCCCCGCAATGAACGTGAACCGGCTGTGTGGGTCGGGCGCGCAGGCGATTGTGTCGGCAATGCAGGCGCTGATGTTGGGCGATGCCGATTTCGCCCTTGCCGGCGGGTCCGAATGCATGAGCCGCTCGCCCTATATCCTGCCGCAGGCGCGCTGGGGCCAGAAGATGGGCGATTTGACGGCAATCGACATGATGACCGGAACGCTCAACTGCCCGTTCGGCTCTGGCCACATGGGGGTAACGGCCGAAAACGTGGCGCGCGAAGTTTCCATCAGCCGGGCCGATCAGGATGCGTTTGCGCTCGAAAGCCAGCACCGCGCGGCGGCAGCAATTGCGGCGGGGCATTTCAAGGCCGAGATCGTGCCGGTTGAAATCGTGGGTCGCAAGGGGACGGTGGTGTTTGATACCGACGAGCACCCCAAGGCGACCAGCGCCGAAGCGCTGGCGGGCCTGAAGCCGGTGTTCGAGAAAGGCGGCACGGTGACCGCAGGCAACGCGAGCGGCATCAACGATGCCGCGGCGGCGCTGGTGCTGGCGCGCGCCGATGCGGCGGCGAAAGCCGGGCTGCAGCCGCGCGGCCGCATTCTGGGCTATGCCCACGCCGGGGTGCGCCCTGAGGTGATGGGGCTCGGCCCGGTGCCCGCGATTCGCGCACTGCTGGCCCGCACCGGCCTGAGGCTGGCCGATTTCGACTGGATTGAATCGAACGAGGCCTTTGCCGCGCAGGCGATTGCCGTGACGCGCGAACTTGGCCTTGACCCCGCGAAGGTGAACCCTTCGGGCGGCGCCATTGCGCTGGGGCACCCGGTGGGGGCCACCGGCGCCCTGCTGACCGTAAAGGCGTTGCACGCGCTTGAACGCACCGGCGGCTACCGCGCGCTGATCACCATGTGCATCGGGGGCGGGCAAGGCATTGCGCTGGCGATCGAGCGGGCCTGACCGCTTCCAATTGCCTTGGTCCAAATATCCCCGCCGGAGGCACCTGACGGCGCGTCGCTCGCATCCGGCGGGGGTATTTGGGCGTTGAAGACAGGGATCAGCGCAGGGTGATTTCGGCGCGGGCAGCGTTGCCTTTGGCGTCGATCACGCTGAGCGTGACGAGGCCGGGGCCGGGCATTGGCAGTGTGGTTTCACGGGTGCGGATCGCCAGCGCCACGGGCGCGCCATTGGCAAGCCATGTGAAGGGCGCGGTGCCGCCAAGGATCTTGACCGCGAGCGCGCCGCCCGGTGCCTCGACGAGCGCGCCATCCGGCGGAAACACCAGATCGGGCGCCTCGGGGTTGGTGGTGGCGAAGGCCGCGTCGCGCGGGCGGAAACGTTGCAGCGGCTGCGGCAGGCGCTCGGTGGGCAGCAAGAGCGTGGCAGGGGGCGGTGGCGGCAGCGGGTCGGGCGCGGCCTTGGCGCGACCGATCAGCTCGAACAGGATCGGCGCGGCCAGATCGCCGCCAAATGCACCCGGCACCGGGGTGCCATCGGCGCGGCCCAGCCAGACGCCCGCCACGTGGCGCCCGTCAAAGCCCAGCGCCAGCGCATCGCGGTGGCCGTAGCTGGTGCCGGTTTTGTAGGCGATCCGGCCGGGTGCGGCGCCTGCGGGGGGTGCGAGGCCGGCAAGAATGTCGGCCACCTGCCACCCTGCCACGGGGCCGAACAGCGGCTGTGCCAACGCATGCCCTTGCCCTGGCTGTGGCGAGAGCGTGATCGGTGCGCCAAGCCGTGCGAGCGCGGCGTAGGCCTGCACCAGCCCTTCGAGGCTTAGGCCCACCCCGCCCAATGCCACCGCCAGACCCGGCCTGCCATCAACCACAGCCACCACCCCGGCGCGCTTCAGCGTGGCCAGCAGCCGCGCGGGGCCAATGGCTTCGGTCAGGCTGACCGCCGGGATGTTAAGCGAAGCTTGCAAGGCGGCGCGCACGGTCACGGTGCCGCGAAACTGGCGGTCGAAGTTTTGCGGACGCCATGCGCCGAAGGCGGTGGGGCGGTCTTCGATCAGCGTTTCGGGGTGGGCGAGGCCGTCATCGAAGGCCAGCGCATAGACAAAGGGTTTGAGCGTCGAGCCGGGCGAGCGCAGCGCCGTGGTCATGTCGACAAAGCCGGCGCGGGTATCGTTGCTCCACTCGGCGGCACCGACATGTGCGAGGATTTCGCCACTTTGGTGGTCGGCCAGGATCAGAGCGGCGGTCAGCCTCCCCTCTTGCCCGGCGACGGCGCGCAGCGCCAGCGCCTCGGCGGCGCGTTGCAGGCTGGCGTCAATGGTCGTGGCGATGCGGGTGGCCTCGGGTTGGGCGCGGTGCAGCCTTTCGGTCAGGTGCGGGGCGAGTGCGGGAAAGGCGCGGCGGGTGGTGGGGATGGGTTCGCGCACGGCGGCGGCGACCTCATCAGCGTCAAGCGCACCTTGTGCCGCCGCGCGCGCCAGCACGCGGGCGCGTGCGGCCTCGGCGGCGGCGGGCGCGCGGTCGGGGCGGCGCAGTTCGGGTGATTGCGGCAACGCGATCAGCAGCGCCGCCTCGGCCGGGGTCAGGCGGCGCGGTTCCTTGCCGAACCAGGCGAGGGAGGCCGCGCGGATGCCCTCAAGGTTGCCGCCATAGGGCGCGAGCCGCAGATAAAGGTCGAGGATTTCGACCTTGTTCAACCGCGCTTCCAGCGCCAGTGCCACCCGGACCTGCCGCAGCTTGCCCGAAAGGGTGCCGGTCGGCCCCTCCTCCAAGAGCCGCGCCACCTGCATGGTCAGCGTCGAGGCGCCCGAGACGATGCGCCGGTGCCAGAGGGTCTGCGCCACGGCGCGGGCAGCGGCACGCAGATCGACCCCGGAATGGGCGTAGAACCGGCGGTCCTCGTAGGCCAGCAGCATGGCGACAAAGCGTTCATCAACCGGCCCCGGCGTCAGCCGCCAGCGGCCATCGGATACCTGAAACGCGCGCAGCAGGGTGCCGTCGCGCGCGAGCACTTCGGCGCCGACGGCTACGGAAAGCGGGGGCAGACCGGTGCGGGCTACCCAGTCACGGCCCGCATCCAAGGCGGCGGTGGCGGCCCAGAGTGCCGCCACCAGCCAGATGAGCCTCGCGCCCGCGCGCACCGGCCTAGTTGACCGTTACCTGCCCGGCTTCGGTCTGGGCGCGCTGGTCGGGGCGATACATATCTTCCACGCTGGCCGCCGGATGGTGGAAGCTACCGGGGCTGATGGCGCGCACGATATAGGCCAGGCGGAACATGTCATTGCCATACCAGTCGATTGCCGCAAGAAAGCGGTCTTGGCGGAACTCGGTCATCGACGTTCCGCCCTCGACGTCCAGCCAGTCGAGCGCCGCAAGGTCGCCCGCGCGCAAAAGGTTCGGGTTGTCGATCTCGAACCCGGCAGGCAGCGGGTCATTGACCATCAGCCGCGCGGCGCTGTCGCGTGCGTGCGGGATGATTTCGAGCACCGTTACTAGCCGCGTGCCCTGAGCCACGGCCTCGGGCGAGACCGCCTCGCCATCCAGCGTGTAGTAACTGCGGGTGATGGTGTAGCCCTTGCCAGCGGCGGGTTCAGGCACCTCGGGCACGCCGAAAACGGTCAGCGTCAACGTTTCGGGGCGCGGCGAGCCGTTGCCGATGCTGGCGGGGCTGAACCCTGGCCCGTCATCAAGCACGCGCACCAGCGGCCCGGTGAAGGGCGCGCCGTTAAGTGTAAAGCCCTCGGCGCCGGGGCGGTCGATCAACGCATGGGTGGCCAGCAGCGCCCATGTCGCCTCTTGTGTCGAAAGCCGCTGGCCCAGCAGCCGGCTGGCAAGCGATTGCCCGGCGCTGTCGGCGGCGATGGCGTTTGACCCCGCCTCGACCGCGAGCGCCAGCACCGCCGCCTGATCGCGCAGGCGGGTACCATAATCGGCACGCCAAAGCGCGGTTTCGGGTGAGCGGTCGGCCATCAGCCTTGCGGCGCGGGCAAACATCGCGTCGGCGCGTGTCTGTTCGCCGTACGAGGCAAGTGCTGCGCCCAGTTGCGCGGCGGCAAGCGGGGTGGCGAAATCATCGCGCTTCACATCGGCGTAGTAGCGCAGATCGCCCACCGGCACCGCGCCTTCACGCGCCAGAACCATCAGCGCATAGGCGACATCGACCCCGCCGCCATTCGACGAGGCGTCGAATTCTGGCGCGTAGTTGACCTGATTGCGCAGATTATCAAGCGCGTTGCGGAAGGCGTTTGCGGGCACTGCATGGCCCTGCGTTTGTGCCCGGCTGAGGAAGTCGGTCACATAGGCATCAAGCCACAGATCGCCGCTGTCAGGTTGCCAGAGGCCAAAGGCGCCGCTGGCATCCTGATTGGTCAATACCCCGGCGATGGCACTGCTGATGCGGGCGGCAACATCTTCTTGCCCGGCCAGCCCCATCGCGGTGGCGACATCGTTGAAATACAAAAGCGGCAGCGCTCGTGAGGTGATCTGCTCGGTGCAGCCGTAGGGGTAGGCGTTGAGCGAGGCCAGAAGCCCCGCCGTATCGAACCGCGCCAGCGGCCCGACAGCAAGCGTGGCGCGCCCGGTGCCGGGCACGAGGCCGTCAAACACATTGGCATCAAGCGTGAAGCTTTTGCCTGCCGCCAGCTCAAAGCGCGACTGGCGCGATACTGCGGGGTCAAGCCGCTGCACGGGAATGCTGAGTACCTTTTCGAGCACCTTGCCATCGGGCGTCGTCAGCGCGATGCGCAGGCTTTGCACGCCTTCTACCTCGCCCGCCGTCACCGGCACACTGATCGTGGTGGAGCGGCGCGGGGCAAGGTTGATCTCGGCTGGAGATTTGCCAAGCCGCAGACCGGTGGCAGAGACCGCAAGCGGCATCTTGCCAGCCGGACCGGTGGCATGGGTGATTTCCAGCAGCAGCCGCGACTGGTCGCCCGGCGCCATGAAACGCGGCACCGTGGCCGTGACCACCACGGGGTCACGCACCAGAACATCGGTATTCGCCTGGCCCACGCCCGAGGTTGACCATACCACCGCCATCAGCCGCACGGTGCCGTTGAACGCGGGCATCGCAAAATCGATGCGCACATAGCCATCAGGGCCGACGGTCAGCGGGCCGCTGAAATAGGCGACCAGTTCTTCGGTCGGCGGCGGTGCCTGCATTTTCAGCCCGGCGTTCGCATCGCCGCCCGAACGCAGTATGCCAAGGGTTCCGGCGCGCCCGTCGATCAGGCGGCCATAGAGGTCGCGCAGGCCCACGCCAAGGCGGCGCTGGCCAAAGTAATGCGCAGCGGGGTCGGGCGACCTGAACCCGGTCAGGTTCAGAATGCCCAGATCAACTGCGGCGATGGTGGCGTAGGCGGTCTCGCCCGCAGCCACGCCATCGACCCTTAGCGCCACGGGCAACGGCGCGCGCGGGTCGGAACTGTCGGGCACTTCAAACGTGACGCCAAGGTGGCGCGCGCCGGGGTCAACAGCGGCATGGACAAGGCCAAGGGCGCGGTTGGGCGCGCGGTCGGCGGCGGTGGTTGCCAGCGGGCGCAGCACCGAGGCGGTGACATAGGCACCCGCGCCCCATTCATCGGTCACCGGCAGATCGATCACGTTTTCGCCTGCGGTCACGGCCACGGTTTGCAGCGAAATCAGGTGGTTGGAAAGCACCGAAACCACCGCAACACCATCGGTTTGCGGCACGATGCGCAGCCGCGCGGTATCGCCCGAACGGTAGCTGGCGGCATCGAGCGAAACTGCCAGACGGTCGGGGCTTTCCAGCGCCCCGGCGGCGGCATACCAGCCCGCGTCAAAGCCCATCGAGGCGGCGGTGTAGGCGCCGCTGGCGGATTCGACCTTCAGTTCGTAGTGGCCCCAATCAACCTGCGCACCAATGTCCTGCGCGCCTGCGGCGGTCAGCGCAAGCTCGCCCTCGGCCACGCGGGTGCGGTGGGTGACAGGTTCCCAGTTCCAGGTGCCCGAAATCGCATACCATTGGTAGCGGGTTTCGACGCGGTTCAACGCCCAGTGCACGGGCATCGCGGTGGCGGCGCCATCTGGCCCGAGCGCGACGATCTGGAACCGCGCCTCTGCGCCTTCGGCCACGGCATCATCCGCAAACATCGGCTTGATTCCAAGGAACGGCCGCGCGGGCAGCACGGTGCGGCTGATCTGCCGTTCGACCGGGCGGCCCGAGCCTTCGTAGGCGCGCAGGGTGAACGTTGCCTCAAGCGGGGCCATCAGGTCTTCGGCGGGTTCGGACAAGACCGGGTAAAAGGTCGCCCGGCCCTCGGTATCGGTGCTGGCGGCACCGAGAAAATCGTAGGAAGTCGTGAAGGCGGCATCGTGCTGCCCGAAGCGGAAGCCGGGGAAGCCCGCAAGCCCCTCGGCGCGGGCCAGCCGCAAATCGCCATCAAGATTGAGGCCCGCACCCGGAGCGCCGAACAGATAGCGCGCGGCGACGCCAAGCTCGGTTTCCATGCCCAGTGCCAGTGCGCCGTCGGGCAAGCTGAGGTCAAAGTCGATACGTTCTGGCAAAAAGTCTTCGACCAGCACGCGTTGCGAGGCGAGCGGCGGCGCGTTGACATCGGCGAACACGTCCAGCCGCCATGTGCCGCGCGGGGCAGCGGCGGCGATGGGGAAGGCCACCACATGCCCGCCCGCGCCCAGATCGGGGGCAAGGGTGCGCGCGTATTCCACCCCGTCGGGTCGCATCAGCACCGCCACCAGCGGCAGGCCGGGCAGCGCCCGCGTGGCGGCATCGCGCGCCAGCATCGTGGCGTTGACGGTTTCACCCGCACGGTAGGCGCCACGGTCGGTGGTCAGGAACACGTCGATCGGCGGCGCAGGTGGCAGGCCCTCGACGCCACGGTCGGAAAGGTCAAACTCGGCATCGGTCAGCGACAACAAGGCCATGTCATCGCCCATGGCCACAGTGACCAGCGCGGGCGCTGAAGACCCCTTGCCCCCGGTAAGCCCGGCGGCGAAATGGGCATAGCCATGCGCGTCGGTGCTGGCGGTGCCAAGCACGGTATTGGCTTTTGAGATCAGTTGCACCGCAACACCTTCGCGCGCCCCCGCATCGGAAAGCCCGCGCACCACCACATGCAGCCCGTCGGTGCCTGCCAGCGTGGAAAGCCCGAGATCTGAGATCACGAACCATTGCGTCGCGGGAGGCGTATCATAAAGATCGGCGCCCGGAATGGCGGCTTGCAGCGCGTAGATGCCGGGGCCAAGCGGGCCGGTGATTTCCTGCACCGGCAAGCGAGTTGTGACATCGCGGTTGGTCAGCGATGCGACCTCGGCGGTGCCTTGCCAGACCGTTTCGGCCATCGTTTCGCCAAACCAGTCGAGCGACCAGTAATCCAGCGAGCGGGCGAAATAGTCATCGCGCATCGCGGCCACGAGGTTGCGGTCAGAGACGCGCAGCAAGGTCAGGTCCAGTGCCTCGGTGTTGACCGTGACCACCGGCAGGCCGGCATCTGCGGCGCGCGGCAGCACATAGGCGCGGCCATCGAAGCGCACGGCAGGCGCGCGGTCGCGCACATAGGCGGTTACGGTCACGTCAGAGGCCAGCACCTCGCCGGTGGCGGCGGGCAGACCGGCGCTGAAGGTCAGCGCATAGCGACCGCCGTGCTCGACCCCGTCGATGCAGATCTGGCTTGCTTCGGCCTCGACCGATAATCCGGTCTGCGGCAGTCGCACGAAGCTTGCATAATCCACCCCTGCGCGCACCAGATCATCGCTGAAGGTCACGCAGATACGGGGGGCGGCGCTGTCGGCCTCAACACGGTGCTCGGCGATGCGGAAGCCATATTTCGCCGCAGCATCATCCAGCGCGGCGGTGATATCTTCGCGCCGCGAAATCGACGTGGCCAGCCGCAGCGCGGGCACCATGTCGCGGCCACGGCCAACGCGTTCAAGCGCTTGGGCCAACACCAGCAACGCCTCGGCACGCACCCCGGCAGAGCCGGTGCGCAAATAGCCGTTGATCGCGGCGCGCATCGCGCGCGCGCCCTGCGCCCTTTTGTCGCTGTCGTTGCCGCCCATGGCAAGAAGCAGACGCGCATATTCCAGCCAGTGGTCGGGGGCGTCGGTCAGGTTCAACACCGCGCCCTGCAAGCGCATCGCAAGCGCCAGATCGCCGGACCGGCGCGCATCGGCCACGCCGTCAAGCAATTGCTTGTCGGTCCAGTCGTTGGTCAGATGCGTTTGCGCCAGTGTCGAGGCCTGATCATAGGCCGCGGCAAAGTCGCCCGCGCCCAGAAACGCCAGCTCGCCCGCGCGCCCGATGGCGCGGTTGGCAACGCCCGCCCCCGCAAGGCGCACGCGCGCCGAATAGGCGCCCTGATAGGGCGACTCGCGGGTTACCGCCGATTTTGGAAAGCACGAGCCGTTGCGGGTGTTGAAGGTCAGGGCAGTGCAGGCGGAATTGCTGATGCACGCAATTGCGCAAGCTTCCAGCGTGGTGTCGAAGATCTGGGCAAGGTCGGTTCCCACCAGATCGAGGTTCTCGCTCATCACCAGGCGACGGGCCGGGACCAGGGGGTTTTCCTGCGCGAAGACGGGCATGGCAATGGCGCTGAGAAGGGCGGCGGTCAGCAGGGCGCGCATGAGAAAACTCCTTGGTCGATGAATGGCGGGATGGTCTCACTTTCGTCGATTCCAAGCAAGCGCGCCGCCGTTCTTGGCGCGGATTAAGCGCTTGTTCACGCGAACTGTGCAGGCTTGGCGCGAAACATTCAGGCAACAATGGGCGCCGCAGGATGCAGGTCAGCATTGCCGACAAACTGGCACAGGAACGGCGGGCACGACTGGCTGCCGAACGACTGCTGGAACAGAAGAAAACCGAGCTTTTTGCGGCGAACCAGAAGCTCGCGCTGCACGCGCGTTCGCTCTCTGACCAGATCGTGGAACAGCGCCACGGGCTGGAGCGCGCCCGCGCTACGGCCGAATCGCTTATGGGGGAAAACCACAAGGTGCGCGGCGATCTGGAACTTGCCAATTCGGCGGTGCAGATTGCGCAGCGGCGGCTGTGGGAGGCGCTGGAAACCATCCGCGACGGTTTTGCGGTGTTTGACGCGAACCTGCGGCTGGTCGCGGCGAATCGTGCCTATCTGGCGTTCTTTGAAGGTCAGGTCGCGGTGACGGTGGGGGTCAGCTACGCGGCGGTGCTCAAGCTGGTGGCGCAGCACGGGATGTTTGATCTTGAGGGGCGCGACCCGCTGGATTGGCACCATGAGATGGTCGCGCGCATTCGCCGCAGCAAGATTGAGCCGAAGGTGCTGCGCCAGGCCAACGGCCGCTATCTGCGGCTGATCGATCGCTGGGGCGATGACGGCGATCTGGTCTGTCTGGTGCAGGACATCACCAAGACCATGGCGCGCGAAGCCGAGCTTGAAAAAGCGCGCGCCGATGCCGAAGCGGCGAACCGCGCCAAATCGGCCTTCCTTGCCAATATGAGCCACGAAATTCGCACGCCGATGAATGGCGTTGTGGGCATGGCAGACTTGCTGTGTGAAACCGCGTTGACCGAAGACCAGCGGCTCTATGCTGAAACCATCAAGTCTTCGGGCGAGGCGCTGCTGACGATCATCAACGAGGTGCTCGACTATTCAAAGATCGAGGCCGACAAGCTGCGCCTTTACCCCGAAGAATTCGACCTGGAGCGCTGCCTGCATGAGGTGATGCTGCTTCTTGGCCCCTCGGCGCGCGACAAGGGGCTGAAGTTGCTGGTCGATTACGACATGTTCCTGCCCACGCGCTTCGTGGCCGACCCCGGCAGGATGCGGCAGGTGATGACCAATCTCATTGGCAACGCGGTCAAGTTTACCCCCGCCGGGCATGTGCTGGCGCGGGTGGTGGGGCTGGACCGGGGCAACGGGCAGTTCGACCTGCATGTGACGGTCGAAGATACCGGTATCGGCATTGCGACGGACAACATCGAACATGTGTTCGGCGAGTTCAATCAGGTCGAAAGCGCCTCGAACCGCAAGTTCGAGGGCACCGGGCTGGGGCTGGCGATCAGCCGGCAACTGGTCGAATTGATGGGCGGCACGGTCTGGGTGGATAGCGAGCTTGGGCACGGGTCGTGCTTCGGTTTCAAGGTGACGCTGCCGGTCGCCGAGCCGCGCGAGGTGATTGATGGGCCGACGCCGCCGATCACGCTCAGCGCGGCGCTGGTGATCGACGATCTGATGGTGAACCGGGTGATCCTCGAACGCCAGTTGCAGACTTATGGGCTGGCGGTGACGCTCTGCCGGTCGGGTGCCGAAGCGCTGGCGGCGCTCGATGCGGGCGGGCGGTTCGATGTGGTGCTGACGGACCACCAGATGCCCGACATGGACGGGCTTCAGCTGGTGATGCGGCTGCGCGAAAAAGGGCTCGCAACACCGATTCTGCTGCTGACATCGAACCCTGATGTGGCGGCGATCGGGCCGGTCCGGGGCGAGCTGGCGGGGTTGCTGGAAAAGCCGGTGCTGCGGTCAGACCTGTGCCGGGCCTTGCAAGAGATTTCGCAACCCGAAGGTGCTGCTGCGGCGGCGGCTACGCCCGAATTGCGGCAGATGCGGGTGCTCGCCGCCGAGGACAACCGCACCAACCAGCTGGTCTTTCGCAAGATGGTGAAGGATTACGACATCGACCTGACATTCGCCAGCAATGGCCGCGAAGCGGTCGATCTGTGGCAAAGCCTGCACCCCGATCTGGTGTTCATGGATATCTCGATGCCCGAAATGGATGGCCGTGAGGCAAGTCGGCAGATCCGCGCCCACGAGTTGGTAAAGGGGCTGCCCCGCACCCCGATCGTGGCGCTGACCGCGCATGCGATGGAGGGGGATTCGGAGTCGATCCTTGCTGCGGGCATTGACTACTACCTGACCAAGCCGCTGAAAAAGAGCGCCATCGCCGAGAGAATTCGCGCGCATTGCCCCGCAGGGGCGCGGTCTGCGGTGCCCGAAGCCGAAATCCCGTAGCGGCGGGCGCCGAAAGGCCGCGCTTCAGCCCTCAGCGATGATTGCCAGAAAAACCGCGCCAAAGCGGTCGGTCTTGGCTTCACCCATGCCTTGCACCTGCGCCAGTTGGGCAAGGCTGCGCGGCCGGCTTTCGGCGATCTGGCGCAGCGTGGTTTGCGTACAATTCAGATAGCGCCCGTGGCCGTCGGCACCGCGCGCCAGTTCCAGTTGCGCGGCTTGCAGGCGGTCAAACAGCGCCCCTGCCACGCTGCCCGCCAGCTTTCTACGCGCCGGGTGCATATCGGGCGCCGCCCCCGCGATCACTTCCAGAAACTGCGCGCCAAAGCTTTCGAGCTTCTTGGCCCCCACCCCCGAGATGCGCGCCATCGCATCCATCGTCATCGGCCGCGCCTCGGCCATTTCGATCAGCGTGCGGTCGGGAAAGATGACATAGGCGGGCGCGCGGGCGGCCTCGGCCAGCGCGCGGCGTTTGGCCTTGAGCGCCGACAAGAGCGGCGCATCTTCGTCAGACACGAGCGCGCGCACCACGGGGGCCGATCTGGCGCGCCGGATCAGGTCGCGGCGAAAACTGACCTGCGCTTCGCCGCGCAGCACCGGGCGGGCGGCCTCGGTCATCACCAAAGCGCCGTGGCGTTCGGGGTCGGGGCGGATCAGGTCGTGCCCCTGCATCTGGCGAAACACCGATTGCCACTGCGCCTTGGACAGGTCGCGGCCAACGCCAAAGGTGGGCAGCGTGTCGTGCCCGCGCTGGCGTAGCTTGTCGGTCACAGAACCTGTGAGAATGTCGATCAGGTGCCCCGCGCCGAAATTTTCACCGGTGCGCAGGCAGGCCGACAGCGCCTTGCGCACGGCGTCAGTTGCGTCAAACACCTCGGGCGGGGTGTCGCACAGATCGCAGTTGCCGCAGGGTTCCGATGCCTCGCCAAAATAGCCAAGAAGGCGCTGGCGGCGGCACGCGGTGGCCTCGGCCAGCCCCAAAAGCGTGTTAAGCCGGGCGTGGTCGGCGGTCTTGCGGTCGGCGGGGGCCAGACCCTCGTCGATTTGCGCGCGGCGCAGGCGAATGTCATCGGCGCCGTAAAGGGTCAGGGTTTCGGCGGGGGCGCCATCGCGCCCGGCGCGCCCGATTTCCTGATAATAGCTTTCGATTGATTTCGGCAGGTCGGCATGCGCGACCCAGCGAATATCGGGTTTGTCGATGCCCATGCCGAAGGCCACGGTTGCCACCACGATCAGCCCGTCATCCTGCTGAAATCGGGCCTCGACATCGCGGCGCGGCTGCGCCTCCATGCCGGCATGGTAGGATAGGGCGGTGTGCCCCGCTGCGCAGAGGGCGGCGGCAAGGGTTTCGGTCTTGGCGCGGCTGGCGCAATAAATGATGCCCGATTGCCCGCGCCTCGCCCCGGCAAAGGCCAGAATTTGCGCGCGCGGTTCATCCTTGGGGGCGAAGGCAAGGTGGATGTTGGGCCGGTCAAAGCCGCGCAGGAAGGTTTCGGGGGCGATGCCGCCAAACAGGCGGGTCACGATTTCGGCGCGTGTTTCTTCATCCGCGGTGGCGGTAAAGGCGGCCAGCGGCACGCCCAAGGCACGGCGCAAATCCCCGATACGAAGGTAATCGGGGCGGAAATCGTGCCCCCACTGGCTGACACAATGCGCCTCATCGACCGCGATCAGCGTGGTGTTGATGCGCCGCAAAAGGCCCAGTGTGGCCGCACCCGCAAGCCGTTCTGGCGCCATGTAAAGTAGGCGCAGGCGGCCTGCATCAAGCGCCTCATAGACCTCTTCGGTTTCCTCATCGGTATTGCCTGATGTCAGCGCCCCGGCCTCAACCCCCGCCGCGCGCAACGCCCGCACCTGATCGCGCATCAAGGCGATCAGCGGCGAGATCACCACCGTAACGCCGTCGCGGCAAAGCGCAGGGAGCTGAAAGCAGAGCGACTTGCCGCCCCCGGTCGGCATGATCGCCAGCGTGTTGCGCCCCGCCAGCACCGCACGCACAACCTCTTCCTGCCCCGGCCTGAAGGCGGAAAAGCCGAACACCGAGGCCAGCAGCGCATGCAGGGCGGGCGCGGTCACCCTAGAAGCCGTAAAAGAAGCCCGCGTTGTTGATCAGCGCGCGTTGCAGGATGATGACCACGATGAACAGCACCAGCGGTGCAAGGTCGAGCCCGCCCATGTTCGGCAGCATCCGGCGGATCGGCGCATAAATCGGGTCAAGCAGGCGGTTGAGGCCAAACCAGAGTTGCGCCACCAGCGGCTGGCGGACGTTGAGCACCTGAAAATTGATCAGCCAGCTCAGGATGATGTGGGCGATCATGATGAACCAGACCACATTGAGGATGAGCGTCAGGGCTTGAAACAGGGTGATCATGGGCATCCTCTTGGCGTTGCGGCACCACAGGTATGTCAGCCGTGCGCGGCTTGCAACCGCAAGTGCCGCAACGTGCCGGGTTGACCTTGCCGGGGGCCTGGGGCAGCGAAGGCGGCAAAGCGAGGAGCGCATGTATCCATTCGTCCGGTTGGCCAAAGAGGCGCTGAAATTTCGGGGTGCCCCGCCGCTGGGGCTGTTTGGCACGCATGTCAGCCATCACATTTGCTGGCCTTGGGATATTGACCCCTGGATGGAGCTGAACAACGGCCGCGCGCTGACGCTGTACGACCTCGGGCGCATTCCGCTGGCAACCCGCACCGGGTTGGTGCGGGTCTTGCGGGCGCATGGCTGGGGGCTGACGGTGGCGGGCAATTCGGTGCGCTACCGGCGACGGGTGCAGGCATTCCAGCGGTTTGAGATGCGCAGCCGCGCGCTGGGCTGGGATGCACGGTTCTTCTACATGGAGCAGACTATGTGGCGGGCTGGCGAGTGCACCAACCAGATGCTGTTGCGCAGCGCGGTCATCTCAAAGGGCGGCATGATCGCGCCTGCGCGGGTGGCGGCGGAACTGGGGCACGCGGGCCCTTCCCCGGCGCTGCCCGATTGGGTGCAGGCGTGGATTGCCGCCGATGCCACCCGCCCCTGGCCGCCTGCACCCTGAGCCGCTTGCGCCGGGCGCCGTTTTCGGGCTTGATCGGGGCACCGGGCAGGGGGGCAGAATGGCGCGCGCAAGCAAGAAGATCTGGGGCTGGTGGTTTTTTGACTGGGCAAGCCAGCCTTACAACACGCTGCTGATCACCTTCATCTTCGCCCCCTACATGACCGAGCTTTTGGGCAGCGGCACCGCGGCGCAAACGGTCTGGGGGTACGGTATCGGCGCCACCGGCTTTGTAATCGCGATCCTCGCGCCATTGCTGGGCGCGGTTGCCGACAAATCAGGCGGGCGGATGCGGTTCATCTGGCTGTTCTCGGCCATGTATGTCGTGGGGGCGTGGCTTCTGTGGTATGCAGCACCCGGTGATTTCAACATCTGGCTGGTGATGCTGGCCTTTGCCCTTGGCATGATCGGCATGGAATTTGCCACCACCTTCACCAATGCGATGCTGCCAGACCTCGGGCCGCCCGACCAGATCGGGCGCATTTCAGGCTCTGGCTGGGCATTTGGCTACCTTGGCGGCATGGTTGCGCTGATCGTGATGCTGACACTTTTTGCCGAGAACGGCGCAGGCAGAACGCTGATCGGCATTTCGCCGATTTTCGGGCTGGATTCGGCGGCGCGCGAAGGCACGCGAACGGTCGGGCCGTTCACGGCGATCTGGTATGCCGTTTTCATGGTGCCCTTTTTCCTCTGGGTGCGCGAAGTGCGCCGCCCCGGCATGGTTTCTATCGGCACCGCCGTGCGCGGCGCATGGCCGGAACTGCGGCAAACCTTGCGGCACCTGCCGCGCGATCGCAGCCTGTTCGCCTTTCTCTTTGCGTCGATGTTCTATCGCGATGCTCTGAACGGAATCTATTATTTCGGCGGCATTTATGCCTCGGGCGTGCTGGGCTGGTCGGTTGTCAGCGTCGGCATTTTCGGGATTCTGGGCACCATTACCGGGGCCACGTTTGCCTGGCTCGGCGGCAAGGCCGATGACCGTTTCGGCCCCAAGCCGGTCATCGTGTTCACGGTGGCGGTGCTGACGCTGGTGGCGGTGGGTGTGGTGTACGTTTCGCGCACCTCGGTGTTTGGCTTCGCAGTGGGGCCTGAAAGCAACCTGCCCGACATCGCCTTTTATGTGATCGGCGGGCTGATCGGGGCGGCGGGCGGGGCGATGCAATCGGCCAGCCGTTCAATGATGGTGCGGCAATCCGACCCGGCAAAGATTACCGAAAGTTTCGGGCTTTATGCGCTGACCGGCAAGGCGACCTCGTTCCTTGCGCCGCTGAGCATCGGCGTGGTGACGCAAATCAGCGGCAGCCAGCAAATTGGCATCATGCCGCTGGTGGTGCTGTTTTTGGCAGGCTTGCTGCTGATGTTCTGGGTGAAGCCGCAAGGGGAGGCGAAAAGATGATCCGCTTGTTGCTGGCCGC
Organism: Paracoccaceae bacterium; assembly: GCA_019429405.1. Taxonomy (GTDB): domain Bacteria; phylum Pseudomonadota; class Alphaproteobacteria; order Rhodobacterales; family Rhodobacteraceae; genus UBA6213. Next base: position 40,191 of record JAHYIZ010000005.1, read on the forward strand.
GTTGCTGCTTGCTACCCCGGTCGGGGCCGAACCCTTGGCGCGCACGCTGTTTGGTGCCGCCAAGGCGCCCTCGCCGCAGGCGAGCGCGGCGATCGGATCCTACGCCAAAGGGTGCGGCGCAGGATTGGTGGCGATGCCCGAAAGCGGGCCGACGTGGCAGGCGATGCGGCTGAGCCGCAACCGCTTTTGGGGCCAGCCCGAGATGATCGCGTATTTGCAGGACCTTTCGCGGGTGGCGCAGGCTATTGGCTGGGCGGGCCTCTATCTTGGCGACATCAGCCAGCCGCGTGGCGGACCGATGACAGGCGACCATGCCAGCCACCAGATCGGGCTGGATGCCGACATCTGGATGCTGCCGCCAACCCGCCTGAACCTGAGCCGCGCCGAGCGCGAAGAGATATCGTCAATTTCGGTGCGCACCGAAGACCAACGCGCGGTGAATGCGAACTTCACCCCGGCGCACGCCGCGCTGCTGCAAGCGGCAGCGTCTGACCCAAGGGTAGACCGCATTTTCGTAGCGGCCGCGGTCAAGCTTGAAATGTGCAAAACCGCCAAGCGGCGAGATACCTCGTGGCTGCAAAAGATCAGGCCGATTGCAGGGCACAACACGCATTTTCATGTGCGGCTGCGCTGCCCTGAAGGCTCGTCAGGGTGCGTCACGCAATCGCCCACGGTTGCCGAGCTTTCAAATGGCGGAAACGGGTGCGATGCAACGCTTGACTGGTGGGTGACCACCTACCTTGAGCCACCGAAAAAGCCCACCACGCCACCGCCAAAGCCCACCACGCCACCGCCGCGCACCGCGCGCACCTACCTCATGTCGGACCTGCCCGCCCAATGTTCCGCCGTTCTTGCCGCCAAATAACCCTTGCGCTGATGTGGGCGCTGGCCGCCGGGGCGGCGGGCGCGCAAGGTTTGGCGGAATACCTCGGCTCGGTCACTTGGGCCGATGCCGACCCCGCCTTTGGCGGCTTTTCGGGCATCGAGGTCGCGGCGGACGGGCTGGAGTTTCTGGCGCTTTCGGACCGTGCGACGGTCTGGCGCGGGCGTATTTTGCGCGATGCCGACGGGCGCATGACCGGCGCCATGGCGCTGGGGCATGACGCGCTGCGCGATGCCGATGGCAAGCTGCTTACCGGCTATCTGACCGATGCCGAGGGGCTGGCCACGGCGCCCGATGGCGGCATCTACGTCAGTTTTGAGGGGCTGGCGCGGGTGGTGCACTACCCGCACCCGGATGCCGCCTCGCAGCCGCTGCCACGCGCTGATGCGTTCAGGGAAATGCAAAGCAACGCGTCGCTTGAGGCTTTGGCAATCGGCCCGGACGGCGCGCTTTACACGATGCCGGAAAGGCCGGGTGTGCTCGCCGCAAGATTTCCGGTCTACCGCTACCGCGACGGCGCGTGGGGGCAGCCCTTCACGGTGCCGCGCGATGGCGGATGGCAGGCGGTGGGGGCCGATTTTGGCCCCGACGGGCGATTTTATCTGCTTGAGCGCGACTATTGGGGGCTGGTCGGGTTTTTAAGCCGCGTACGCCGGTTCGATCTGACCGAAGCGGGGTTTGCGGGCGAAACCTTGCTGCTGCAAACGCGGGTGCGGATGCATGACAACCTTGAGGGCATTTCGGTCTGGCGCGATGGCGCGGGCGACATCCGGCTGACACTGATTGCAGACAACAACTTTCGGCTGTTTCAGAGCAACGAGATTGCGGAATACCGGGTCAAGGATTGACGCGGGCTGGCGCAGCGCGTAAGGCGCGCTGCCCGCGGCGGTCGCGGGCCAAGTTTCCGCTACCTTGTCAAAACGGATGATCCCATGACCCGCTATCTTCCCGGCATTCTTGCCATGTCCGCCCTTGTGGTGGCTTCGAACATTCTGGTGCAGTTCCTGTTCGGCAACTGGCTGACCTGGGGCGCCTTTACCTACCCGTTTGCGTTTCTGGTTACCGATGTGATGAACCGCGTTTACGGGCCCGATGCCGCCAAGCGGGTGGTATTGGCGGGGTTCGGCGTCGGGGTCGCCTGCTCGCTGGTGGCTGCGGGTTTTGAGGCGACAACGCTGCGGATTGCGCTTGGCTCTGGCATTGCCTTCGTGGTGGCGCAGATGACAGATGTGGCGGTGTTCGACCGTCTGCGCGCTGGCAGCTGGTGGCGCGCGCCGCTGGTTTCGACGCTGGCCGGGGCGACACTGGATACGGCAATTTTCTTCAGTGTGGCGTTTGCGGCGGTGCTGACATTCATCGAACCGGCGAATGATACAAGCTGGGCGACGGGGGCCGTGCCGCTGCTGGGTCTGGGGCCGTTGGCACCGCTTTGGGTGTCGCTGGCGGTGGCAGACTGGGGCGTGAAACTGGCGCTGGCGCTGGCCGCGCTGCCGCTATTTCGCATCATCGTGAACAAGATGATCGCAAAGGTAGCGTAAAAACTTTTGACAAACACAAAATCTGTGTCAGCCTACGGGTATCGGTAACACGAGCGAAAGGAGGTGGTCCAGTGTCGAGAGTGATATTGGAGAGAGGTGTCGGGACAGTCAGGGGGGAGCTTGCCTGAGGGCAGACCCAAGGGTGACAAGCCCTGACTGGGACCAGTCGGTGACGACCCCCTAACTGGCCCATCTCCGTAGATCTCGAGGGCCGCCCGGCAACGGGCGGCCTTTCGATTGGCAGCCGGGGGCGCTGCCCCCGGACCCCCGGGGTATTTGAGCGATGAAGATGCCGGAAGCGGGGTTGGTTTCTGGCATTGCACTGGCCTGGTAGACATGTTGCGGATCAACGACGCCATCACGATTGCCGACTGGGAACTGGTCGAGAGCTTCACCCGCGCGCAAGGGCCGGGGGGGCAGAACGTCAACAAGGTGTCTTCGGCGGTTGAATTGCGGTTTGAGGCGGCGCGCAGCCCGCACCTCGCGCCCGCCGTTAAGGCGCGGCTGAAGCGGCTGGCGGGGCGGCGCTGGACGCTTGAAGGTGCCATCGTGATTAGGGCCGAGGAAACGCGCAGCCAGGCGCAGAACCGCGAGGCGGCGCGCGAGCGGCTGGCCGAGCTGATCCGGGCTGCGCTGGTGGTGCCGAAGCGCAGGGTGCCGACCAAGCCGACGCTGGGTAGCCAGCGGCGGCGCTTGGCCGCGAAAGTGGAGCGCGGCGAGGTCAAGGCGTTGCGCGGCAAGGTCGGCGATGACGAATAGTCTGGTGCCATTTGCCGCCGGTGGCCTGCGCGGCTGGCTGGCGCGGTTCTTCAGCCGCAGCCAGCCCGCGCTGCAGGTGGGGGCGCTGTGCCTGCGTGGCAGGCCCGAGCGGCGTGAGGTGCTGCTGGTATCGTCGCTCGGCACCGGGCGCTGGATCATTCCCAAGGGCTGGCCGATGCGCGGGCGCACGCTGGCCGAGGCCGCCTTGCGCGAGGCCTGGGAAGAAGCGGGCGTGCAGGGCGAGGTGGGCGCGCTGCCCTTTGGCGCCTTTGGCTATGCCAAGCAGCGTGATGGCGCGGCGCCCACCCCCTGCCGGGTTCAGGTCTTCATTGTGCGGGTGCGCGGGCTTGCTGACGATTACCCGGAGGCGGGGCGGCGGGCGCGGCGATGGGTGCGCCCGATCGAAGCGGCGGCAATGGTGGATGAACCGGAGCTGAAAGCATTGCTGAGCGGCCTCTAGGCCGATAGCAGTTGCGGCGCGGGGGAGATCGGGCTACCTCGCGGGCCGAATGTAACAGCTGCATGACGGATGTGTGACATGGCCCTGCCGCCGCAAAACCAGTGGAAAACGCTCGACAAGGACCTTGGCCGGATCGATCGGCTGGAGGAAGCCACGCATTTCGTCGGGCGCCCGCTGGTGGCGCCGGGAATTGCGCTGGCTTTCGTGGTGCTGGCGGGCATTGGGGCCGCGCTCTTCTTCGGGGCGCAGCCAAAGGCGTTTGTGGTGGTCGCGGCGGCTGTGATCGGGGCCTATATGGCGCTGAATATCGGCGCCAACGACGTGGCCAACAACATGGGCCCGGCGGTGGGTGCCAATGCGCTGACGCTGGGCGGGGCGCTGCTGATTGCGGCGGTGTTCGAGACGGCGGGGGCGCTGATTGCCGGTGGCGATGTGGTCAAGACCATTTCGACCGGGATCGTGTCGCCGGATGTGTTCGCGCAGAGTTCGGTTTTCATCTGGGCGATGATGGCGGCGCTGCTGGCGGCGGCGCTGTGGCTGAACCTTGCGACATGGTTTGGCGCGCCGGTCTCGACCACGCATTCGATTGTCGGCGGCGTTGTGGGCGCGGGCATCGCGGCGGCGGGTGTTGCGGCAATCAACTGGCCGGCCATCGGCCGCATTGCCGCAAGCTGGGTGATCTCGCCGCTTCTGGGAGGGATCATTGCGGCGGTGTTTCTGGCGTTGATCAAGTCGCGCATCATGTATGCCGAGGATAAGATCGCCGCTGCGCGGCGCTGGGTGCCGGTGCTGATCGGCATCATGGCGGGGGCATTTGCGGCCTATCTGGCGCTTAAAGGGCTGAGCAAGGTCATCAAGGTCGATTTGGCCACGGCGCTTATGGTTGGGCTGGCGATGGGCGTGCTGGGCTGGGCGGTTTCGGTGCCGCTGATTCGGCGCCAGTCGGAGGGGCTGGAAAACCGCAAGAAATCGCTCAAGCGGCTTTTTGCGGTGCCGCTGGTGATTTCGGCCGCGCTGTTGTCGTTCGCGCACGGCGCGAATGATGTGGCCAACGCGGTGGGGCCGCTGGCGGCGATCGTGCATGCCGTGGGGACCGGCGGCGCCGGCGCTGGCAGTGTGTCAATTCCGCTTTGGGTGATGCTGATCGGGGCGGGCGGCATTTCATTTGGCCTTGTACTCTTTGGGCCAAAGCTCATCCGCATGGTTGGCAGCGAGATCACCAAACTCAACCCGATGCGGGCCTATTGCGTGGCGCTGTCGGCGGCGGTGACGGTGATCATGGCCTCGTGGCTGGGGCTGCCGGTTTCATCCACCCATATCGCGGTGGGGGCTGTGTTTGGCGTCGGCTTTTTCCGCGAATGGCACGCTGAGCGGCGCGCGCGTGCGCTGGGGTTGATCAAGGGCAAGGTGGTGCCGCCCGAAGAACGCAAGCGGCGCAAGCTGGTGCGGCGGTCACATCTGATTGCGGTGGCGGCGGCATGGGTGATTACCGTGCCCGCATCGGCCGCGCTTTCGGCGCTGGTGTTCACGGTGCTGCGGCTGATCGCCTGAACGTCAGACCAGCACTGGCCGCGCCACCTGCGCGCCAACGCCGAACACCTGCTTGTAATGCGCGATTTCCGCAGCCGGTCCCATCGCCTTGGTCGGGTTGTCAGACAGCTTGACGGTGGGGCGGCCATTTGCGCTGACCGCCTTGCACACAAGGCTGAAAGGCGCGAGGCCATCGCCCGCCACAAGGCCGCGAAAATCGTTGGTCAGCAGCGTGCCCCAGCCGAACGACACCTTGACCCGGCCTGCAAAGCGCGCCTGCAGCGCAAGGATCGCGTCGACATCGAGCCCGTCGGAAAAGATCACAAGCTTGTCGCGCGGGTCTTCGCCACGCGATTTCCACCAGGCGATGGCCATTTCGGCGCCCTCGACCGGGTCGCCCGAATCGACACGAACCCCGGTCCATGCGGCAAGCCAATCGGGCGCGTGTTCCAAAAACCCGGCGGTGCCGAAGGTGTCGGGCAGGATGACGCGCAGGTTGCCTTCATGCTCTTCCTGCCAGTCAGCCAATACGCGGTAGGGCGCCTGGCGCAATTCGTCGTCGCTGTTGGCCAGCGCGGCATAGACCATGGGCAATTCGTGCGCGTTGGTGCCGATGGCCTCAATATCGCGGCGCATCGCGATAAGGCAGTTCGAGGTGCCGGTGAAGGCATCGCCCAACCCTTCCATCATCGCCTGCACGCACCAGTCTTGCCAAAGAAACGAGTGCCGCCGCCGCGTGCCGAAATCGGCAATGCGCGGGGAATTGGCGCCGCGCAGGCGTTCGATCTTTTCCCACAGGTGGGTCATGGCGCGGGCGTAGAGCACCTGCAGTTCAAACCGCCCCATGTCCTTTAACACGGCGCGACCGCGCAGCTCCATCAGCACGGCGAGCGCAGGGATCTCCCACATCATCACTTCGGGCCAATTGCCCTCGAAGGTCAGCACATATTGGCCATCGCGCTTTTCGAGGTGGTAGGGCGGCAGGCGGAAACCCTCAAACCACTCCATGAAATCGGGGCGGAACATCTGGCGCTTGCCATAGAACATGTTGCCGCGCAGCCAAGTGCTTTCGCCGCGGGTCAGCGATAGCGAGCGCACATGGTCAAGTTGTTCGCGCAGCTCGCCTTCGTCGACCAGATCGGCAAGGCGGATCGTCTTGGTGCGGTTGATGAGGGAAAAGGTCACTTGCGTGTCGGGGCGGTTGCGAAAGATCGACTGGCACATCAGAAGCTTGTAAAAGTCGGTGTCGATCAGGCTGCGCACGATCGGGTCGATCTTCCATTTGTGGTCGTAAACGCGAGTGGCGATGTCGGCCATGTCAGCTCTCCAGTGTCACGCCAGCGGCGCGCAGTTCGGTGCGCGCCTGGGCAAGCGAGCCGTTGAGGTCGATGGCGCGGCAGGCGCCCATCAGCACGGTTGCGCCAAACCCGAGCCGCACCGCATCCAGCGCCGACCATGCCACGCAGAAATCGGTGGCAAGACCGGCAAAGGTCAGATGCGTGGCGCCGCGTTCGCGCAGATAGCCCGCAAGCCCGGTGGCGGTGGTGCGGTCATTTTCAAAAAAGGCCGAATAGCTGTCGATCGCGGGGCGAAACCCCTTGCGCAGGGTCAGATCGGCGCGGTCGGTATGCAAACCGGGGTGAAAGGCCGCGCCCGGTGTGCCCTGCACGCAATGGGCGGGCCAGAGCACCTGCGGGCCGTAGGGCATTTCGGTGCTGGAAAAGGGCGCGGCGCCGGGGTGGTTTTCGGCAAAACTGGCGTGGGTGGCGGGGTGCCAGTCTTGCGTCAGCACGCGGATGGGGAAAGCACCCAGAAGCGCGTTGACGCGCGGCACGATTTCGTCCCCCCCCGCGACCGCAAGCGCGCCGCCGGGGCAGAAATCATTTTGCAGATCAATCACAATCAGCGCTTGCGTAGTGTGCGGCATCGGCGCCCTCCCCCAGCGATGGCACAGGCTTAAGTGCCGCCTTGCACCCCGTCAATGCCTGCACGCCGCGCGTTTTGCGCTTGCCGCGCGCGGGCGCGCCGTTAGTTTGGCGCAAAAGCTGATAGGTGCCCCATGATCCCCGGCCTTGCCTCACGCCGCCGCTTTTCTGACCTTTCGGAACAGGAGATTCTCGCACTTGCGATTTCGTCCGAAGAGGATGACGCCAGCATCTACCGCACCTATGCGCAGCGGTTGCGCGCCGACTACCCGGCTTCGGCGCAGGTGTTCGATGGCATGGCCGCGGAAGAAGATGACCACCGCCGCCGCCTGATCGAGGTGCATCAGGCGCGCTTCGGTGAGGTTATCCCGCTGATCCGGCGCGAACATGTGGCGGGGTTTTATGCCCGCCGCCCGGTCTGGCTGATGGAAAACCTGTCGCTTGAACGGATGCGCGCCGAGGCCGAGGCGATGGAGCATGAGGCGGCCAAGTTCTACACCGCCGCCGCCAAGCAAAGCACCGATGCCGCCGCGCGCAGGCTGTTGGGCGATCTTGCCGCAGCAGAGGTGGGGCACGAGACGCGCGCCGGCGAATTGGTGGCCGAGCATCTGGACGATGAGGAGAAGGGCCGCGAAGACCGCGCCGCGCACCGCCAGTTCATTCTGACATGGGTGCAGCCGGGGCTGGCGGGGCTTATGGATGGTTCGGTTTCGACCCTCGCACCGATCTTCGCCACCGCCTTTGCCACGCAAAACACATGGACCACGTTTCTGGTGGGCGCCGCCGCGTCGGTGGGCGCGGGCATCTCGATGGGCTTTACTGAGGCCGCGCATGACGATGGCGTGCTCTCTGGCCGTGGCAGCCCGTTCAAGCGCGGCGTCGCCTCGGGGGTAATGACCACGCTTGGCGGCATGGGCCACGCCCTGCCCTACCTGATCCCCGATTTCTGGACCGCGACCAGTGTCGCCATGGTGGTGGTGTTCGTCGAGCTTTGGGCGATTGCGTGGATACAAAACCGCTTCATGGAAACCCCGTTCCTGCGCGCCGCGATGCAGGTGGTCCTGGGGGGCGCGCTGGTGTTTGCCGCCGGTGTGCTGATCGGCGGCGGTTGAGGCGGCGACAGTATCGCGCTTGGCGTAACAATCTGCACCGTCGCTGGTCTTTACCAGGATCCGCCCAGAAGGATAGCGCCATGACGATTGCGACTCATTCAGAAATCACCTGCCCGGTGTGCGGCCATCGCAAGGTTGAAGAGATGCCGACCGATGCCTGCCAGTTCTTCTATGAGTGCGAGCAGTGCAGCACGGTGCTGCGCCCGAACGCGGGCGATTGCTGCGTGTTCTGCTCGTATGGCTCCGAGGCCTGCCCTTCGATTCAGGCTGAGCGCGCGGCACCTGAGGCCGGGGCGGCGGGGGCCTGCACCTGCTAAAAGGCACTGGCGGTATCGGTGACAAGGTCGAGTACCCGGCGGTGAAAGTTGCGGGTCAAGGCGCGGCATTGCGCTAACTAGCCATCCGCCGCCCGCGCCTTCGGCAATGTCGCCAGCCAGTCGGCAGCGTCGGCCAGTGCGGGGGGCTGCGTGAAGCCGTCGAACTTTTCGCCATAGGGCGGGCACAACACGCGCCGAATCTGACCGAAGCGCCCTGGCTGATCGTGGTGTTCGCGCAGCGCTATGGGCTGGCGCCCGACGGCGGTCGGTTCAAGCACTGCTATGTGCCCGAAAGCGTCGGCATCGCGGTCGGGGTGCTGATTGCCGCCGCCCACCGGGCGGGGCTCGTGTGGCTTGAACACACGCCGAACTCGATGAAATTTCTCAACGCCGCCTGCAAGTGGCCCGCGAAAGAAGAACCGGTAATGATCTTGCCGGTGGGCCGCCTCGCCGCGCAGGCCACGGTGCCCGCCGTGGCCAAGATCAAGAAGCCCCTGCCCGAGGTGCTGAGCGTGCTCTGACCCTGCGGGGGGTCAGAACCGCATCTCATACCCCAGCCGCAGCGTCGCTGCGGGCCGCCCGCCATGGGGCGATTGCGCAACCCCGAGGTCGGCGGTCAGCGCGCCCGTGGCGCCAACCCTGCGTGTCAGCCCGACCGACCCGATCAGCCGCGCCTCGTTCGCCACAGCAGGCGTGTCGATGGCAAAGTCGCCTGCGTCCGAGGTGCCGATGATCTGCCCGGCGGCGCGCGCAAGGTCGACCTCGATGCCAAAATCGTAGCGCAGGGTGCTGAGGTCGTTCAGCCGATACTTTCCGGCAAGGCCCAGTGTGGCGGTGGTCAGGTCCAGCGCCTGTTCCGCATAGGTCACCGGAAAGTCGATGTCGTCGGCCTCGGTATAGCCGCCGCGCGTGGTTTGCGCGCGCATCAGCCGCAGGTAGGGCGTCATCCGGCCTGCGGCGGTCGCCATGTCCCAGCCGACTTCGGCCAGCATGGCGCGGCTTTGCAGGTCGGCAAGGCCGTGGCCTGCCTCGGTGTCGGGCAGCGCGTCAGACCGCCGCACATCAACGGTGCCGCCGCCCCCGGCCAGGGCCAGCTTCCAGGTCAGGCCGCGCCCTGCGGTGCCGCGATAGCGCAGATAGAGCGCGCCGATCCGCAGCACCGCCGGCATCCGCGCCGGCATCGCCCCCATGCTCGATGCGGTCGGGACAAGCTCGTTGCCCGCGCCGCCAAGCTCGGTATTGGCCAGCCCGCCGATCATGCCCAGTTGCTGCGCCCCCGCCGCCGCCAGATCGGCCGCGGTCTGCACCATCGCCGTTTGCGTGTTCGCAAGGTCGAGCATCTGGCTGCGGTAGATGAAGGCACGGGCGCCAGTCGAGCTGCCGGAATCGCCGACGACTACCGAGCCGTCAGCACTTAACGCCCTTGCCATCGACCATGTGCCGCCCTCAAGGGTGCCAAGGTCAAGCATGCCATCGCCCTCGGTCCAGCGAAACGCCGAGTGATAGGCATTGGCCGCATGGTAGGAATAGCCCGCCACCACCGCGCCATCAGCGCTGACGTATTGCGCCTCGGCCCAGCCGCCGCCGAGGTTGCCAAGGTTCTGCATTCCGGCGGCCGTCCAACGGGCTGCATGATACTCGACGTTTAGGAGGGTGGAATTGCCCACCGCCACTGCGCCATCAGCGCTGCCAGTGCCGCAGCCACACCTGAAATCTGCCTCATCACCAACCCTCCGCGCCAATGCCGCGAAGCCGCAACCCGCGGCGAAAAAACCCTAATATGCTGGTAAAGCTGCGCTTCGCGGCAAAAGTCGCCAACGCGGCAGATCGCCGCGTTGGGCAATATCGAACCCCTGCTGCTCCGGCGCCCCAGCCGCCTCAGGCCAGCGCCAGCACGCGGGCGTGAAATTCCGCTGTCAGCGCCCGGCACTCCTCAAGGTAGCCATCTGCCGCCCACGCCTTCGGCAATGCGGCCAGCCAGTCGGCGGCGTCGGCCATTGCGGGGGGCTGCGCGAAGCCCGCGAACTTTTCGCTATAGGGCAGGCACAGCACCCGCCGCCCCAACAACAGTGCCCAATAGGTGCCGTGGTAGGAATTGGTCACCACCGTTGCGCCCGAGCCAATGAAATCCACCGCCTGCGCGAATGTGCCGCCGTGGTTGGTTGCACAAGGGATACCCGAGGGGCGTTGCAGCCCGCGCGATTTGCTGGCGTGGGCGTAGATGACCAGCTCGTGCCGGGGTGGTGGCGGGCTGGCAAGACGCGGCGCCATGCACGATGCGCAGGGCACATGCACGGTGCCCGGCATGCCGACATCGCGGCAGCCCATCAGATCGACCGCGCCCGTGAACACGTCATGGCGCGCGGTTTCGCGGTTCACCCCCAGCATGCCGATGCCCCAGACCACACGGCGCCGCGCGGCGGCGGAACGGTAAAGCACCGCGCCCGCCGCCTCGTTATAAACCTGCCCGCCGCCGAACACCGCCACATCGCAAGGCGGCACCTGCGCGCCAAAATCCTGCACGGTAATGTCAGGCCCGAAATCGAGCCAGCGCGCCGGGGTTGCCACCCGGTCGCCGATGTTGGGCGTTGTGCGGAGGTGCTGGAATGCGAAATGCGCCATGGCGCCAAGGTGCCCGCCCTATCTTGCAATCGCAAGCACGGCGTGAAAGCGTGCCGCCATGCTGGAGATCTTCTTCAAGACATTGCCTTTCTTCGCGTTGATCGGGCTTGGGTGGGGCGCGGGCCGGCTGCGCTTTTTCCCGCCCGAGGCAACGGCGTGGCTGACCAAATTCGTCTTCTACTTTGCGCTTTCGGCGATGCTGTTTCGCTTTACCGCCACGCTCAGCCTTGGCGCGCTGTTCAACGCCCGCTTCGTGCTGGCCTATCTTTGCGGGTCAGGCCTTGTCTGGGCCATCGGCATGGCGGTGGCGCGCGCCCGCGCCCTGCCGCTAGCCGAGGCGGCGATGGAGGCGCACACCGGCATGACCGGTAACACCGGCTTTCTGGGCGTGCCGATGCTGGTGGTGCTGTTGGGGCCAGCGGCGGTGGGGCCGGTGCTGATGGTGCTGGCGATTGACCTGGTTGTGTTCTCATCGCTGGTGACGCTGTTGGTCACGGGGGCACGGCATGGCCGGGTTTCGGGGGCGATGTTCGCGGCGCTGGGCCTTGGGTTGGTGAAAAACCCGATGATCGTTTCCATGCTGGCGGGGCTGGCATGGGCCGGGTTCGAACTGCCCACACCGGACCCGCTGATAGAGTTCGTCACCATTCTGGGTGCCGCTGCAACCCCCGGCGCGCTTTTCGCCATTGGCGCTTCGCTTGCCGAACGCTCGGCCGAGCGCCTGCGCCCGGCGGTCTGGCTGTCTTCCGCCAAGCTGGTGCTGCACCCGCTGGCGGTGGCGGTCGCGGCCTGGGCCTTCGGGGTTGAGGGCTATGCGGCGGGGGTGATGGTGGCGGCGGCGGCTTTGCCAGTGGCGGGGAACGTGTATATTCTGGCCAGCCACTATGGCGTGGCACCGCAGCGGGTTTCGGCCAGCATTCTGATTTCGACCGTGTTTTCCATTCTTACCGTGCCGGCGGTGATCGCCTGGGTCACGGCCAGCTGAGGAGGCCATCTTGCGCAGCATTTCTGAAAACCGGGCCTTTGGCGGCGTGCAGGGGGTCTATGCCCACGCCTCGCAGGCTACCGGAACCGAGATGACCTTTGGCCTTTACCTGCCGCCCGCCGCCGAGGCCGGGCCGGTGCCGCTTGTGTGGTTTCTGGCGGGGCTGACCTGCACGCATGAAAACGCGATGGTCAAGGCGGGTGCGCAGGCTTTTGCCGCCAAGGCCGGGCTGGCGCTCTGCTTTCCCGATACTTCGCCGAGGGGGCCGGGGGTGGCCGATGATGCCGCCTATGATCTGGGCCAGGGCGCCGGGTTCTATCTGAACGCGACCGAGGCGCCATGGGCCGCGCATTACCGCATGTGGGATTATCTGGCCGACGAATTGCCGCGCATCGTCACCGCCAATTTCGCGGTCGATGAGGAACGCCAGAGCATCACCGGCCATTCGATGGGCGGGCATGGCGCGCTGACGCTGGCGATGCGCCTGCCGGGCCGCTACCGCTCGGTTTCCGCCTTCGCGCCCATCGCGCAGCCGACGCGGTCAGACTGGGGGCGGCGGCAGTTTGCGGCCTACCTTGGCGCCGAAGAAAGCCGCTGGCTCATGCATGACGCAAGCTATCTGATGGTCGAACATGGGTTTCCGGGTGACGTGCTGATAGACCAGGGCACCGCCGACCCCTACCTTGACCTTTTGCGCCCCGAGGCGCTCGCCGGGGCCATGGCCACCCGCCGCCAACCCGGCGCGTTTCGCATGCAGGCTGGCTATGACCACAGCTATTTCTTCATCGCGAGCTTCATGGCCGACCACATTGCCTTTCACGCCAAGGCGCTCGCCTGATGCTTTATGTCGATGCTGATGCCTGCCCGGTCAAGGCCGAGGCCGAGGCGGTAGCGAGCCGCCTGAAGCTGCGGCTGTTCATGGTCTCGAACGGCGGCCTGCGGCCGTCGGCCAACCCGCTGGTGGAAATGGTCTATGTTGCCGCCGGCGCGGATGAGGCCGACAAGTGGATCGCGGCGCGCGCTGCCCGTGGCGATGTGGTGGTAACCGCCGACATCCCGCTGGCCGCAAAATGCGTGGCCTCCGGGGCGCGGGTGCTGACCCACGCGGGTGAGCCGCTGACCCCGGCCAACATCGGCCAGATCCTTGCCACGCGCGACCTGATGGCCGATCTGCGCGCCGCTGACCCGTTCCGCCAAGGTTCGGGCAAGGGTTTCACAAAGGCCGACCGGTCCCGCTTTCTCGACGCGCTCGACCGGGCGGCGCGGGCCGCCGAAAGGGATGTGACGCATGATTGAGGCAGTGGTTTTCGACATCGGCAACGTGTTGATCGAGTGGCAGCCCGAGCAGTTCTATGACCGCGTCATCGGCGCCGAAGCGCGCCGCGCGATGTTCGACGAGGTTGATCTGCACGGCATGAACGACGCGGTGGACCGGGGCGGCGATTTTCAGGGCACGATCTATGCCACCGCTGCCCGCTATCCCCGCTGGCAGCGCGAAATCGAGATGTGGCATTCGCACTGGATCGAGATGGCCAGCCCCGCCATTCCGCGCTCGGTGCGCCTTTTGCGGGCCTTGCGGGCGCGCGGCACCCCGGTGTTCGCGCTGACCAATTTCGGTATCGGTTCCTTCGCCTATGCCCGCACGGAATACGACTTTCTGAACGAGTTTGATCGCGCCTGGGTGTCGGGCCAAATGGGTGTCATCAAACCCGACCCGCGCATCTACGCGCTGGCCGAGGCCGATTGCGGGCTTGCACCCGCATCGCTGCTGTTTGCGGACGACCGCGCCGAAAACATCGCCGCCGCCGCTACCCGCAGCTGGCAAGTGCACCATTTCACCGGGCCTGAAGGCTGGGCCGCAAGGCTCGTATCCGAGGGCCTGCTTACCGAGGGAGAGGCAAAATGAGCGTCGAAATCATCGGCCCCGAGGCCGAAGCGCATCTTGACTGGATCACGCTGACCGATGCGCTGGCCGCAGGCCACGCGCTGCCGCGTGCCGAGGTGGCCGACACCTTCCTCTACCGTGGCAAGGATACGCTGCTGACCCGTTCGGCCTGGATCAGCGGGCTGGGGCTGGCGGTCAAGGCGGCGAGCGTGTTTCCGGCCAACCCAGGCAAGGGCGTGCCGATGGTCAACGGCGCGGTCACGCTTTACGACGATGCCACCGGTCGGCTTGAAGCCATCGTCGATTTTCACCTCGTCACGAAATGGAAAACCGCTGGCGACAGCCTGCTGGCGGCGCGCCGCCTTGCCCGGCCCGATGCCCGCCGCATCCTGATCGTCGGCGCGGGCAACGTGGCGCGCTCGATGATCGCGGCCTACCGCGCCGCCTTCCCCGGTGCGCGCTTCACAATCTGGAACCGATCGCCCGAAGCCGCCCGCACACTGGCCGCCGTCAGCGGTGCCACCGCCAGCGAAAACCTCGAAAGTGCGGTGCGCGGCGCCGAGATCATCGCCACCACCACGATGTCGGCCACGCCGCTCATCAAGGGCGAATGGCTAGCCCCCGGCACTCACCTCGACCTGATCGGCGCCTATCGCCCCGACATGCGCGAGGTTGATGATACCGCGCTGACCCGCGCCAGCCTGTTCGTCGATGCCCGCGCTACCACCATCGCCCATATCGGCGAGTTGCAAGACCCGATCGCGCGCGGTGTCATCACCCCCGAAAGCATCAAGGCCGATTTCTACGACCTTCCCGCAGGCCGTTTTGCCCGCGCCAGCGCCGATGAAATCACGCTGTGCAAGAACGGCGGCGGCGCCCACCTTGACCTGATCACGGCACAGTACATTCTTGCCGCATGGCGCCACCGCTAAAGCGCGTTCCGAAAAGTGTGGCGCGGTTTTCGGATAAAATGCGCGTGAAAACCGCTGCAGACATCTTCTTTGCATAAATACCCTGCTGGGTGAGGAGGGATCAAGAAACCGTCCAGTGGACGGTTTCCCCGACGGACGCGCGGCCCGTGGCCGCGCTGGGGGGTGCAAACCCCCCGGCTTCCTCAGGCGGCGCGCAGTTCCATCACCCGCTCGCGTACGGGCAGATGCACGATGGCCGAAAATGCCCCCACCGCTACGCCGATCCACCAGACCGTCGTGTAGCTGCCATAGATGTCATAGAGCTTGCCGCCCAGCCAGACCCCCATGAATGACCCGATCTGGTGCGACAGGAACACAAAGCCGTAAAGCGTGCCCATGTAGCGCAACCCGTAGATATGCGCGACCAGCCCCGAGGTCAGTGGCACCGTGGCCAGCCATAGCGCCCCCATCACCAGTGAAAAGATCACCACCGAGGCGGGCGTGATCGGCATCAGAATGAAGACGGCTGAAACCAGCGTGCGCGCGGTGTAGATGCCCGCCAGCAGATATTTCTTGGTGTAGCGCTTGCCCAGCCACCCGGCCATGATCGAACCGCCGATATTGGCCAGCCCGATCAGCGAAATGGCAATCGCCCCAAGCGCCGAGGTGGTCGTAATGCCCAAGGCCGACAGCACCCCGTTGGGTGCGATGGCGCCGCACATTTCGGTAATGAAGGCCGGGAAATGCGCGGTCAGAAACCCGAGCTGGTAACCGCAAGAGAAAAACCCGAGGAAAATCAGCGTGTAGGAGGGGTCGCTAAAGGCGCGCTTGAGAACGTGCCCAAGGCTTTCTTCCAGTTCGGCGCGGCTGATACGGGCTGGCGCGCGCAGCATCGGCAATGCGAAAAGCGCCAGCAAAATGACCGCAGCGAAGATCACGAACACCTGCTGCCACGGCATCACGCCCAGCAGCGCCTCGGCTACCGGCGCGCCAAACACCTGCCCGGCCGACCCTGCGGCGGTGGCGATACCAAGCGCAAGGCTGCGGTTCGCGTCCGACGTGGCGCGCCCCACCACCGCAAGGATCACCCCGAACCCGGTGCCCGCGATACCGAAGCCGACGAGAATTTCCAGCAGTTGGTGTTGCAGCGGGGTGATCGCATAGGCCGAAAGCACCAGCCCCCCAGCGTAGAACAGCGCCCCCAGCGTGATCGCGCGGCGGTCGCCAAAGCGTTCGGCCAGCGCGCCAAAAATCGGCTGGCCGATGCCCCAGGCTAGGTTCTGGATCGCGATGGCAAGGCTGAACTCGGCGCGCGGCCATCCAAACTCAGAGGCAATCGGGATCTGGAACACGCCAAAACTGCCGCGAATGGCAAAGCCAAGCATCAAGATGATGCTGCCCCCGATCAGCACGGGCGTCATCAGGCGGGATTGGGTCATGCGTGAACTCCAGGCAGGCAGAGGCGCAGAATCGGTTCAGGGCCGGGGGCCGTCAACGGGTGAATTGTGCTGGCGTCAATTTTCCTGCGCGCGGGTGGCCACGGCGCCCCGACGCTGGCGGGTACTTCAGCGATGCAGACGTGCTCAGCGCAGGTTTGCCGCTGCGGCCCCGGCGGCATGGCGGGCGGTCGCAAGGCAGGCGGTGATGAGGTAACCCCCGGTCGGGGCTTCCCAATCGAGCATTTCACCCACCGCGAAGGTGCCGGGCAGGGCGCTGAGTTCGAGCGCTTCGGTGAGGCTGGCGGCACTGATGCCGCCGGCGCTTGAAATTGCCTCGGCAATCGGGCGGGGCCCTTGGTGCTGCACTGGTAGCGCCTTGATCAGGCGCGCGAGCTTATCGGGTGCGGCAGGCAGGGGGCGGCCCCATTCCTGCAACAGCGCGAGTTTCAGCGGGTCGAGGTGCAGCGTCTTGCGCAGCCAGTTGGCCACGGTATCGGCGCCACGCGGGCGGGCAAGGCGGCCCGTGACCTCGGCAAGGCCGCGATCTGGGGCAAGGTCAAGCGTAAGTGCGGCGCCATCGCGTACCAGCGCAGAAAGCGCATAAACCCCGCCGCCCTCGATCCCGCGCGCGGTCAGCACCCATTCGCCACGGCTGACGCGCCCTGCCGCTTCAAGTGCCACACCCTTGACCGGGGCGCCGAAATGAGGGGCCATGTGGGCCGACCATGCCACGGTGAAACCCATGTTCGCGGGGCGGAAGGGAGCAACCTCAACGCCTTTTTCCTGAAGCCACGGCACCCAGGTGGCATCAGACCCAAGCTGAGGCCAGCTTGCCCCGCCAAGCGCCAGAAAGGTTGCAGCGGGGGTGACAAGGCGCACCCCTTCGGGGGTTTCAAAGCGCAAGGCCTCGCCCTGCCAGCCGGTCCAGCGCCAGCGCCGTTGCAACTGCACCCCGAGGCCATCAAGGCGGCGCAGCCAGGCGCGGAGCAAAGGCGAGCCTTTCATCTCGACCGGGAACACGCGCCCGGTCGAGCCGGTAAAAAGCTCGATGCCAAGCCCGCGCGCCCAAGCCATCACCTCTGCCGGGCCGAAGACGGCGAGGATGGGGCCGAGCCAGGGGGCATCGTAATTGGCGGCGAAGCGGGCGGGGGGTTCATCGCGGGTGAAGTTCAGGCCGCTTTTGCCCGCCATCAGAAATTTGCGCGCGGGGCTGGGCTTGGCCTCGTAAATGGTCACGCGGTGGCCCGCGCCCGCCAGCACTTCGGCCGCCATCAGGCCAGCGGGGCCCGCGCCGATGACCGCAACTTCGCTCATATCTTGCCACCTCTGATTTCAACGACGCGGTGGGGGTAGGGAATTTCGACCCCGGCTGCCTTCAGCGCGTTCCAGACCGCGAACAGCACCTTGCTCGCGTATTTGTTGCGGCCGTCGTCGATACCGTTGACCCAGTATTCGACCGCGAAATCGATGCCTGATTCGCCAAAGCCGCGCAACTCGACATCGGGGCCCTCGGGTTCTGTCAGCACGAAGGGAAGTGCGGCCACGGCGTGGGCGATGATGCCGGGCACCGTGTTGATGTCGGTGTCGTATGAAACCGAAAACGCGACCTCATAGCGGTTGGCGCTGCCCTGGTCGGAATAGTTCACGACCCGTGTGGTTACGAAATGTTCGTTTGGCACCACGATCCAGCGGCCATCGAAGGTTTCAAGAATGCAGGCGCGCGCGGTCATGCGCACGATGGTGCCCTGCTCGCCGCCGTCAAGTTCGACAAAATCGCCGACCGTGGTCTGGCCCTCGATCAGAAGAATAATGCCCGAGATGAAGTTGGCGGCAATCTGTTGCAGGCCAAGCCCGATACCCACGCCAAGCGCGCCACCGATTACTGCGATTGCGGTAAGGTCGATGCCCATGATTGACATCACCAAGAGGAAGGCGGCGCCGAAAATGGCGATTTCTGCGGCTTTTACGGCGAGTTCACGGGTTGCGGGGCGCAAGCCGTCCTGCGCCTTGATGTAGCCCGCGCTCTGTTGGTTTGACCATCCGCCGAGCCAGAAGAGAAGGCTGCCTGCAATCGCCCCGCGCGCCAGCGACATGACCGAAAACCGGATGTTGCCAAGCTCGACGGTCAGGCTTTCAAGCCAGTCGGTAATGGCAGGAAGCAACCCGAGAGCATAAAGCGCCATTACCGGGATCAGCACATATCGGCCCATCAGTCGCAGGAACGGGTCGCGCAGCATGTCGCGGGCGAAGGCTTGAGCGGCGAGGAACAGGAACACGCGCTTGCCAAAGGCAATAACCGCGCCCGAGCCGAACACCTGCCGGGTGAGAGCCTCGCCAAGAGCGGTAAAGCCGTAAGCGAGCAGCGGCAGTAGCAATGGCAAAAAGCGCACCGCAAAGCGGCGGGCGGCAGCGATGGGGCCGGTGGCGCCGGGCTTGGCGCCGACAAGGCGTTCGAGATGGGGCGCAAGCCGTTTCGCGGCGCTGCGCGCCAGCAGCCAAGAGGCGAGCAGCAGGCCAAACTGCGACCAGGCGGCGGGGCTACCCAGCCAGCCTGCGGCAATTTCCCAGCCTTGGGTCAGATATCCCAGTGCGTGGGTTACGATAACGGGTTGGGCATCCATGGGTCGGCTCACATCGGCGGTTGCTGCTCTGGTGCATCAGCCGCGCCGCCAAGGCAAGGAAAAGCCGCTGTCGCCTAGGTTTGCGCCATCCGCGCAAGGCGAATCAGGGTGCGCTCGATCACCGCCATTGCTGGGGCACGCGAGGATGAGCGCAGCGAAAGGTCGGTTTCGACCAGTTGCCGCAGCGCCTCTTCCAGCCGGGGCACCTGCCATGCCTGTGCTTGCCGCAGCATCCGATCACGCCGGGGGCCCTGCACCGGCGGGCGGGCGCGGGCAAGGCCCGCGGCGGGGCCACCGGGGTCGGCCTTGGCGGCGTAAAGCGTGCGGAAATGGCGCAGCGCGGCAATGGCTAGCGAAACCGGCAACACGCCCTGCCCGGTGATTCGCTGCATCATCGGGCCAAAGGCGCCGGTGCGCCCTTCGGCCACGATATGCAGCAGGTCATCAACCTCGGCTTCGATCGTCGCGGGGGTGCAAAGGGCGATTTCTTCACAGCTGAGAGGGGTGGCGTCGCCGTGCTTGTAGAGCGAGATCTTTTCGACGGTCTGGCGAAAATCGCCGGGGTCAAGCGCCTGCGCCAATGCCACAAGGTCGGCCATCGCGTCGCGGCCAATGCTGCGCAGCCCCGCCTTGGCCAACGATTGCGCGATTTCCTCGCTACTGGGCGGGTCATCGTAGATGCCGATGCAGGGCGCGCTGGCATGGTCTTCAAAAAACTTGCGCAGGCTTGATCGGGGCGCCAGCACGGCGGCGGTGACCACGAGCGTTGCGTCGCCCTTGTGCCAGTCGGCCAGCGCCGCTTGCACCAGCGGCGTGGCGGTATCGGTGGCGCCTTCCAGCAAGACCACGCGCGCGCCGGGAAAGAAGCCCTGCGCGCGCAAGCCATCGGCCAGCGCCGCCGGGTCTTTGCGCAGGTCTGACGCGTCAAGGCGCGTCAGGCGCATTTCGCCTTCGCCCTCGGGGCCGATCATCAGCGCGATCAGGTCTTGCCGCTTCAGCGCCACCCGCATTGCGTCGCCGCCATAGAGCAGGACGCCGGGCAAGTCCGGCGCCGGGCGGGCGAGAAAACGCGCGGCGGCGGCGCCGGTCAGCTTCATTGCGGCAGGCTGGTGGCGTCGGCCAGCAGCCGGGTCACGATCTGGTCGGCCAGAATGCGCATCAGCCGCACATGCGCGTCATCTTCGGCGGCACGGGTGGCAACCGTAGTGCCCGAGGCCGACCACGAGGTGAAGCCATCCACCTCACCCGCCAGCAGTTCGGCGCCGCTGCCGATGGCAATCAGCCGAAACGCCGCAGTGCCATGCAGCGAAAAGCGCGTGGTGGCGTTATCAGGCTTAATCGCTTGCCCCGACGCGGCGGTGGCGACCGTGTAAGCCAGCCGGAAGCGCGGCGCCTCTGGCGGGCCAAGCCGTTCGGCCAGCCGCCGGGTCAACGCGAAATCGTCGCGCGTGGCGGGGGCATCGGGCACCACCGCGCCCAGCAGCACGCCCGCGCCGCCGCCCGGCCCGAAGGCGGGCGTGAAGCCGCAGCCCGCAAGGGCGGCGAGTGAGATCAGCAAGCTGCGACGATCAGAGAACCACATTGACGATGCGCCCCGGCACCACGATCAGCTTTTTCGGCGCCTGCCCCGCAAGCGCCTTGGCCACAGTCTCGTCTTCCAGCACAAGCTTTTCAACCTCGGCGGTGGGCATATCTTTTGGAACCGTGATTTCGGCGCGCCGTTTGCCGTTGATCTGTATCGGCAGGGTCACGCTGTCTTGCTCCAGCAATGCCGGGTCGGCCTTGGGCCAAGGGGCGGTGACCACAAGCCCCGCGCCCCCCATCGCGGCCCAGATTTCCTCGGCCAGATGCGGCACCATGGGTGACATCAGCTGCGCCATGGTGCGCAGGGCGAATGTCATGGCGGCGCGGCTGGCGGTGGCGCGCGACAGCGTGTTGGTCAGTTCATAGATCTTGGCGATTGCCTTGTTGAAGGCAAAGTTTTCAATGCTCGCGGTCACATCGGCAATGGCACGGTGCACCGCGCGGGCCAGCGCCTCGTCGCCCGCCGAATCGCCCGGCGCGCTTTCTGCCACCCGCTCGGCAATCAGCCAGACGCGGTTGAGAAACTTGTAGGCGGCTTCGGCGCCCGATGCTGTCCATTCCACATCACGTTCGGGCGGGCTGTCGGACAGGATGAACCAGCGCGCGGTGTCGGCGCCAAACGCGCGGATGATGTTGACCGGATCGACCACGTTCTTTTTCGATTTCGACATCTTGGCCGAGGGGATGACCGAGACCGGCTCGTCAGTGTCCTTGACATAAACGCCGCCATCGCGTCGTTCGACCTCTTCTGGCAGGAAATACTCTGGCCGACTGGTGAACTCCACCATGTCACCGCCACCTGTGTAGGCCGTCAACTCCACTTTCTGTCTGCGTTTGTATATCTCATGCGTCACCATGCCTTGCGTGAACAGCGCGTTGAACGGCTCGATTGCCTTCGCAGGCAGGTGCCCGGTCTTGTGCATCGCGCGGGCGAAGAAGCGCGAATAGAGCAGGTGCAGAATCGCATGTTCGATGCCGCCGATGTATTGATCGACGTTCATCCAGTAATCGGCCTCGGCCAGATCGGTGGGCGTTGCTGCGTGGGGGGCGGTAAAGCGCGCATAATACCATGACGAATCAACGAACGTGTCCATCGTGTCTGATTCGCGCCGTGCCGCGCCGCCGCATTTCGGGCAGGCGCAATCGCGCCATGTCGGGTGCCGGTCCAAGGGGTTGCCGGGCACATCGAAGCTTACATCGTCGGGCAGGCGCACCGGCAGGTTTTCCTTGCGCTCGGGCACCACGCCGCAGGCGGGGCAATGCACCACTGGAATCGGGCAGCCCCAATAGCGCTGGCGCGAAATGCCCCAGTCGCGCAGGCGGTAGTTGGTGACGCCCCGCCCGATGCCGCGCTCTTCGCACTGCGCAATGGCGCTGGCCACGCCCGCCTCGCCGGTTTGCACGGCCTCGCCCGCGAAACCGCGCACATAGTGCACGCGCTCGGATTTCAACGGCACATAGGCTTCGGGCAAGGGCGCATCCACCGCGCCTTCGGGCACGAAGACCGCGTTGATCGGCAGGCCGTATTTGGTGGCAAATTCAAAATCGCGCGCGTCATGCGCGGGGCAACCGAAGATCGCGCCGGTGCCATAATCCATCAGAATGAAATTGGCGATGTAGACCGGCAATTCCCACGCCGGATCAAGCGGATGGCGCACCCTGATGCCGGTCTCAAGGCCCCGCTTTTCGGCGGTCTCGATCTCGGCTGCGCTGGTGCCGCCCCTGCGGCATTCGGCCACGAACGCCGCCACCGCCGGGTCGCGCGCCTCTAGCGCGCGCGCCAGCGGATGATCGGGGCTGATCGCGGCGAAGCTGGCGCCCATCAGGGTGTCGGGCCGCGTGGTGTAAACCTCAAGCTGGCCGAACCCTTCGGGCGCGCCCACCGTTTCAAAGGCGAATTGCAGGCCACGGCTCTGGCCGATCCAGTTTGCCTGCATCACCCGCACCTTCTCGGGCCAGTCTTTCAGCCCATCAAGCGCCGCCAGCAATTCCTCGGAATAATCCGAAATCTTGAAGAACCACTGCGTCAGCTCGCGCCGTTCCACCGGCGCGTTTGACCGCCAGCCGCGCCCGTCTATCACCTGCTCGTTGGCGAGCACGGTCATGTCGACCGGGTCCCAGTTCACCACGGCTGCCTTGCGGTACACCAGCCCCGCCGCGAGCATATCAAGGAACATCGCTTGCTGCTGGCCGTAATATTCCGGGTCGCAGGTGGCAAATTCGCGGCTCCAGTCGATGCTCAGGCCCAAGGGCTGCATCTGCGCCTTCATGTCGGCGATATTGCCATAGGTCCAGGTTTTGGGGTGCCCGCCGCGCTCCATCGCGGCGTTTTCGGCGGGCATGCCGAAGGCATCCCAGCCCATCGGGTGCAGCACGCTGAAACCCTGCGCGATCTTATAGCGCGCCACCACGTCGCCCATGGTGTAGTTGCGCACATGGCCCATGTGGATGCGCCCTGAAGGGTAGGGGAACATCTCAAGCACATAATACTTGGGCTTTGCCGCGTCGCGCCGCGCCTTGAAGACCTCGGCCTTGGCCCAGGCGGCTTGCCATTTCGCTTCGCTCTGGCCGGGTTTGTAGCGCGCCATGTTCTGCCCCTTCGCGGTCATTCATCGCGCGTGGTTATAACGGGCGCGCAGCCAAGGTCCAGCGCGTCAACGCCAGATGCCATTGCCTTGGCTTAAATATCCACTGTTGCGGTGGCGGCCTAAAGGCCCGCGTCACGAATGCGCAATTGCCGCGCGCGGGTCAGGATCGCATCTTCGACCGCGTGCACGGTATCGGCTGAAACCGCCGCCCCGCCCGCGCCTTGCAACGAAACCTTCAGGCTGCGCGCATCCAGCGCCGGGTCGGTTACATAGATCGTGGCGCGATAGCTGCGCCCGCCGCCGGGGGGCGTGCCATAGCCGGTAACGATGATCCCCGAGAACGGGTCAACCGACTGGATCGGCAGGAAATTCAGCACCTCAAGCGAGGCCTTCCAGAGGTACTTGTTGACCTCGACCGTAATATTGGGGTCGTCGGCGTTCTTGAACAGATCCCAGATCGTGCCGCCGCGTTCCTCTTCGCCGCGTATCGCGGGGCCGGTATTTGCGTTATCACTGGTGCCCTTGCCAAAGAGGCCGCCATTACCGCAGGCGGCGGTCAGGGCCACCAGCCCCGCCAGCAGCGTTGCGCGCAGAATGCGTGAAGTGGTCATCGGAACGGCCCCCGTTTCGGTTTCCCGATCTCTAGCCCATGGGCCAAGGGCGAACAAGGTTTTTCCCCTGTGCGCGCGCGGCGGGGAAAACCGCCGATGCGGCGGCACTGTGGCAAGACTGCACCACGATTGCGGCTTAACCTGCCCGCCAGTTTGTCGCAGTTGCTTTGCGCCCCGCTTGGGGTGAAAAAGCGCCATCCCCAGGTCGGAGTTCCCTGAGCTGGGTTGGCACCTTAGATACACGAGGGAAACGACATGAAAAAACTCCTTATCGCCTCGACCGCGTTGGTCATGGTCGCTGGCGCTGCCGCCGCCGACGTCAAGCTGACCGGCGACGCCCGCTTCGGCCTGACCTACAACTCGAGCTTCGCCAATGATTCGTTCATTGCCGACTACCGTGCGCGCGCCACGATCACCATGACCGGCAAGACCGACAGCGGCCTCGACTTTGGCGCGAAATTCCGCGTTGACCAAGCTGGCGGCGCTGCCGCTGGTGCCTACGGCACCGCCTGGATCGGTGGCAGCTGGGGCCGCGTGACTGTTGGCGCCGTTGACGTGGGTGACGATTCGGTTGGCCTTGGCATCGCCGATGTCGGCCACCGTGGCATCGGCCTTGATGATGATGCCGAATCGCTGTTCGCCGGCACCAATGCCAACATCGCCTACACCGGCACCTTCGGCGCGATCAGCGTTGCCCTGTCGTACGACCTGCCGACCTCGGATGGTGATGCCGTCCAAGGTGACTGGGCGCTCGGCGTTGGCTACAAAGCCGGCGACTACAAAGTTGCCCTCGGCTATGACAGCAACGAAGTGCTGACCGTCGGTGGCGGCGCGACCTTCGGCGCAGTCTCGGTCAACGCGATCTACAGCAACGACAATGCCAATAACGTCGCTGCCTGGGGCGTGGACGCCAGCTACAAGCTGAACTCGGCCACCACGATCACCGCCGTCTATGGCGATGACGACTCGATCGGTGCTGTTGCCGACTACGGCGTGGGCGTTGCCTACAACCTCGGCGGCGGTGCCAAACTTATGGCTGGCATCGGCTCGG
The DNA here is from genome assembly GCA_019429405.1 of Paracoccaceae bacterium. Lineage (GTDB taxonomy): Bacteria > Pseudomonadota > Alphaproteobacteria > Rhodobacterales > Rhodobacteraceae > UBA6213. The sequence goes on from JAHYIZ010000005.1 coordinate 65,012, forward strand.
TTGACGACGACACCATCGGTTCCGTCGGCATGACCTTCTCGTTCTGATCTTAGGGTCGAACGAAGCGGAAAGAGCGGGCGCAAGCCCGCTCTTTTCATTTTGGGGGGCGGTATGGCACTGGCAGAGATTACCACGCGGCTGCGCGCCGCCGAAGTGCGGGCCGGTCGGGCGCCCGGCGCGGTTACGCTGATTGCGGTGTCAAAGCTGCAACCGGCGGCGCGGGTGCAGGCGGTGTTGCGCGAAGGGCACAGGGTATTTGGCGAAAATTATGTGCAAGAGGCGGCGGGCAAATGGCCCGCGTGGCGCGCCGAATTCCCCGGTGTGAAATTGCACCTGATCGGCCCCTTGCAAAGCAACAAGGCGAAAGTGGCGGTAGAGCTTTTCGACGCGATCCACACGCTCGACCGCCCCAGCCTTGCCGAACGTCTGGCGCGGTTGGCGCAGGCGCGCGGCGCCTGCCCCGAGCTTTTCGTGCAGGTCAACACCGGGGCCGAGCCGCAAAAGGCCGGCGTGCTGCCCGCCGATCTCGACCGATTCGTGGCCGATTGCCGCGCACTTGGCCTGCCGCTGGCGGGCCTCATGTGCATTCCACCCGAGGCCGAAGCCGCCGCCCCGCATTTTGCGATGCTGGCCAATATGGCCGCGCGCAACGGCCTGCGCGGCCTTTCGATGGGCATGAGCAGCGATTTTGAGGCAGCAGTCGCGGCGGGCGCCACGCATGTGCGCGTTGGCTCCGCCATTTTCGGGCCGCGCGTCTAGCCGCGCAGGCACCAGACCGCCTACATCAGGTGCCCCGATTTCGCGGCCTTGGTGGCAAGATAGGCCGCGTTCTGGCTGGTGTGGCCCACCTTCAGCGGCACCCGTTCGGCCACGGTGATGCCGTTGGCGGCAAGCATGCGCACCTTGGCCGGGTTGTTGGTAAGCAGGCGCACCGACGCAAAGCCGAGGTTCTTGAGCAGCGCTGCGCCAAGCCGAAAATCGCGCTCGTCATCTTCAAAGCCCAGGCGATGGTTGGCCTCAACCGTATCAAACCCCTGATCTTGCAGCGAATAGGCGCGCATCTTGTTGGCAAGGCCAATGCCGCGCCCCTCTTGGTTGAGGTACAGCAGAACCCCGGCGCCTTCTGCCCCCATCGCGGCCAAGGCAGCGGCAAGCTGGCTGCCGCAATCGCACTTGAGGCTGCCCAGAACGTCGCCGGTAAAGCAGGCCGAATGCAGCCGCGCCAGCACCGGGGTATCGCGCGCAGGGGTGCCGATTTCGATGGCGTAGTGCTCTTCGCCGCCATCATCGGGGCGAAAGACGTGCAGCCGCCCGGCCTGCGATGCCGCCATCGGCAGGCGCGCGGCAGCGACCGGGTGCAGGCTGGCAGCGGCGGCCATGGCGGCCTGCGCCTCGGCGGCGTCAAGACAGGTCAGGCCGGGCGCGGCCTCGCCCGCCAGCGGCACCAGCAGTGCTGCGGGCAAAAGTCGGGCCGATTTGGCCAGCGCCAGCGCGGTGCGGTGCAGATCGGTGGGGCCATCGCGGTCGGTCCGCAGCGGCCCTTTCATCGGCACGCGCAGATCATCGGCGGGGTCGGCCAGCGCCTGAAGCCACGCGAGGTCGGCGCCCTTCGGCACCGCTACGCGCGCAAGATCGCCATCATAGGCGCGGGCCTTCAGCGTTTCGGCCCGCCGCGCGGTCAGCGCCAGCGTCAGCGGCCCGAGCGCCGCCATCGCGGCCAGCCGCGCCGGGGTCAGCGTTTCAACTGCCGCCGCCAGCGCCACGCCCTGCCCGCGCAGCACCACCGGCAGGCCCATGCGCAAATCGGCGCGGGCGCGGTTCAGCCGTTCGACGGCGGTGGGGCAAAGTGGCAGGGCGGCGCTATCCATGCGCCAAGAGATAGCGCCACCCGACATGAATTGAAACATATCCCCGCCCCGCGACACGTCCGCGTGAGAAAGATTTCAGTTGCCTTGCGGGGCCGCCGCATCGGGCGCAGCTTTGGGGCAGAGATGGAGGGCACCATGGCCGGGCTGAAAAAGATCCTTTTGGTGGATGACGATACCGACCTTCGCGAGGCGCTGTCCGAGCAGCTGCTGGCGACCGAGGAATTCGATGTGTTCGAAGCGGGCAACGGCGCCGACGCGGTTGAAAAGGCGCGTGGCGCGCTATTCGATCTGGTGGTGCTCGATGTCGGCCTGCCCGATACGGACGGGCGCGAGCTGTGCAAGCGGCTGCGCAAGCAAGGGGTGAAGTGCCCGGTGGTGATGCTGACCGGGCATGATACCGACGCCGACACCATTCTGGGCCTTGATTCGGGCGCCAACGACTACATTACCAAGCCGTTCAAGTTTCCGGTGCTGCTGGCGCGGCTGCGCGCGCAGCTGCGCACGCATGAGCAAAGCGAGGACGCGATTTTTCAGCTCGGCCCCTACACCTTCAAGCCCGCGATGAAGTTGCTGACGGATGCCAAGCAGAAGAAAGTGCGCCTGACCGAGAAGGAAACCAACATTCTCAAGTATCTCTACCGCGCGGGCGATGCGGTGGTGGCGCGCGATGTGTTGCTGCACGAGGTCTGGGGCTACAACGCGGGCGTGACCACGCACACGCTGGAAACCCACATCTACCGCCTGCGTCAGAAGATTGAACCCGACCCCTCGAACGCGCGGCTCTTGGTGACCGAATCCGGGGGCTATCGGCTGAACCCGTGACCGTGGCGAAACGGCAACGAAATCCTTCGCTTGCGGTATCTTTTCGACGTCTCTCGCGCGCATCGGCATTTCGTGAAATCCTGTGCGTCGGCGTGGGAGACGCCCGAATGGAGACACGAATGAAGATGCTTTACAGAACCGCAGCGATGCTCGCTGCGACAGGTTTTCTTACGGTTCCGGCATTTGCCGAAGATCTGGCTTTCACGCTGAACAATTTTTCGGCGTTGGGTCTGGTCGAATTCTACACTTCGCCGGCCGACACGGACGACTGGGAGGAGGATATCCTGGGCGAAGACATTCTGCCGCCTGGGACGAGCGGCGACGTGACCATTGCCGATGGCCGCACGCAATGTACCTATGACCTGCTCTTTGTGATGAGCGACGGGCAGGAACTGGAAGACACCGTGAACATGTGCGAGCTGGGTAGCTACACGCTGAACTAGCCGTTTCGGGAATGGATGCGCGGGTGCGGTGCTGCCGCGCCCGCTTTTTGCTGGCCCTGCGCGCGCCCGACGGGCTAAAAGAGGCGGTCCGCCACAGGAGCCGCCATGACGCTGACCATCGCCACCTGGAACATCAATTCGGTCCGTCTGCGCGAAGGGCTGGTTGCCCGCCTGCTGCGCGAAGAGGCGCCCGATGTGCTCTGCTTGCAGGAATGCAAGAGCCCGGTCGAGAACATTCCGATGCAGGCCTTCCGTGAGCTTGGCTACGCGCATCTCGTGGCGCGCGGGCAAAAGGGCTACAATGGTGTGGCGATCCTGTCGCGGTTGCCGATCATGGATGCGGGCGGCGAGGATTTTGCGCAGCTTGGCCATGCGCGCCATGTGGCGGCGCGGCTGGAAAGCGGCGTCACCATCCACAACTTCTATGTGCCTGCGGGGGGCGATATTCCTGACCGCGAGCAAAATGAGAAGTTCGGCCAGAAGCTCGATTTCCTCACCGAGTTGCGCGACCGCTTCCGCTGGCAGCGCCCAGACCGCGCGATTCTGGTCGGTGATCTGAACATCGCGCCGCGCGAAGATGATGTCTGGAACCACAAGGCGCTGCTGAAGATTGTCAGCCACACGCCGATCGAGGTTGAGCATCTGGAAACCGTGCGCGAGGCGGGGGCATGGGTTGACGTAACCCGGCAGGATATTCCCGAAGGCCAGCTTTACAGCTGGTGGTCATATCGCGCGGCCGAATGGGACGCGGCCGACAAAGGCCGCAGGCTCGACCATATCTGGGCCACGCCCGACATTTCTGGCGCCGCCCACGGCAGCCGCATTCTGCGCGCCGCGCGCGGCTGGGACCAGCCTTCGGACCACGCGCCGGTGTTTGCGACGTTCGACCTTTAGGGGCCAATGCCGCAACTTCGGGCGCCGCCGCCCCTTGGCGAAGCCGCGCCGCGCGCGCATATAGGAACTAACGCAAATTCAAGGGGGCAGGCATGCTCGGGACCAGTTTGAAGAACGACTATGTGGCCGAAGTGAATGAGGCCGATTTCATCGCGGACGTGGTCGAGAAAAGCCGTGAAGTGCCGGTGATCGTCGATTTCTGGGCGCCGTGGTGCGGGCCGTGCAAGACCTTGGGGCCGGCGCTTGAGGCGGCGGTAACCGCGGCCAAGGGCAAGGTGCGCATGGCCAAGGTCAACGTTGACCAGAACCAGATGATCGCCGGGCAGATGCGGGTGCAATCCATCCCAACGGTTTACGCCTTTTGGCAAGGCCAACCGGTTGATGGCTTTCAGGGCGCCATAACGCCTTCCGAGGTGAAAAAATTTGTCGAAAAGGTTGCCGCTCTGGCAGGCGACGGTGGCTTGGCCGAAGCGCTGGAGGCCGCCGAGGCGATGCTGGCCGAGGGTGCGGTGGTCGATGCCGCCGAGACTTTCGCGGCGATCTTGGGTGAAGACCCGGCAAACGCGGTGGCCTATGGCGGCCTCGTGCGCAGCCATGTTGCAGCGGGAAACCTTGATCAGGCCGAGGCGTTTCTGACTGCCGCGCCAGCGGCGATGGCCACGGCGGCGCCAGTAGAGGCGGCGCGCGCGCAACTTGCGCTGGCGCGGCAGGCCGCAAAGGCGGGGCCGGTATCGGACTTGCTGGCGGCGACACTGGCCGACCCGCAAAACCATCAGGCGCGCTTTGATCTGGCCGCAGCGCTGCATGCCGAAGGCAAGGTGGAAGCGGCGATTGAGGAATTGCTGGAGCTGTTCCAGCGCGACCGCGACTGGAATGAGGGCGCTGCCAAGGCGCAACTGCTGACCATTTTCGGCGCGCTCAAACCCACCGATCCCATCGGGCAAAAGGGGCGGCGCAAGCTTTCCTCGATGATCTTCCTGTGATGCGCCGGACGGAGGCCCGATGCTGCTGAAATCCGGAGATCTGCCCGATACGCTGCCTTTGTTCCCGCTGCCGGGGGCGCTGCTGCTGCCGCACGCACGATTGCCATTGCAGGTGTTTGAGCCGCGCTTCCTGCAGTTGCTGGAAGACTGCCTCAAAACCCGGCACCGGCTGATCGGCATGATCCAGCCGCGCGGCGGGGCGCAGGCGGGGCGGTTGAACGACGTTGGCTGTGCCGGGCGGTTGACCGCGTTCACCGAAACCGACGATGGCCGCTATATGATCACCCTGACCGGCATCAGCCGGTTTCGGGTGCTGCGCGAGGTGCCGGGCTTTACCCCGTATCGCCGCGCCGAGATCGACTGGGCCGATTTTTCGGCCGACCTGCGCCGCGCCGAACCCGATGAAGGTTTTGCGCGCGCGCCGTTTCTGGCGCTGCTGCGGCGGTTCTTTGATGCCATGGGGCTTTCGACGGACTGGGACACGTTGAAAGATGCCGAAGACGAGTTGCTGATAGATTCGCTGGCAATGCTTCTGCCGCTTTCGCCAGAAGACAAACAGGCGCTGCTTGAGGCCGCCACCCTTCGGGAACGCCGTGAAACGCTGGAAACATTGATAGAGTTCGCGCTGCGCAGTGGCGGCGGCGATGAGGTGCTGCAATGACCGAGGAAAAGCCGCTGCATGATCGCCATATGCTCGAAGCGCTGGTCTGCCCGCTGACCCATGCCGTGCTGATCTATGATGCCGAAGCGCAAGAACTGATCTCGCGTCCGGCAGGCCTTGCCTATCCGATTCGTGGCGGGGTGCCGATATTGTTGCCTGACGAGGCGCGGCGGCTGGATTAAAGCGCCTGCCCGGCCAGCAGGCGCGGCGGGTTGGGCACAATGCCCGCCGCCTTCCGCATGAAGGCGCGGCGCAGGAATGGGGCCGATTGCACCAGCCCCAGCCCGAGGTCGCGCCCCGCCCGAAGCAACGGGTTATCATTTGAAAACAGTTGGTTGACGGCATCCATGCCGAGCGCAAGTGTGGTCGCGTCAAACCGTCGCCAGCCCTGATAGCGCACAAGCACATCAGCAGCGCCAATGTCTTCGCCGCGCCGCGCCGCCTCAACCAGCACTTCGGCCAGCACCGCCACATCGCGCAGGCCAAGGTTCAGCCCCTGCCCGGCAATTGGGTGCACACCATGCGCGGCATCACCGACCAGCGCGGCGCGCGGCGCGGTGTAGGCATTGGCGAGCGTCAGGTTCAGCGGGTAGGAAAAGCGCGGACCGGCCAGCGCGATCTGCCCCAGATGGTCGCCGAAGCGGGTGCGCAGAACCGCGAGAAAATCGGCATCGTCCAGCGCGGCAAGGGTGCAGGCGTTGGCGTCGGTCTCGCTCCAGACGATCGAGCAGCGGTTGCCCGGCAGCGGCAGAATGGCCAGCGGGCCGGTGGGCATGAACACCTGCTGCGCCACGCCGTTATGCGGGCGTTCGTGGTCGAGCGCGCAGACAAGCGCGGTTTGCCCGTATCCCCGGCCGGTGCGGCTGATACCGGCGCGCTCAGCCACCCCTGATCGGCGACCGTCGGCCCCGATCAGCACACGCGCGGCAAGGGTGCGACCGTCGGAAAGCGTCACAGAGATGCCGGCGGCTGCCGGTTCCTGCGCCACAACCGAGGTGCTGGCGATGACCGTGATCTGCGCCGCATCGGCCATTGCATCGGCAAAGGTGCGGGCCAAAAAGCGGTCTTCCACCATGTAACCCACTGGTCCGCCGTCAAGTTCCGCCGCGTCAAAGCGCAGCGACAACGGCGAAGGCCGCTCGCCCGCGCGGCCATCGAAGGCGTGCACCTGCCGGATCGGCTGCGCATGGGCGGCGACCGGCGGCCAGACCCCCACCGCCGCCAACAGTCGCTGCGAGGCAATGGCCAGCGCATAGGCGCGCCCGTCAAAGCCCTCATCGGCGCGGGCACGCGGGGGCTGGGCATCAACCACGGTCACGCTCAGCCCGGCCTGCGCCAGCGCCAGCGCCAAAGCCGGGCCATTCAGCCCACCGCCCGCAATCAGCACATCGGAATCATGTTTCATGTTCGCACTATGGCGCGCCGATGCGGGATTGTCCAAGGCCGGGCGCGCGGCTAGCCTGCCGCGAAAGGTGGAGGGCGCGGCATGAATTGGCGGCAAGCAACAGCGGCAGAGCAGGGCAGGGCGATTGCGACGGGCAGGGCCTGCCCGGTGGATCTGGCCGAGGCCTATCTGGAAGCGGCAAGCGCGCACCCCGAGGGCAAACGCATCTATGCCCGTCTCACCGCTGACCGCGCGCGGGCCGAGGCGATGGCGGCGCGGGCGCGGGCCAAGGCGGGGCTTTTGCGCGGCCCGCTTGATGGGGTTTCGGTGTCGTGGAAGGATTTGTTCGACACGGCAGGGGTAGCGACCGAGGCGGGCAGCAAGCTGCTGGCGGGCCGGGTGCCGCTGGCCGACGCCGAGGTGCTGCGCCGCGCCACGCTGCAAGGGCTTGTCTGCCTTGGTAAAACCCACATGACAGAGCTTGCGTTTTCGGGCCTTGGCGTGAACCCGTCCGCCGCCACGCCGCCAAATGTGCACGACGCGCGGCTGGCGCCGGGGGGGTCATCTTCGGGTGGCGCGGTGTCGGTGGCGATGCACCTTGCGGCGGCTGCGGTGGGGTCGGATACCGGCGGATCGGTGCGCATTCCGGCCGCGTGGAACGACCTTGTGGGGCTGAAAACCACGCATGGGCGGCTGCCGCTGACCGGGGTGGTGCCGCTTTGTGCGCGGTTTGATACGGTGGGGCCGCTGGCGCGCAGCGTTGAAGATTGCGCGCTGATGCTGGCGGCGATGGAGGGTGCCCGCGCCCCCGATCTGCGTGGTGCAAGCCTCGGCGGGGTGCGGCTTCTGGTGCTTGAGGGGTTGCCGTTTGAGGGCGCGCGCGCCGAACCGGTGCGGGGCTTTGAGGCGGCGGTAGACCGGCTGGCAGCGGCGGGCGCGCGGGTAGAACGGCACACGCTGCCGATGGTCGATGCGGCCATGGCGCTGTCGGGGGTGTTGTTCGCGCCCGAGGCCTATGGGCTTTGGAAAGATGTGATCGAGACCAACCCCAAAGCGATGTATCCGGTTATTCTGGAGCGCTTCCGCAGTGGCGCGAACGTGCTTGCCGCCGATTACGTCGCCGCCTGGGCGGCGCTCGATCGGCTGCGCGCTGAATGGCTGGCCGCCACCGCGGGGTTTGATGCGGTACTGGTGCCGACCGCGCCGATCTTGCCGCCCGATGCCGCGCGGCTGATCACCGACCCCGCCTATTTCGCTGCTGAAAACCTGCTTGCGCTGCGCAATACCCGGCTGGGCAACGTCTTTGGGCTTTGCGTGCTTACGCTGCCCACCGGCCTGCCAGCCACAGGCATCTCGCTGATGGCCGCGCCGGGGGCGGAAGAGCGGCTGTTGCGGCTTGGCACCGCTGCCGAGGCCGCTTTGGGCTGAAATGCCACAAACCGCACCGCAACCACCCGGAAAGCCGCGCTTTTTCTGGACGTGAGGCGCGCGCGCAGCTAAGTTTGGCTCGAACGGGGCGCAACGACCCCGACGTGAGAGGCAGATATGGCGTTTCCCGAGCGGTTCTCAGGCCTGCCCGAGTATGCGTTTCCGCGTTTGCGGAAGCTGCTGGATTCGCACGCGCCGGGTGGCACCCCCATTGCCATGACTATCGGTGAACCGCGCCACGCCATGCCCGCGTTTCTGGCCGAAACGCTGGCCTCGCATTTGCACGAATTTGCGGTGTATCCGCCAAATGACGGCTCGCCCGAACTGCTCGCGGCAATTTCAGCGTGGGTCGGGCGGCGCTATGGTATCGAGGTGTCGCAAGACCGGATTATGGCGCTGAATGGCTCGCGCGAGGGGCTGTTCAACGCGGCACTCGCGCTTTGCCCCGAAACCAAGCGCGGTAAGCGGCCGGTGGTGCTGATGCCGAACCCCTTCTATCAGGTTTACGCGATGGCCGCGCTGGCGCTGGGGGCCGAGCCGGTCTATGTGCCCGCGACCGAGGCCACCGGATTCTTGCCCGACTATGCGGGCCTGCCCGCCGAAGTGCTCGACCGGGTGGCGCTTGCCTACCTTTGTTCGCCCGCCAACCCGCAAGGGGTGGTCGCCCCGCGCGCCTATCTGGCCGAACTGCTCGCGCTGGCTGAAAAGCATGATTTCACGCTGCTTTCAGATGAATGCTATTCTGAGCTATGGCGCGACGCGGCACCCGTGGGCGCGCTAGAGGTGGCGGCGTCAATAGGGGCCAACCCCGAGCGGGTGGTCGCCTTCAATTCGCTTTCCAAACGTTCGAACATGCCGGGGCTGCGGTCGGGCTTTTGTGCCGGGGGTGCGCAAAGCATTGCCCGCATTCGCCAGTTGCGCGCCTATGCCGGGGCGCCGTTGCCGTTGCCCTTGCAGCGGGTGGCCGAAATGGCGTGGGCCGATGAGGCGCATGTGACGGCGAACCGTCTGCAATACGTTGAAAAATACGACATCGCTGAACGGGCGTTCGTGGGCGTCAATGGTTATCGCTCCCCCGAGGGCGGCTTTTTCCTCTGGTTGCCGGTGGCTGATGGCGAGGCCGCTGCGCTGAAGGCTTGGGTTGAAACCGGGGTGCGGGTGCTGCCGGGCGCGTATCTGGCGCGCGATGTGGCGGGGCAAAACCCCGGTAAAGAGTATCTTCGGGTCGCCCTTGTGGCGCCGAAGGATGAGACAGAGCGTGGGCTGCAATTGCTGCGCCAATGCCTTTATGCGTGAGGTAAAACGAATGGCTTCCTATCAGGCGCGACGCCGCGACCCACTGCTCGACGAGGGCACGCAAGCGATGATTGAGCGGCGCGGCAAGGAATTGCTAGGCACGGCGCTCGTGGGGCTTGGCGTTCTGGTGGCGCTGATGCTGGGCAGCTATTCGCCGTCCGATCCGGGGTGGATGGCGGCGACCGAGGCGCCGGTGCAGAATCTTCTCGGCCGGGCAGGCGCGGCTATTGCCTCGCCGCTGTTTGTCATCGTGGGCCATGGCGCATGGGGTCTGGCGGTGGCGCTGGTGGTTTGGGGCCTGCGTTTTGCCGCGCATCTGGGCGAAGACCGCGTTCTGAGCCGCGCAATTTTCGTGCCGATCGGGGTGGCGCTGGCGGCGGTCTATGCTGCAACGATGGTGCCGGGCGATGGCTGGGCGCATGCCTTTGGCCTTGGCGGGCTTTTCGGCGACACGGTGATTGGCGCGCTTCTGAACCTGTCGCCGATTGACAGTGCGCTGGGGTTGAAGCTCTTGACACTTGTGGTGGCGCTGACCACGGCGGCCGCATCCGGTTTTGTGCTGGGCGTTGACCGTGCCGAGGCGCGCGCCTTTTCGCGCTTTGTGCTGGTGGGTGTGGTGCTGGTGTATGCGGCACTTATGGCGATGCTCGGGCGTGGGGCTGTGGCCTCGATCCGCGCGGCGCAGACTGCCAGGGCACGAGCGCGCGAACGGCGCGCAGAGGCGGCAGAGCGCAACGCCGAGCTTGCCGCGTGGCAAGAGCAAGAGGCTGGATGGCACACCGCGCCGCCGCTTGCAGCGCCTGAGCGTGCGCATACCGCACCCCGTATCCGCCGTGCGATTGAGGCCGAGCCTGACGTGGCCCCCGAGCCGGAACTGGTCGAGACTCTGCCGCATTGGCCAGATGCCTCGCCTGACGCGCCAAGCGAAGACCGGATTCGCACGCGCATTGCCGATGCCGTGCGCGCCCGTGCGGCAGTGGGTGCCCCCGCAAGCCCGGTGACCATGCAGATCGCGCCCACCGCGCCGGCTCCATCGGCCCCCGCCTCGGTGCTTTCCGCAGTTGCTGCGCGGCTGACCCGCAGCGCAAAACCGGCGGCCGACCTGGCAACGCGGGTTGAGCCGCCGCTGCGCGCCGCCGCGCCGCGCTTCATGCCCGCGCCGCCGCTTGCCGCCGCTTCCGAGAACCCCGTCGCTTTTGTCGAGGCCGATGACGAGTGGCCGCCGTTTGACGACGACCCGGCCCCCCTCGTTCTGACCCGCCCGCTGGCGGGCGCACCCGAGCAGCGGCGCGTGGTGCAACATACCCCGCGCAAACCGCTTGCCGCGTCGCGCCAGGCGCAGGCCGAGGCGCAGCCCAAACTGTCACTCGAGCCCGAGGCGCGGGCCTATGAGGCGCCGCCGCTGAGCCTGCTGACCAACCCGGTGCACATCCAGCGCCATTCGCTGTCTGACGAGGCGCTGGAAGAAAACGCCCGCATGCTGGAAAGTGTGCTCGACGATTACGGGGTCAAGGGCGATATCGTTTCGGTGCGCCCCGGCCCGGTGGTGACGATGTATGAGCTTGAACCCGCGCCCGGCCTGAAAGCCAGCCGGGTGATCGGGCTGGCCGATGACATCGCGCGCTCGATGTCGGCGCTCTCGGCGCGGGTTTCGACCGTGCCGGGCCGCAGCGTGATCGGGATCGAGCTGCCAAACGCGCACCGCGAAAAGGTGGTGCTGCGCGAAATTCTTTCTGACCGCGATTTTGGCGACAGCACGATGAAACTGCCGCTGGCGCTGGGCAAGGACATCTTCGGCCAGCCGGTGGTGGCCAGCCTTGCCAAAATGCCCCACCTGCTGATCGCGGGCACCACCGGCTCGGGCAAGTCGGTGGCGATCAACACGATGATCCTGAGCCTTGTCTACAAACTGTCGCCCGAAGAGTGCCGCCTGATCATGATTGACCCCAAGATGCTGGAACTCAGCGTCTATGACGGCATCCCGCACCTGCTTTCGCCCGTTGTTACCGACCCGAAAAAGGCGGTGGTGGCGTTGAAATGGGTGGTGGGCGAGATGGAGGAACGCTACCGGAAAATGTCAAAAACCGGCGTGCGCAACATTGAAGGCTACAACGGCCGCGTGCGCGAGGCGCTGGAACGGGGCGAGATGTTCAAGCGCACCGTGCAGACCGGCTTTGACGAGGACACCGGCGAGCCGATCTTTGAAACCGATGAATTCCAGCCGCAAACGCTGCCCTACATCGTGGTCGTGGTCGATGAAATGGCCGACCTGATGATGGTTGCGGGCAAGGAAATCGAAGCCTGCATTCAGCGTCTGGCGCAAATGGCGCGAGCCAGCGGTATTCACCTGATCATGGCCACCCAGCGGCCCTCGGTCGATGTTATCACCGGCACCATCAAGGCCAACTTCCCCACCCGGATCAGCTTTCAGGTGACCTCGAAAATCGACAGCCGCACGATTCTGGGCGAGCAGGGGGCCGAGCAACTGCTGGGCATGGGCGATATGCTTTACATGGCGGGCGGCGGGCGCATTACGCGCATCCACGGCCCGTTTGTCAGCGACGAAGAGGTTGAGGAAATCGTCAACCACCTGAAATCCTTTGGTCCACCAAAATACATGTCAGGCGTGGTCGATGGGCCCGACGATGACCGCGAGGCTGACATTGACGCGGTGCTTGGCCTTGGCGGCGGCGACGATGTGGAAAACGCGCTTTACGACACCGCCGTGGCAATCGTGATCAAGGATCGCAAATGTTCCACCTCCTACATCCAGCGCAAACTGGGCGTGGGCTACAACAAGGCGGCGAAACTGGTGGAGCAGATGGAAGAGCAGGGCGTGGTCTCTATGGCGAACCATGTCGGCAAACGCGAGATTCTGGTGCCCGAACAGTGATCGGCCGGGGCTGGCAGAGTGGAGCGCCAGCGACTAGATTGGCGGCATGAAAAGATTTCGCCAAGTTCTTGCTGTGCTGCTTGCCCTCATGCCCGCGCTGCCTGCGGCCGCGCAGGGCATTTCGCTCGACGATCTGTCGGCCTACCTTAATGGCCTGCGCAATGCCGAGACGGAATTTACCCAGATCAACGCCGATGGCACCCGCTCGACCGGCCGGCTTTTCATCAGCCGTCCCAATCAGGCGCGGTTTGAATACGACCCGCCCGAACAGACGCTGGTGCTGGCCAGCGGCGGACAAGTTGCGATTTTTGATGGAAAATCCAACGGCACGCCCGAACAATACCCGCTCAAACGCACGCCGCTCAATCTGGTGCTGGCGCGCAACGTGAACCTCGCCGCCGCCAAGACGGTGGTCAGCCACGGCAGCGATGCGACGATGACCTGGGTTGAGGCGCAAGACCCCGAGCACCCGGAATATGGCTCAATCTTGCTCGTCTTCACGCCAAGTCCCACCAAGCTTACGCAGTGGATCATTCGTGATGAATATGGCAGCCAGACCACGGTGCAGCTGGGCGATCTGAAACTGGGCGAGACCTACTCGAACTTTCTGTTCGACATCGACACCGAGGTTGACCGCCGCGCGCGCTAGGCGCGGCCGCATGAAATCAGTTGCGCCTGATACATCTGCGCGCGCGTTTCAACCTTGGTGGCCACCTGCAGCAGCCAGCCTTTGGCACGGTGACTGCCGCGCGTATAGCCCGCGCGGCCCTCGTGATACGCGAGATACTGGTTGCGCGCGTCGGTCTTGGCGATGCCGAGCGCTCTTTCGCTTCCGTCAAGATACCAGCCGATGAAATCGGTCGCATCGTCGATATCATCGCGGCTTTTGCCAAACCCGAAACTGGCCGCCTGATAGTCCGCCCAAGTGCCGTCGATCGCTTGCGCATAGCCATAGGCCGAGCTTTGCCGCCCGAGCGGAATGATACCCAGCGCAAAGCGCTGTGGCGTGCGCGCATTGCCCACGAATTTCGATTCCTGATGGATGATCGCCATCTGCACCGCGACCGGCACCTGCCATTTGCGCTCAGTGCGACTCATCGCAGTAAAATACTTCGGACGCTCCTTGCTAAGCGCACAAGCGTCGTCAAGGTGGCGCGGTTCGGAAAACCTGCCACCACATGACGCGACCAACATGGCCAGCGCCAGCCAAAGGAATCTGCCCATTTTACTGCCTCGGGTCGTGTTTTGTAGAACACTAGCAAAATTGGGGCTGCGGGGAAATCACCAATTCACCGGTGGGCGACTGTAGGGGGCAGGTTCACAGACTGTTTCCTGTCGCATCGCGGCGAGCGGTGGACAGCGACCCCGGTAAGGGATTATTTAGGGGGATGGGGACTGTTGAGATGCAGACATCACGGGCGAAGTATCATCTGGGCCAGGTGGTCCGACACCGCAAACATCCGTTTCGCGGTGTGATCTTTGATGTCGATGCGATGTTTTCCAATACGCAGGAATGGTATGACGCGATCCCTGAAGATAGCCGCCCGGCCAAGAACCAGCCCTTTTACCATCTGCTCGCCGAAAACGGTTCCAGCCACTACGTCGCCTATGTCTCAGAGCAGAATCTTGTTGCGGACTATTCCGGCGAACCGGTTGATCACCCCGATCTTCCCGATTTGTTCGGGGATTTTGAGGACGGGTGCTACCCGTTGCAGTTCCAGCTGAACTGATCAGCGCGATTCCGGCACGCCTATCGGCAAACGGAAAGCAAGCAGGTTTTGCCCGCCGTCGCGCCGATATCCCAAATCCTGCGTCAGATCGTGAATGAGGTACCAGCCAAAGCCGCCTTCGGGCAGCTGCGCCGTGGCGACCGCTGCTGACGGCAGGCATGGCGGAGCAAGACAGCCTTCAGGCAGCGGAATCCCGTCGTCACTGACGGCGCATGACAGGCCCGACAGGTCGCGCACGATGGAAAGCGAGATCACGCCATCTGATCCGCCGGCATAGCTGTGCTCAACGATATTGTTCAGGACTTCGGCCAGAACCAGCTCCAGCGCACCAGCCTCTTCCGGGCTGATCTGGCGGGCAAAGCGGGCAACCGAGGCACGCAGTGCGCCGCGCACGGCGTGCGGCTCGGCCGAAAAACGGCTGTGAAAGATGTCACGCCCCACCTTGCGCCGCGGGTCACTTTCGCTTGTCCGCACCTGTGCCTGCTCAGCCAGCATCGCGCAACCCGCCCTGGTGCGCTGAGGGCTGAATCGCAAAGACTGAATCCATCCGCGTCAGTCGAAAGACCTTTTCGACATTCGGCGTCAGCCCGCGCAGTTCCAGCTTTCGCCCGGGGCTGAGCCCTTTCATCACCGAGACAATCGCGCCCAACCCGGAACTGTCGAGAAAATCGACCCCCGATAGGTCGAGCACCACGCGCGGCGATGGCTGCAACAGAATCTCACGCATCCGGTCCTTGAACTGGATGGCAATCGCGGCGTCGAGCCGCGCTTCACCAAGGCGCACCACCAGCGCGCCCTCGCTGGCTTCGGCAGACAGTTTCATCCCAAGGCTCCCATGCGGCTTCGGCGTTTGCTAGGCTAGACGCCAATCCTTACCATTCGGTATGTAGGTTCCAGATCAGCCGAGGAGGGCGAGATGGAGAATGTGGTAATCGTGGGCGCTGCGCGCACGGCAATGGGCGGCATGCAGGGGGTTTTTTCGGGCATCACAGCGCCGGCCCTTGGCGGCGCTGCAATTGCGGCGGCGCTGGCGCGCGCCGGCGTGGCGCCCGGTCGGGTTGAAGAACTGCTGATGGGCTGCGTTTTGCCCGCAGGCCTGGGCCAGGCGCCCGCCCGCCAGGCGGGTTTTGCCGCCGGGTTGGGGCAAGGCGTGCCCGCCACCACGCTTAACAAGATGTGCGGCTCGGGCATGAAAGCGGCGATGATGGCGCATGACCAGATCGCGCTCGGCGCGAGCGGCCTCATGGTGGCGGGCGGCATGGAAAGCATGACCAACGCGCCCTACCTTCTGCCAAAGATGCGCTCTGGCGCACGACTCGGGCATGCCCAGGCAATGGATCACATGTTCCTCGACGGGCTCGAAGATGCCTATGACAAGGGTCGCCTGATGGGCACCTTCGCCGAAGATTGCGCGCAGGGCTTTGCCTTTTCCCGCGAGGCGCAGGATGCCTACGCGCTGGCGTCGCTCAGCCGCGCATTAGAAGCGCAATCTTCGGGCAACTTCGCCGCCGAAATCGCCCCGGTCACGGTGCCGGGAAAGGGCGGCGAGCGGGTGATTGACGTGGACGAACAGCCCGCAAACGCCAGACCCGACAAGATTCCCACCCTGAAACCGGCCTTCCGCACAGGTGGCACTGTCACCGCCGCCAATTCCTCGTCCATTTCCGATGGCGCGGCGGCACTGGTTCTGGCGTCACAATCGGTGGCCGAAGCCGAAGGCCTGCCCATCCGTGCCCGCATACTCGGCCATGCCAGCCACGCCCATGCCCCCGCAGATTTCCCCACTGCCCCGGTGCCCGCCGCCGAAAAACTGCTCAGGCGCCTCGGCTGGGCGGTCTCCGATGTCGACCTGTGGGAGGTGAACGAGGCCTTCGCAGTGGTGCCGATGGCCTTCATGGCGCGGCTCGGTGTGCCGCATGATCGCATGAACATCCACGGCGGCGCCTGCGCACTTGGTCACCCGATCGGCGCAAGCGGGGCGCGCATCATCGTGACCCTGCTGCATGCGCTCGAATCGCGCGGCCTCAAACGCGGTATCGCCGCCATTTGCATCGGTGGCGGCGAAGGCACCGCCATCGCCATCGAACGCTCCTGATGTCTTCATCGCAAAAATACCCCGCGGGGGTCCGGGGGCGCGAAGCCCCCGGCCTTTCCAGAAAGGCTGCCATGCACGTCGATTACCCCACCCTCGCCACCACCATCCGCGCGCTGACTCAGGGTGAAACCGACGAGGTCGCGCTGATGGCCACGCTCGCCTGCGAAATCCACCATGCCGATGACCGCTTTGACTGGACCGGCTTTTACCGCGTGGTGGCGCCTGAATTGATGAAGATCGGCCCCTATCAGGGTGGCCACGGTTGCCTTGTCATCCCGTTCTCGCGCGGCGTCTGCGGCGCGGTGGCGCGCAGCGGCAAGGCGTTGAATGTGCCCGACGTATCGACGTTTTCCGACCACATCGCATGCTCTTCCACCACGCAATCGGAACTTGTGCTGCCGGTCTTCGGCGCCGGTGGCAGGCTGATCGGGGTGCTCGATCTGGACAGCAACACCCCCGACGCCTTTACCGATGCCGATGCCGAGGCGCTTGCGGCGATATTGGCCGAGGTGTTCGGTGCGCTTGGTGCCCCTTGCGGCGCGACGGCGCGCCACGCATAAAGCCGTTCGGGCGGCGGAGTCTTTGACATGTTGGAAATCTACGCGGCGTTTCCGGCCGAGGCGCTTGTGGGCTTCATCCTTGGCGGGCTGGTCGTCAATTTTGCGCCGGGGCAAGACATGTTTTTTGCCACCGCCTGTGGCATCAACGGCGGGCCGCGTGCCGGGGCCATGGCCGGGCTTGGCGCGGGCATCGGTGTCGTCTGGCATGTGACGCTGGCCGCGCTCGGGCTTTCGGCGCTGATGGTGGCGCATCCAGCGGCGCTTGATGTCATCCGTTGGGCGGGGGCCGCCTATCTCGCGTGGCTTGCGGTCAAGGCGTGGCGCGCGGGCAGCAGCGGCGGCGATGCGCGCGGCCTTGTGAACCCATGGAAGGCGGTGGCGCGGGGCTTCGTTTCAAACGCGCTCAACCCCAAGCCGGTGCTGTTCATCCTCGCCTTTCTGCCGCAATTCACCAACCCCGCCTATGGCCCGATCTGGCAGCAGATCGTGGCGCTTGGCGCAATCTTCGCCTTCACCGGCACATTGGTGACGATGGGATATGGCCTGTTGGCGGGCTATCTTGGACGCTCGCTGCTGAACCGCATGGGGGCGGTCAACAAGGTGGCGGCGGTGATGTTTGGCGGGCTTGCGGCGAAGCTCGCGCTTTCATGACTGATTTCGTTTACGCCCCGCCAGAGACCGCGCCCGAGATATTGCACGCCGATGCGCAGGTGCTGGTGGTCAACAAGCCTGCAGGCCTGCTGTCGGTGCCGGGCAAGGGCGAACACCTTGCCGATTGCCTGATCGCGCGGCTCCGGCGCCTCTACCCCGAGGTGCTGCTGGTGCACCGGCTTGACCTTGATACCTCTGGGGTCATGGTCTTTGCGCTCACCCCGCTGGCGCAGCGCCATCTTGGCTGGCAGTTTGAAGAGAGGGTGACGAAAAAGGTCTATGTCGCGCGGCTTTGGGGCCACCTTGCACCGAGCGCGGGGCGGGTGGACCTGCCCTTGTGCGTCGATTGGCCGAACCGCCCGCGCCAGCATGTGAACCATGAAAAGGGGCGCCCGGCGCAAACCGACTGGCGCGTGGTGCGGCTGGAGCCTGATGGCACGACGCGGGTGCGGCTGATGCCGCTGACCGGGCGCAGCCACCAGCTGCGGGTGCATATGGCGGAACTCGGTCATCCGATTCTGGGCGACAGGCTTTATGCCCAAGGCCCGGCGCGCGATTTTCCGCGGCTGATGCTGCACGCAGAATCCTTGCGCTTTCGCCACCCAGAGGGCGGCAAGGCGCAGACCTATTGCGCCCCTGTGCCGTTCTGAATGGCGATGCCGCGCCTCCGGCGGGGGGTATTTCAGGCAAAGAAGAAGCCGGGATCAGTCGCCGAACCAGCCGGAAATCGCCTTGCTGTCGCAGAACTCCTCGATGCCCCAGTGCCCGCCCTCGCGCGCGCGGCCTGAGGCGCCGACGCCGCCAAAAAAGGCGCCGGGACCGCGGCTTTGCCCGTTCATTTCGACCATTCCCGAGCGCAGCGCGCGGGCAAGCCGGTTGGCGCGCGCGCCATCGGCGGTCTGCACATAGTTGGTCAGCCCGTAGGGGGTGCCGTTGGCAATCGCCAGAGCTTCGTCTTCGGTATCGAACGGGATGATCGAAAGCACCGGGCCAAAGATTTCTTCGCGCGCGATGGTCATTTGCGGGGTCACATCGGCAAAGACGGTGGGGTGCACGAACCAGCCACGGTTCAGGCCTTCGGGGCGACCGGGGCCGCCGGCCACAAGGCGGGCACCCTCGGCGATGCCTTTTTCGATCAGGCCCTGAATCTTTTCGTATTGCGCTGCGCTGACCACCGGGCCGATATGCCGGCCCGCGTCGTGCGCAGAGGCAACGCGTGTGGCAAGCGCTGCTTCGCGCGCAATTTCGACCGCGCGGGCGTAAGCGGCGCGTTCAACCAGCATCCGCGTAGGGGCGTTGCAGGACTGGCCCGAGTTGTTGAAGCAATGCCGCACACCGCGTTTGACCGCATCGGGGTCGGCGTCGGAAAAGATCAGGTTGGCGCCCTTGCCGCCCAGCTCCAGCGCCACTTTCTTGAGGCTGTCAGCGGCGGCCTTGGTAATGGCGATACCGGCGCGGGTGGAGCCGGTGAACGAGATCATCGCCACATCAGGGTGGGTTGAAAGCTGGGTGCCCACCCCCAGCCCGTCACCGTTGACAAGGTTGAAGACACCCGGCGGGGTGCCCGCCTCGTGCAGGATCTCGGCAAAGAGCAGGCCCGAAAGCGGCGCGATCTCGGAAGGTTTCAGCACCATCGTGCAGCCCGCCAGCAGCGCCGGAATGACCTTTAGCGCAATCTGGTTCATCGGCCAGTTCCACGGCGTGATCAGGCCAACCACGCCCACCGGCTCTTGCGCGATGCGCGTTTGCGGGGCTTGGGGGCCGAGCGGGCGAAGGTAGGGGAAGGATTCGCCGGCGGTGATGAAGTTCTTGATGTGGTTGCTGCCCGAAGGCACCTGATCGGCGCGTGCCATGTCGATGGGGGCGCCCATTTCTAGGCTGATGGCTTGCGCCATCTCCTCAGCGCGCGCGGTGTAATGGGCGAGGATGTTGCGCACCAGCGCGAGGCGAGCCGCAGGCGCGGTGCCGCGCCAGCCGGGCAGGGCGGCGCGGGCGGCGGCCACGGCGGCATCGGTATCTGCCTGCCCGCCAAGACTGATCACCGCGCAGGCCTCTTCGGTCGAAGGGTCGTGCACGAGGCAATCGCGCGGGGCGGCGGGCGCGACCCAACGGCCGTTGATGTAGAAATCGCGTTTGGTGATCATGGCGGCCTCCGGGCGGGTTCGTGCCATGCTGGCGCCAAGTTGCCGGATGTGCAAGCTGCGCACGCGCTCGGCAAACGCAACGGGCGCGGCAGACGCTATTTGAGAAAGCGGACGATGGTGCGTTTCTGATCGGTCTGCTCGGCGCGCAACGAGCCGCGCACGACTTCGTGCAGTTGCAGGAACGGGCGCACCAACTCGCGTTTGAGCTTGGCGAGGCCGTGCCTTTTTCGAACCTTGCGGTGCGCGTCCAGGTCCGACCACGCAGTGCCACTTGGCAAAAATACCTCTGATGAGCGGTTTTGCTGCACACAAATTGCGGGTGTCAGCTGCCATACGCACACTTCGGGAAACAGCGCGGCCGTGGGGTCGAATACCGCGTGATCGACAGGGACAGTAAAGGTTTCGGACGCCGCGAGCAGACGGTGGGCGAGTGCCTTTGAAACGATGTAGCCGGCGGCGCCCAGATGACAAGACGAAAGCTTCGCCAGCGCGCGGGATTTAGCGGCAATTGCCTGGCTCGACAGCTTGACCCATTTCAGCATGGTTTCGAGCTTCACGAGTTCAGTGTCTGCGGGCAGCCAATCGTCCTGACCAAGAAAACTCGCGGTGTCATCTGCAAAAGCGATGTCATCTTCAAACACCGCGCCAAAGGGGGTCGCCCCGTGGGCAATCAACGTCCAACAGGCCCGATGGCTAAGAAAGCACGCAACCTCGGCCCTGGAAAGCGTGAACTGCAATCCGAATGGATGCAGGCGGGAATAGTCGGAATCGCTCAGCGACGCGCCGTTGACCGCAGCAAGGCGCGTGATCGGCAACCCGAGGCGTGCAATTTCGGCCTCCATGTAATCGCACCGCGCGGTCGCGCTGTCGAGGTTGATGAAGTAGCCATGGATTTGCATCAGGGCCCCGGTACTGCAAGCGCAACAGCTTGCTTTTCAGTAACATTGCGCGCCCGTCACCGAAACGCAACCGCTGCGTGTTCTGCGGCGGCGCCTCGGGAGGTTTGATTGCCGGCATGACTGTGTCGGCGGGCGACGATCATCAAGCACCTCGAGCCTTGCGGTGGCGGGCGGCGAGGCGGCGGATCGCAGCGCGGTAGCGCGCCCGCGCCCAGGTGCGCCATAGCTGATGCGCCATCGGGAGTTTTCGCTGGATCGTGCTGCCGCCGACGCCCGTTGCGGCGGTGGCGGCGCCGTTCGGCCAGACCGTCATTACCTCGGCACGGGTCAGCCATGTCATCTGAAGAAATGTATCCACCGGCCTGTCAAAGGGTGTTGTGAGGTCGAGAAGCCGCGCCGCAAGGTCGCGCCCGACGATTTGCAGCGTGGCAGAAAGCGCTGCCTGCCGAGGGCGGTAAAGTCGGATTTCGCCGTCGCGCGCCACCTCGTTCAACGGCACTTCGCGCTGCTTGAGCGGAAACCGGATCAAGCTGTCAGGTCCAGCATGGGCCATCGCCAGCGCAAGTGCATGAGGAAAGATTTGGGGGTCGAGGGCCAGGTCGTCTTCGGCGATGATGCCAAAAGGCTCGGCGCCCGTGGCGATCTTCTGCCAGCAGTGGCGGTGGCTGAGAAAGACGCCAATTTCGGCGGGAAGCAGGGCAAAAGGGTAGGGCGGCAAAAATCGGCGCGGCACACAGGCGACGGCACGTTCGGCCGGGGTGAGTGTGCGGCCATCGACTGCTGCCAGCACCTCGGCACCGGGCAGCGCCTGACACAGCGCCTTGACCAGCCCCTCCCGGTTGGTGCTGCTGGCTAAGTGGATGACACGAGAGGTAACCATCAGGGCTGCTCTCCGGGGCGTCGATTTGGCTGGGCGGTTGGTTGTTGAAAAGATATCGGCCCGGTATTGCCACCGGGCCGAACTGTGGTTCGATCTTGCGATCTATTCGCCTTCGCCCCTTGCCTTCTCCGGCGAAACCTCTTCGCCGGTTTCCTGATCGACCATCTTCATGCCCAGCCGGACCTTGCCGCGGTCGTCGAAGCCCAGAAGCTTGACCTTCACCTCTTGCCCCTCTTTCAGGAACTCGTTGGGGTGATTGAGCCGCTTGCCGGAGATTTGCGAGACGTGCACGAGGCCGTCGCGCTTGCCAAAGAAGTTCACGAAGGCGCCGAAATCGACCAGTTTCACCACCTTGCCGGTGTAGACCTTGCCTTCTTCGGGTTCCGCCACGATCGACCAGATCAGATCATGCGCTTTCTTGATGTTTTCGGCGCTGGACGAGGCGATCTTGATCACACCATCGTCGTTGATATCGACCTTGGCGCCCGACACTTCGACGATCTCGCGAATGACCTTGCCGCCTGACCCGATCACTTCACGGATCTTGTCAACCGGCACGGTCATGGTTTCGATCTTGGGTGCATACTGGCTGAAGGCCTGCGCCTGGGTCAGCGACTTGGCCATTTCGCCCAGAATGTGCATCCGGCCTTCCTTGGCCTGCGCCAAGGCTTTTTCCATGATTTCCGGGGTGATCCCGGCAACCTTGATGTCCATCTGCAGGCTGGTGATGCCCTGCGCGGTGCCCGCAACCTTGAAGTCCATGTCGCCGAGGTGGTCTTCGTCGCCAAGGATGTCGGTCAGAATGGCAAAGCGGCCGTCATCTTCGAGGATCAGGCCCATTGCCACGCCCGCGACCGGTGCTTTTAACGGCACACCGGCGTCCATCATCGAAAGCGACGAGCCGCAGACCGTGGCCATCGAGCTCGACCCGTTCGACTCGGTGATCTCTGAGACGATGCGGATGGTGTAGGGGAATTCGGTCGCCGGCGGCAGCACCGCCTGCAACGCGCGCCATGCCAGCTTGCCGTGGCCGATTTCGCGGCGGCCGGGCGGGCCAAAGCGGCCAACTTCGCCAACCGAATAGGGCGGGAAGTTGTAATGCAGCAGGAAGTTCATCTTCGAGGTGCCGGTCAGGGCATCGACGAACTGCTCATCGTCGCCGGTGCCCAGCGTGGTCACCGCCAGCGCCTGCGTTTCACCGCGCGTGAACAGCGCCGAACCGTGGGTGCGCGGCAGGATGCCGGTTTCCGAAACGATCGGGCGCACGGCACGCGTGTCACGGCCGTCAATGCGCGGGGCGCCGTTGATGATGTCGCCGCGCAGGATCGAGGCTTCGAGCTTCTTGAACGCCGAGCCGAGGTTTTCGTCGGCCAGATCTTCGGCGCTCAGCGTTGCCTTTACGGCGGCGCGGGCCGCATCAATCGCGTTCACACGCTCTTGCTTGTCGCGCAGCGCGAAGGCGGCGCGCATCTGCGCCTCGCCCGCCGCTTTCACCTTGGCATAAAGCGCCGAATAGTCGGGCGGGGTGAAATCGAACGGTTCTTTCGCTGCGTCTTCAGCAAAGTCGATGATCAGGTCGATTACCGGCTGGATGCTGTCATGCGCGAATTTCACGGCGCCGAGCATTTCGCCCTCGGATAGCTCATAGGCTTCCGATTCGACCATCATCACCGCATCGCGGGTGGCCGCAACGACCAGATCAAGCCGCTGCTCGGGGTTTTCGCGCAGCTTCTGCATGTCGTCACAATCGGGGTTGAGCACATAGGCGCCACCCGAAAAGCCCACGCGGCAGCCTGCGATCGGGCCCATGAAGGGCGCGCCCGAAATCGTCAGCGCGGCCGACGCGGCGATCATGCCCAGCATGTCGGGCTCATTCACGAGGTCGTGGCTAAGCACGGTGACGATCACCAGCACTTCGTTCTTGAAGCCCGGCACGAACAGCGGACGGATCGGGCGGTCAATCAGCCGCGAGGTCAGCGTTTCCTTTTCGCTCGGGCGCGCCTCGCGCTTGAAGAAGCCGCCGGGCACTTTGCCAGCGGCGTAGTAGCGTTCCTGATAATGCACGGTCAGCGGAAAGAAATCCTGCCCCGGCTTGGGTTCTTTGGCAAAGGTCACGTTGGCCATGACCGAGGTTTCGCCCAAGGTGGCGATGACCGAGCCATCGGCCTGACGCGCGACTTTTCCGGTTTCCAGTGTGAGCGTTTCATTGCCCCACTGGATTGATTTTCGAGTAACGTTGAACATCTATCGTTCCCTATATGAGAGCACTCACGGCCCCTGCCGTGTCTCCCGTTGCATGGCGGCCCCATTGCCGCCGCCCCCTATCCTTTGCATGTGGCCGGGGGCAGGCCTCACGTCGCAGACTGCGCGCGTCTACAGCAAATGGGCGCGTTTGGGAAGGCTGGTGTTAGGCGCGCCCGCTCGGGGGCCAGATCAGCCCGGAGGCATCGGCGTGCCGGGCCCCGGAAATACCGGCGTGATCAGCACGAATGCAAAACGCCCGCTCCTTTCGGCGCGGGCGTAAGAATGCAGGCTATTGCTCGCTTAGCGGCGCAGTGCCAGACGTTCGATCAGGGTGGCGTAACGCGCCTGATCCTTGCCCTTGAGGTAGTCCAGCAGCTTGCGGCGCTGTGCCACCATCATCAATAGACCACGGCGCGAATGGTTGTCTTTCTTGTGTTCCTTGAAGTGCTCGGTCAGCGTCGCGATACGCGAGCTGAGAATGGCCACTTGCACCTCGGGCGAACCGGTATCGCCTTCCTTGGTGGCATATTCCTTGATGAGCCGGGCCTTTTCTTCGACGGTAATCGACATCGGGATCTCCTTGGTCAGTTGTGACGGCACAAGCCGGGATGTCGTCCAGCAGGGCCCTTGCTCCGCCACGCGGGGCGGATGCGCGCATATAGGGGAATTGCCGCCGAAAGAAAAGCGCCAATTGTGGCAGGTGCCCAGCGGGCCTACACACCGGTCATGGCGGCAAGCGCTTGCGGTGTCATCAGTTCGATATCCCCGGCACGCAGCCCGGCGCCGTGCAGAACTTCGGCAAGCGCGAACCCGTCGAGCTTGATCCAGACTGCATCGGGGGTGGTGGAGGTCTCGATTGTGACCGCCGGGTCGGGGTGCGCGGCGGGGTCATAGACCAGCGCGATCCGGTCGACCTCGGGCTCGAACAGGATCGTCGCGGGGTGCGCCGGGTCGATCCAGTCGCCCAGAGCAAACAGGTCGGAACCCTCGCCGCCATTGCCGAAATCATTGCTTCCAAGCACCAGCAGGTCGTCGCCGCTGCCGCCATTGAGCAGGTCTTGCCCGGTGTCGAAATCGCCCAAGCCCGTGACTCTGTCAGGCACAACCCCGATCAGCACGTCACTGCCGCCATCGCCAAAGAGTTCGTCAGACCCGAGGCCACCTGACAGCGTGTCTGCCCCTGCACCGCCTTGCAGGCTGTCATCGCCGTCGCCGCCCAGAAGAACGTCGGCGCCGCTGCCGCCTTGCAGCAGGTCGTTGCCCGGGCCGCCGTCAAGCAGGTCATCGCCCATGCCGCCCATCAGACTGTCGTCGCCCGCCCCGCCAAGCAGTGTGTCGGCGCCGTCGTTGCCACTAAGCGCATCAATACCGTCGCCGCCCGCAAGCAGATCGTCACCCGTGCCGCCGTGCATGTCATCGCTGCCGGAGCCACCTGATAGCAGGTCGTCGCCAGCGTAGCCGTTGATCTGGTCGTCGCCTGCGCCTCCGCTGATCTCGTCTTGGTCCGCGCCCCCCCACAGGATGTCATTGCCAGAGGTACCCTCGGCCGGGCCGGACATGGTGGTTTCTGGCGCGACCGGGTCGAACAGGTCAGGGGCGGCTTGCGGCTCTGCCTGGAGGATATCGTCCTCCGCCCCGGCCTCGGCAGAATCGGCCTTGTCAAATATCGAAAACAGGTCGGCTGAAAGCCCAAATAGCAACAGACCCAGAAACCCGGACAAAAACAACATGACGACAGCACCCCACTGGCCTTCGTACACCGGTATAATCGTGTGATCTGCCCGTTTTTCAAGCCAATAGTGCCAAGCACTTTATGCAAACCGGGCGCCTAGCTGGGAAACCCCTGCCAAAGTTCGGGTTGCCGATCATAGCCGATATAGAGCGGATGCTTCGGCGCGCCTGCCAGTGTCAGGCCAAGGTGCCAGAGCGGCAGACCGCTGGCGCGCAGCATCGCTGCCACCACCGCGCCGCGCCCCTGATGTGCCCCGTGCGCGCCCCAGGCGCAAATGATACGGTCGTTCGCCCCGGTTGCCCAGCCAAGGCTCTCGGCGATTGCCGCGTCATTGTCCGGGCCGACCGGGTCCACTTCGGCGCGCATCGCGCGCGGGTCGGTGGCGCGAAAGGCAAAGATGTTGGTAACACGGAAACTTCCGAACCCGAGCGCCCGCGCCCGCCGCTCGCATCGTTCGACTGTGGGGTCGTTTTGCGCCTCGGTCGCGGTCGAGGGGTTGAGCAGAATGAAAAGTGCCCGCGCGCCTTCGGGTTGCCACACGCGCGTCAGTAGATAGCGGTAGCGTTCGCAGTCGGAATACACCGCGCAGCTTGCCGCATCGCCCTTGAGATGGTGCCGTGTGATCATGCCGCCTTTTCGCGCGGCCTGCCCTTGCGCGCAAGCCCCGCAGCGGCGCGCCAGCGGCGGGGCAAGGGCCTCCGGCGGGGATATTTTGTTCTGAAGCATATGCTTCAGGCCAAATATCCCCCGCGGAGCGCGCCACCCCCGCAACCGGGCGCGAGATCAGAGGTTGAATACCCGGTTCGGGTGCAACTCGCCGGATTTATAGATGCCCACCGCCACCGGCGCGCCCTGAAAGCTGGCCCATGCGGGCTCGCCGTAGCCTACGCCGGTCAGCACCATGCCGGGGTTGCCGTTGCGCAGCCGCGCGGCGCCCTCGGGCGTCGCTTTCAGTTCGGGCAGGTCTGCAAGCCCGGTCTCCAGCGGCAGCAGGTGCGCCTCCAGTTCCGGTGTGCGGGCAAGGCGCTCGACCTCTTCAAGGCTCAGGCCCGCTTTTGCGTCAAACGGCCCCGACCATGTGCGGCGCAACGCCAGAACATGGCCAAGGCAGCCAAGTGCCGCGCCAAGGTCGCGCGCGATGGCGCGAACATAGCCGCCTTTGCCGCAGACCATTTCGAGTTCCAGCGTGTCGGCATCGGGCCGGGCAATCACTTCCAGGCTTTCCACCCAGAGCGGGCGGGCGGCAAGGTCCATTGCCTCGCCTTCTCGCGCCAGGTCATAGGCGCGTGCGCCATCGACCTTGACGGCCGAAAACTGCGGCGGCACCTGCGCGATTTCGCCGCGAAAGGCGGGCAGGGCGGCGGCGATTTTGGCGTCAGACGGGCGCAAGGCCGAGGTTGCGATGACCGTGCCTTCGGCGTCATCGGTGCTGGTGGCGGCACCAAGGCGCATCGTGAAACGATAGCATTTCAGCGCGTCGGTGATGTAAGGCACGGTCTTGGTGGCCTCGCCCAGCGCCACCGCCAGCACCCCGGTTGCTGCGGGGTCGAGCGTACCCGCGTGGCCTGCCTTTTTCGCATCCAGCGCCCAGCGCACCTTGCCCACCACAGCGGTCGAGGTGATGCCCGCCGGCTTGTCGATGATCAGCCAGCCTGAAACGTCGCGGCCCTTCTTGCGTGCCATCTGCAATCCTCTTGCGACCGGGTCGCCCCGTCAGTCGGCGGCCTCGTCTGTGTCGTCTTGCTTGGCGATGTCGCGCTGTACGGTCTCATCGGCGAACATGCGGCGGGTCTGATCAAGCCGGTCGAAGGTCTCATCGAGCAAAAAGCGCATCTCGGGGGTAGATTTCAGTGTCATCCCGCGCGAAATCAGGTGGCGCAATTCGCCGGTCTTGCGCCGCAGCGCCGTGAGCAGCTCTTCGCCGCCCTTGCCGCCCAAGGGCGAGACATAGGCGGTTGCCACGCGCAGATCGGGCGACATCCGCACCTCGCCGACCGTCACCGAGAAACTTGCCAGCACATCGTCATGCACGTCGCCGTGCAGCAGTGCTTCTGAGAGATTGCGCCGAATCAGTTCGCCGACGCGAAGCTGACGTTGCGAGGGGCCTTGGCCCTGAGGAAACCGGTTGCTTGCCATGCGCTTCATGTAGGGCATGGCGGCAGCGCCCGCAACGGGGCTTTGCCAAGCCGCGCCGCAGCGGTTATCAAAGCCCAAAGCAGGGGGCGGGGCATGACCGATTTGCCGGGCATCGTGATCACCGGGGCATCGGGCCGCATGGGCCGGATGCTGGCGGCTACCATTGCCGCTTCTGGCAAGGCGCGGTTGGTGGGCGCGGTTGAGCGCAAAGGCCACGCTTGGGTCGGGCAGGATCACGGGCTGGCGCTCGGCGGCGCGGCAAGCGGCCTGATCGTTACCGACGACCCGCTTGAGGCCTTCGCACAGGCGCAGGCCGTGATCGATTTTACCGCCCCAGCCGCGACGGTCGAGTTTGCGGCGCTGGCGGCACAGGCGCGCGCCGTGCATGTGATAGGCACCACCGGGCTGGAGGCGGAACACCTTGCCAAACTCAAGGCCGCTGCGCGCCACGCGGTGATCGTGCGCGCGGGCAACATGAGTCTTGGCGTCAACCTCTTGGTGCAACTCACGCGCAAAGTGGCCGCGGCGCTCGATGCCGACTGGGATGTGGAAATCCTTGAGGCGCACCACCGCATGAAGGTCGATGCGCCCTCGGGCACCGCGCTCATGCTGGGGCAGGCGGCGGCAGAGGGCCGGGGCATTTCGCTCGACGCCAATCGCGAGGCGGGGCGCGATGGCATCACCGGCGCGCGCCGCCCCGGCGCCATCGGTTTTGCCAGCCTGCGCGGCGGCGATATCGTGGGCGAACATGACGTGATCTTTGCTGGCGCCGGTGAGCGCATCGTGCTGCGCCACATCGCCACCGACCGCGCCATCTTTGCCCGCGGCGCACTCAGGGCCGCACTCTGGGGGCAGGGGCAGAAACCCGGCGAATACGACATGCTCGACGTGCTCGGGCTTTAGCGCTTCGTCGTTACCCGAACACTTTCGGCGCGGCCTGCGCGGCGCCCGCGCCCTTCAAAAGTCGATTGCCAGCCCCTTTTTCTCCCAGTCGCCATAGCGCACCGGTTCCGGTCCGTCGCGGCCGCCGAGTTCTGGCGGAAGGTCAAGCTTGGCGGCTTTGCGCCGCGCCTCGGCTTCGGCAAGCGCGCGGCGTGCGGCAGCGGGCAGGTTGGGGCGTTCGTCTGTCATGGCGGTTTCCTTGTGCGGGGCGGCGCCATGATATAGGGCGCGGCTGGGTGTGCAACAGGCAAGGGGCGCGGGGCATGGGCAAGGCAGATCCGGTGCGGCTGGCGGCGGTGGGGCTGATCATGGGTGTGACCGAAGGCAACGCGGCACTTTCCGATCAGCTCGCGGCGGGAGCGCTGTTGGCGCTGGCTGCGCCCGAGCGGGCGCGGGCGCAGCGGCTGGCAGCGACCACGCTGCGCCATCTGGCCCGTGCCGATACCGTGCTCAAGGCGCATCTGCGAAGGGCGCCACCGCCCGAGGTGCTGGCGCTGCTGCGGCTTGCCACAGTTGAGCTGCTGGAAGAGC
>JAHYIZ010000067.1 GCA_019429405.1 Paracoccaceae bacterium
CCCGAGCATGTCGTGCCCGGTGGGCTGCCCACGGAACGCTTCATCGCCTGGATCATCGTTGCGAAATTCGGCGACCATCTGCCGTTCTATCGGCAAGCCGAAATCTTCAAGCGGCAGGACATCCATCTCGATCGCGGCACGCTCGGCAACTGGGTCGGCCGCGCCTGTTTCCACCTCATGCCGGTCATCAACCACATGCGAACCCATCTGCGCGGTGCCGATCGCATCTTTGTCGACGAAACCCGCGCGCCGGTGCTGGACCCGGGCCGCAAGGCCACCAAGAGCGGCTACTTCTGGGCCGTCGTGTCCGACGATCGCGGCCATGGCGGCGCCGGCCCACCCATCGTGCTGTTCCATTACGCCCCCGGCCGGGGCAAGGCGCACCCGCTGAAGTTCCTCGCCGGGTATCAGGGCCGCTTCCTGCAATGCGATGCCTATCAATCCTACAACGCGCTGACGGACATCGTCCGCGACAATGGCCCGTGGCAGCTGGTCTACTGCTGGACCCATGTGCGCCGCCGTTTCGTGAAGCGCTTCGAGAGCGATGGCTCACCCATCGCCGAAGAGATGCTGCGTCAGATCGCGCTGCTCTATCAGATCGAGAAGTCCGTGCGCGGCACGGATGCGAACGTGCGCCTTGCCGCCCGGCGTGAGCATTCCGCCCCGATCATCGCGGCGCTGAAACCCTGGCTGGAAGCCCAGCTCTCGCGGATCCCGCAGAAATCCCAGCTCGCAGAAGACATCCGCTACACCCTGGCGCACTGGCCCGGTCTGATCCGCTTCCTCGACGACGGAATACTGGAACTCGACACCAACCCGGTCGAAAACCAGATCCGCCCAATCGCCCTGACAAGGAAAAATGCACTGTTCGCGGGCAACGAAATCGGCGCCGAGAACTGGGCGATGCTCGCCTCCCTCGTCGCCACCTGCAAGATGTCCGACGTGAACCCCGTCGACTATCTCGCCACCACGCTGCGCGCCATCCTCGACGGTCACCCGCAAAGCCGCATCGAAGACCTGATGCCCTGGCGCTTCAACCAGCCGTCAAGCCTCGCCGCATAGGGTGATGCCGTCGCGCTTACCTTGATCCAGCCATTCTGTGCGCATGCGCGTGGCGGAGGGTTTGGATTTTGGAAGTAGACGGCAAAATGGGCGTCCATTTGGACGGCTCGATGGGTGTCGGGGTTTCCCGGCTGGAAGTGATCGAGGGGCCGAGCGGACGGCGGCAGCGGACGAAAGCGGAGCGGGCGCGGATTGCGGCGGAAAGCATGATGCCGGGGGTGAAGGTAGCCGATGTTGCGCGCAAGCATGGCACGACGCGCTGGCAGATTTACGATTGGCGCAAGCAGATACGCAAAGGCAACCTGGTGGTGCCCGAGAGCGTGGCGGCGCTGCCGATGTTCGCCGAACTGGTCGTCGCGGATTGTGCGACTGATGCATCGCCTGCGGGTAGCAGGTCCGATCTTGAGATCATCGTGGGCGAGGTTGTAATCCGCGCGGGGGCTGGCACTGATGAACGACAGCTGACGCGGGCGATCCGGGCGGCACGGGCAGCGGTATCGTGATGTTCGGCCAAAGCGGGCCGGGGAAGGTCTTCGTGGCGACGCGGGCGGTCGACTTCCGCAAGGGCATCGACGGTCTGGCGCTGGCGGTGCAGGAGATGTTCGGGCTGGATCCGTTCTGTGGGGCGGTCTTTGTGTTCCGCTCAAAACGCGCTGACAGGATCAAGTTGCTGGTGTGGGATCAGACCGGGATGGTGCTGGTTCACAAGCGGCTGGAGGGCGGCAAGTTCGTCTGGCCGCAGGTGCGCGACGGGGTGATGCGGATGTCATCGGCGCAGCTGGCGGCGTTGTTTGAAGGGCTGGATTGGCGGCTGGTCCGACCGGAGCGTGCGCGTCGTCCATTGGCAGCGGGATGATCAGCCAGAGCCACAAAACCCCTATTTTTACTGGAAAAATAGCGTGTTCCGTGATTTACTTTGGTCATGGATGCCACTGATCTTGCACGCGAAAACGCCCTGCTGAAAGCCCGTTTGACCGAGGTCGAGGCGGCGTTGGCCGAGGTGCAGGAGGCAAATCGTCGGCTGGAAGGTATCCTGCGCACATCGCAGCGCGAGAAGTTCGGCAAGCGTTCGGAGAAGCTGTCGCCGGACCAGTTCAACCTGCCGCTCGAGGATGCCGAACTGGCTCAGGGCGTGCTCGAAGCCGCGCAGGAAAAGGCCGAGGCGGCGCTGCAAAGGGCGCGCGGGGAAACGCCGCGCAAGCCCAGGCGCAACCGTGGCCATCTGCCACCGCATCTGCCGCGCGTCGAACGCGTGATCGAGCCTGCCAGCACGCTCTGTCCTTGTGGCTGCGGCGAGATGGCCCGGATTGGCGAAGACGTGTCCGAACGGCTGGACGTGATCCCGGCCCAGTTCCGGGTGCTTGTGACGCGGCGGCCGAAATACGCCTGTCGCCGTTGCTCGCAGGCCGTGGCGCAAGCGCATGCGCCCGAGCATGTCGTGCCCGGTGGGCTGCCCACGGAACGCTTCATCGCCTGGATCATCGTCTCGAAGTTCGGCGACCATCTGCCGTTCTACCGTCAGGCCGAGATCTTCAAGCGGCAGGGGATCGATCTCGACCGCGGCACGCTCGGCAACTGGGTCGGCCGCGCCTGTTTCCACCTGATGCCGGTGATCAACCACATGCGAACCCATCTGCGCGGTGCCGATCGCATCTTTGTCGACGAAACCCGCGCGCCGGTGCTGGACCCGGGCCGCAAGGCCACCAAGAGCGGTTACTTCTGGGCCGTCGTGTCCGACGATCGCGGTCATGGCGGCATCGGCCCGCCCATCGTGCTGTTCCACTACGCCCCCGGCCGGGGCAAGGAGCATCCGCTGAAGTTCCTCGCCGGGTATCAGGGCCGCTTCCTGCAATGCGATGCCTATCAGTCCTACAACGCGATGACCGAGATCG
>JAHYIZ010000068.1 GCA_019429405.1 Paracoccaceae bacterium
TGCGCCGCACCTCTGCAGGCACCGCGCCGCCCCGCCCCAGCTCGCCCGCGCTGACCCCGGTCAGCGTCGCCATGTAAACCACGATCAGCTGCAGCAGGCACGGCGTCAGCGTGGCCGACAAAAGGCCAGCGGCAAGCGCCATCAGCAGCGTTGGCGAGGAAAGAACGTCATCAGCCTCGGGGTAGATCAGCGGCAATTCCCAGACCGCTTCGCGCGGCGTCGCCTCGGGGTCCCATTCGCTGGTCACGATGATGCGCACCGAAGTTGCATCGGCCGGCACGATCCGGGCACCATCCGCGCCGAGGCGCTGAAAGCGCGCGATGGTCGCGCGGTGGTGGTCGGTATCGACTGGCCCCTCAACGTCGCTAGGCTGGTAGCTTTTCCCGTCAACCCATAGCTCTACGGTCGGCAACCGCTGCGGCAGCGGTTCAACGTGGGTGCTCTCATCTATGATGAAAACCTCGTAGATGTCGGGCTTGTACTGGCTGGCCACGCGGATACTGGCCGAACGGTCAAAGTAGGTTTGCGTGGCGTAAAGCACATCCACTTCGGCCTCGCCGGGGCCATAGGCGGGGCGCACCAGAAACTCGCCCAGCGTCTTCATGCGCTCGTTGCGCGCGCTCAGCACCTGATCGCCCGCCGTTTCGAGCATCTGGCGCCCTTCCATCAGGTAGGGAAACACCAGCCAAGCCGAGGCCAGCGCCAATGTGACCAACAGCACCCCGATCAGGCTGGCGATGGCGCCGAGGCCGCCGGGCACCCGCGCACCCGACCGCGCGCAGTCAGTGAGTTCATCCGGGCGGATAGTATCTTCGGCCATTTGCGATGTTTCCGTGCCTAGTTGGAGGGCGGGGTATCTGAGATGAGCGACGCCAGATACGCCTGAAGCGCCAAAAGCTGATCGTCCGTCAGGTCGTTGATTTGTGCATTGATCATGTCTTCGACCGCAGAAGAGGCCGCACGGATTTCCGCCGCCGTTCTGCCACGAATGTCGGTGCCGATCAGCCCGCGCGCATCGTCGCCATGGCAGGCATTGCAGCCGACCCCGATCGAGCCTTCAAAAAAGACTGTTTCGCCCGCCCCAAGACCGCTGTGTTCAACGTCTTCATGTTGGGGGACTGTCAGGTTTTGTGCCCGCACCGAAAACGCGGTGGTCGCCGAGATACAAAACGCCAACGTGAATAGGAGCTGCGTCGTCTTCATGCCTGTCTCTTTCCTGTCCGGTGTAAAGCTTCCCCCGGCCAGAGGTATGGCCGGGGGGAGGTTCTTCATCCGGTTTTTACTTGGCCTTCGCCGCGATGATCGCAAGCTTTTGCTCGTACATCGCCTTTTGCGGCCCGCCCATGTCGGCAAGCAGTTCGCCAGCCCAGTTGTCGCCGTAGCGCACGAACCCGCCCGAGTGGGTATCACCAAAGTTCGGGGTCGCGATCAGCGCCTTGGTTTCGAAAGTCTCGGCGTCAAGCACGATGGTTTCCCAGCCCGCCATGTTCGACACCCAGATTTCGTTCACGGCCGGATCGGGGTGCAGAATGCCGTGGTCGATCGACGAGGCCGAACCATCGAGCACGATCGGCTGGTTGAACGCCTTGGTGGGCGCGAAGGTCCTGGTCTCGATCACCGAGACGACGCGGCCGGTGTTGTGGCTGCCTTCGCCTTTGCCGATGATGAACAGCAGGCTTTCGTCCCAGTTTAGCACGTTGCCGTAGGGGCCGACGACGCCAGCACTGGTTTCGCCGACGATCTCGTTGGTTTCGTTGTCGATCTTGTAGACATGGCTGCCGTGACCGTCGTTGATATAGGTGAACTTGCCGTCAGCGGTGTGGGCATTGCCAATCGGGTTGCCGTTGTGGCCAAGCCCCCAGATATCGACGAACCTGCCGGTTTCGAGGTCAAGTTTGGCCATGCCCGCTTCTGCTACATCGCCAGCACCATAATAACCGGGCCGCTGCGCGACATACATGTAGCGCCCGGTCGGATCGACGGTGATGTAGTTGTGCCCGATCATCGGGATGTCGCTGTTGGTGATCGCGCGCACAACGCGGTTGTTGTCGGTCGGGTCAACAATGAAGTCTGGCCCGCGATTCATGGTGATGGTCTGGCGCGGGTTTCCGGCGTAATCGACGAAGCCGATCGAGTGGTGCAGCGAGAAGCCGAAGGCCTTGTCCACTTTCAGCGTACGCGCGTTGATCACAAGCGTCAGCGGAGTTGCCTTCTTGTCGATCATCACGGTGGTGCCGATGTAGAACCACTTGCCGTCCACCGAGATCCCGGCGGTATGGCCGGCGGAGGTGTGTTCGCCCAAGCCGAGGTCATAACGGGCCGAAGCCACGACTTCCTTGGTGTAGGCGTCGATGATGTAAAGCCCGGCGTTCTTGTTGTTGCCGGGGCTGCGCGCCTTGGCGATGCCTTCCGAGGTTACATAGACCATCGGGTGGGCTTTCGAATCCCAGGCGTCGGGACCCGAAGAATCCCAAGCAAAGAGCAGTTTCAGGCCGCCGCGAATCGATTCGGGCGTATCCCAGCCGTCGGTTGAGACGGCGGGGCCGGGGGTGATCAGCGTGGTATCGACTGCGGCTACCGATGGGGTGGAAAACGCAGCGACGGCGCCGATCACCGCCGCAGCAAACATGTTGAGCTTCATTGGTGTGATCCTCTTCGTTGTAGCGGGGCGGTGCTAACGCGCCCACCAGGTGCCTCGTTTGGCGGGCGGACATTAGCAGACCACCAAAAGCGCGACATGAGACATAGTGTGCACAAGGGCGTCGTGCAGATTGTAAGTGCCAGAGGCTCTGTTGCACAAATCAGTTGATGGCGGAGGTTCCCCTTTCCCCAGACGGACTCAGCCTACGGCTTCCGTTACGGGAATGCCGAGCGCGGTGAAGCCGTTCAGGACGACCACCCTGACCTGGAAC
>JAHYIZ010000039.1 GCA_019429405.1 Paracoccaceae bacterium
CTCGTCGATCCCGGTCGTCTGCCGGAGTGCCATGCCGAACAGCACCTTCATCGAAAGGCACGTCTGAATGGCGGCATCACCGTAGGTCCGCTGGCGGCCGCGCCTGCCTGTCGGTGCGGCCTCCCAGGTCATCTCGGGGTCGAAC
Source organism: Paracoccaceae bacterium (assembly GCA_019429405.1). Lineage (GTDB taxonomy): Bacteria > Pseudomonadota > Alphaproteobacteria > Rhodobacterales > Rhodobacteraceae > UBA6213. The sequence goes on from JAHYIZ010000039.1 coordinate 146, forward strand.
CAGATCGTCAGCGAGCCCCGGCGCTTCAGCGCTTCATTGTAGGCTGGCCAGTTCCTGGTCTTGTAGGTCGTGGGTGTGGGTCTGCTCATGCATCCCAGATACCACGCTGGATTCAAAAGATGAATCCCTCGCAGGATTTGTGCAACAGAGCCCTCGGACGGCTATCACCTGTTCACCAAGCGCCCGATCGAACAACTCTCCGATCTTGCAGGGTTGAAAATCCTTGGCGCGCCGGTCCTGGCGCCCTGGATCGAGCCACTGGGGGCGACGCTGGTCAATACCGGCCTGCCTGCGATGTATGGCCAACTGCAAACCGGCGTGGGCGATGGTACGCTCTTGATCGGCACCGGGGCCTATCCGCTCAAGCTGCATGAACAGGCGAAATTCATCACCCGCGTCAACACTGGCCCGTTGACCTTTGGCGGCTTTGGCATCAATTCCGACGTCTACGCCCGCCTGCCCGAAGATGTGCAGGTGGTGCTGGCGGAACTGGGGGCCGCCTATTCGGTCGAAAACGCCCGCCTGATCGAGGAACGCGAAGCGATTTTCTTCGAAAACTACGCGGCCGAAGGGGCGACCATCACCGAAATGCCCCTGCAGCAGAAGGTCGAATGGGTGAACCGTCTGCCCGACCTGGGCAAGCTCTGGGTCGATGCGCAAGAAGCCGCTGGCGTGCCGGGACGCGAGATCATGACGAAATTCATGGCGACCGTTCGCGAAGAAGGGGCCACACCGCTGCGCGACTGGGCCGCGAATATCTAGACCCTTCGCAACCCGCACGGAAACCGGCCGATGACCATACGCTCTGTCAGGGCGACAGGACATTTGCGTGCCATCGACGCTGCGACCGGAAAGCTGTCCTTGAGCCTTTCGGTCGTAGCGTCCTTCACGATCCTGTTGTTCATGTTCCTGGTCACGACCGATGTCGTGATGCGCAATCTGGGCTTTCGCCCGATCAATGGGGTGACCGATTTCGTGGCCCATGCGGTGGGGGCCTGCGTCTTCTTACAACTTGGCAGCACGATCCGGGAACGCAGGCTCATCAATGCCGATTTCCTGATGGGTGACTGGGTCGCGCGCAAGCCGGTGCTGGCCAATGGGGCCAACGCCCTTTTCTATGCGGCGGGGGCGGCCATTCTTGTCGTGGCGGCGCTTTGGCTTGGCAACGATTTCCGCAAGGCCTGGACGACGAACGAATTCACCGGCGCGGTGGGCGCCTATCAGATTCGCCTCTGGCCCTTCAAGTTCGCCGTGGCCTTTGGTGCGGGCTTTGCCGCGTTCGAGGCGGCGCGCATCGCAACCGTCCATGCCCTGCGCGCCTGGCGCGAAGCCGTGGCGGGCGGGCTTCGCGCGGGGGGGGCGTGGGCTTTGGCATTCTGGTCACGCTGATCGTCACGATCTTTGCCGTGATGATCCTGGGCGATTTGTCGCCGGTGGGTGTGGGCATACTGGCCTTTATCGGTCTGTTCTTTCTGGTCGCGGCGGGCATGCCGGTGGCCTTCGCGCTGATCGCGATGTCCTTTGTCGGCGTCTGGCTGACGCGTGACAATTTCAACGTGGCGCGCAATGCGCCGGGGATTGCCTCGTCGGGGGCGGTGCGGTCTTTCGAATTCGGCGTGGTGCCTCTCTTTGTGATGATGGGCCTGATTCTGGACCGGGCCGATGTCGGGCGCGATGCATTTCAGGTGGCGGTCGTGCTTTTGCGCAGGGTGCGTGGCGGGCTTGGCGTGGCCACAGTGGCCGCCAATGCAATCTTTGCCGCGATCACCGGGTCGTCCATCGCGTCTGCAGCCGTGTTCAGCCGGATCGCGGCGCCAGCGATGAAAGAGGCGGGCTATACCGGGCGATTCGCCGCGGGCGTCATCGCGGGAAGTTCAGTGCTGGGGATGCTGATCCCGCCGAGCCTTCTCCTCATCATCTATGGCCTTTTGTCCGAGGTATCGATCGGGAAGCTTTTCATTGCGGCCATCGTGCCGGGGCTGCTCTTGGCCAGCGCCTTTGCCGTGCTCAACGTGGTGATGGCGACATGGTTCAAACGTTTCGTCGGCGAGCCGCACCCGATCAACGTCGAACACATGAAGGTGGGAACGATGTTCCTGCGGCTTTTGCCGGTGATCGCAATCATCGTGCTGGTCATGGGCGGCATCTATGGCGGCCTGTTCAGCCCGACCGAGGCGGGGGCCATCGGTGCATTCGGGGCCTTTGTCGTAGCGCTGGTCCGGGGCAAGCTTGACTGGACGGGGATCAAGGCGGTGGTGCTGGAAACCGGCTATATCACGGCCAGTATCCTGTTCCTCATCATCGCGGCCAACCTTTATGCAAGGATGCTCACCCTTTCCACCATCCCAATGGAGGCGGCATCGGCCATTGCCGCGCTTGACCTGCAACTGGTGGCTTTTGTCCTGCTCTACATGGTGCTGGTGATCCTGCTGGGCATGATCCTTGATTCCGTGTCGATCATGCTGGTGATCCTGCCCATTGCGATTCCGGTGGTGAATGTGCTGGGGGGCGACCTGATCTGGTTCGGCATCATCACCGTGATCTCGATCGAGATCGGGTTGCTTACGCCGCCCTTTGGGCTGTCGGTCTTTGTGGTGCGGGGATCGTTGCCCAAGGGTTTTGCCACCCTGGGCGAGATCTTTGCCGGTGCCGCCCCCTTTGCCGTCGTAATGCTTCTGGTCACGCTGCTGATCGTGTTCGTGCCGGGTATCGTCCATATGCTGAACTAGGGAGACGTCATGCAAAAAACCCTCATCCGTGGCGCGGCCATTTTGTCGATGGACACTGAAATCGGTGAATTGCCCGTGGGCGACATTCTGATCGAGGATGACAGGATCGCCGCCATTGCCCCCGATCTTGGTGCAGCCGGTCTTGACGCATCCGGTGCGCAGGTGATCGACGGTGCGGGCATGATCGCGCTCCCCGGTTTCGTGAATACCCATATTCACACCTGGCAGGCCGGCCTGCGCGGCATCGCGGCCGACTGGACGCTGGGGCAATACCTGCGCGCCATGCACGCGGGGCTGGCCACCCATTTCCTCCCCGAGGATATCGCCATCGCCAACGAACTGGGCGCGCTGCACCAGTTGCACGCAGGCACGACCACGCTGGCTGACTGGTGCCACAACAACCCCACGCCCGCCCATACCGACGCGGCGCTGGCGGGGCTGCGCGCGGCGGGCATCCGCGCGGTGTTCCTGCACGGCTCGCCCAAGCCCGACCCCAAGCCGGGCCAGCCGCATTTCAGCGAAATCCCGATGCCAAGGGGAGAGGTCGAACGCGTGGCTGCCACGATAGGCCCGGGCGATCTGGTGACGCTTGGCCTGGCAATACTGGGGCCGCAGATGTCGGTCATGGGGGTGACCGAAACCGATTTCCGGCTGGCCCGCGAGCTGGGCCTTCTGGCCTCGATGCATGTGAGTGGGGCGTTGATGACGCCCGATGCCTTTGAAAGGCTTGACGCGCAAGGCTTGCTTGGCCCGCATGTGAATATCGTTCATGGCAACGCGCTGAGCGACGGGCAGCTTGATATCCTGACCGGGGCGGGGGCATCGCGCTTGGCACCGATATCGAATCGGGCATGGCGGGGGACATGTTCACGGCCACCCGCTTTGCGCTTCAGGCCGCGCGACATGACATCACGCTGACTGTGCGCGCCGCGACAGGCGCGCCGCCCCCCACCATGGACATTTCCACGCGCGCGGCGCTGGCCTGGGCCACGATCGACGGGGCGCGGATGCTGGGCCTTGACGGCCGTATCGGGTCGCTGACACCGGGCAAGCAGGCCGACGTGATCCTGATCGACGCGCGGGGCATCAACATGCGGCCCGTCCATGATCCCGCCGCCTCGTCCCTGTTCCATGCGGGTCCGCGCGACGTGGATACGGTGATTGTAGCGGGCCAGATGAAAAAGCGCGGCGGGCGGCTGTTGGCCACCGGGCTTGACGCGAAGCTTGATCTTCTGGCGCAAAGCGGCGCGCGGATCATGGCCGATTTTCGCGCAGGCCAGAGCGCAGGGTAAGGGGCAGGGCAGGGGGCAGGACGAGGGAGGGCAATTCAGGTCGCGCTTGCGCCTCCGTCATCCGGCGCCGGGTCAAAAGTATCTCTCTTTCCGCGTGAATTCTACCGATGCACCCCGCTAAAAATGGGGAGATTACCCGAGCACGTTGATCAGCCGGGCCAAACCTGCGGCCTGGGTCAGGTGTGCGCCCAAATGGCTGCCCTTGGCGTTCACCAACCGCCCATCGGTCAGCCGCCTCGGGCGCGACGGTGATCTTCATCGGCACGCCGGCCCGGCGGGCGTATTGCGGGCATGGGTGCCGCGCCTGGCCTGCGAAATAGGGGGCCCCGCGATAGGCAGCCCCAGAATGCCGGGGCGGCCTTGCGCCTCGATTGCGGCATCGACGGCACGGGCAAGACCGTTGGCCCGGTTGGTGATGATCGTCGGCAAAAATCTGAGCGTGCCAAACCGGCGATGGGCAGCGGCGATCTGCACCATCGCGGTGGCGTTGGGGTCGTGTTCAGCTGCACTCCACCACTGCCGTTGACCTTCAGATCGACGAAACCGGGCGACACCAGACCTGCCAGCGGTCTGCCGTTCGCGGGCGCAGCGGTGGCATCGACAACGCGCAGCACGCGCCCGCCCGGCGGCGGCACTTCGGTGCCGATGACGTAGAGTGTGTCGCGCCCCTGCGCGGTTTCTTTACAGGCCCGCGCAGCCTTCGGAACAGTAGAGGTGGATCTTGCCGAACCCGGCAGCGACGTGGGCACCCACTAATGCCGCGGCCTATGCCATTGCCGCCGCCACGGGCAGCTTGCGCCAAGCCAGCGGCCCAAGCTGTTCGGCCCAAGGCAGCGCTGCGCGCAAGACGTCGGGTTGCGCCAAACACAGCCAGGCAATTGCCACCGTTTCGCCTGCGCAGTTCCGGGCGACAATATCGCGAGGCACACTAGCCACCTTTGGCTTCGTGCATCGCCGCCAGCGCCGCACCGCGCGCGCCGCTGGCATCGCCGCCCTCGGCCAAAACGATCGGCGGGGCGCCAAAGCCTGCAATCTGGGTCCGGCGCAGGGCTGCGCCGAGATCGCCGGCTACGCCCGGCACCCGGCTTAGCCCGCCACCGAGAACGATAATATCCGGGTCTATGGTCTGGACCAGCGTCAGCAAAAGCTCCGCCGTCAATTCACACCAGACCGACCAGACCCTGCTTGCGTCTGCGTCAGAAGCTTTCAGCGCGGCAATGGTTTCGGGCGACATCTGCCGCCCGGTCAGATCCTGCGCCAGACGGGCCAGACCGGGGCCGGAAATATACGGCTCAACGCAGCCCAGCCGGCCGCAGCCGCAGCGCCGGATCGGCAGCCCGTGCGCCACCACAACGGCGGCAGAGGCCGCTGTGTGGCCAAATTCACCACCAGTTCCGACCGGCCCGTGGCGCAGTTTTCCGGCGAAGGCGACGCCGCCACCAACCCCAGTGCCAAGGATCAGCGACACCACCGTGCCATAGCCTCGGCCGGCGCCGAACACCGATTCAGACAGCGCCAGCGCGCGGCAGTCGTTCACATAGGTGATCGGATGCCCCGCGGCGGCGGCGATATCGGCGGGCAGCGGGCGACCCGTCGCCGGAAGGTTTGCCGTGGCGGCGTTGCCATCGGCCCGGACCAACCCGGCGGCGCCGACGCCCACCGGCACCGGCCCGCCTGCCCGTTCGCGCGCCCAGGCCAGCTGCGCCACCAGCATGGCCACCATCGCGTCATAGTCGCCGGGCGTCGGATCACGCCGCTTGTCCACCAGCCGCCAGTCGGGGCTAAACAGCTGCACCTCGCACTTGGTGCCGCCAAGGTCGATGCCCGCAGCCGCGATCATGGCTGCCCCTCGTAGAGTTTCACGCCCGCCACCACGCGGGTCAGGGTGCCGCGCCCGGCAAATGGATCGTCCACATTCAGCCCCATGCGATCAGACCAGACCAAGCCGGCGAGCTGCGCGACCAGCACCGCCAGCGGCGCGGCCCAGAGCGGCCCATCTGGCTGGGGGGTGTCGATGTCGCCGCCCGGACCAATGCTGGTCACCGCCGCTTGGGGAAATTGCGCCCGCAGTTCGGCCACCATATCGCGCTTGCAATCCGCCTCCGGCGGCTCGGCCCCGGTGAATACGACCGGCCGCGTGCCTTGGGTGACAAACGATTTTGGCCCGTGCCTGAACCCCAACGCACGGTCCCACAAACAGGCGATGCGACCGGCCCAAAGCCTCATCACCTTCAGCGCCGCCTCGCGGGCGCCAAAAGCCAGAGAACCCGTGCCCAGAAACACGGCGCGCGCCGGTGCGTTGCTTGCCGCCGCGCGCATTTCTGGCAGCACCTGTTCGAAAGCGTCGGCGGCGCGGCGCAGCGCCGCAAGCGTGCCGATGCATTCGGGCGAGTTGCCGGGCCGGCCAAAGCTGACCACAAGCGGGCGGCGGCCCTGCAGATACGCCTGTGGGCGCGCAACAAATTCGGTTGACGGCACCAACCGAAACCGCGGCCCGCCGCGTTGCCGCTGCAGCCCGGCCGGGGTGATATCGCCGATGAACGCACTGGTGCCTGCGCCGCAAAACCACACCTCGTCCACGCCCTGCGCCGCGACCCAGGCGCGATGGCCAGCAAAATCGCATGCCTCCGCCCAATCGCGCCAGATGGCAGGCTGCGACAAGATCTCGCGCCAGGTCGCCCAGCGGGCAAGGCGGGTATCAGTCATCGGGTCACGGTCACTTTCGACAATGTGGCTGGTGCTTCAGGGTTGTGTCCCAACGCGCGGGCGGTGTCGAGGATAACCGGGTAGAGATGGCGCAAGATCACGGCCGCAGCGGCGGCCGGGGTCAACCCCGGCAAGAGGGGGCAATCCGGTGCACCTCTGACCCGATCGCCCGAAGCCGCGCCTCCGCGTTCTCGACGCTTCCCAGCGTCGATGGCGCGCCGGTATCGAGCACCAGCACCACCAGCGGATTCGTGGCCAATTGCAGCGGGCCGTGCAACACCTCCGAGGCAGAATACGCCTCGGCATGGATGGCGCCGGTCTCCTTGATCTGCTGCGCCAGAACTTCCGCCGCCGCGGTGCCCGGCTCCTTCAAGACCCTGAGCGCCCTAAGCGATGCCGCCTCGCTCGCCGCCATCGGGTTTTTCGGCGCATTCCATGGCTTCCCCCATGCCAGTGACGCCACCGGCGCCGCGCAGCCCTACCTGGACGGCCTCTTGGCGGCAACCGGCGCGCTGCGCCTGCCGGGCTTCGCGCTGGCGCGCGGTATGGCGCGCTATAGCCTCGCGCAGCGCGCGGTGGCAGGCGCGATCATCGCATCGGGCGTGGTGCTGGCGTTGGCCTGAGCCTTCGTCCCGCGCGCCAGACCGCATGCACCCCGGCGGCGGGTTGCCAACCAGTCGTCCCTGCAACATCGTGCTGCCCGCCCGCGGGAGGTAACAGAACCCGGCGTGGGCCAAACACAGCTTGACCCCGGCATGACTCGCAGATCATGATCGTCGGGCGGGCCAGTTCACCGGGGATTCCCCGGCCTGCGCGCGAAAATCAACAAGTCTGGAGCCTGGAATGCCCCCCAAGAACCGCTTTGCCGAGCTTTTGCCCGAAATCTCCGCCTGGCGGCGTGATTTTCATGAGAACCCCGAGCTTTTGTTTGAAGTGCATCGCACTGCCGCGAGGGTGGCTGAACTGCTGCGGGGTTTTGGCTGCGACGAGGTGACCGAGGGCATCGGCAAGACCGGCGTGGTCGGCGTGATCAAGGGCAAGACCGATTCGCGCGGGCGCGTGATCGGGTTGCGGGCTGATATGGACGCGCTGCCGATCTTCGAGGCGACCGGGCTTCCCTATGCTTCAAAGACGCCGGGCAAGATGCATGCCTGCGGCCATGACGGGCACACGGCGATGCTGCTGGGGGCCGCGAAATATCTGGCCGAGACGCGTAACTTTGATGGCACCACCGTGCTGATCTTTCAGCCCGCCGAAGAGGGCGGCGGTGGCGGGCGCGAAATGGTGAATGACGGCATGATGGAACGCTGGGGCATTCAAGAGGTTTATGGCATGCACAACATGCCCGGCATTCCGGTTGGCCAGTTCTCGATCCGCCCCGGCGCGCTGATGGCGGCGGCGGACCAGTTTGACGTGGTGGTGACCGGCAAGGGCGGCCACGCCGCCAAGCCGCACGAAACCATCGACACCACGCTGGTGGCAGCACAGATCGTGGTGGCGATGCAGTCGATCGCCAGCCGCAACGTTGACCCGCTGAAACAGGTGGTGGTGTCGATCTGCACCTTCCGCACCGAAAGTGAGGCCTACAACGTGATTCCGCAAACCGTGTTGTTGCGCGGCACGGTGCGCACCATGGACCCTGCGGTGCAGGATTTCGTCGAGGCGCGGGTGAAGGCGATTGCCGAGGGCACGGCGGCGGCGTTTGGCGCGAGCGCAAAGGTCGATTACCAGCGCGGCTACCCGGTCACGATGAACGCGCCCGAAAACACCGAACACGCGGTGAAGGTGGCGCGGGCGGTTTCGGGGCAGGTTGATGCCGATACCGCGCCGCTGATGGGTGCCGAAGATTTCAGCTTCATGCTCAATGCACGCCCCGGTGCCTACATCTTCCTTGGCAATGGCGATACCGCGATGGTTCACCACCCCGCCTACAACTTTGATGACAACGCGATTCCGTTCGGTTCCAGCTGGTATGCGGGCATGGTCGAAGAACGGATGCCCGCCGCCTGAGGCAAGCCCCGCCGCTGCCCGAGGGGGCCACGGCGGGCGCAACCCCTAGCGCAGCACATGCACCGCGCATTGCGCGTGGCGCACCACGCGCGCGGCGGTCGAGCCAAGGAAATAGTCGGTGATGCCGGGCCGGTGCGAGGCCAGAACGATGCAATCTGCCTCGTTGTCGCGCGCCCAGGCCAGAATCTCGGGGCCGGCGGCGCCGCGCGTCAGGGCAATGTCGCCCCCCGTGACCGTGGCCGCCAGTGCCGACAATTCGGCTTTCACCGCCTCACTGAGCTTTTCCAGATAGCCTTCGGGCATGTACCCGATCGCGTAGCCGGGCACCTCTTCCATCACATGCATAAGGGTCACGCGCGCGCCTTTGGCGGCAAGCTTTGCCGCCACGGCAAGCGCCGCATCGGCGCTGCGGTCGTGTTCAAAGGCAATGGGCACGAGGATGTTGTGATACATGGCGTTCTCCTGACGGTTTTGCGCGCAGTGTGCCCGATTTTGCGCCCGCGCGCGTTGACCCATATCACAAAACGGTGCTGCGGTGCATGCGCGCCTTGGCCCGTGCTTAACCCCCGGTATGGCTCATGGTGCGGCGCAGGCTGCCTGTGACCTGCGCGCGCGAATAGTCAAAGTCGTGCCCTTTGGGCTTGCGCCCAATGGCGGCGCGGATGGCTGCCACAAGGTCGGCGTCATCGGTGCTGCCGCGCAGCGGGGCGCGCAGATCGGCCATATCCTCTTGCCCGAGGCACAGGAACAGCTCGCCCGTGCAGGTCACCCGTACGCGGTTGCAGCTTTCGCAGAAGTTATGCGTCAGCGGCGTGATGAAGCCGACCTTCTGGCCGGTCTCTCGCAGCCGCACATAGCTTGCCGGGCCGCCGGTGCGTTCGGGCAGCGGGGCCAGGCTGTAGCGTTCGGCCAGCCGCGCGCGCAGATCGGTCAGGGGCCAGTACTGGTCAAGCCGGAGTGCATCGCCAAGCTCGCCCATCGGCATCACCTCGATGAAGGTCAGGTCATGGCCTTGCGCCGCGCACCATTCTACCAGCGTGAAAAGTTCGTTTTCGTTGAAGTTCTTGAGCGCGACCGCGTTGATCTTGACGCGGAGCCCGGCGGCGCGGGCGGCGGCGATGCCGTCAAGCACCTGCGGCAGGCGGCCCCAGCGCGTGATCTCGGCAAACTTTGCCTCATCGAGCGTGTCGAGCGACACGTTCACCCGGCGCACGCCACAATTCGCCAGTTCCGCCGCGAACCGCGCCAGTTGTGAGCCGTTGGTGGTTAGCGTCAACTCCTCCAGCGCGCCGCTGGCAAGGTGGCGCGAGAGCGCGCGAAAGAGCGTCATGATATTCTTGCGCACCAGCGGCTCGCCCCCGGTGATGCGCAGCTTGCGCGTGCCAAGGCCGATAAAGGCGGTGCAAAGCCGGTCCAGTTCTTCAAGGGTCAGCAGGTCGCGCTTGGGCAGAAACTGCATGTGCTCGGCCATGCAATAGGTGCAGCGAAAATCGCAGCGGTCGGTGACCGACAGGCGCAGATAGCTGATGGCGCGACCGAACGGGTCGATGAGCGGGGTCATGGCGCAAAGCTAGGGTGTGGCGCGGTCGCATGCAAGCGGCGCAAGCGGGCTAGTGGCGGCGGCCTCCGGCGGGGGTATTTTTGCAAAGAAGATGCCGCAGATCAGAGATACCTTGCGGCTTCCTTTTGCGCGAAGGGTTTGAGCGTGGCGCCGTGTTGTGCCAGCCAGTCGCGGGCAAGGGCGGCGTCGTGTTTGGAAAGGTCGCGCAGCCACCAGGCGATGGCCTTCTGGATGAACCAGTCGCGGTCTGGGGCAAGGCGCACGGCCCAGCCGAGCACGCGGGCGCGAACGGCCTCATCGGCGGGCTTGGGGTGCGGCAGGCGGGTCCAGGGCAGGGCGAAGGTCAATGCCGCGCGCCGGGCCCAGATGTTGGGGTGGGCAAGCCAGGCCTCGACCGCGTCGAGCCGTTCGGGGTGCGCCATCAGGCGGCGGCCCCCGGCGGCGGCGGCGTGGTCGGCGATCGCCCAGGCATCGAACTGTGGCACCCAGGATGCAATCAGCGCCCAGACCGCTTCGTCATCCGCGATGCGCGCTTGCGTGAGCAGTTTGGCGGCGGCAATTCGCGCTTCGTGAATGTCGGAAGCCCAGAGCGCATCGGCCAGCGCCACCCGGCCCGGCACATCAAGGCGCGCGCGCCAGTCGGCCACCAGCGCCTCGATCTGCGGCACCATGAGGCCAAGATAGGGGCGCGGCGCCTTGTGGTAGGCGGCCGACCCTTCGGCGCGCGCAGGGTCGGCCAGCGCCGAAAGCGCGGCGAGTTCGGGTACGCCGATCATTCCACGGTGACCGATTTTGCCAGATTGCGCGGCTGGTCCACGTCGGTGCCTTTGGCCACGGCGGTGTGGTAGGCCAGCAGTTGCGCTGGCAGCGCGTAGAGGATGGGCGCGAAGGGTTCGGCCACCTGCGGCAACTTCAGCGTGGCCCAGGTGCCCGCCGAAGCGGCGCGCAGCCCCGCCGCGTCAGAGACCAGAAGTACCTGCCCGTGCCGCGCCATCACCTCTTGCATGTTTGACACCGTCTTGTCGAACAGTCGGTCGTGCGGCGCCATCACCACCACCGGCACCATCCGGTCAATGAGCGCGATGGGCCCGTGCTTCAGCTCGCCAGAGGCGTAGCCTTCGGCGTGGATATAGCTGATTTCCTTAAGCTTCAGCGCGCCTTCGAGCGCTAGCGGATACATCGGCCCACGCCCGAGAAAGAGCACGTCCTGCGCTTCGGCGATGCGCTCGGCCAGCCGCCCGATCTCGCCAGAAAGGGCCAGCGCCTGATTCATCAGGCCGGGCAGGGCATTCAAGGCCTCGATATGCGCCGCGAGTGCCTCGGGCGCGATGCGGCCACGATCGACCCCCGCCTTCAGCGCCAGCACCGCAAGCACGCCAAGCTGGCAGGTGAAGGCTTTGGTCGAGGCGACGCCCACCTCGATGCCCGCCAGGATCGGCAGAGCGATGTCGGCCTCGCGCGCGATTGATGAGGTGGCGACATTGACCACCGCGATGATCGCTTGTTCCTGCGCGCGGGCATAGCGCAGCGCCGCCAGCGTATCGGCGGTTTCGCCCGATTGGCTGACAAAGAGTGCCATGCCGCGTTCGGGCATCGGTGGCTCGCGGTAGCGGAATTCAGAAGCCACGTCGATGTCGCAGGGCAGGGCGGCTAGCGCCTCAAACCAGTATTTCGCCACGGCGCAGGCATAGAAGGCGGTGCCGCAGGCCACCAGCGTCAGCCGCTCGACTCCTGTGAAATCAAGCGTTTCTGGCAGGTTGAGCGCGCCGCCTTGGGTGTAATGGGCCAGCATGTCGGCCAGCACGGCGGGTTGCTCGGCAATCTCCTTTGCCATGAAATGCTTGTAGCCCGCCTTTTCGACGCGGGTCTGGCCGACGTCGATGCGGGTGGCCTCGCGATTGGCTCGGAGGCCCTTGGCATCGAAGATTTCGGCGCCGGCGCGGGTGACAAAGGCGTAATCGCCCTCGTCGAGGTAGGTGATGGCATCGGTGAAGGGCGCCAGCGCGATGGCATCCGAACCCACAAACATCTCGCCCGCCCCATGGCCTATGGCCAAGGGCGAGCCCTTGCGCGCAGCAATCAGCAGGTCGGGCTCGGCGTCGAACAGGAACAGAAGCGCAAAGGCGCCTTCGAGGCGGGCGAGGGTGGCGCGGGCGGCTTCACGCGGGGCGAGCCCCTGGTCCGTGTAGTGGCGGGCAAGCAGTGCCACGGTTTCGGTATCAGTCTGGGTTTCGGCGGGCAGCCCGGCCGCCGCGAGTTCGGCGCGCAATTCGCGAAAATTCTCGATGATGCCATTGTGCACCACGGCTACCGGTCCAGATCGGTGCGGGTGCGCGTTGCCTTCGGTGGCCGCGCCATGCGTCGCCCAGCGGGTGTGGCCGATGCCTGCCTTGCCGGGCAGCGGGTCGTGCACAAGATGGTCAGAGAGGTTGGCCAACTTGCCCACGGCGCGGCGCCGCGCCAGCCGACCGTTGTGCACGGTGGCGATGCCTGCGCTGTCATAGCCGCGATATTCCAGCCGCTTCAGCGCCTCGACCAGCAGCGGCGCTACCTCGTGATCGCCCAGTATGCCGATGATGCCGCACATTATGCCTTGCCCTCGGCGCGCCGCGCCTTTTCGGCCCGCAGCCGGTCAAAGAGTTTCGCGGCCAGCCCCGGCTTGTTGGTCTGTTTTGCGCGCCCCAGCGCCACAGCCCCCGGCGGCACGTCCTCGGTGATGACCGAGCCAGAACCCGTCAGCGCCCCCGCGCCCACGCTGACGGGCGCCACCAGCATGGTGTCGGACCCGATGAAGGCGTCGGCGCCGATCTCGGTGTGGTGTTTCATCACGCCATCGTAATTGCAGGTCACCGTGCCCGCGCCGATGTTGGTGCGTTCGCCCACATGTGCATCGCCCAGATAGGTGAGGTGGCCGACCTTGACGCCCTCATCAAGGATCGCGTTCTTGATCTCGACGAAATTGCCCACGTGCGCGTCGGGGCCAATCTCGGCGCCGGGGCGCAGCCGGGCAAAGGGGCCGACGGTAGCACCCGCCGAAATATGGCAGCCTTCAAGGTGACAAAAGGCGCGCACCTCGGCGCCGGATTCGATCGTGACGCCGGGGCCGAACACCACGTTCGGGCCGATCAGCGCATCGCGCCCGATCCAGGTATCGAGCGCGAAAAAGACGGTTTCGGGGGCGGTCAGCGTAACGCCGTTTTCCAGCGCTTCGGCGCGTGCGCGGGCCTGAAAGAGCGCCTCGGCGGCGGCAAGTTCAGCGCGGGTGTTGATGCCCAGCGTTTCGGCCTCATCGCAGGTGACGACCGCAACCGAGCGCGCGGTTGCGCGGGCGGCGGCGACGATGTCGGTCAGGTAATATTCGCCCGCCGCATTCGTATTTGTCAGCCCCGCGACGAGTTCACCAAGTAGCGCGGCGTCAGCCGAAATCACGCCAGAATTGCAAAGCGTTATGGCGCGTTCTTCGGGCGAGGCATCCTTGAATTCAACAATCCGTTCCAGCCCCGCCGGCCCGGTCACCAGCCGCCCGTAGCGCGCCGGATCGGCGGCCTCAAAGCCCAGCACCACCACATCGGCCTCAGCCTCGGCCAAGGCGGCCAGCGTTTCGGGCCTAATGAAGGGCGTGTCGCCATAGAGCACGAGCACCCGGCCTTCAAAACCCGCCAGCGCGGGCAGCGCCTGCGCCACCGCGTGCCCGGTGCCCTGTTGCTCGGGCTGGAGCACAACTTCGGCCTCGGGGTAGGCCGCTGCCACCGCACGGCGCACCGCGTCTGCGCCGTGCCCGGCCACCACCACCAGCCGCGACAGCTCCAGCGTGACCGCCGCCGCCAGCGCATGCGCCACCAGCGGCGCGGCACCAAGCGGGTGCAGGACCTTTGGCAAGTCAGAGTTCATGCGGGTGCCCTGGCCTGCGGCGAGGACGATGACGGCAACAGCCATGATAATGCCTTTTCTTTCAGTTGTTGCTCGTTTTACCCATGCTGCCAAGGTCCGCAAGGGAAACCGCTTCACGCAAGTTTGCAGCGGGTTACAGCGCGCCTTGGCCGCTGGCGCCGTCGAGTGGGGCGATAATACCCGCAAGCATCGCCTTTTGCGCCGCCGCACCGTTGCACGAGGTGACCGCGCGCGCCGCCTCGGCCTGCGCCCTTGCGGCCGTGGCGCCATCGGCCAGAAGCTGGCTGACCGCGTCGGCCAGTGTCTGCGCGCCCGCCACCGCCTGCGCGCCGCCGCCTGCATCAAGGCGGGCAAAGATTTCACCGAAGTTGCCAATATGGGGGCCATGCAACACGGCTGCGCCCTGTGCCACCGGCTCATAGGGGTTGTGGCCGCCGATCGGCACCAGCGAGCCGCCCAGAAATACCACCGGGGCAAGGTCGAACCACAACCCCAGCTCGCCCAGCGTATCGGCCAGATAGACCTCGGCGGTGGCGACCTCGCCGTGCTGGCCCGCGCGTTCTGCCAGCGCAAGGCCAGCCGCCTGCGCCTCGGCCGCGACGGCTGCGCCCCGCTCGGGGTGGCGCGGCGCGAGGATCAGCAGCAGCTCGGGCATCGCGCGCATGGCCAGCCGGTGCGCCGCCAGCACCAGCGCCTCTTCGCCGGCATGGGTCGAGGCGGCAAGCCATCGCGGCCGCCCGGCCCAAAGCCCGGCCAGCCGGTCACGCTCGGTGGCGTCGAAGGGCAGCGGCGCGGTGTTTTCCTTCAGCGAGCCGACGGCATGGAGCCGCCCCGTCGCCACGCCGAGCGCTGCGAGGTGCTGCGCTGTGTTGGCGTCTTGCGCGAAAACCTGCCCGAAGTGGCCAAGCAACCGCTGCGCCAGCCCCCGCACCTTGTGCCACCGGCGGGCCGAGCGATCGGATATGCGCGCGTTGATCAGCACCATCGGAATCTTTCGCGCGGCGGTCTGTTCAAGCAGGCGCGGCCAGAACTCGCTTTCGACCCAGACCGCTACATCCGGGTGCCAGTGGTCGAGAAAGCGCGTCACGGCGCCGGGCAGATCAAGCGGCAGATACTGGTGCAAAACCCGCGCGGGCAGCCGCTCGGCGGCAAGGCGCGCCGAGGTCTCGGTCGAGGTGGTCACAAGCAGCGCCACACCGGGGCGTGCCTGGCAAAGTGCCGTGACCAGCGCGACCACCGACGCAAGTTCGCCCATCGAGGCCGCGTGCAGCCACAAAAGCGGGCCTGCAGGGCGCGCCTTGCCCGCCACCCCCAGCTTTTCGCGCCACCGCGCCCGGTCTTCGCGCCCCTGCGCCGCCCGCTTGGCCAGTGCATGCCGCAACAGCGGCGCACAAAGCGCGGTAAGCGCGAGATAGAGCGCCAGAATGGCGGCGCCGATCGCCTGCTGCATGGTCTGGCCCCGTGCCCCGCATTCGCCAAAACTGCGGGCACAGAAGGCTGTGGGGCGGGGCTTGTCAAGCCGGGGGGCGAAAACACGAAAGGCCCCCGGTTTCCCGAGGGCCTTTCGTGTGTTTGGAGCGGGCGATGAGATTCGAACTCACGACCCTAACCTTGGCAAGGTTATGCTCTACCCCTGAGCTACGCCCGCGCTCCGTTCCCTTGGCCACCTTGCGGCGGTTTCGGTGACGGGGGATGTATAAAGTCGCGGCGCGCGCTGCAAGAGGAAAATGCGCGGGCGGCAAAAAATCCGCATCGGTTTTATCGCGCCGCCTGCGGCCCGCGCCGCTTCATGCGCCAGAGGTTCAGCACTTCGACCCCGCCCGCAAAGACCATCGCCGCATAGATGAAGCCGCGCTCGATATGGTGGTGCATGCCGTCGGCCACCAGCGCGGTGCCGACCATGAACAGGAACGCCAGCGCCAGCATCTTGGTCGAGGGGTGGCGCTCGATGAAGCCCGAAATCGGCTCGGCGGCGAGCATCATGATCGCGATTGCCACTGTCACCGCCGCAACCATCACCTCCAGATGGTCGGCGATGCCGATGGCGGTGATCACCGAATCGAGCGAGAACACCAGATCAAGCACCATGATCTGCGCGATTACCGCAACCATCGTGGCCTTGGCCACGCCGCCCGCCTCGTGCGTCTCGCCTTCAACTTCGGCAAAGATTTCGGTCGCTGCCTTCCAGATCAGAAACAGCCCGCCCGCCAGCAGGATGATGTCGCGCCAGGAGGCATCGAAGCCTGCGACCGAAAAGATCGGGGCGGAAAGCCCGATGATATACGAGATCGAGAACAACAGCGCCACGCGCAGCACCAGCGCGCCGCTAAGCCCGATGAAACGGGCGCGGGCGCGCTGGCGCAAGGGCAGCCGGGCTGCGGCAATCGAGATGAAGATGACGTTGTCGACACCCAGAACGATCTCAAGCACTGTCAGCGTCAGAAACGAGGCCCAAACGGCCGGATTGGTCAAAAGCTCAAGCATCGCGCACCCTCATTGGTTGGCCGCGAGCGGCGAACGGGCCCGCTGCCGCGCGGATTTCACCTTCCTAAGCCGGGCCGCGAAGGGCCGCAAGCGCTGCGCGCTGGGGCCGGGGGCCCAGCCCCGGCACGCGCAGTTGCCCCTTGGACAAGCCGCGCCGATGCCTTACATCTGGCGCGCGGGCGCCATGCCCCGACGCAGGAGGCTTCATGTCGCGCGATCTCAAGATACCTGGCGAACGCCACCCCGAAAAGGCGCACCGCCCCGATCAGGAGCAGCCCAAGAAGCCGTCGTGGATCAGGGTCAAAGCGCCAACCTCCGAGGGCTACAAGGCCACCCGCGACACGCTGAAATCAAACCGCCTGGTGACGGTCTGCGAAGAGGCAGGATGCCCCAATGTGGGCGAATGCTGGAGCGTGGGCCACGCCACCATGATGATCATGGGCGAGATCTGCACCCGCGGTTGCAGCTTTTGCAACATCGCCACCGGCAAGCCCAATACGCTCGACAGTTTTGAGCCGGGGCGGGTGGCGCATGCGGTGGCGACGCTGGGCCTGAAACATGTCGTCATCACCAGCGTTGACCGTGACGATCTGGCCGACGGCGGCGCAGAGCATTTCGCCCAGACGATCCGCGCCATCCGCCACCGCGCTCCGGGCGCCACGATTGAGGTGCTGACCCCCGATTTTCTCAAATGCGGGCCGGATGCGCTGGAAACGGTGGTGGCGGCGCGCCCCGATGTGTTCAACCACAACCTTGAAACCGTGCCGGGGCTTTACCCCACGGTGCGCCCCGGCGCGCGCTATTTTGCCAGCTTGCGGCTGCTGCAGCGCGCCAAGGAGCTTGACCCTGGCCTGTTCACCAAATCGGGCATCATGGTGGGCCTGGGTGAAGACGCGCAGGGCGTGCGGCAGGTGATGGACGATCTGCGCGCAGCCGATGTCGATTTTCTGACCATCGGGCAATATCTGCAACCCACGCCCAAGCACCACCGCGTCGACCGTTTCGTGACCCCTGAAGAGTTCAAGGGCTACGAGGGCGCGGCCTACGGCAAGGGCTTTCTGATGGTGTCGGCTACGCCGCTGACGCGCTCAAGCTATCATGCGGGCGATGATTTTGCGCGCCTGCGCGCGGCGCGGGCTGCGAAGCTCGGGCAGGCGTGAAACGGCGGGCCGGTATGGCCCGCCTTGCATGTGCGGTGTGCCAGGGCGATCAGTTTTCGCTGTAGCGGTAGGTGTCGTGGCAGGCGGCGCAACTGTCGGCAACCGGCTTGTAGGCGGCCTTGAACGCTTCGAGCCCCTTGCCCGCCTCGGGCACCAGTGCCGCCACGGCCAGGGCAAGGTCATTGCGCAGCTTGGCGACCGCTTCGGGTTCTTCCGACGCCTTGGGCAGGGTCGCGCTGACTTCCGAGAAGCTGCGGTCGGCGCCCGGCACCCAGAGCTTTGATTGGTCAAGCTGCACCAGCAAGGCAAGGTTGGCGGCGGCGGCGCTGATCGCCTCGGCGTTGTATTCCGCATCGCCCCGGTCGGTGGTGCGCATCGGCCCGTAGTAAAGACCGACCAGTTTGAAAAACGCCTGCCGCTGTTCGATATTGGTCAGACGCGGGTCTTTGCGGCTTTGCGCGACAGCGGGCGCAAGCCCGAGTGCCAGCGCCACCGCGCCAAATGCAAAAAATTTCGCGAGTTTCATTTGGGCCTCCCTAGATGTTTACCAGAACGAGCATTTCGTAACATTATTGCGCGCAGCGGAAAATGCTGCGCGCCCCCCTGCGACGATTCGCGCAGGGGCGCGCGGGGCGCGGCGTGATGCCGTTGCCGCAGTGTCGGGCGAATGTCCCCGGCGCCCTTGTTGACGCGCGCTCCCGGCCCTATGTCGACCCGGCAACCCCGCCCGCAGCCACGGAGCCTTGATGAAAGCCTCTCTTCACTATTTCCGCTGGGCATTTGGCGTAACTGTTGCCGGTCTGGCGCTCGCCTTCTGGCTGGGTCTCTATTATGGCGGTGCGGCGGGCGGGGTTTCGTTCTTTCTGATTGCGGCGGTGCTGGCGGTGCTGGAAATCTCGCTGTCGTTCGACAATGCCATCGTCAATGCCAACAAGCTCAAATACATGTCCCCGGTCTGGCAGCAGAGGTTTCTGACCTGGGGCATCATCATTGCGGTCTTTGGCATGCGGGTGGCGTTTCCGCTGCTGATCGTGGTGGTGGCCGCGGGCATCGGCCCGTTCGAAGCGATCCACCTTGCCGCCGCCCGACCCGCCGAATACGCCCGCATCATTGGCGAGGCGCATCTTTCCATCGCGGCCTTCGGTGGTGCCTTCCTGATGATGGTGGCGCTGCGCTATTTCGTTGATGACGGCAAAGAGGTGGACTGGATTCGCAGTCTCGAATGCCAGCTGCGCCGCTGCGCCTCGGTGCGCGGCCTTGAAATCGCGCTGGTGCTGGCGGTGGTGATGGGCGTCACGCTGCTGCTGCCCGAAGCGCGCGAGCATGACTTTCTGTTTGCCTCGCTGGCGGGCCTGCTGACCTTTCTCATGGTTGAGGTGCTGGGCCATGTGCTCGATCAGAAGGCGGCGGCGCTGACGGCGGCTGCCAAGGGGGGCTTGGGCGCATTCCTCTATCTCGAGGTGCTTGACGCCTCGTTCAGCTTTGATGGCGTGATCGGGGCCTTCGCGCTGACGCAAAACCTGTTCCTGATCGCCATCGGCCTTGGCATCGGCGCCATGTATGTGCGCTCGATGACGATCATGCTGGTAGAGCGCAACACGCTGGCCGAGTTTCGCTATCTCGAACATGGCGCGTTCTGGTCGATACTGGTGCTGTCGATCATCATGTTCGCGCAAACGATGTGGCACATTCCCGAAATTGTCACCGGGCTGCTGGGCGCGGGCTTCATCGGGCTTTCGCTGATCTCGTCGGTGCGCCACAACCGCGCCAGCCGCGCCGAAGCCGCAGCGGCACAATCGCAGACTTGACAGCCGCGCGCGCTGGCGCGATCAGGGGGCACTTCGGTTCTGCCTCGTGAGGGGTGGATGAAAAGGGAACCCGGTGCGGTGGTGCAAGCCGCCCAATCCGGGGCTGCCCCCGCAACTGTAAGCGGCGAGCGAAGGCTGACACATGCCACTGGGGCCAAACCCCGGGAAGGCCAGCCCTAGCCCCGACCCGCGAGCCAGGAGACCTGCCGAGGTGATCACTCTTTTCCGCCGCGCGGGGTGCGCGGGGGGGCGGGCATTCCGCTTGAGGTGATAGGCACCGTCGGCGGAAAGGACATCTTTCCAAAGGCTTGAATGAAACGGCGCCGGAAGGGGCGCCAATGGAAAGACCCTATGATGCGACATTTCTCCCTTGCACTGGCAGCCCTCGCGGGCAGCGTGGCGGCATTTCCCGCCGCTGCGATCGAACTGATCGAACTAGACGACATCATCATCAGCGCCGGGCAGGAACCGCGCGCGGCCGGGCGCACCGGTGCCACCGTCACCACCGCCAGCGCCGCTGATGTGCAGGCCACGGGCGAGCTGGGGCTGACCGAATTTCTGGCGCGGATGCCGGGGGTGGGCATTCTGGCGCGCGGCGGGCTTGGCGGGCAGACCGGGTTCACGCTGCGCGGGGTCAGCCAGAATTACGTCAAGGTGCTGGTCGATGGTATCGACGTGTCTGACCCCTCGGGGCCGCAGGTGGCGTTTGATATGGGGCGCCTGACCAGCCTCAACTTTGGCCGGGCAGAACTGCTGCGCGGCTCGCAATCGGCGGTGCATGGCGGGCAGGCGGTTGCCGGCGTGCTGAGCTTTGAAAGCCCCACCCTCGACGCCCCCGGCACGCGGCAGGTGCTGATGGCCGAGGCGGGCAGCTTCGGCACGGCTGCGGCCAGCTATGAATACGCGCACCGCAGCGCCACCGGCAGCCTTGCCTTCACGCTGTCGCACATCAGAACTGACGGGTTTTCGGCGGCGGCGGCGGGCAGTGAGGCCGATGGCTTTGCCGCCACGCGGGCATCGCTGAAGGGCGAGACCACGCTCGACAGCGGCGTGACGCTCGGCTTTGCGGCCTTCGCGGAACACGCGAAGGGCGAGTGGGACCCGCAATATTACGCCGACCCGACGCGCAGCTATGATGTGAGCTTGGGCGACGGCGAGAGCTTTGATGAGGTGTCGCGGCAAGCCTCGGCTGGTTTGCGTGCCTATGCGCTGTTCGATGCGGGCACGGTCGAGCATGAGCTGAGCGTTACGCTCTACGACATGCAGCGAAACCTGTTCGGCACCGAGACCTACCTCGATTATGACGCGTTCTGGAATGTCAGTGGCTCGACCCTGCGGACCTTCGATGTGGCCTATTCGGGCCGCCGCTCGGCCTTGGCGTGGAAGGGTGCGACCGATGTGGGGCAGGGCGGGCGACTGGTATTTGGCGCCGATCTGACGCGCGAAAGCTACGCGCAAACCGGCGACACCGGCTATGGCCCGGTCGATCTTGGTGCCAATTCGCAGGTGGCGGGGGTGTTTGCCGAATATGCGCAACGCTTTGGCGAAGGGCTCGATGTCGTCGCCTCGCTGCGCCATGACGAACATTCGCGCTTTGGCGGGCAGAACACGGCGCGGTTGGCGGCAAGCTGGCGGCTGGCCGACGATCTGATCCTGCGCGGCGCCGTGGGCACAGGCTTTCGCGCGCCTTCGGGGTATGAGCTTTACGGGCCCTACGGTTTTGCAGGGTTGCAGCCCGAGCAAAGCCGGTCGTTCGACCTTGGGCTGGAAAAGCAGCTTGGAGCCGACGCCTTTCTGCGCGCTACCCTCTTTCGCATCGAGACCGATAACCTGATTGATTTCTCCGACATGGGCACCCCGTGGGACTACGCCGACGACCGCTATGCGCAGGTGCCGGGGCGCACCATCAGGCAAGGGCTGGAGCTTGAAGGGGCGGTGCCGCTGGGCGAGCGGTTTGATCTGACCGCCGCCTATACCTTCACCGATGCCACGACGCCGCCCCTGAGCTTTGGCAATACCTGGAGCGCGGGTTTTGGGCGGCATCAGCTGGCGCTGGCGGTCGAGGCGCGGCTGGCCGAAGGGCTGCGGCTGAATATGGCGGCGCGCATGGTGGCCGACCGGCCGACGTTGCCCAATTATTCGGTGCTGTCGGCGACGCTGCACTATGACGTGGCACCCGGCACCGAGGCTTATCTGCGGATCGAAAACCTTGCCGATACGCAGTATCAGACGGTTGCGGGCTATGGCACGGGGGGCCGGGCGTTTTATGTGGGCTTGCGCAAAAGCTTC
Organism: Paracoccaceae bacterium; assembly: GCA_019429405.1. Lineage (GTDB taxonomy): Bacteria > Pseudomonadota > Alphaproteobacteria > Rhodobacterales > Rhodobacteraceae > UBA6213. Next base: position 22,076 of record JAHYIZ010000039.1, read on the forward strand.
TGAGCGGCGTTCCGGCCCCCGCGCTTTTGCGCGGGGACTGGCGCTTGCAGCGGGCGTGGCCTGCGGCGCGGCGG
>JAHYIZ010000040.1 GCA_019429405.1 Paracoccaceae bacterium
AGCCCCTACCAAAAGCCCGAATTGCAGCCCCGCCAGCATCAGCGTGATCGCATAAAAGGTGCCCAGGATCAGGCAGACCGAAACCTGCCCGCGCAGAAACCCCGCCATTACCCGGTCGATGTCGCGCGCGAGATCGCGGATAACCGGCGCGTGCTCGCGCGGCAGCAGCGCATCGACGCGGGCGACCATATGATCCCAGTCGAGCAACATGTAAAAGGCCACCACCGGCACCACCACGGCGAAGATCACGGCGTTGATCAGGCTCATGGCCGAACTCAGCACGCCTTTCGCCAGCGCGCCGCCCTGCGCCTTGATCGCCTCGCCGATGGCAATCAGCGTGTCGCGCACGACCGAGCCTTCTACCATGATGACCGGAAAGCGCGTGGTCAGGAACCCTTGCAGGCGGTCGGCAATTTCTGGCGCGGTTTCGACAAGTTGCACGGTCTGGCGGATCAGCGTTGGCAGCACCAGCAGCCCGATGATCACAAAGACCGCTGCCATCAGGAACGCGATCACCAGTGTCGCCGCAGTCCGGTTCAGCCCCAGCCGTTCCAGCCGGTCGGCCACGGGGTCCATGAAATAGGCCAGCGCGCTGCCAAGGATGAACGGCAAGATCACCGACCCGAGGCCCCACAGCACGGCCACCAGCACCACGAAAGCGATGCTCCAATAGGTCAGTTGGTGGCGAACGGGCAGGGACATGCGGTTTCCTAGGCAGGGCTGCCGTTAGATTGCCCTTCCGCGGGCAGGATGCAAGAGGTGGAAGCGGTTGACCGCGAGGGCACGGTTGCTAAGCTGCCGCAGGTTTATGGCCAAAGGCAATTGTTGCGGAACGGTGGATAGGGTGCGTTTCGACTGGGTATTGCGCTGTCTGGTGGTGGCGGGTCTCGGATACGGCGCGCCGGCAGCTTCAGCCGATCTCGGCGTCGCCGATGGTTCTGACCTGGTTGTCGGCACGTCGCTCGAGGCGATTGTCGATCCGAAAACCGCAATCGAAGGGCTGCACCGGGTCTATGTCGGCACCGAGCTTTGGCCTGGCTTGTCAGTCGGTCAGGCTTTTTATTCGGCTGCGATGGGCGATGCGGGTGGGGCGTTCTTCTAGGGTTTTGAGGCGGTCAAGCAGGTGCCGTTGTCGCGCCGTGTCGGCTTACGTTTTGAAGGTTTCGTGGGCGGAGGTGGCGGCGCGGGCGCGGTGAAAGGCGACGGGCTGATGACGCGCGCGCTGGTTGGGCTTAACTATCGCGCGGCATAGCGGCTTGGGTTTAATCTGGGCCTGTCCTGGTTGCAAATCGAAGGTGCCGAGATTGCTGGCCCGGCGCTGCGCATGGGGCTAGATTTTCTGCCTGCAAGCACCGGAACAGCTGCGCCTGCCGCCGCCTTCGGCGCGCCGCAGTTGCGCAACGTCGCGCTGCGGGCAGGCCAGACGGTGGCGCGTGGCACCACCCGATCCGGCACGCCGCAACCCGACATCAGCCTGGTGGGCGCCGAGGCAGGTTTTGCCCTTGGGCGGCGCAGCGAGCTATTCATTGCCGCCGATGGTGGCGCGCGGGGCGCCGAAGGCTATATGCAGGTTCTCGCGGGGCTGCGGCAGCGCTTTGACGTGGCGCGGGGCTCGGTCTTTGCCGAGGCTGCGCTTGGCTTTGGCGGCGGCGGCAACGTCGATACCGGTGCCGGTGCGTTGGCGACGCTGGGCCTTGGCGCCGCAATTCCGCTTGGCAAGAGCTTTGGGCTGGAATTTCTGCTCGGCAGCAGCGTTGCCCCTGATGGCGCCTTTGGCGGCACCAGTGGCACCTTGCGCCTGGTGCGCAGGTTTGGCGCCGCCACGGGGCTGGCCGAGCCGGCGCCGCAGCGATGGGCAATTACCTCGGGGCTTTCCATGCATCTGCCCAACGCGGCATTTCGCAAGCCGGGCTCGGTCGCGACCGAAGCGCCGGTCATGCAGAAAAGCTCGATCGACTATTACCTGACCGACGCGCTTTACCTGACGGGAACCGCCGAAACCGCGATGGGCGGCAACGTAGCGGGTTTTGCCATCGGCCCGCTGGGGGCGGGCTATCGGGTCGCACTTGACCCGCGCTGGGCGCTATCGCTCGAAGGCCATCTGGGCGCCGCGGGGGGTGGCGGCGTAAACACCGTTGGCGGCGCGATTGGCGGGCTTTCGGCCGAGTTGGATTTCGCCTTGGGCGAAAGTAGCAGCCTGTCGCTCGGTATCGGTAGGTTCGCCGCGTTGCGGGGCGCGGGCATGGCGCCGGTAGAGCTGCACGCGGGGCTTAATTCAACTTCAAGACCCACTGAGCGCCAACCCGCTCCCTTGCCTCACCCCGCCCAATCAGGTAGCCCATGCTGCAGCAATTCAGCCAAAGGTTCGCCATGCGCCTCACCCGCTACTTTCTGCCCGTCCTGAAAGAAAACCCCGCCGAGGCGCAGATTGTCTCGCATCGCCTGATGCTGCGCGCCGGCATGATCAAGCAGCAGGCGGCGGGGATTTATTCCTGGCTGCCCCTGGGCTTCAAGGTGCTCAAGCGCATCGAGCAGATCGTGCACGAAGAACAGCAGCGCGCCGGGCACATCCCGCTCTTGATGCCCACGCTGCAACCTGCCGACCTCTGGCGCGAAAGCGGGCGCTATGATGATTACGGCGCCGAAATGCTGCGCATCCGCGACCGGCAAGACCGCGAAATGCTCTATGGCCCGACCAACGAAGAGATGATCACCGACATCTTCCGCAGCCATGTGTCGAGCTACAAGGACCTGCCGCTGACGCTCTACCACATCCAGTGGAAGTTCCGTGATGAGATGCGGCCGCGTTTTGGCGTCATGCGCGGCCGTGAGTTTCTGATGAAGGATGGCTACAACTTCGATATCGACAAGGCCGCGGCGCTGCATGCCTACAACCGCCACATGGTCAGCTACCTGCGCACCTACGAACGCATGGGCCTGACCGCGATTCCGATGCGGGCCGACAGTGGCCCGATTGGCGGCGACGACACGCACGAATTTCTGGTGCTGGCCGCCACGGGCGAAAGCGAAGTGTTCTACGATGCTGCCGTGACCGAGCTGAAACTCGGCGACCGCGAAGTCGATTACGACAACCGCGACGAGGTGGCGGCGGTCTGCCGCGAGTTCACTACCCTTTATGCGCGCACGGATGAGACCCACAAACCCGAGCTGTTCGACCAGATCCCCGAAGACCGTCGCCGGGTTGGCCGTGGCATCGAGGTGGGGCAGATCTTCTATTTCGGCACCAAGTATTCCGCCGCGATGGGCGCCACGGTTGTCACCGCCGATGGCACCCGTGTGCCGGTAGAAATGGGCAGCCACGGCATCGGTGTGTCGCGCTTGCTGGGCGCGATCATCGAGGCGAGTCACGACGAAAAAGGCATTATCTGGCCCGAGGGCGTCACCCCATTCCACGTCGGCATCGTCAACCTCAAGCAGGGCGACACCGCCACCGACGCCGCCTGCGAGGGGCTTTATGCGGCGCTCGAACGCGCCGGCCTCGATGCGCTTTATGACGACCGCGATGAACGTGCCGGCGCCAAATTCGCCACCATGGACCTGATCGGCCTGCCCTGGCGGCTGACGGTGGGGCCGCGCGGGCTGGCCAAAGGCGTGGTCGAGCTGACCTCGCGCCGCACCGGCGAAAGCGAAGAGCTGACCGCCGAGGCCGCCGTGGCGCGGCTGGTTGGGATTTACGCGGGGGTCTGAGGCGGCGCATGCGGGTTGCGCGCCTTGGTTACCGGAAGGGCCTGCACGATTCCGAAGGCGGTTTCCAACGCGAAGAAGACCCAGATCAGCGGGCTTGCCCCGCGCGACAACGCAACCAGCATCCAGACTGCGAATATGCCTCGACCGACCGCGTCGTATCGCCCGAGCTGCACCGCGTCGCCGCGCAACCGAAGCACCGACCACACCAAGACCACCGTGCCAAAGAAGTTTGCGAAAAGCGCGCCATAGACTGTCAGTTCTGGCAGCGGCGCCAGCCCCAGCCTTGTTTCCATCCTGCCAAGCAAAGCCCAGGTAATGGCCAGCGTCGGTGGCGTTGCGAAGGGCAGCGCAATGGCAAGATCATACCACGCCGAGGCCCGAGCGATACGCCGATAGGATTGGGCAGAAAGCATTCGATTTCTCCTTTGTTGGGTCGAATGCGATGTCGTATACACCTGTGACCAAGGTCCAAGGTCAAGGGGGTACCGCATGCGAATCGGTGAATTGGCACAGGGTGCCGGAGTGTCGACAGACACGGTGCGGCTTTATGAACGTCGCGGCCTTCTGCGCTCGGAGCGCCGCGCCAATGGGTATCGCGACTACCCTGCACGCACCGACGAATTGTTGCGCCTGATCCGTCTGGCGCAGCGCCTGGGCTTTTCGCTCGCGGAAATTGGGACCATCCTGACCGGGTTGCAATCGCAGCACATGGGCAGCGAGGCGGTGGCGGACCTGTTGCGCGCCAAGATCGCGCAAATCGAGGCGCGGGCGGCGGATTTGCTGACGCTGCGCGACCTGCTTTCGGCCCGATTGGTCGACGTTTGTCCGCTTGGGCTTGACTAACCGGGCGCGGCTGCGCTTGACCATTGCAATGCCAGCGCCGAAGGTGCCGGCAGACCAAAAGGACCCCCCCTTGACCCGCACCCGCCCCTTTGCCGCCTTTGAATGGATGATCGCATGGCGCTACCTGCGCGCGCGTCGCGCCGAGGGCGGCGTCAGCGTGATGACGTGGATCAGCCTCATCGGCATCACCTTGGGCGTGATGGCGCTGATCGCCACGCTGGCGGTGCGCGCGGGCTTTCGCGGCGAGTTTGTTGACACCATCCTTGGCGCCAACGCGCATGTCACGGTCTATTCAACCGGCCACACCACCGAGGCAGGCGCCTATTCGCGCGCCATGCCCGATTATGCCGCCCGCGCTGCCGCCATCCGGGCCATTCCCGGCATTACCCGCGCGGCCCCCCTGGTGCGCGGTCAGGTGATGTTGACCGCGTCCGACCGTTCCAACGTGGCCGAGGTTTACGGCATCGCGGACGAAGACCTTGCCACCATCCCCCGCGTTGCCAACCCCGAAACCTCGCTGGGCGACATTGGCCGGATTGGCGAAGGCATTGCCATCGGCTCGGGCCTTGCGCGCGAGCTGGGCGTGGGGCTGGGCGACCGGGTGCGGGTGATCTCGCCCAATGGCGCGAAAACCCCGTTCGGCGTCAGCCCGCGCGTGTCGAGCTACGAGGTGGTCTATATCTTCACCGCCGGGCGCTGGGATATCGACCGCACCCGCGCTTACATGCCTTTTGCCGAAGCGCAGGTATTTTTCAACCGCGAGGGCATGGCCGACGAGATCGAGGTCTATGTGGCCGACCCCGAAGCGGTGGACGCTTGGGCGCCCGAATTGCTCGCCTCGGCCCCCGGAACGCTTTTGTGGACATGGCGCGATGCCTCGGGCAGCTTTCTGCGCGCGCTGACGATGGAGGATAACGTGATGTTCGTGATCCTCTCGATCCTCGTGCTGATCGCCGCGATGAACATTTCCTCGGGGCTGATCATGCTGGTCAAGAACAAGGGCCGCGACATCGGCATTTTGCGCACCATGGGGCTGACCGAGGGGTCGGTGCTGCGGGTGTTCTTTCTCTGTGGCGCCTTTACCGGCACGCTGGGCACGATCGCCGGGGTGACGCTGGGGTGCCTGTTCGCACTTTACATCGACCAGATCATGTCGCTGGTGAACTGGGTTGGCGGCGGCGGGGTATGGGACCCCTCGATCCGCGGCATTTATGAATTGCCCGCCGAACTGCGGCTGGTCGATGTGCTGAAGGCCGTCGGCCTGTCGCTTGGCCTGTCGCTGATCGTGACCATCTTCCCCGCCCGCCGCGCAGCGCGCATGAACCCGGTTGAGGCCTTGCGCTATGAATGAGGTGCTGGCGCTTGAGGGCATCGAAAAGGGCTACATGCTGGGCACGCCGGGCGCGGTGCTGGTGCTGCGGGGCGTTTCACTGACCGTCGCGCGCGGCGAGGTGGTGGCGCTGGTAGCCCCGTCGGGGGCGGGCAAATCGACCCTGCTGCATATCGCGGGGTTGCTCGATACCCCCGACGCCGGGCGGGTGGCGCTGCTTGGGCAGGATATGGCCGGGCTGGCCGACGCGCGCCGCACCGAGGCGCGGCGGCGCACGCTTGGCTTTGTCTACCAGTTTCACCATCTGTTGCCCGAGTTCACTGCGGCCGAAAACATCGCGCTGCCGCAGCTTGCCAATGGTGTGCCCAAACCTGAGGCGATGGCCCGCGCCACCACGCTGTTGACCCGCGTTGGCCTTGCCGACAGGCTTGCCCACCGCCCCGCCGAGCTTTCGGGTGGCGAACAGCAGCGGGTGGCCTTTTGCCGCGCGCTGGCTAACGCGCCCGCGCTGATGCTGGCCGATGAACCGACCGGCAACCTCGACCCGGCCACCTCAGACCAGGTGTTTGGCGTGCTGATGGAGGTGGTGCGCGAAACCGGCCTTTCGGCGCTGATCGCCACGCACAATATGGCGCTTGCCGCGCGGATGGACCGGGTGGTGCGACTGGAACAGGGCTGCGTCGTCTGATCTGGCGCAAGGCGCACGCGCGCCTGCGGCCTTAGCATTGTGCGAAAAGGAGGCCCCGATGCGTGCCCGACCGTTGATGTTCGCGCTTGCCGCGCTGTCGCTTGCCGCCTGCGTGCCCACGCCTGCACCCACAGGTGCGGCCGACTACGCCGCCTATTGCGCCGCCTGCCACGGGCCGGGCGGCAAGGGCGATGGCGCGCGCGCCTACGGCCTTGCCAAACCACCCCCCGACCTGACCACCATCGCCGTGCGCAACCAAGGTGCGTTCCCGCGCGCGCAGGTGATGACGCAGATCTGGGGCTACGCGCGGGCCACCCCCACCCCCGGCATGCCCGGCTTTGGGGCGCTGCTGGAAGGCGAGACCGTGCTTTATGACAGCGGCGACGGGATTTTGACGCCAACGCCGCTGAGGCTGGTGCAGCTGATGGAGTTTGTGGCGGGGTTGTGAGGGGCTAGGGTCAAAGGGCAGCGCCCGCCCGTGGGGGCGGGTCGGGCAATGCCCGGCGTGCCGCCGGGCGAGACGGGACGTTTTCGTCTTTTCTGGACGCCTATTGATGTTACTGTCCATGACAGGGAAAACTCTAGAAGTGGGAACCTCTAATGGCGGACTTTCTTGGACAACTTGCGGTCGGATTAAAACGCTTGACTACCATAAAGAAAGAAATGGACGACATTCAGTTTAAGGAAAATATCCTCGAACTCAAAGAGCTTTTGCTGACCGCGAAGGAAGAAATTCTCGGAATGCGCGAAGAGAACGTGAATTTGAAAACAACGATAAGAGAAAACGCACGAGCGCAGGAGCGAGCACGCAACCTCATTGAGGTAGAGGGGTTCAAATTTGATTCTGCCGATGGGAGCCCAATAGGGTTGCCATATTGCCCAAATTGCGAAGTGAAGGAAGAAGGCAAGCTCTATCGCTTAAAGAGGGCGAATGATTACTATTCGGACTGCCCAAACTGCAAGACCAGTTTTCAGGTTGGCAAAGATGGGCGAGTTCATATTGAGCAACAAATTCGCCGGAGAAACCCAAAAGATGGCTATTATTAACTCCCCTCACACATCCAACTCCTCCACGAACCGCGCATTTTCCTGAATGTACTGAAACCGCAATTCCGGCTTTTTGCCCATCAGCCGCTCGACCAGTTCCGCCGTTTCTCCCCCCACCTCGTCGTCAATCGTCACCCTTATCAGCTTGCGCGTTTCGGGGTTCATGGTGGTGTCACGCAGGTCCTTGGCGTCCATCTCGCCCAAGCCCTTGAAGCGCTGCACGTCGATCTTGCCTTTGCCGCCAAGGCCTTTGGCAAGCCATTCGTCCTTTTCGGCATCATCGGAAACATACATCCGCCTTGCCCCCTGCGTCAGCCGATAAAGCGGCGGGCAGGCCAGATACAGGTGCCCCCTGTCGATCAGCGGCCGCATCTGGGTGAAGAAGAACGTCATCAAGAGGCTGGCGATATGCGCGCCGTCAACGTCGGCGTCGGTCATGATGATGATCTTTTCATAGCGCAAATCGTCGATGCGGAATTTGGTGCCAAGCCCCACGCCCAAAGCCATCGAAAGGTTGGCGATTTCGGCGTTGTCGCCCATTTTCGCACTGGCCGCCCCGAGCACGTTCAAAATCTTGCCGCGCAGCGGCAGCAGCGCCTGGTTCTTGCGCTCGCGCGCCATCTTGGCGCTGCCGCCTGCGCTGTCGCCTTCGACGATAAAAAGCTCGGTGCCCTCGCGGTTGGTCGCTGAACAATCGACCAGCTTGCCGGGCAGACGCAGCTTTTTGGTGGCGGTCTTGCGCGCGGTTTCTTTCTCTTGCCGCCTGCGCAGCCGTTCTTCGGCGCGCAGCACCAGAAAATCGAGGATAGCCCCGGCCGATTTGGTGTCGGCCGCCAGCCAGTTGTCGAAATGGTCGCGCACCGCGCCTTCGACCAGCCGCGCGGCCTCGGCGCTGGCCAGCCGGTCTTTGGTCTGGCCCACGAACTCGGGCTCACGGATAAAGCAACTGACCAGCGCGCAGCCGCCAAGCGCCAGATCGTCGCGGGTAATCTCGGCGGCGCGGCGGTTTTTTACCAGATCGCCATAGGCGCGGATGCCTTTCAAGATCGCGGCCCAGAACCCCGCCTCATGGGTGCCGCCTTCGGGCGTGGGCACCGTGTTGCAGTAGCTTTGAATGAAGCCGTCACGCGAAGGCGTCCAGTTGATCGCCCATTCCACGCTGCCGGGCACCCCGAACTTTTCGGCAAACCCGACCTTGCCCGCGAACGGGCGCTCGGCGTAGTTGGTGCAGCCCTGCAATTGCTCGCCAAGGTAATCGGCCAGCCCGCCGGGAAAGTGGAACACCGCCTCCGTCGGCGTGTCGCCATCGGGAATGTCGCATTTCCAGCGAATTTCCACACCCGAAAAGAGATAGGCCTTGGAGCGCACCAGCTTGAGCATCCGTGCCGGGCGAAAACGGTTGTGCCCGAAGATCTCCTCATCGGCGTGAAAGCTGACCGTGGTGCCGCGCCGGTTCGGGGCGCTGCCGATGCGCCGGATCGGCCCCAGCGGCAGCCCGCGCGCAAAGCTCTGCTCCCAGAGCTCGCGATTCAGTGCCACCTGCACCACAAGGCTATCGGACAGCGCGTTGACCACGCTCGCCCCCACCCCGTGCAACCCGCCTGATGTCTGGTAACTCGTGCCCGAAAACTTGCCGCCCGAATGCAGCGTGCAAAAGATCACCTCCAGCGCCGACTTGCCCGGAAACTTGGGGTGCGGGTCCACCGGAATGCCGCGGCCATTGTCGCGCACCGTCACCGTGTAATCGGCGGCCAGTTCCACCTCGATGCGGGTGGCATGCCCTGCCACCGCCTCATCCATGGCGTTGTCGAGCACTTCGGCCACGAGGTGATGCAGCGCGCGCTCATCGGTGCCGCCAATATACATGCCGGGGCGTTTGCGCACCGGCTCAAGGCCCTCAAGCACCTCAATCGAGGATGCGTCATAGATTTCGGGCTTGGCCGAAAGAAGGTCGTGGGGCATGGCTGCTCGTTTCTTGGTCGGGGTGCCTTTGGCGGTGATTAGACCACCCTTGGGGGTGGCGCGCAAGCGGCCCCCTAGCAGCGGTGGTCAGACGCCCCAGAGGGCTTGCACCTTGTCATCCCAGCCAAGGGTCAGGCGGGTGCCGTCGGTCAGAACGGGGCGCTGCATCAGCGTAGGCTGGGCCAGAAGCTGCGCCTCAGCTTCGGCCTCACGCAGCCACATGCCAAGGCCGCGCCATGTGGTTGAGTTGCGGTTGACCAGACGGCTGCCGAATTCGGCAATCAGCGGCGCCCATTCGGCCTCGGTCAACGGTTCGGCACGCACATCGCGAAAGCGCACCTCATGCCCCGCCGCCACCAGTGCCTTTTGCGCCTTCTTGCAGGTGTCGCAGGTGGGAATGCCGTAAAGCGTGATCTCGTTCATGCCGGTTCTGCCGCGCGCTTTTCCCACATCGCCTTGAAGGCCGGGCGCGACTGGCAGGCGGCAAGCCAGGCTTTCACCGCCGGGAAGGCATCCATCAGCGCGCCATGGGCCTGCGCGTAGCGCACCATCTCGGCCATGTTGATGTCGGCCACGGTAAAGCGCCCGCCCACCATGTGCGGGTCTGCTGCCAGATGCGCTTGCAGCACCTTGAAGGGGCGCTGCAATTTTGCCTCGGCGGCGGCAATGACCGCGCGCCCGGCCTCGGTCGCATCTTCGCCGCGCGCGTAGGCGTAGGAAATATCAAGCGCCGGGCCCTCGATGGAACTCACCCCGTAAAGCGCCCATTGCTGCATGCGCGCATCTTCTTGCGCATCGGTGGGCGCCAGTGTGCCGCCAAACTTGCGCGCAAGGTAAAGGTTGATCGCGAGCGATTCCGTCAGCACGAAACCGTCGTCATCGAGCACCGGCACCGCCCCCGCCGGGCTGATCGCCAGAAACTCGGGCGAGGTGGTGTTGAGCGGCGCCCCCGCCGCCGCCGGGTGGGGCAGGCGATAGCCCTGAATCACCGGCACAAAGCGATAGCTCGCCCCAAGCTCGGCCAGAAGCCAGATGTTACGCGTGGCGCGCGAGCGGTAGATTCCGTAAAGCGTCAGCATGGTGAACCCCTTGATGGTTGCGGCCATCCTGACGCGTCGGCGCGGTAAAGAAAAGGGGGGCCGCGCGCCAGCCCGCGCGTCGCCCCGCCTTGCCGCCGCCGCGGGCCCCGGCTAAGCACCGCCTATGAGCGCCAAGACACCCCTTAGCTACCCTGCCCATGCGCGCGCGCTGCTTGCGCTCGGCGTGCCCCTGATTGGCAGCCATCTGGCGCAGATGTTGCTGCATGTCACCGACACGGTGATGCTGGGCTGGTATGGTGTTACCGCGCTGGCCGCCGTGGTGCTGGGGTCTTCGGCGTTCTTCATTGTGTTCATCCTCGGCTCGGGCTTTGGCATCGCGGTGCTGGGCATGGTCGCCTCGGCCTTGGGTGCGGGCGATACCACGCAGGTGCGCCGCGACACCCGCATGGGACTGTGGCTGTCGGCGTTCTATGGCATCGCGGTGATGCCGCTGATGTGGTGGTCGGGGCCGATCCTGCAGATGGCGGGGCAACAGCCCGAGGTGGCGGCGCTTGCACAAGACTACCTTCGGATCGCGGGTTTCGGCATGGCGCCCGCGCTTCTGATCATGGTGCTGAAAAGTTACCTCGCGGCGTTTGAACGCACCCAGGTGGTGCTGGCAATCACGCTGTTCAGCGTCGGGCTGAACGTTGCGATCAACTGGGCGCTGATCTTCGGCAATTGGGGCGCGCCGGAACTGGGCGTTCAGGGTGCTGCGATTGCCACGTTGAGCGTGCAGATCGCGGGCGTTGGGCTGCTGGCGATCTACGCGGGCTTGCAGCCCGAACTGCGGCAATTCGAACTTTTTCACCGCTTCTGGCGCCCCGACTGGCAGGCGATGCGCAAGGTGTTCTGGCTCGGCCTGCCGATCGGGTTGACTGGCTTGGCAGAAGGCGGGCTGTTTCAGGCATCTGCGCTGATGATGGGGTGGCTCGGGGTGGCGGCGCTGGCGGCGCACGGCATCGCGCTTGAACTCGTGGCGCTGACCTTCATGGTGCATCTGGGGCTGTCCAATGCCGCGACCGTGCGCGTGGGCCGCGCCGATGGTGCCCGCGATGCGCGCGCCCTGCGCGATGCTGCCGCGACCGCCACCGCGATGTCACTGGCGTTTGCGGCGGCAATGGTGGTGCTGTTTCTCGCGGTTCCCGAATGGCTGGTGGCGTTGTTCCTTGATGCGGGCAAGCCCAACACGGCCGAAATCATCGCGTTTGGCGCAAAGCTGCTGGCGGTGGCCGCGCTTTTTCAGATGTTCGATGCGATGCAGGTGATGGCGCTGGGCCTGCTGCGCGGGGTGCAGGATACGCGGGTGCCAATGTGGCTGGCCTCGATCAGCTATTGGCTGATCGGCATTCCTGCCAGCTACCTGCTGGCCTTTCCGCTGGGGCTTGGCGGGGTCGGGTTGTGGTTTGGGCTGGTGGTGGGGCTGGCGGCTGCTGCAACGCTGCTGATGGCGCGGTTCTGGCACGGGCGGCTTGGCGGCTAGTCTTCGCCGCCGCCATTCAGCATCCGCTCGGCCTTGCGCCGCACCAGCACCGTGCGCAGATCGTGCATGGCGAGCAACAGCGCGTCGGTCACTTCCTCAAGCTGCGCATCCGAGGCTTTCGCTTGCGCCCAGTGCGTGGTCAGGTTCATGGCGTCCACGCTGCGCAAAATGTCGTCGATGTCGCGCGCCGCCAACAGCGCTACGCGCTGTGCCAGCCAGTCGCGGCAGGCCGCCAGATCGGCCTCGCTCAACACCCGGTCGCCGTGCGGCTTGATCTCGCCGTTGCGCACGTTCACGAGCGCGATCTGCTCCATCTCGATGCGCCGCTGGCGGTTTTCGGTATCGACCCGAAACACCGCCGCGCCGTTCTCGCGAATGCGAAAATAATAGTCCGGCAGATCGCCCGCCATCGGTCCCCCAGCTGGCCCTTTCCGGGCCGTTGTTCAGGCCAACCCTTCGCAAAAACGCTTGATGCGCGCACAGGCTTCGGTCAGGGCCACGTCGGACGTAGCGTAACTGATGCGAAAGTTTGGCGATAGTCCGAAGGCCGCGCCAAACACCACCGCCACGCCGGTTTCTTCAAGCAATGCCGCCGCGAAGGCCTCGTCATCGACAATTTTCGCGCCGCCCGCCGAAGTCTTGCCGATGCAGCCTGCAATCGAGGGGTAGACGTAAAATGCCCCCTCGGGCACCGGGCACCGGATGCCGGGGCAGGTGTTGAGTGCCGCCACCACGAGGTCGCGCCGCCGCTCAAACGCAGCACGGCTGGAGGCGATGTAGTCTTGCGGGCCGTTAAGCGCCTCGACCGCCGCCCATTGGCTGACCGAGCAGGGGTTCGAGGTCGATTGGCTCTGCACCTTGGCGATGGCCTTGATCAGCACCTCGGGCCCCGCCGCATACCCGATCCGCCAGCCGGTCATGGCATAGGCCTTGCTCACCCCGTTGCAGGTCAGCGTGCGCCCGTAGAGGCCGGGTTCCACCTGCGCCGGGGTGGCGAATTTGAAACCGCCAAAGGCGAGGTGTTCATACATGTCATCCGACATCACCCAGACCTGGGGGTGACGCATCAGCACATCGGTCAGTGCCTTCAGCTCGGATGCCGAATAGCCCGCGCCAGAGGGGTTTGAGGGCGAGTTGAAGATGAGCCATTTGGTGCGCGGCGTGATCGCCGCCTCCAACTGTTCGGCGGTGATCTTGTAGCCGGTCTGCATCGGCCCTTCGACAAAGACCGGCGTGCCCCCGGCGAGCAGCACCATGTCAGGGTAGCTGACCCAGTAGGGGGCCGGAATGATGACCTCGTCGCCGGGGTTCAGCGTCGCCACCAGCGCGTTGTAAAGCACCTGTTTGCCGCCAGACCCCACGGTGACTTGCGCCGGGGTGTATTCAAGCCCGTTCTCGCGCCGGAACTTGGCTACGATCGCCGCCTTGAGCTCGGGGATGCCGTCAACGGCGGTGTATTTGGTGCGCCCCGCGTCAATCGCGGCCTTGGCGGCATCCTTGATGTTCTGCGGCGTATCGAAATCGGGCTCGCCCGCGCCAAGGCCGATGATATCGCGCCCAGCCGCCGCCAGCTCGCGCGCCTTGTTGGTGACGGCGATGGTCGACGAAGGTTTCACGCGGGCCAGCGTGTCGGACAAAAAGGCCATTTCGGGGAACTCCGGTTTGTATCTGCCGGGGTCATGTCTTAGGCTGCCCCATGATGCCGATCAAGCAGGAAAGGAAAACCGATGGATGCCGAAAAGCCAGACCAATGGTTCAGCGCCGAGGTCGCCACCTTTGGCGACAGGCTGGCCGCCGCGCGCGATGCGGCGGGAATGACGCAAAAGGCGCTGGCCACGCGCCTTGGCGTGCGCCTGACCACTGTGCAGGCGTGGGAAGACGACACCTCGGAGCCGCGCTCGAACCGGCTGCAAATGCTTGCGGGCATGCTGAGCGTGTCGCTGATGTGGCTTTTGACCGGCGAGGGCGACGGGCTGAACGGCCCCGTGCCGGCGGGCCACAACCCACGCGCCGATGCGGCCGCCTTGCTGTCGCTGCGCGAAGTCCGCCATACTGTGGCCGACATCGCCGCGCGGCTGGAACGGCTTGAGGCGCAACTGGTCAAAGCGGAGGGCGGGATCGATGGGCGAGACGCGTGAGGCAAGGCTGAAACGCATGACGATGCGCAGCTGGCGGCGCGGCATCAAGGAAATGGACCTGATCTTGGGTCCCTGGGCCGAGGCGCATCTGGCCGCGCTCGACGCTGCCACGCTGGAGCTTTATGACGCGCTGCTGGCCGAGAACGATCAGGACATCTATCCCTGGATCACCACCGCCACCGCCACGCCCACGCAATACGTCGCGCTGATCGACCAGATCCGCGGCTTTGCGCGCACCCGCATCGCGGCGCTCTGAACTGCACCGCATTTGATCCGAATTTCGCACGGCTTAACCGAAACTTGGGGATTTTGCCCCAGTTTCGCTGTCGGGCAGCGAAAGACGGAGTGATTGATGACGATGCAGACCCCCGTGGTACATGCCCCCCGTTCGGGGTTCCTGTCGGGCTATCTTGACAGTCTGGCAATGGTCGAACGGCTTCACCGGCTGTTGCTGGATGTGATCAAGGATGAATTCGAGAGACTCGGAATTCTTGAAATCAACGCGGTGCAGGCGCTGTTGCTGTTCAATATCGGCGAAAACGAGGTGACAGCGGGTGAGTTGAAGACGCGCGGTTACTATCAGGGCTCGAACGTCAGCTATAATCTGAAAAAGCTGGTCGAAACCGGGCATATGCACCACCAGCGCTGTGATATCGACCGCCGGTCGGTGCGCGTGCGGCTGACCCCGAAGGGCCGCGATTTGCGCGATGCGGTGGCGGCCCTGTTCTCGCGCCACGCCGAGGGCATGGAGGCGCGCGGCGTGCTCGGGCTTGACACGCTCGACACGCTCAACCTGTCGCTGCGGCGGATGGAGCGGTATTGGTCGGACCAGATCCGCTATATTTACTAGGGTCAGGACTTCGGGGTCGTGTCATAGCCAGAACATGACGGTTGCGGCGAGGGCGATGGCCGAGAGGTCGACCTTCGGGCAGCGGTCTTAGCGAATGGCAACCCTGCGCCAATCTTTGAGCCTGCCGACATGATCGCGATCCTGTAGCGGCGGTTGTCGTGATTGGCGGGTTTGGCGCGAGAGAGGTGGTTCGGTTGATCTGAACAGGCGCCGGGCGATTTCTAAGTGGTTTTCCGCCTTGGTTATGCCGCCGCCGCTTCGGGCATCGGCAGGCTGAAGCAGGCCAGATCGGGGGTTTTTCCGTCAAGCGACGAATGCTGGCGTCGAGGTGAACCGTCTCGGCCGAGACCAGCCCTGCAGCCTGGCACTGCCGCACGACACGGGTGAAGACCCGGCGGAACACGCCCGCGCCCCAGCGTTGCCGGATGCGGGTCAGCGAGGAATGATTCGGCAGCGCCTCGTGCAAAGCGTAACCGATGAACCAGCGGATCGCGAGATTGGCCTGTCCTTCCCGCATCAGTCGCCGGTCATGGACGATCCCGAGCAGGAAACCCGCAAGCATAAGGCGCGTGGCAGCTTCAGGATCGATGCCAGGGCGGCCGTTGTCCGCACAATAAAGGTCGGCCACATCAGCGCGAAGCCATCCCAGGTCGAGAACCTGATCGATCTTCACCAGAACATGGTCATCAGGGATCAAATCCCGCAACGACCCAGTCATAAACAGTTCCAACTGACCGCGTTCTTTCCGACCAAGAATCGCGCCCTCTCACATACTGATAACCGAAGTAAATCAGAGACATGGCGCTTCTTCAACAGCCCCCGGTGGACTGTTTTCTGATCCCGCCTCACTCCACTCGGCTTCGCCATGCTGCTCGATCTGCAGGACCAGATCCCACCCGAACAAAAGATCGCCAGCGTCACCGCTGATGGTGCCTTCGACACCCGCAAGTGCCATGACGCCATCGCCGCCCGAGGTGCAGGTGCGATCATCCCACCCCCAAGAACGCCAAGCCCTGGAAGCCCGACACCCCCGGCGCGGTGGCGCGCAACGAGGCCCTGCGCGCATCAAAACGCTTCGGTCGAACCATCTGGCGACGATGGAGCGGCTACCACCGCCGGAGCCGCGTCGAAACAAAGATGCACTGTGTGAACCGAAGGTCCGCGCAGCGAAACTGCTGGGTCAGCGCCTCATGGCGCGGGACTTCGACCGTCAGGTGCCCGAGTTCCAGGTCCGTGTCGTCGTCCTGAACAGCTTCACGGCGCTCGGAACGCCCGTCACTGAAACCGTGGGATAAGTCTGTCCGGGGATAGGGGAAGCTCGACCATCACCCGATTTGTGCAACAGTGCCCCCTGAATCGACACCATGTCACTGGGCGCGACTTCTGTGCCAGGCAAATTTGGGAGCGAATCAGTCCATGCCGCCTTACCGCTCGCGCAGGGCTTCCACCTTTACCGCGACCCGCGCCCTTTGCCCCATGCACTCAAGCAGCACCCAGACCCGCTGGTCAGGGGCCATGCTCTCAACCGTGGCAACGAAATCGGCGAAGGGGCCACCGATCAGCTGCACTTCGGTGCCCGGTTGCAAAACCTTCGGGGGGATCAGGCGCGCGCCTGCATCGCAGCGCGCCATCAGACCCATGACGATCGGCTGCGGCACCTCGGCCGGTGCCCCCTCGCCAAAACTCACCAGCCGCGAAACGCCGTAGGTGCCGTTGATGGCGCGAAAGGGCGCGGTATCGGGGTCGAACCCGACGAACAGATAGCCCGGAAAGAGCGGTCGCTGCTCGGCGACGGGCCGCCCCCTGCGCCGCGCCGTCTGCGCCAGCGTCGGGGCGAACACTGAAAACCCCTGACGGCGCAGGTTGCGCTCAGCGACCTGGAAGGAATTGGGCCGGATCTGCGCCAGATGCCAGCGCACCATCGGGTCGTCTGCCCTCTGCTCGCCCATGCCAACCCCGTTGCGCTATTGTTCGCGCCCAGACTAGCACCCGGATCGCGGCGGTGCATCCGCTTTCGCGGCGTGGCGGCGCTGCGACAGGTTCGACATTTGGTGGCGAGGCGACCACCGAGGCTTGCGCGGACCTGTCGAAAAGGTTAACCGATCAGCGATGATCTTGGGTGCAAATGTCTGTGCTCTGGTTGCCGGTGCCAGTTTAGGGGGTTTGCGTGAGGCGGGCTTCCGTGCGGTAGCCTGCGCGCCAAGGACGCGGCCATGACCCCCGCCAACCCCGAATTTCACGAAGACCTGCGCTTTCGGGTGCTGCGGCTTTTGCAAGACAACCCGGAAATGAGCCAGCGCGAGATTTCAGCAGCCCTTGGTGTCAGCTTTGGTGGCGTCAACTATTGCCTGCACGCGCTGGCCGAAAAGGGCATGATCAAGGTCCGCAACTTCCGCGCCTCGGACAACAAGCGCCGCTACGCCTATGTGCTCACACCGCAAGGCATCGCCGAAAAAGCGGCCCTGACCGGGCGCTTTCTGCGCCGCAAGATGGCTGAATACGAGGCGCTGAAGGCCGAGATCGAAGCCGTGCGCGCCGAGGCCGGGGGCGCCGATGGCGCGGTTTCGCCTGCCAAATGACGCGCGCTGAGTGCTGACCCGTGACGCCGGCAGACCGATGTGCACGATGGTGGGTGCGGTTTTTCGGGTGGAGGCGAGGGTAAGCGTTACGGGGTGTCCGCGTCGCCGGGGCGAGATCATTCATTTCGGCAGAAGTCAACTCTAAGCGTTACGGGGTGTCCGCGTCGCCGGGGCGAGATCATTCATTTCGGCAGAAGTCAACTCTACCCGTTATGGGGCGTTTGGGGAGCGGGTTTCCCGACTATAAAGGGACGGGGCCTATGCGGGCCTTGACAGATGTATCGATAATAGCTCGGGCAAGTGCACGGGGTGGCCTCTGCCAAGGCCAACGGCGCATCATAGGATTTCCAAAAGTAAGAGCTGCCGCGAAATTTGAGCCGCTCATAACAATTTGATCGAACAGCTAGGCTCAGGACTCATTGATCATATCCAGAAGATGACAGTGGCGGCGATGGCGATGGCAGACATGAAGGCGTGCGCGCAGCGGTCGTAGCGGGTGTGGATGCGCCTCCAGTCCTTCAGTTTGCCGAACATGTTCTCGATCTTGTGCCGCTTTCGGTAGCGCACCCGGTCATGCGGGATCTGGATTTTCCTGTTTGATTTTGAAGGGATACAGGCCTCGATCTGGCGCTCGGCGAGGGCGTCACGAAGCCAGTCAGCGTCGTAGCCCTTGTCGGCCAACAGCGCCTTTGCCGGGGGAAAAGTCGCCAGCAAAGCCGCGGCACCGGTGTAGTCGCTGACCTGACCCGCCGTGAGAAACAGGCTGCGGGGGCGGCCTTCACCGTCGCAAACCGCATGCAGTTTCGAGTTCAGCCCGCCTTTGGTGCGCCCGATATGCCGGGGAAGAGCCCCTTTTTGAGCAGGCTGGCCGCGGTCCGGTGCGCCTTGAGGTGGGTCGCGTCGATCATGATTTCCTCGCTGTCGCCGCCGTTTTTCGCGAGTTCCAGGAAGATGCGCCCGAACACGCCCATCTCGCTCCAGCGGATGAAGCGGTTGTAGATTGTCTTGTGTGGCCCGTAGCTTGCGGGCACGTCGCGCCACCTGAGCCCGTTGCGGATCACGAAGATGATGCCGCTGATCACCCGACGATCATCGACACGCGGCATCCCGTGCGACAGCGGAAAGAACGGCGATATCCGCGCCATCTGGGCTTCGGAAAGCAGGATCAACTCGGTCATGGCGGCACCTCCCTGGTGCCGCAAGTGAATCAGTGAACGGCCCGACCGGCAAGCAGTTTAATGGGTCCAGAGCCTAGGGTCAGGATGCATTGATTTCTGCTGCGCCGCGTGATTCACGGCTCCGAAAACGGAGCGGCGACATGAGCGATCTATACTGGCTGAGCGACACGCAGATGGCCAAGCTGGAACCCTTTTTCCCAAAGTCCCACGGCAAGCCTCGTGTGGACGACAGGCGGGTGATGAGTGGCATAATATTCATCAACCGCAATGGCTTACGGTGGTGCGATGCGCCTGCGGAGTATGGGCCGCACAAGACCCTTTATAGCCGATGGAAGCGGTGGAGCGAGAAAGGTATCTTCGCCCGGATGCTTCTGGAACTGGCGGATCAGGGCGGCGGAACTGACACGCTGATGATCGATGCGACCCATCTGAAGACGCACCGCACAGCCTCAAGCCTGGGGCTGAAAAAAGGGGGCGCGGCCGCCTGATCGGGCGCACCAAGGGCGGGATGAACTCGAAACTGCACACGGTGACCGACGCGGCTGGCCGTCCGCTGCGGATGTTTCTGACGGCCGGCCAGCGGAGCGATTACATCGGCGCGCGGGCACTTCTGAACGGCCTTCCTTGCGCCGAACACTTGCTGGCGGACCGTGGATACGACGCGGACTGGTATCGTGAAGCCCTTGAAGACAAGGGGATCACCCCGTGTATCCCTTCCCGAAAGAACCGCAAGGTTCCGATCCCCCATGACGAAGCCCGATACCGCAAGCGCCACAAGATCGAGAACAGCTTCGCCCGGCTCAAGGACTGGCGGCGCGTCGCAACGCGCTACGACAGGTGCCCCAAGGTCTTCCTGTCAGCATGCGCATTGGCCGCCGTCGTCATGTTTTGGTTATGAGTCCTGACCCTAGGGAATATTGCATGAAACGTATTCTCATCACTGGCACCGCGGGCTTCATCGGCTTTCACCTAGCCAAGCTTCTGTTGGCCGAAGGCTTTAGGGTGCACGGCTACGACGGCATGACAGATTATTATGACGTGCGCCTGAAACAGCGCCGCCACCAGATGCTACTACTAGCCCCCAATTTTTCGATGACCGAAGGCATGCTTGAAGATCAGACGCTGTTTGATCGCATGGCCGATAATTTTGCCCCTGAGGTGATTGTCCACCTGGCCGCTCAGGCGGGTGTGCGCTACAGCCTTGAAAACCCGCGCGCCTATCTCGACAGCAACGTGATCGGCACCTTCAACGTGATGGAGGCGGCGCGGCGACTGAAGGTGGCACATCTGCTGATGGCCTCGACCAGTTCGGTCTATGGCGGCAACAAAGACATGCCGTTTATCGAAACCTCGAAGGCCGATACCCAGCTGACCATTTATGCCGCCACCAAGAAGGCGACCGAAAGCATGGGCCATGCCTATGCGCATCTGTGGAACCTGCCGACCACGATGTTCCGGTTCTTCACCGTCTACGGGCCCTGGGGCCGCCCCGACCTTGCGCTTTACAAATTTGTCGATGCCATCCTCGATGGCCGCCCGATCGACATCTACAACAACGGCGACATGTATCGCGACTTCACCTATGTCGATGATCTGGTGCGCGCCATCATGTTGCTGATCGACGCGGTGCCGGTTCGCCCGGCAGACGGTGTCGTGCCCGAAGGCGACAGCCTGTCGCCGGTAGCACCATTTCGCGTGGTCAACATCGGCAATTCCGACAAGGTGCGCCTGCTGGATTTCGTTGATGCGATCGAGGACTGTCTCGGGCGCAAGGCAGTCCGCAATTACATGGGGATGCAAATGGGCGACGTGCCCGCAACCTGGGCCAATGCCGAATTGCTGAAAGCCCTGACAGGCTATCGCCCGCAGACGGACTTCAGGGTTGGGATCGTGCAGTTTGTGACGTGGTTCAGGGATTACTACGGGAAGTGAAGGTTTGTTTGAAGGGCCGGATCAGTATGAATAATTGGCTTCGAAACTTCATTGCCGCCAACCGGCGGGCATCGACGGCGCTCAACAACCTGCTGCCACAGGCGCTGCGGCGGGACGGCAACCGCCATTTTCGAACCCATATACTGCCGGGCGCCGTTTACGCGGGGGCAACAGTTTACGATGTTGGTGGCGGGTCTCAACCCTTTGCCGATGCCGAAATGAAGCGCCGGCTGGGTCTGCGCACGGTTGGCGTCGATATAGACGCCGGCGAACTTGCCGCAGCACCGGCAGGAACATACGACGCGGTGATTGTCGCTGACCTGTGCACATACGCGGGTGTCGGCGACGCAGATATCGTGATCTGTCAGGCCACGCTCGAGCACGTGCCCGACACCCGAGGTGCGATTCTTGCCATTGCCTCGATCCTGAAGCCGGACGGAAAGGCCTATGTCTTCGCACCATGCCGCAACGCGGCTTTTGCTCGGCTTAATCTGGTTTTGCCGCAGCGGTGGAAGGAAAGGATACTTTATGCGGTCTCGCCAGAGGTTAAAGATCACCAGGGCTTTCCCGCTCATTATGACCACTGCGTGCCAACGCAAATCGAACAGATTTTCGACACCGCCGGACTGAGGGTGGTGCAGCGCGAACTTTTCTGGATGAGTTCATATTTCATGGTGTTTACGCCTTTGTTCGTCGTATGGCGGATATGGCAAAGTCTTTTCTATCTCGCTGCGCGCGCTAATGCCGCCGAAACATTCATTTACGTAGTGCAGCGGAAGCAGGCGTAGCTGAACAATGAACTACCGCCCAGAAATAGACGGCCTTCGGGCCATTGCGGTCATCCCGGTGATCCTGTTTCACGCTGCGGTTCCCGGTTTTTCCGGGGGCTTCGTCGGTGTGGATATCTTTTTCGTGATCAGCGGCTTTCTGATCACCACGATCATTGTCGCAGACATGGAGGGACCCGGCGGGTTTTCCCTAGCGCGGTTCTATGAACGCCG
>JAHYIZ010000041.1 GCA_019429405.1 Paracoccaceae bacterium
CCACCTTTGCGCCGCCTCGGTGGTGTTCCTGATGCTCGTCGAGGCCAACCGACAGTTGCGTGCAGAGGGGGTGCAAGGCCCCGACCTGATGGCGATGCTCGATCTGGTGGCGCTGGCCACCGTGGCCGATGTGGCGCCGCTGGTGGGGGTGAACCGAGCACTGGTGCGCCAGGGGCTGCGGGTGATGGCGCGGCGCGCGCGGCCAGGCCTTGTGGCGCTGGCCGATGTGGCACGAATGGACAAGGCCCCGAACACCTATCACCTCGGTTTTCTGCTTGGCCCGCGCGTCAACGCGGGCGGGCGGATCGGCGCCTCGGACCTTGGCGCGCGACTGCTGGCCACCGATGATCCGCATGAGGCGGCAGCGCTGGCCGAACGGCTCGATGCACTCAACACCGAGCGGCGCGAGATCGAGGCGGCGGTGCGCGCCTCCGCCATGGCGCAGGCCGAAGCGCGCGGGCTCGACGGGCCGCTGGTCTGGGCGGCGGGCGCAGGCTGGCACCCCGGCGTGGTCGGCATCGTCGCGGCGCGGCTGAAAGAGGCCACCCATCGCCCCGCCGTGGTGATCGGGCTTGAGGGTGGCATCGGCAAGGGCTCGGCGCGCTCGGTTGCCGGGGTTGATCTGGGGGCAGCGGTGCAAAGGTTGGCCGCCGAAGGGCTGCTTTTGAAAGGCGGCGGGCATAGAATGGCGGCGGGGCTGACGGTGGCCGAAGACCAGATCGAGGCGGCGATGGCGCGTCTGGCAGAGTTGCTGGCGCGTCAAGGGGCGGGCGCGGCTGGCCCGCGCGAATTGCGCCTTGACGGGTTGCTGATGCCCGCCGCCGCCACGCCCGCGCTGATCGAGGAAATTGACAGGGCCGGCCCCTTCGGCCAGGGCGCCCCTGCCCCGCGCTTTGCCTTTGCGCGTGCCGAAGTCACCGGCGCGCGGCGGATCGGCGAAAACCATCTGCGCTTTCAGTTCGGCGAGACGGGTGCGCGGCTCGACGCGGTGGCATTCGGCGCCTTTGACGGGCCGCTGGGCCCGCTGCTCGCCTCCCCCGGCGCGGCGCGCTTTCACATTGCCGGGCGCATCGAGTGCAACGACTGGAACGGCCGCACCCGCGTGCAACTGCGCCTCGAAGACGCCGCAAGGGCCTGACAAGGCTCCACTTCCCACCGGCGCACGAAGTTTCGGCCATTTCGCCAAAATCCCTCTTGCGAGTCACGCGCCGCTGCCCTAAACACCGCCCACGCCAAGCGCGGCCCGTTCGTCTATCGGTTAGGACACCAGGTTTTCAACCTGGGAAGAGGGGTTCGACTCCCCTACGGGCTGCCACTTCACCTATGTAAGTTGTTGATTTTACTTAATAATCTGCAAGGTCGAAAATCTCTACCCAAAATCTACCCATGACAGATTGACCCCTGAAAGCTTCCCTTCGGGGGCTGCGACAGTCTGAAAACCATCACGCGAACGTGAACGGCTGGCTTGCCCCAAGCGCGGCCCGCGCTGCATACTGCGGCGAAGTATTGGTCGAAGGGAGTGGCATGAGGGACGATTTCAAACAAGCCGAAGTAACAAAGCTTGCACGACAAAGCGGCTACATCTGTTCGAACCCTTCGTGTCGAAGGGCAACGGTCGGGCCAGACGGCGACGGTGGAAGCGCAAGTATCGGAGTTGCCGCACACATTACTGCCGCAGCGGCAGGCGGGCCAAGGTTTGACCCTACCATGACGCCGGAACAGCGGTCGTCTTTCGAAAATGGCATATGGCTGTGCCAGTCGTGCAGCCGCCTAATCGACGCCGATATTCCTAGCCATCCTGCCGATACGCTTTTCGAATGGAAAAGGCTGTCCGAAATCCAAGCATACCTTGCACTTCGAAATCTTGAAGTCGTTCGGTCGCGCAACTTCAAAGACCTTGAACGCAAGATGCCCGAACTAATCGCCGAAATGCGGCAGGACATACAGAAACACCCTTTCGCGCGTGAAATAATTATCATGTCGAAAGGATGGATCTATAACGGGTCCGGGAAGATGATCTTTTCATACTATTTCGAAGAACATGAACACCTTCGGGAGAAGATGAAATTGTGCGAAAACTATGGGGCTGTTGTGAACATTACCTTCAACAACGTTGACAGGTATGAGTTCACCGAAGATTTCGCCGAATATCTCGAAAGCCCCAACTGAATACAGCGAAAAAAAGACCCCCGAAACCTTGCGGCAACGGGGGTCAGTTAGCTTCCATAGTGGCCCTGTGGAAGATCGTTAGAAAGCGGCTGCGGGGATGCCCACAAGGGGCGCGGCGGGGTCGATACCCGCAGCGGTGCAGGCTTGGCGCATGGTGGCCCCTGTGGCGACCCGCAGCGCAGCAACAGCGGGGAATTCGGGCCGTCCTGCCCCTGCCAACCAAGCGACGTGCTGCGCCCCTGTCAGACAGCCGTTGCTGCCCCTCTGGCGCGGCCCATGTGGGCACATAGCCCGATACTGCCTGCCGGGATGTGACATTTCACTTATCCAGCCGCGGCTTTTCGGGGGATGACCCCCTTTGATACCTACGCAGAAGCTGTGATCGACCGGCTCACTCCGGATCCAGTAGCGCCATCCGCAAGGTAAAGAACACGGCCATACCGATGATCGCCGTAATGAACAGGCTAACCAGGAGGCGCGGATAGCGCGGGCTTTGCGGGGTCACGGCGGGCACCACCACCTGCATCACACTGCGTTCCAGCGCGACCTCAGCTTGGGCCCGGGACCAGGCTGACAGAGCCGAAGACAGGGTTTCTTCTGCAATTTTCACGTTCTGGGCGGCGAGCTCAAAATCCATCAGCAGCTGGTTGAGTGACTTGCTGTCACCGTCGCCATCGCGGTCGACCAGCGACCGGCGGGACGTGTCGGCCTGGTCCTTCAGCTTGTCAATCAGCGCGCGCAGGCGCTGTGTTTCGTAGGTTTCGTTGGCGCCGGCAACCGCCGAGTGGTCGATCTGCCCTTGCAGGTCAGAGATCTCCATCTCAATCTCGGCAATTCGTGAATAGGTGGCAAAAACGCGCTGGACCGGGTCGACGTCGCCAGCGGAAATCTGCAATTCCACCAGGTCGCTCCGGGCCTCAAGCAGGTCGTTGCGCGCGGTGTCGACGCTGTTGCTGGCGACGCTCAGCCGTTGATCGCCCAGTTGCGCGCCCAGAACCTCGACATGGTCGGAAATCAGGTCCAGCACCACGCCGCTCAGCGCCACCGCCTGCTCGGGCGTTGCCATCCGGGCGTAGACGGTCATCAGCCCGGCCTGGATGTCGATCGAACTGTCGACGGTCTTTGCGGCGCCCATCTGGGTGACGAGGTCGCCAGGAGAGATGCCTGCTGCTGCCAGGCGCGGCGCCCAGCGCGGGTCAGCAAGGTCGCGCGGCAACACCTGCGAGCGCACATATTCGTCCGCCTTGAATGCCTGCGACATGCCCGGCCCGCCGCCCAGCGCCCCGAGCACGCCTCCGCCGCCGCTCTGCCCCTGCTGGTTGGGCTGAGAAATGGCGATAACCGCGCGGGTTTCATAAAGCGGGGTGACGTAGAGCTGCAGGTAGGTCAGCATCACCAACACCGGGATC
This sequence comes from Paracoccaceae bacterium, assembly GCA_019429405.1. Lineage (GTDB taxonomy): Bacteria > Pseudomonadota > Alphaproteobacteria > Rhodobacterales > Rhodobacteraceae > UBA6213. Next base: position 3,579 of record JAHYIZ010000041.1, read on the forward strand.
ACCACCGTCAGAGCAAACAGCCCGAAAGACTGTGCCCGGCGCTTTCTGAGCCGCGCGTGCATCAGGGCGCGGGCTTCCTCGATCTCGTTGCCGCCGGGGATATGCGTGTGGGTTGTCGCTTGCGTCCCGGCAAAGGCGGCGGCGACGGCGTTCGCCGTCGCGCGCGCCGGGTCGAATTCTGTTTCGGGGCGAACTTGTTGCTTGATGTCATCGAATCTCGGCGCGGAATGGTCGGCTTGCCCGCCCGCCCGCTCGGTGCTGCCGGTACGCGGGGCTTGGCCTCGCTCTGGAATTGTGTCGAGGGCAATCGGCGTGACCGGCGTCAGGGCCGCCTTCGGCCCGGCCAGAAGGCCCTCGGCAATCGCCAACAGGCTCTCGCTGCTATCGTCGACGCGCTGTGCCGGATCAGTGGTGTTCGCATGCGCCGCGGTAGTATCCTCTGGCGGCGCGGTGCCGCCGGACTCGGCAGTGGCAGCCAGATCGACGCGGGTTTCAAGCGCTCGCTTGGCGCGCCACTGAGCGATCAGCGGATCTTCGTCTTTTGGCGTGGACGGGCCGGAGTCAGACATCGTTGAATTCCGCTATTTCGGTTTTGGCTTGAGCATCCAGCAGGCACTGCCCCTCGGTGGGGTCGGCCACCGCCCGCAAGCTGCCGTTCAGCAACACATAATGCTCATCGCACCAACGCTCCAGCAACTTGGCGTTGCGCGACAGGAATATCAGCCCCGCCCCGTCAAGGCGCCGACGCAGCAGCTGTTCCGACCGCGCCGCGATCCGCGTGTCGCTCACCATGATCTTGTCATCGGCGATCAGGTGGTCGACGGGGACTGCCAGACTGATTGCGAAGACAGCCAGAGCGCGCTCGCTGGGCGCCAGGGTCATGACCCGGCGTTCCAGAATCTTGTCGCTGTCGCAAAACCAGGCAACCACGGCACCAATTTCACCCGAGGTTACATGAAGCAGCCCTGCGACATGGGCGATGTTCTCTGCCAAGGTCAGCATCGGATTGAGCAGACCGGAAAACCCGATTGGCCAGCCGACCGAGCCTTCAATGAACACCCGCCCGCGCATCGGCCGCTTGACCCCGCCCAGCACCCGCGCCAGCGTGGTGCGCCCCGACCCGGCAGGAGCCAGGATTGACACCCGTGCGCGTTTGCGAAACAGCACGGTCTGGTTGTGCAAGATCGTGATCGGCGCCCGCCATCCGGGGACCTGCACGGTAACGTTGTCAAGCAGGATCACGACCGGTACCTCGACACGTCCCGCCGCACCAGAATCATTTCCAGTGGGAAAGAGATTACATAGGGCACCAGCGCGACCACCAGCACGAAGCGCGCGTCCGACAGCGGCGAGCGGTAGCCGAGAAAATAGCCCTCGCGCAGTATTTCTGTGGCGTGCAGCAGCGGGCTCCAAGCCAGGATATCGTAAATCGGCCCGAGCAACTCGTGCGCGGTGTAGAAGATGCCGGAAATCCAGAACGTCGGACGCAGGATAATCGGGATCATCCGAAAAATGGTGTCGCTCATCAGCGACACCACAGCGAGCATCCGGCCCAGGCCGACGCCCAGAAGCCAGGCGCAGGCGATGCCCTCGACTGCGCGGGCGATGTCCGCAGGCGGTCGGGCGCCGAACAGCAGCGAGATGCCACCAAGAACCACCGTCATCAACACCAGGCTGTTGATCAGCTCTTGCACCGCCGAGGCGGTCAGAAGATCGCCGACCCGCACACCGCGTATCACCAGCATCGCCCGGTTGGAAATCGCGCCACGGGACATCGAGGTGATCGTCTGGCGAAAAATGATGTAGGGGAGGAACCCGACCGCGACAAAGATTTCAAGCCCGGCATCCAGCGGCGCGTGACGCCCGGTAAAGCGATAAAAGAGCACCACGAAGCCGACCCAGGTCACTGGAGTGATATAGGCCCAAAGCGCGCCCAGTCGACCGCCGGCGAACCGGGTCTTTCGCTCGCGCTGGACCAAAGTGGCAATCCGCGCGGGCCACGGCGCAATATTGGTTCGCGCGGCTCGTGTGCTGGCACCACTGAACACCACTCGAAGCCCTCCCCCGTTCATCGGTCAGCGTAGGGCGATCCGCTGCCCATTCCAACGCCGAACAGGCCTTGCCCGCCGTCCGCCGCTATCCGGATAATCCCGGCGTCGTCCAAGGCTCGGCTGACGGCGCCGGAATCATCTTGTGGTGGGGCCACCGCCTCGTCGGTATGCCTGTTCGCCGGCGAAGCGGCGAACAGATCGACGGTCGCCGACAGCACGCTATCAATGTTGAAGCGCGGAAGCGAAAGCTCGGTCGCCGCCCGCCCCATCCGGCCCAGAAGCACCGGATCTGACAAGAGATCGTCCAGCGCCGCGACGATGGTGTCGACCTCGACGGTCGCGGCCGAGGGCAGAAGGCGCCCAGTGACTCCGTCGTGCACCACCTCGCCAGTGCCGCCGGCAGGGGTCGCAAGCACCGGCAACCCGCACATCTGCGCCTCGATAATCGCGTTTGGCAGGCCCTCTGTCTCAGCCAGGTGCAACAGCAAGTTGCAGCGGTTCAGGTAAAACCCGACGTGTTTGCGGTTTCCAGCCATGAAGATCCGGTCGGACATGCCAAGGCGTTCGACCAGCAAGGCACACCGGGCCGCCTCGACCCCGGTGCCCAGCATCAGGAACCGAACGGTCGGGTCGCGCCGGACATAGGCGGCGGCCTCGACCCAGGTTTGCGGCCGCTTGTTCGGCTCGAACCGGAACAGGCCCGCGACGGTGCGATTGCACTCAGGCGAGCGCGCCACCACCGCGTCCCAAAACTTCTGGTCCGCCGCATCGCCGTCTCTCGGCAGATCCTGGACTGCGTTCGGGATCACGGCAATCGCCCCTGCGGGTAAGCCCAGCCAGGCCTCGTAGTCGCAGGCGACCGCCGCGCTGTTGGCCGACAGGGTGACCTGCGGCAGCTTGAACATCTCTTTGAACAGGGTTGGCATGTCGTCGCGCATCCGGTCGGGGCGCTTGTCCGGCGGCAGGCCGCGAAAGCTGACCACCACCCGCGGCGTGCCGGTGAGCAGCGCTGCGAGGCCAGCGGCCATTGCACCCCCGTCCTGCCACAGATAGGCGACTTCGGGTTTGATCTCTCGGAAATATGGGATCAATTTCAGGGTCATCTCGCGCATGCCCTTGCGCAGCATCGGCAGAAGCGCCTGGACTTCGGCGGAATAGCCCTGCAGCACCTCATTGCCGGGCAGGGGCATCGGGTCGATCAGCGTCGGCTCCAATCCGGCCTGGCGCAGTACCGGCAAGAAAAAGTCGCTACCGCGGGACGGATCGGCGTTGCGCAGGCAGACATGAATCGGCCCGGTAAGCTCTTGTCTGCCGATGGCCTCGCCCGCCTGTTCTCGGCGGTGCATTTCTACCGACAACCGGCTCATCTGCCGCTCGGCGCCGCCGGCGCCCAGCTGGCCGGTGAAAAACACCACAGGTCCGATGCCCCGGTCCGGTTCGCGCGGTCGCGTCAGCGCGGCTGCATGGCGCAGCAGTGTCGGAATCACCTCGCTGCGCGGCACCACCAGCTTGGGTTTGCCAGCTTTCTGACGATTGCGCAAAAGCGGCAACATCACCGTCTTGCGGAACGCCACAACGGACGGATCAGTCTGACGCTCGACCGAAAGCTTTAGCAGCACCGACATCGCCAGCCGATGGCGCGCTTCGTGGTGCAACTGGGCGGCAAAGTCGAGCTTGATGTCGTCCAGCACCCCCAGGCGGATACGCCGCAGCCCCAAGTCCAGCTCGCTAACATAGCCAAGTCCCTCAAGCCCGGCGAAAAAAGCCATGCGCTGGCGAACATCGTCACGGGCCAAGGGATAGAGCGCTTCCAGCTTCTCGATGCCATACGCCACGAATCCGTCACGGCGGAACTTGCGCATCAGGTGCTTGATCGGTGTCTGTTGCAGCGGCAGGCGGATGTGCAGGTCGTTCCAGAACGTCACCCATGCCTCAGGGTAGCCGAGCCGTTCCCCCAAGATGCCGAAGCAGATGGTGAATTCATCGTCGGGTTGACACGCGGTCAAGGCGGTTTCCGCCTCGGCCACCAGCGCGGCCCCGTCCTCGGGCTCAAGCCACGCGGCGATGGCCGCTGCGATGACGCGCTCGCGCAGATCCAGCGGCACGGCCGGTGCCTCTGGCGATTGATCATCTGCGAAATTCACTGCCGCCGATACCATGAAATCACGCAGTCCTTTCTAGGCAACGGTCCAGCTCGGCTCGCGCGCGGTCATCGTCGGGGTTGGTATCCACCAGAGTTTGCCAGATCGGCATCGCATCAGCAAAGCGGCCCCGCTGCACCAGAAAGCGGCCAGTCAGGAACAACAAACGCGGGTGGTCGCCTAACACGTCGCGGGCCCTTTCAAGGTCGGCTAGCAGGGAACTGTCGCCAGCCACCAAACGGTCTCGGGCGGTCTGCAAGAAGGATTTTTCGCGCGCCGCCGCCTCTTTGGTCGCGCGGGGGGTGAGGTCGGGCGCGCCTGCCGCCGCCCTGTAGTGGCGGATCGCCTCGATCGGGTCCTCGATCTTGGCAGCTCGGTTGTAGAACATGCGCGGGAGGGCCTGCAGCCGGCTTTCGGCCTCTTGTCGGTAAGTATGGTTCGGGTCCGCGATCAGCTCGACCAGGCGGTCGGCTTGGGCACGGGCCAGGAACGGATCGTGCAGCTGCGCCGCGGCCCGCATCGCGAACAGCGGCGCTTGCGGATCAGCCGGGGCGAGGCGCGCCGCGGCCAGCGCCGCCGGCAGCGCCAGGTCATACCGGCGGGCACGAAGAGCTTGATAGGCCAGGTTGCGGTGCAGATCGGGCATCAGATCGCTGGCCGCTCCCAAGCGCTCGACAAATGCGGCAAGCGGGGCCAATTCGCCTGACGCGCGGGCGCGCTCCACTGCGGCCAGCGCAGCGGCATTCAATGCGCCTTGCAGGGGTGCTGCCACTGATGGGCTTAGCCCGGCGCGGCGCATCAGCACCAGCAGCGCGCCCAGATCGGTCGGCGCCAAGGCGCCAGCCGCCTCACTTGCCAAGCGCATGATCAGCTCTATCACCGCCGGGGTCGCGACCCGGCCCGCTTTTGCCTCTGGATGCTCTTCCAAAAGCAGTGCCAGCGCGGTGCGGGGCTGACCATCGCGATGAAGCCGCTCGGCCGATTGCAGAATGTCGTCCGGCAGTGGCAGGTCCATTGCGTCCCCTGCCCCTTCGAGGCGCAAACGCATCAGATAGGGCAACTCGGCGCAGGCCTGCGGCACCCGGTCATGGAGCATGGCCAACAGCCCGATTTCGTGCCGGGCGGCGCACAGGCTGGCAAAGGCCATCTGCTGTTGCAGCGTCAGATCGTTCAGCCTTCCGTCGCGGATCAGGGCGGCAGCGCGGTCGCTCCGACCGGTTTCGACCGCAAAGCGGAGGGTCCACTCGGTCAGGCCGTGCCAGTGCGGCCGCTGTTCAATGGCCCAGTTCAGCACCGGATCGAGGTGCGCCAGGTTGCCCCGCGCCCTGCGCGCATCCAGATGGGCAAGCAGCATCGCCTGATTGTCGTAGTGCGTCACGGCGGCGCGGATCAGCCCGTCGCTGACCCCCTCTGCGATCAGCAAATCGCCGATCCGCGCAGAAAAGGCTTCGGTGTAATGCGCCAACGCCGGGCTGTCGGCCTCAAGCGCGCCCGTCTGGCCCCAGTCCAGCATGGCGCCTGTCGGGTTGATGACGGGGGCCTCCAGCCGACGAGCAGTCGCCTCTACGTTCGCGATCAGCGCAGATCGGGTGCGGATCGGGCTGCCATCGCTGCGCAGTGCGTCGACATGCGTGACGAACACCACCCGCGGCAGGGTCGCCATCAGCCAGCGCATGTCACGCTCCAGATCTTCCGCCGTCGCAATATGCAGTGAGATCTGGCGCAGGAACGCGATTTCGGCGCGCTGGGTATCGTCGGCAGACCACTCGGCCCGCAAGAAGGCGTCAAAGGCGGCTTGATCGCCCAGTTCGGTCAGCCGCCAGAATGCGGCCCGCCTCCCGACATCGGCAAAGAAGCGGGGGAATCTGTGCACCAGATAGTTCAGTTGGATCAGCCAGTCGCCGATCCGCAGCTCCTTGGCAGAACAAATCTCGACGACATAGACGTCTGACGGCGGGTGTTTTTCGGCCCTCAGCCTGTCGCGAGGGGACTGCGAGATCAGCGGCCAGATTTCTGCCGGCGGGTCGATTTCTGCGGCCATGAAGCGGACAAGTTGCACCGCCTCGGCAGAGGAATGCGTAAAACCGAAGCTGCGCCTGCGGTTATCGATGAAGCCCATTGCCTCGGCCGTCAGCCGCAGCGGGGTGGCGATGCGGCAAGAGCCGATAGGCGTGACCAGGCCTTGCAGCCGAAATTTGGAGGAAACGATCAAAGTGACCAATAATCCATTGTCTTGGGCAGGTCGCGGCCGCGGAAAATGCCGCGGATGTCGCACAACACGCCGTCAGGTTTCAGCCGGGCCAGAAAGTCTGGGTCCTGCCGGTAGGCGTCGTGCGCCACCGCCATCACCATCATGTCAAGGTCGCGGATCTTGTCCGGGTCGGTCAGGCTGACACCTTGGCGGGCAGCATCTTCGGGGTCGCACACGGCGTCGCCAACCCAGATGTGAAGGCCGAATTTCTCCAGCTCGTTGATCAGTTCGATCGACTTTGAGTTGCGCAGATCGGGGATGTTTTCCTTGAAGGTGACGCCGAAAAAGCCTACCCGCGCACCCCGCAGAGGCCCGCCGCGCAGCGCCAGGCGCTTGATCAGCGACGCGGCCACCCGTTCCGGCATCGCGTCGTTCAGCCGCCGACCGGCAAGGATCACCTCGGGGTGATGACCGACGCGCTCGGACAAGGCGGCCATGTAGTAAGGGTCGACCCCGATGCAGTGTCCACCCACCAGGCCGGGGCGGAACGGCATGAAATTCCACTTGGTCGAGGCCGCGTCGATCACCTCGTTGGTAGAGATACCGATCTTTTCGCAGATCTGCGACAGTTCGTTCATCAGCGCGATGTTCAGGTCGCGCTGGGTATTTTCCATCACTTTGGCGGCTTCGGCCACCTTGATTGACGAGCAGCGGTAGATGCCTGCGGTCACCACCCGTTCATAAAGCGCTGCGACCCGCGCCAGCGCCTCGGGGCTGTCGGCGGACACAGGCTTGACGATGGTCTCCAACTGGTGGGTCTTATCACCGGGGTTGATCCGCTCGGGACTGTAGCCGAGGTTGAAATCTTTGCCGCAGATCAGGCCAGAGCCCTGTTCCAGCAGCGGACCGCAGAACTCCTCAGTCAGGCCGGGGTAGACGGTGCTCTCGAACACCACCACATTGCCGGCGCGCAGGTACGGACCAATGACCTTGCAGGCGCTTTCCAGTGGGCGCAGGTCGGGGCGTTTTTCCTCGGTGATCGGGGTCGGCACGGCGACGACATAGAACGTAGCGTCGGCCAGGTCAGCTGAGTCCGCACTGACGTTTAGCCCGCTGGCCAGCAAACGGTCGTTGTCCACCTCAAGGGTTACGTCGATACCTTTTCGTAGCTGGTCGACCCGATGGTTCGAAAGTTCAAAGCCGAGGACGTTTCGGTAGATCTCAGCTAGCCGCACCGCAAGCGGAAGCCCGACGTACCCGAGGCCGATCACGGCAACAGTTTCACTGTCAATCCGGGCATTCGGCGCGGTGTGGTTTTCGCTAATCATCAAATTCATAATGTGTTCCATTGTCAAATGCTGCGCAGTCTAGGCCTCTATGATCCGGCTCCAGAACCCGCCGGTGCCGCGCATCGCTTCTGGATGTTCACACAGGAACGCGGCGAGTTCTTCGGCATAGGCGTCGAGCCAGCGCGCGGCATATGCCTCTTCGCTCTCATCTTTGTCAGGCATCGGCAGCGCGTTCAGGCGGAACTGCGCCACGGCGCCGTCCATAGTGATGCGCGGAAAATACGATGGCGTGCCGGTGCGCCAGGCCAGCCGAGGCGCAAAATCCGACAGTCGGATCGTCTTGCCGAAAAATGGGCGGGTTTCTTCGCTTGTGATGCCCGCGCCGTCGATTGCGATTGCGACGGTGGCATTGCCGCGCAGCGCCCGAAGGATACGCCGCCCGACCACGCTAAGCTCGTTGGTCGATGTCGAGATCAGCCCGTTTGACACCCCAGGCTGCCCGAGGTCCGGCACCGAGGCGACATAGGCAAAGGGGCCGCCGTACTTGTTCAACACGATCGGCCCGGCATAGAGCAGCCCGACATGGGCCGAAGCGACGAAGGCACCCTTGCCCATGGTGAGCCCCGCCTCAAGGTTTTCGCGGGCCGAGGGGGTGACCTCGACCAGGCTGCGCAGCTGGTCCATGCCGTCGGGGTAGGTCTGGGCGAATTGAACGATGAGCTGGTCGATACGCGCCATCTTGCCGGCGCGTTGGCGCCAGTCTGGCGGCGGAGCGTGGCCCGCCGCGGTCAGCGCCGCTTCAAACCACAGCGCGCGCGGTGCAGGGATCGCCTCGGAACAGTCGCTGGACATGATCTCGGCAAGGTTTTCCGCCAAGGTCGGGGACAAAGTGTTGGCCCAGTCGCTAAGGCCCGTGCGATACACGCGCTGGGCCTCTTCGCTGCGTCCGGCGCGCACACACAGGCCCACCAGCTTGCGCCGCAGCGCCTTGTTGCCGGGCGCCTCATCCAGCACCGCGCGGTAGGTGTTGATGGCATCGTCGAGATCGCCGGCCAGTTCCTGCGCCTTGGCATAGCGCAGACGCATGGTGTGGTTCATCCGCTCTTGCGGCAGCCGGGCATAGACCGTGACCGCCTCGGCCGGGCGGTCCAGGTTCAGCAAGAGTTGCGCCTCCAGGTTGGCGATGCGCACATCGGTCGGGTTGGCAGCGGCGACGGCGCGCAGGCTTGCCAGTGAAATCTCATCCGACCGCCCGAGGCGCAGCTCTGCGTCCAGCTTTAGCCGGGTGACTTGCGGGTGCGCGCTGGCGGCAGCGTTGGCGGCGATAAGGTCGACCACCTCCTGCGCGCGACCGAACCGCAGCAAGATCACACCGGCGTTCAGCAGATGCGCGGGGTCTTCGATCCGGGTCTTGCTCAGCGCTTCCGCGGCCGTGAGTGTCGCGATTTCGTCGCCAAGCGTTTCGGCCGATCGCAAAGCCAAATACCAGAACCTCGGGCTGGCGACGCGGCCGGTGCTGCGGTTGGCAAAATCGACCACCAGCGCAAGTGCTTCGGCTGCGATAAGCCGGGCGACCACCCGCTCGCGCAGGGCGCTCTCGTCGCTGGCCGCGCGCGCCAAGGCCGCGTCGATCTCGGCCATCGCGGCGCCCATGTCGACGCCTTCGGCCGACCTCAGGCCGGCCTCCAGCAAGGCGTCGATCAGGCGTTCTGTTGGGGCGGCGGCGGAGCGCGCCAGGCCCGTGAGGATCGCGAAGCCGCGCGCCGGTTCGGAAGTTTGCAGCGCGGCCGCGATGCGCAAGAACTCGGCAGGCTGGCTGGCGCCTTCGTCCAGCGCCATGCCGATGAACGCGGGGAGGGCATCGAGGCGCGCGCCATGGATGACTTCAAGAGTATCGCGTTCCAAACCGGTCTCCTCATCATTACCTGACCGCGTTGACTGCGGCGGCGATTGCGCCTGGCTCCAGTTGCGACAGGAACCTTGACCACCGAGTCAGCCGCTGCTGCGAGACGAACACAATGTCTTGCGGGCGCAGCTCCATCCGGGTGGCCAAGGCCAAGTTGACGACATTGACGGCGTCGAGGTGATAGACCGTCGCGCTGTTGCCGTGCCCATAGGTGCGGATGATGTAGACCTGGCTCAGATCGCCCGTGATCGGCGGCACCCCGCCGCCGCCCAGCAATACCTCTGACAGCAGCAACTGCCGGGCCAGAGGCATTTCTATCGTGCGCGGCGTTGCGACCTCGCCAGCGATGTAAACGTGGTCGCGCGGCTCGGCGTTCGCTTGCGCGCGCCCGGCGAAGAGCGCGCGTTCCTCGGACCGGGTGCGGCCCTCGTCCACCACCAGACTGTCGCCGTCGCGCAGCACCACGGTCGACATCACCTCGACGTTGTCGCCGCGCACCCCATAGCTTTGGCCGTCACGAAACAGCGTCACGCTGGCGGTGCGGCGATCCTCGACGCGCAAGCCGCCGCGCAGCGCCAAGGCGCGGTCCATGGTCAGCGGCGCCATGGTGATAGCCACCAGCCCCGGCGCGCCGACGTCGCCATCGACCGCCACCGCGCGCGCGTTGTATTCGGCAACCTCGATCCGGTAGGTCGGGTCGATTCTTTCACGCGTCAGGATCGCGTCCAGTGCCGCATTCGCCTCTGCCAGGGTCAATTCGCCCAGTCGCAGCACGCCGATGCCGGACATGTCGATTGTGCCGTCGTCGCGCAGCTGGAACATGCTGTCGGACAACCGGAACTCGGCTTCCACCGAGGTCGACTGCAGGCTCTTGCCCTTCAACTCGATGATGTCGCCCGGGCCCAGCCGATAAGGCACCGCGCGCCCCTGTGGCGGTGGCGGTGCGACGGGCGTGGCAGACAAACGCGACCCGCCGTAGAACGCGCCGGGCAGCTGTCTTGGGTCATAGCGCAGCAAGTTGGCTTGGGCGACGGTTGCCTGGGTCAGCTCGACCTCGACAAACGCGACGCGCGCGGTTTCATCCTGACGCACCAGCGGCGTGGTGTAGACCGCCCCACATCCCGGCAAAAGCAAAGCCGATAGCAAGAGCGCGGCCCTGGCATGGCCCACCCCGCAGCCCCTCCGGTTTGCCTGGGACGTGAAGATTGCCATCAATAATCCAGTACTGGCGGTAGCAAGATCGTTGACCGCCAAAGTTGAATTGTTTACTCGGGAAAACAACCCTAGCAACCAGTGGCGTCGTGGCTGACTATCATCGGGGCTCGAATCGGTCAATTCTGAATCGTGTTGCCCACACTGGCGCATACGCCGGTGTGACCGGCAGGTTATCAATTTAACTACAACGGGATAGACGAAAACGATGGGCGCGCGCAATTTGCCGCAGCGGCGATTCGCCCCCCTGTCGCACCTTTGGGGCAGCGCGGCACGTCGCCCACGCCGCCCCAAGCACGGCAATCATCCCAAGGATTTGCCGTGGTAGTCCAGGTACCATGCGACAAACTTCGCGATTCCAACCTTGACGTTGGTCTTCGGGGTGTAGCCGGTCAGCCTCTGCAGCAGGCTCGCGTCAGCCCAGGTCGCGGGCACATCGCCCTTTTGCATTGGCATGTAGTTGCGCTTGGCCTCGATGCCCAATTCCGCTTCGATCGCGTCAACGAAGTCCAGAAGCTTCACCTTGTCCGAGTTGCCGATGTTGACGATGCGGAATGGCGCCACTGGCGACAGGCTGTCGCCCGCTTCGATCAGCTCGGGGCTTTCCGGGCGCACAGGCACCGTGTCGATCAGTAGCCGGATCGCGTGCACGAGGTCCTCGACATAGGTAAAGTCGCGAAACATCTCGCCGTTGTTGTAGATGTCGATCGGCCGCCCTTCGAGGATGCCCGAGACGAACTTGAACAGCGCCATGTCTGGCCGACCCCAGGGCCCGTAGACAGTAAAGAACCGGAACATCGTGGTCGGCAGGTTCCACAGATGCGCATAGGAATGCGCCATCGCCTCGCTGGCCTTTTTTGTCGCGGCATAAAAGGTGAGCGGCGTATCGGCCTTTTCCCGCTCGGTATAGGGCATCTCGGTGTTGGCGCCATAGACCGACGAGGTCGAGGCCATCAACAGGTGCTGGACGCCGAGTTCACGCGCTGCCTCCATGACGTTGAAGGTGCCGATCAGGTTCGACTCCAGATAGGCGCGTGGATTTTCGAGCGAATAGCGCACCCCGGCCTGCGCGGCGAGGTGTACGATCACGTCCGGGGCAAAGTCTCGGGCCGTCTGCATGATCATGTCGGCGTCTTCCAGCCAGCATTCGGTGGCCGAGAAGTTTGGTGACTGCAGCAGCATCTGGTGGCGCCGTCGCTTCAGGTTCACATCGTAATAATCCGTCATGGCGTCGATGCCATGGACCGTCATGCCTTCGGCCAGCAGCAGCTTTGAAAGGTGAAAGCCGATGAAACCGGCGCTTCCGGTGACCAGGATTTTACGAATTTTGTCGGGCAAGGGATCTTCTCCAGAGTTACATCAGATCGGTGCCTGCCGGGCCGCCGAAATCGCGCGGAAGATGCGCGCAAGGGTCGGAATTTGCAATGGCGCGCGCGCGCCGTGCCGGCGCGCTTGCCCATGCCGTTGTGCCGGCACTGGCCCCTGCCCCGCCGACCTATCTGCGCCGGCTGGTTTCGCTGTTCATCACCGACGTTACCGGCATGGCCGTGTTCTTCACGTTTCGAATGAAGCTTCTCGATCCGAGCTGAGCCATCGCGCAAGCTGCTCGGCGTAGGCACGATAGGGCAAGGTGATGCGGCTGTCTTGGTGCAGAACGGATAGGTCGAAAGGGTCAAAGCCGGGCGCATGCATGAACCAGGCGGCATCGACAAACCATTGCGGCCCGATCTCGCCCTTCAGCGCATAGGCGCGATAAACCAGCTCTGTCCACAATGCCTGCGGCGCAGGAACCATCGCAATCTGACCGGCAACGACCGCTTCGCGGGCGGTGGCGCGCAGCGTGTCATAATGGAAGTCACGCATCCGGGTGCAGTTGCGCCCACCGAAGACAAACACCGGCATGCCGCTGGAATGGCGGTAGACCTGGCGCGATCGCGACGGCACGTTGCTTTCGAGGCGGCAGCCATGATCGAGCAACAAGGCTTCGGCTGCCGCGTAGGCGCCTTGATCGCGCACCAGCAAAGACAGCCGCGAGGTGTGGCGCTCGAAGCCTTCGGGGTAAGAGGTCGCCGCAATGGCCGCGCCCTTGCTTACCAGAGGTTCAAGAGACCTCATCCGCGCGTCGGCAAGAATGCCTCCGGCGATCTTGCCAAACTCGCGCGCCCTCGTACGCTCAAGCGCAAGCGCCGTGCGCAATCGCCCAACCCAGCCGGCCGGCAGGCTGGCCGCATCGGGCAGCGCCCGGACCGCGAGCAGGGCAAGCAGGGCGACGATGCTCGGGCGCAGCGCCGCGAGCGCATTTGGCCGCGCGCCCGCAGCCGCGACCAGCCGCTCCACCGCAGCCGGGACGTTGGCGGCCGGGGCGACGCAGACCTGCAAAATTCGCTGCTCGACGACCGTGAGCGGCAGCTCGGCAAACCGCAGCGTTCCCGCCTGATCAAGCATCGGTGTCGTTCGCCTTCCAGGTTTCGCGCGGCTCGACCGTCTTGCCCGCAGCGCGGCGCGCGCGCAGCACCTTCTGCAGCATTTTCATGTAGTCTTCGCGCTTTTCCCGGTCGAGGCGCAGCGTCATGTTTTCGCCGTGAATGCGACGAACCAAGGTGAGCTGCGGCAGGAGTTCCGCTTTCAGCCCGGCATCGCGGACCTGCAAGAGCCATTCCTGCTCAAGCGACGTTCTCATGGAAGTTGAAAACAGGCCGACGCGATCGAACACCGAAGCCCGCGCCAGCATGTTGGCGACCAGTTTTCCGGGGACAATGCCCTGCGGCAGCGCGAGCTTCGGTGCGTCGGGCGCCGCCGGGCGAATATCGCGGTGTTCCATCATGGCGAAGCAAAGGTCCAAGGTCGGGTCGGCCTCGAACGCAGCCATCTGCAGGGCGATCTTGTCAGGCGTCCAGAGGTCGTCGGCATCATTAAAGGCGAGGAAGTCGCCTGTAGCCGCGGTGATGCCAGCGTTGCGCGCTGCCCCCACGCCGCTGTTCTTTTGGCAAATGAGCCTGACATTCGGCAATGACGCGGCCACCTTTGCGGTGTCGTCGGTCGACCCATCGTCGACCACGATGATCTCATCAACGGGTCGGCTCTGCGCCTGGACGCTGGCGACCGCTTCGGGCAGATATCTGGCGGCGTTCCACGCGGGAATGATGCACGAGACCCGGCTCATGATGCCACTTCCGCCGCGCGCCCGTCGCCGCCCAGCGGCCCGGCTTGACACATCGAGGCAAGGTATCGTTCGGCCATGACCCCGACCGAATATTGACCGGCGTGGGCCCGTGCTATTTTGCCGAAGTCAGTATCCGCCCTGCGGCGCGCAAGCATCTGGTCGACGAGATCCATCACCTCATCGAGGTCGGGGCTGTCGAGATCGGATACCGTTGCGCCTGTGACGCCTTCGACATAGCAGGCGGTCGCATCGCCTGCCGGTGTCGAGACCACGGGCACGCCGGTCATCTGCGCCTCAAGCAATACGTTGGGCATGCCTTCGTTGCTCGACAGTGTCAAAAAAACATCCATGCGTTCAAGCCAGCAGCCAACATCCTGCGTCAGGCCGACAAACAGCAGGCGGTCGGCAATGCCAAGTTCCCCTGCCCTGCTGCGGAGCACTTCACCCTGCGGCCCGTCACCGACCACCACAAACCTCGCGTCTGGATGGCGCGAGAGATAGCGCCGGGCAAATTCGAGCCAGAGCGGCACCCGTTTTACCGGGTGCAGGCGCCCGACCGTGCCGATCGTCCGATCGGCGTTTGCCGTCGCTTTTGAAAACGGCTCCCATATCTCGTGGTCACGCGCGCTCCCCGCAGTACGGGGCAGCTCCACACCGTTCGCAACCACCTCGAAGCGGTCCACGGGAAGCGCCAGCCATTCGGCATAGGTTTCAGCGGTCTTGCGGGCGTTGCACTGATATTCCACACCGGGGACATCCGCGAGGGCGCGATACAATTCTTTGTAATTCCCCACCGTCTGTTCCGGGCGGACATGGGGCGAGGCGCCACGCAGGTTGAGTTGGATTTTTGGAACCCCCGCGAGAAGCGCGGCAAAAGCGCCGAGCACGATGGCGCCGTCCTGCCAGATTGCCACCGCGTCGAGACGAAGCTGGCGCAGCCATGGTTCGAGGCGAAGAATGGCGTTTTGCATCTCGCCCAGAAGCAGAGGAAAAAGCACCGCGAAATCCTCGCCGACAATGTTCGACGGCACCGAGGGCGCGCGCGGCAGGTCGCCGAGCTCAGACAGCTGCAACCCGGTTTCCGACAGCAATGGCAGGTAGAATGTCAGTTGCCCCTGAAGCGGCGACAGCGAAAGCGCATGAACCGGGCCCTCAAAAATGGCCCTCGGTCGTGTCGCGCATGGCTTGCCGACCCTCGCATGCAGCTCTCGTGCGAGCAGGCTGAACTGCCGTTCCGCCCCGCCTGGCCCCATCTGGGATGTGACCAGCGCCACCGGCCCAAGCCGATCTTGTGCGGGCGGGCGCGGCTTGCGTTGGGCAAACCGCCGGATCGCGGCCCCCATGATGACAGGCCGGGCATCGACACCGGGCGCCAGGGCTTCGGGCGCGAACCGCGCAAGCGCATCGTGGATGGTTGCCAACTGCCCCGCGAACTTCTGCGCTGACGGGTCGCCATCTTCAAGCCCGGCAGCATGTGACCACGCCGTGCCGAAAAACCCGCGCTTGAAGGTCTGGCGCACGAAGTTGACCCGCGCCTTGATGAGGCCGGGGTTTCTGCTCAGCATCGCCTGATATTTCGCATCGCTGTCATCGAAGAGGCCGGCATCATTCAGCAGGTCGGCTTCAAGGATCAAGGTCTCGTCATTTGCCGGCAGAGTCTCGATCAGATCCGCGATCAGGGGCCTGATCTGCGCAAACTGGCCAGCGACGCGTAACTGGCGGATGCTCATTCGTACCGCAAGAAGGTTTTTTGGGTTCGCCGTGCGAAGTGTCTGCCAGTTCTTCAAAACGCCACCTGCCATGCGTTCGCCGCATATGCCCGCAAAGTGCCGTGTTTCTTGTTGGAAAACAGCGGGTGCACCGCAATACCCTCGTCAAACATCAGGCGCAATGCCAGATCTGGCCCGCCCTCGAGCATCAGATGGAGGAGGTATCGGGGGTCACAACAGCGTCCATGGAGAATGGCGGTTGTTGTCAGGGCTTGTCCGAGCCTGCATGTCGCTGCCGGGCCGAGCTGCGAAGCCCAACGAGTTTGGCCAACCTGCAGCACATGATCATACTTGACCTTAGCCGATTGACATCCCCGGTCAGTCCGGTGTTCAGAAGGCAGGGGCAAATTATGCTCTCAGGCTCGGGACCGGGCCTGTTCAATCGTTCTCGCAAGGTTAGAGTTATGGCGAATACCGACCACAGTTACGAAACGGCGGACGCGCGTCTGGAAGTCAGCCTGATTGACAACGAACTCGTCGTGCTCAACCTCGACAACGGCTGCTATTACTCGATTGAAGGGTTTGGCGTCGATGTCTGGGCATTGATCGAAGCGGGCGCGACGCGCGAGCAGATGGTCAGGGAGTTGGCAGAGCGGTACGGCCAATCCGAAGACCAAGTCCGAGCAGAAGTGTCGGGCTTTCTGGAAAAGCTGGTTGACGAGGAACTCGTGCAGCCGGTGACGGACGGCGAAGCGGCCTCCAATTCCGGGGTATTTTCAGACTACACGGGCTGGCGAGCCGTATACACTCCGGCGACCATCGCCAAGTATGATGACCTCACCGAGAGTTTTGCCCTCGATCCACCGTTGGTGATTGGCGGCCTCTGACCCCGGCAGAGCACCCTTCAAGACCTCTGCTTCGTATCCCTCTACGGCGGAAAAGCGATGCTCGCATATGGCGCGCCAAGGCGAGCGATACTGGCCGCGATGGCCGTTGAGCCGTCCATACCGGATTGTGTTTCCAAGATGCGTTTCGTGACCCCAATGCGGCCAACAGAATGTTCAAGGATGTCCCGTTCCTGAACAGGCGGCTTTCCGAGTGCCTCGACCGTCAGGTTTCCGACCAAGACCCAGAGCGGAAACCGGATTTGAAACAGCGCCTCGCCATTCAAGGCAACCGCGAAGTCATAGACTGTGCCGATTCTGCTCTGGGCGCTGCTCGCCTCGGGTCAGATTCAGCCGCGCAAGCTCGACGGATAGGAAACCCTCGATCAGCCGATCAAAGCCATCGCCATTGCTGAGCAATCCGCTTGCGTGCGAGCCCAAACCCGCGTTATTGAGCGCCTCACGGACAGGTGGCCGAGTGGTCGAAGGCGCACGCCTGGAAAGCGTGTAGGCGGGAAACCGTCTCGAGGGTTCGAATCCCTCTCTGTCCGCCACATTCAGATACTGAATCCGTCCAAGGGCCCCGATTGGGGCCTTTTTTCTTTTTGTTACAAAGGGCGTTGGCAGGGCCATCCGCCCTTCGGAGACCGGGCGCTTGACGCAGAACGGGTCTCCGAATGGCCCGTGTCTCTCTTCGAGCGCCCCTCGACGGCCACGGGACGGCGTAAAACATCCTCGCATTTCCAATGGGTTGCCGCGTTCATGGGTTCGTCCCGTTCGCGAGATAATTCGGTGGCGGAGACCGACACGAAAGCGCAGGGCGGCCAGAAGGACGGCTCCGTGACTGCTGATCCCCACGTCCGGCGGCAGCGTCCGAAG
>JAHYIZ010000006.1 GCA_019429405.1 Paracoccaceae bacterium
CCCCCCACGATCAGCGCCAGCGTCACAAGCTCAGCCTTCATGCCTGCCCCCCAGCCCCAGCACGCCCTCCAGCGCCCCCGCCACCATGCCGCCCAGAATTCCCGCCGTGGGCGAGACCCAAAGCGTTGCCGCCACCGTCACAGCACCCGCAACCACGATCACCGGCACCTGCGCGCGGGTGAGGATCGACAGCAGCAGCGCCAGAAAAAGCGCGGGCAGCATGAAGCCAAGCGCAGCGCTCAGCACCGGCCAGCCCTCGAGCGCGCCGCCCCCCGCCAGAGCCCCCGCCGCCGTGCCCGCAAGCCATGCCGCATAGGCGCCAGACCCCAGCCCAAACATGAAGGGTTCCGAAAACACTGCGCGACCGCGCGCCAGCGCCCCCAGCGCCGCGCCAAACACCTCGTCGGTCAGCCCAAAGGCCCAGGCCCAGGCGTAGCGCTTGCGCGCCCCTGCCCCGGCGCGCTTCATCAGCGCGGGGCCGTAAAGCACATGGCGGATGTTCATTGCGACAAGCGTGAAGGCCGCCACCCCAAGCGGCGCGCCGCTGGTGATCAGCGCGAGCGCCAGAAACTGCGAGGCGCCGGCGTAGATGATGGTGGAAAGCATGACGGCCTCGGCCCCCGTCAACCCCGCCCGCGTTGCCGCCACACCGAACGAAAAGGCGATCGGAAAATAGCCCATGGCAATCGGGGCGGCCGCCAAAAGGCCGCTGGCGAGGGTCGATCTCGGGGCTGGTCCGGTCATGGGCATGCTGCAAAAACCAAAGGGGGCCAAGCGGTAAGGCCCGGCCCCCGGCATGTCAATGCGCGCTTATTCGTCGGCGTAACTTTCGACCGGCGGGCAGGTGCACACAAGGTTGCGGTCGCCCCAGACGTTGTCCACTCGGCCCACCGGCGGCCAATATTTGTCAACCCGGAAGGCGCCGGGCGGAAAGCAGCCTTGCTCGCGGCTATAGGCGCGGTCCCAGTCGGCCACGAGGTCTTCGACCGTGTGCGGGGCAAAGTGCAGCGGGCTCGCCTCGGCGGCAATGCGGCCCTCAGCCACGTCGCGGATTTCCTCGCGAATTGCCAGAAGTGCTGTGACAAAACGGTCAAGCTCGGCCTTGGTCTCGCTTTCGGTGGGTTCCACCATCAGCGTGCCCGCCACCGGCCAGCTCATCGTGGGGGCGTGAAAGCCGTTGTCGATCAGCCGCTTGGCGATATCGTCAACCGAAATGCCGACCTCGCCGAAGGGGCGGGTATCCAGAATGCACTCATGCGCCACCCGGCCCCGGTTGCCCATGAACAACACCGCGTAGGCACCACGCAGCCGCGCCGCGATGTAATTGGCGTTCAAAATGGCAACGCGCGTCGCCTGCGTCAGCCCCGCGCCGCCCATCATCAGGCAATAGGCCCATGAAATCAGCAAGATCGAGGCGCTGCCATAGGGCGCCGCAGACACCGGCCCCTCATCGCCGCCGGTTTCGGGGTGGCCCGGCAGGTAGGGCGCCAGATGCGCCTTCACCCCAATCGGCCCCATGCCGGGGCCACCGCCACCATGCGGAATGGCAAAGGTCTTGTGCAGGTTCAAGTGACTCACGTCTGACCCGATCTCGCCGGGTTTCGCCAGCCCCACCAGCGCGTTCATGTTGGCACCGTCAAGATACACCTGGCCGCCGTGGTGGTGGGTGATGTCGCAGACCTCGCGCACCGTTTCTTCAAAGACCCCATGCGTCGACGGGTAGGTGACCATGCAGGCGGCAAGATTATCGCCCGCGGCTTTCGCCTTGGCGGCGAAGTCTTCAAGGTCGATATCGCCATTTGGCGCGGCCTTCACGACCACCACCTTCAGGCCCGCCATCTGCGCGCTTGCCGGGTTGGTGCCATGTGCCGAAACCGGAATCAGGCAGATATTGCGGTGCCCCTGCCCACGCGCTCGGTGATAGGCGGAAATGGTCAGCAAACCCGCGTATTCGCCCTGCGCGCCCGAGTTCGGCTGCATTGAAAACGCATCGTAGCCGGTGATCTCGCACAGCTTCGCGGTCAGATCGGCCACCACTTCGCCGTAGCCTTCGGCCTGATTGGCGGGCACGAAGGGGTGCAGGCTCGCAAACTCGGGCCAAGTCAGCGGCATCATCTCGGCCGCCGCATTCAGCTTCATCGTGCACGACCCAAGCGGGATCATCGCGCGGTCAAGCGCAAGGTCGCGGTCCGACAGGCGGCGCATGTAGCGCATCATTTCCGATTCCGCGCGGTTCATCTGAAACACCGGATGCCCAAGATAGGCCGACTGCCGCAACAGCGCCTCGCCAAAGCCAAGATGGCACACCGGATCGGTTTTCTCCTGAATGCCGAAGGCATCGAGCACGCGGGCGATCACGTCGGCGTCGGTGGTTTCATCCACCGAAATTCCCACCCGGTCACGCCCGATCTTGCGCAGGTTCAGCCCGCGGTGGCGGGCGGCCGCCAAAATACCCGCCTGCCCCACGCCAACCTCGACCGTGATCGTGTCGAAAAACGCCTCAGGTTGCACTTTTGCGCCCGCCGTGCGCAAGGCACCAGCAAGTTGCACCGCGTTGAAGTGCACTTTTTCCGCAATCATGCGCAGGCCAACCGGGCCGTGGAAGACCGCGTAAAAGCTGGCCATCACCGCCAGCAGCGCCTGCGCAGTGCAGACGTTCGAGGTGGCCTTTTCGCGCCGGATGTGCTGTTCGCGGGTTTGCAGGGCAAGCCGATAGGCCCGCCCGCCGCGCGCATCAATCGAAACCCCGACAAGCCGCCCCGGCATTGCCCGCTTCATCTCGTCACGGCAAGACATGAAGGCGGCATGCGGGCCGCCATAGCCCATCGGCACACCAAAGCGCTGCGCCGAACCTACCGCGATGTCGGCGCCCATCGCGCCCGGCTCTTTCAACAGGCAGAGCGCCAGAAGGTCGGTCGCCACCACCGCGACTGCGCCCGCCCCGTGCAGCGCGGCAATCGCGTCGGTAAAATCGCGCACATGGCCATAGGTGCCCGGATACTGAAAGATTGCGCCGAACACGCGGGCGGGGTCAAGCGCCTCGGGCGCCCCCACGATGACCTCGAACCCCAAGGGGCGCGCGCGTGTGCGGATCACGCCGATGGTCTGCGGGTGGCAGTTTTCATCGACAAAAAACGCCCGCGCCTTCGATTTGGCCACCCGTTCGGCCATCGCCATCGCCTCGGCTGCCGCGGTTGCCTCATCAAGCAGCGACGCGTTGGCAATGGGCAGGCCGGTCAGGTCGCTGACCATGGTCTGGTAGTTCAGCAGCGCCTCAAGCCGGCCTTGCGCAATCTCGGGCTGATAGGGCGTATAGGCGGTGTACCACGCCGGGTTTTCCAGAATGTTGCGTTGAATTGCGGGTGGCGTGACGGTGCCGTAATAGCCCTGCCCGATCAGCGAGGTCATCACCTTGTTCTTCGCCGCTACCCCGCGCATTTTCGCCAGCAGCGCGTGCTCGGTCATCGGCGCCCAGCCCAAGGGCTCGGTCTGGCGGATCGAACGCGGCACTGTTTCGTCAATCAGCGCATCGAGGCTGGCCGCCCCTACCACATTCAGCATCTCGGCCATCTCGGCGGGGCTGGGGCCGATGTGGCGGCGGTTGGCAAAGTCGTAGGTGTCGTAGCTGGTGGGGGTGAAGGTCACGGGGGTCGCCTCCTTGGCGTTCATTCAAAAAGAGCGGCAAGTTGGGCAAGCGAAGCCCCCATGCCTGCCGCGTGATCGGTGGCCGAAATTCCGTATGGCACGTTGCTGGCGACGATCCGCACCCGCGTGCCGCCCGCGACCGGGTCAAAATGCCAATCCATCCGCATCTCGCCCTGAAAGGCCGGGTCGTCGCTACGAAAGCGGCTGACAAAGGCAAGCTGGCGCGGCGCGTCGATCACCACGAACTGCCCCGCCACCACATCCTGCACGCCACCTGACTTGCCCTGCCTTGCCGGGTCGTCATGGGTCAACACAAGGCGGAACGCGCCACCGGGGCGCGGATCGAACACCTCGAGCTGCCCCGACATGCCCTTCGGCGGCAGCCAGCACATCAGCTGCGCCGGATCGGTCCAGCCGCCAAAGAGCCGCTCAGCAGGGGCGGCAATCAGGCGTTCGGCGTGGTCGGTGCGACGCGCCTGCATCAGCTTTGCTCAGCCGATCAGCTCTTTATACGCTGCTTCATCCATGAACCCGTCGAGCGCCTTGAGGTCCGCCAGTTTCATCTTGAAAAACCACGCAGCCCCCAGCGGGTCATCGTTGACCATGCCGGGGGTGTCGGCCAGCGCCGCGTTGACCTCGACGATCTCGCCATCGAGGGGCGCCAGAATGTCGGATGCCGCCTTGACGCTTTCGATCACGCAAACCTCGTCGCCCTTGGCAACCTGCGTGCCCGGCTCGGGCAGTTCCACGAACACCACATCGCCCAGGGCCTCCGCCGCGTGTTCGGTGATGCCGACCACCACAAGGTCGCCCTCGATGCGCAGCCATTCATGCTCTTCGGTGTATTTCATCGGACGCTCCTCAGCGCTTGAAGGTTGTAGGTTGAAACGGCAGCGGCGCAATGCGGGCAGGCAACCGTTTGCCGCGCACATCGCCGTAAACAAGTGTGCCTTCGGGCAGGCCCGCAGGCAGGTAGGCCATCGCCACAGGCGCGTTGACCGAGGGGCCAAAGCCGCCCGACGAAATCACGCCGATCGGCGCCCCGCCCTCGGGTGCTGCGTAAATTTCAACCCCCTCGCGCATCGGCGCGCGGCCCTCGGGCGCCAGCCCCACGCGGCGGCGCGCCGGCCCCTCTGCCAGTTCACACAGAATGCGCTCGGCCCCCGGAAAGCCCCCCGCCCGCGCCCCGCCCGCACGCCGCGCCTTTTGAATGGCCCAGCCCAGATTGGCCTCGACCGGGCTGGTGGCGGTGTCGATGTCGTGGCCATAAAGGCAAAGCCCGGCTTCCAGCCGCAGGCTGTCGCGCGCGCCAAGGCCCACGGGCGCCACCTCGGGCATCGCCAGCAGCGCCTCGGCAAAGGTCACCGCCACCGCGTCGGGCAACGAAATCTCGAACCCGTCCTCGCCGGTGTAGCCCGACCGCGAGACCCAAAGTTCCACCCCCTGCCAGCCGAACACGCCCACATCCATGAACCGCATGGCCGCCACGCCGGGTACCAGCCGCGCCAGCGCCGTTTCGGCTGCGGGCCCTTGCAGCGCCAGCAGCGCGCGGTCGGTGATGTATTCAACGGCGCAGGCCGCCGAGAGGTGCGCGCGCATGTGCGCCACGTCAGCATCCTTGCAGCCCGCGTTGACCACCACGAAAATATGATCCGTGCGGTTGGCAAACATCAGGTCATCCAGAATCCCGCCCTGCGGGTTGGTGAACATGCCATAGCGTTGCCGCCCCGGCTTGACCCCCAGCACATCGACCGGCACCAGCGCTTCAAGTGCCAGCGCGGCGGCCTCGTAGCTGCCCTTTGGCCGCAAAATTACCTGCCCCATGTGCCCCACATCGAACAGGCCCGCCGCCGCACGCGTGTGCAAATGCTCCTTCAACACCCCCATCGGGTATTGCACGGGCATCTCATAGCCCGCAAACGGCACCATTTTGGCGCCCAGCCGCAAATGAAGATCATATAGTCCGGTCCGCAACAGGTCGGCCATGCCGCCCCTCCCCGATCAGCCGGATGCCCGGCATCGCGCCCAAGGCAGGCATTTGCCCACCCAACCCGATGCCCCCTCTGTCCCATGCGCCTGAGATCGTTATCCCTTCGGCGGGTGCCGTCACGCACCACTCTCCAGAGTCCTTCTGCCAGAACGGTCCCTTGCGCCTGAGAGTTTACCGGGGCGGTTGCTCCTTCGGCACCAGCGGGGCGCTCCCCGCCAGATTCTCCCGATCCTGACCGCCAAGCGATAGCGCGCGCTACCCCCGGCTGGCAAGGGGGTATGCAAGCGGCCCGCCGGCTTCTTCAACGCAAAAATACCCTGCGGGGTGAGGCGGGATCAAGAAACCGTCCGGTGGCCGGTTTACCCGACGAACGCGCGGCCCGTGGCCGCGCCGGGGGGTGCAAAACCGCCGGCCTTGCCCTCAGCCGCGCCCGCGCACTTTCTGCAAAAGCGGCATCAGATCGGCCATCTCTGGCCCGTGCGCCTGCCCGGTCAAGGCCTTGCGCAGCGGCATGAACAGGCCCTTGCCCTTGCGCCCCGTCACCTCTTTCACCGCCGCCGTCCAGGCACCCCAGGTGCTGGCGTCAAAAGGCAAGGGTGGCAACAGTGCCATGGCGGAGGCCACGAAATCGGCATCTTCGGCATCCACCACCGGCTCGGCGCCTTCGAGCACCAAGGCTGCCCATTGCCCTAGGTCATCAAGAACGGTGATGTTCTTGCTCGCGACCGCCCAGAACCGCTCGGCAATCGCCGCAGGAATGCCCAGCCCCGCAATCCGGTCGGCCACGGCGCTGTAGGGCAGGCGCTGGTTGCGCTCGCGCGTCAGCGGCATCAGGTCTTCGGGGTCGAGCTTGGTCGGTGCGGCGCCGAACTGGCTTAGCTCGAACCCGTCTGCGATCTCGTCAAGGCTCATGCGCAGCTCGACCGGCTGGCTGCTGCCAAGCCGCGCCATCAGGCTCAGCAGGGCTTCGGGCGCCACCCCCCGCGCGCGCAAATCGCGCAAGCTAAGAGTGCCCAGCCGCTTGGAAAGCTCTTCACCTTGCGGCCCGGTCAGCAGGCTGTGGTGTGCGAAGGCGGGCGGCGTGCCGCCCAGCGCGCGCATGATCTGGATCTGCGTTGCGGTATTGGTCACATGGTCGGCGCCGCGCACGATATGCGTGACCCCCATCTGCAAATCATCGACCGACGAGGCGAAGGTGTAAAGCACCTGCCCGTCAGCGCGGATCAAGACCGGGTCCGACAGGCTGGCCGCGTCGATCGAAATCGGCCCCATGATGCCGTCCACCCACTCGATCCGCTCCTGCTCAAGCAGAAAGCGCCAGTAGCCGTCGCGGCCCTCTTCACGCAGACGGTCCTTGTCAAGCGCGCTCAGCCCCAGCGCGGCGCGGTCATAGACCGGGGGCTTGTGCATGTTGAGTTGTTTCTTGCGCTTCAGATCGAGCTCGACCGGGCTTTCAAAGCACTCGTAGAACTTGCCCAGCGCGCGCAGGCTGTCCGCCGCCGCCTCATACCGGTCAAAGCGTTCCGACTGCCGCTCCACCCGGTCCCAGTGCAGGCCCAGCCATTCGAGGTCTTCCATGATCGCGTCGGCGTATTCGGGGCGCGAGCGTTCGCGGTCGGTATCGTCAAGCCGCAGGATGAACTGCCCCCCCGCCTTGCGCGCTATCAGATACGCCATCAGCGCGGTGCGCAGGTTGCCGACATGGATATAGCCGGTGGGCGACGGGGCAAAGCGGGTGACTGTGGTCATTTCGGGCACTCCTGATTGGCCCTTGCTCTTTCATATGGCGCGGCTTTTGTCCATATCGGGGTCAATGACGGGGGCCGACATGACCGATTGGGCGGGGCGCAGCGCGCCGGGGCTGGACGAGATCGAGACACTGGCCGAAGCGGCGCGCGCCGCCCTGCCGGAGGCATTTGCAGCGCTGGCCGCATCGATCGTGCTGCGCGTCGAGGATTTCGCCAGCGACGCGATGCTGGACGAGATGCAGATTGACGACGGGTTCGAGCTGACAGGCCTTTACGAGGGCATCCCGCTGACCGAAAAATCGGTGATGGATCAGCCGATGGGCCCTGATGTGATCTGGCTGTTTCGCCGCCCGATTCTCGACGAATGGGCCACACGGGGCGACATCACGCTTGGCGCGCTGGTAGCGCATGTGATGGTGCACGAGATGGCGCATCACTTTGGCTGGTCCGACGATGACATTGCGGTGATTGACCGCTGGTGGGAGTAGCGAAGGCTTTGGCGGGGGCGGCGCCCGTGGCACTCTGGTCGGATCGCTGACCAGAACCATGAGGAGGGAAGACCCATGCACGCCACCTTGACCCGTCGCAGCGCGCTGCTTGCCGCCGCATCCCTGCCGTTCGCCGCCGCCTTGCCCCGCGCCGCGCGCGCAGCCGCACCCCTGCAGGGCGTCTCGATTGCGCCCTTTCATCGCGTCAAACTTGGCGATTTCGAGGTGACCACGCTCTTGTCCGGCACCCGCATCGTGGAAGCGCCGCACACGATTTTCGGCACCAACGCCTCTGACGCCGATTTCGCCGCCGCCGCCGAGGCCGGCTTCATCCCCACCGATGCGACGCGGTTCTACTTCACGCCGGTGCTCGTCAATACCGGCGCCGAGCTGGTGCTATTCGACACCGGCAACACGGTGGCCGACATCACCGGGGCGCTCGCGGCGGCGGGTATCAGCCCCGATCAGGTCGATACCGTGGTCATCACCCACATGCACGGCGACCATATCGGCGGGCTGATTGACGGGGCCACCCCCACCTTTGCCAATGCCCGCTATGTGACCGGCGCGGTCGAGCACAATTTCTGGGCCGCTGCCGGTAATGCCGGATTTGATGCCAAGGTGCGCCCGCTGAACGACAAGTTCAGCTTCATCGACGCCGGCGCCAGCCCGGTGCCGGGCATCACCGCAATCGACGCGCCGGGGCATACGGTCGGGCACATGGCCTATATGCTCGAAAGCGCGGGGCACGCGATGGTGCTGATCGCGGATGCGGCCAACCACTACGTCTGGTCGCTGCAACAGCCTGACTGGGAGGTGCGCTTTGATGCCGACAAGGCCACCGCCGCCGCCACAAGGCGCAGTCTGCTGGGCATGATCGCCGCCGACCGGCTGCCCTTTGTGGGCTATCACATGCCGTTCCCCGCGCTCGGGTATCTGGAGCCGCTGGGGGCTGGCTGGCGCATGGTCCCTGCCTCGTATCAACTCACGCTTTAACACGGGGGCACACGGTGGGCTGCGGCGAATTCGCCGCAGCTGCGGCATTGTTAGCGCCACCACTTGGAACCGCCGCGTAAAAGTGGCAGGGTCGCCGCGCAACACCCGAGGCCCTGCCATGACACCGATCCTGACCGTGACGCTTAACCCGACGGTAGATTTCTCGACCACGGCCGAAGCCGTCGAACCCGACCGCAAACTGCGCTGCACCCGCCCCGATACCGACCCCGGCGGCGGCGGGATCAATGTCAGCCGCACCATCACCATTCTGGGTGGCCACTCCACCGCCTTCGTGGCGGTCGGCGGGCCGATGGGCGACAAGCTGCTGCACCTTCTGACCGAGGCGGGCATCGGCATTGCGCCGTTTCCCGCGCCCGGCGAAACCCGGCTTAGCTTTTCGGTGCACGAAGAGGCCCAAGGCCAGCAATTCCGGTTCGTGACGCCGGGGCCGGACTGGCCTGCGAAATCGGTCACGGCGGCGCTGGCGCGGATCGCGCGCGCAGCACCGCGCGGCGGGCTTGTGGTGCTTTCGGGCAGTCAGCCGCCCGGCGTGCCGGATGATTTTCCCGCCCACCTCGCGGCCCGGATACGCCGCACCGGGGCGCTGCTGATCCTCGATACGTCGGGCAAGGCGCTGCACGAGTTGCTCAAGGCGGGCGCCGCACCGGTGCATGTGCTGCGGATGGATGATGAAGAGGCAGAAGAGCTGGCCGGGCGCCCGCTGACCACGCGCGCCGACAGCGCCGATTTCGCGCAAAGTCTGGTAGCCCGGAAAGTCGCCAAGATCGTGATCGTGGCGCGCGGCGCCGATGGCTCGGTGCTGGCGACCGCCAAGGGCCGCTGGCACGCCGCCGCGGCCAAGGTGCAAGTGGTTTCCAAGGTCGGCGCGGGCGACAGCTTCGTGGGCGCCTTCGCGCTTGCGCTGGCGCGGGGCGATGCGCCCGAGCGCGCGCTGCAAATCGGCGCGGCGGCGGCAAGTTCGGCGGTCACGACAGCGGCGACGCAGCTATGCCGCGCCGCCGATGTTCGCCGTCTTACGCCGCTGTGTACCCTCAGCCGGGTCTAGGTCAGCCGCGCGCGGCGCGCCGGAACACCAGCGCCGCGCAGACCCCGAACAGCAGCTTTGACGTCAGGCTGGCGTCGTAGGGCACAATCGTGACGAAGGCCGGGTTGATGATCGGCAGAACCACAAAGAAGTTCGTGCACCACACAACCGCCAATATGCCCACGATCAACCCAAATTCGGCCCAGCTGCCAGCCAGCCGCGGAAATGCGCGCGCCACAAACCATGCCGCCGCAACCCCCAACGCCACCGCAAGAACCATGTGAATGGCCAGCCCCAGCGCCACTGAATAGGATGCCGCAGCTGCCGCCGGAAACACGGTTTCGGTAATGCCACGCGCCACGTCAAGCGAGCCCGCGCCCTGAAGCTGGCGGTAAATCGCGATCCAGACAATTTCAGCCGCGCCCCCGGCAAGCCCGGCCCAAAGACCCGCGCCGACAAAATTGCGGCGCAGCGGCAGCGCCGCAGCGCCGTTCAGATTGCTATGCATGGTAGAAACTCCTTGGCTCCGTTTCGTTCAGGCACCCGTCAAACGAGCACATACCTTACGCGCCGGCAGAAACGGGGCATCAACGGAGCACCACCTCTGCGGGTGCATTCTGGCCATGCACCCGGCGCGCGAAAATTGCACTGATTCAAATCAAGTCGGGGCCAGGCGGCGCGCCGCCCTCAGCCCTCGTCGCGCCAGCGGTTGACGATCGGATAGCGGCGGTCAAGCCAGAAAGCGCGGGTGGAAAGGCGCGGGCCGGGGGCCGCCTGAAAGCGCTTCCATTCCGAGATGTAAAGCAAGTGTTCCACCCGTTTCACGGTGGCGCGGTCAAACCCTGCCGCCACCACCTCGGCCACCGATTGATCGCCTTCGACCAGCCGCTCCAGTATCGCGTCGAGCACCTCATAGGGGGGCAGGCTGTCCTGATCCTTTTGGCCTGCGCGCAATTCGGCGGTCGGGGGCTTGTCAATCACGCGCGGCGCGATCACCTCGCCTGCGGGCGCGCGCATCCAGTTGCGGTGGTAGGCGTTGCGCCAGCGGCAGGTTTCAAAGACGCGGGTCTTGTAGAGGTCTTTCAAGGGGTTATACCCCCCGGCCATATCGCCATAAATGGTGCAATAGCCCACCGCCACCTCGGATTTGTTGCCCGTGGTCAGCAGCATTTCGCCAAACTTGTTGGCAATGGCCATCAGCATCAGCCCGCGCAGCCGCGACTGGATGTTTTCCTCGGTCACATCGGGCGCGGTGCCCGCCATCACCCCGGCCAGTGCCCCGGCCACCGCCGCCCGCGCGCCCTCGATCGGCACGGTATCGAGGCGGCAGCCAAGGCGGCGCGCCACGTCGGCCGCGTCGTCAAGTGAGGCCTGCGCGGTGAATTCAGAGGGTAGCATCACGCAGCGCACATTCTCGGGCCCAAGCGCGTCGGCGGCGATCACCGCCACCAGCGCCGAATCGATGCCCCCCGAAAGCCCGAGCAGCACCTTGGAAAACCCTGACTTGCCAAGGTAGTCTTTCAGCCCCAGCACCATCGCGCGGTAATCCTGTTCCCACGCATCGGGTTGCGGCGACATTTCACCGGGCAGCACGCGCCAACCCTCGGGCTTGCGCGCAAAATCGACATGCTCGACCACTTCCTCGAACGCCGGCAATTGCCGCGCCAACGCGCCGCCGGGGTTCAGCGCAAAGCTGGCGCCGTCAAAGACCTGGTCGTCCTGCCCGCCCACCGCGTTGAGGTAAACCAGCGGCAGACCGGTTTCTACAACCCGCGCCACGGTCACGTTCAGGCGCAGATCAAGCTTGCCCCGCCGATAGGGCGAGCCATTCGGCACCAGCAGAATTTCGGCGCCGGTTTCGGCGAGCGTCTCGGCCACGTCTTCATACCATGCGTCTTCGCAAACCGGCGATCCGATGCGCAGCGGCCCAACGCGATAGGGGCCGGAAATCGGGCCTTCATCAAACAGCCGTACCTCATCGAACACGTCATCGTTGGGGCGGTGGTGTTTGAGCATCCGCGCCACAACACGGCCCCCTTTCAGCACCCACCACGCGTTGTAAAGACCGCTGTCATCAGCAAAGGGGCCGCCGATGCCCAGCGCCGGACCATCGGCGCACGCACTTGCAAGCCGCGCCATCTCAGCCATCGCGTCGGTCACAAAGGCGGGCTTGAGCACAAGGTCCTGCGTCTGGTAGCCGGTCAGAAACATCTCGGGCAGCGCAACCATATCGGCCCCGGCATCGCGCGCCAGCACCCATGCGGCGTGCGCCTTGGCGGCGTTGGCGGCGAGCGCCCCCACGGTCGGGTTCAGTTGCGCGAGCGTCAGGCGAAAACGGTCGGTCACGGGCAGACTCCGGTTGGTGCGCGAACTGGTTTAGCAGATCAATGCCCAAGCGAAAGCCCGCGCGTACGCGGGCGGCGGCGGCGTGCCGCGGCGCCTGTGGCTTGTCACCTGCCGCCGCGGGGCTTAGGTTTGGCCCAATGTGGGGCCCGGAACCGCCCCGACACTTCTGGCGGGAGACACCAAAATGGCGCGCGCGCATTGGGCAGGGCTTGGGCTGGCGCTGGCGCTTGCGGCATCCGCCGCCACCGCGCAAGAGGTGGTGACCAAGCAATATGAGGACGGCGGCTTTTACGAAGGCACCTTCAAGGATGGCGTGCAACACGGCTACGGCAGCTATCGGCTGACCAACGGCTATGAGTATGTCGGCGATTGGGTCAATGGCGTGATCGAGGGCCAGGGCCGGGCCCGCTTTCCCAACGGGTCGGTCTATGAAGGCACCTTTGTCGCGGGCAAACCCGAAGGCAAGGGCCGCATCGTCTTTGCCGATGGTGCAAGCTACGAAGGCGACTGGGTGGCGGGCGAGATTACCGGCGAAGGCGTCGCGGTCTATGCCAACGGCACCAGCTACAGCGGCGGTTTCGTGAATGCGGTGCACAACGGCCAGGGTGAGATGCGCAGCGGCGACGGTTATATCTACACTGGCGACTGGGTGATGGGCGTCAAGCAGGGCACCGGTACCATCACCTACACCGATGGCTCGGTTTATGAGGGCCAGATGGTGAATGGCCAGCGCGAAGGTCAGGGCCGGCTGACCACCGCCGAGGACATGGTCTATGAAGGTGGCTGGCTGGCCGGGCAGATGAGCGGCGCCGGGCGCCTGACGCAGCCGGGCGGCGACGTGTTCGAGGGCACCATGCTCGATGGCAAGCGCTCCGGCCAGGGCAAGGTCACCTATGCCAATGGCGACATTTACGAGGGCGGCTTTGTCGCCGACCGCCGCCACGGGCAAGGCGTGTTTCGCGGCACCGACGGTTATTTGTATGACGGCGCCTGGGTTGAAGGCCGAATCGAGGGCGAGGGCCGCGTTGTCTACCCCGATGGCACCGTTTACGAAGGCGAGTTTGTCGCCGATCAGCCCGAGGGGCTGGGTCGCATCACCTACCCTGACGGGTCCAGCTATGAAGGCGGCTGGGTTGGCGGCGTGATCGAGGGGCGCGGCGTCGCCATGTATGCCAACGGCATGACCTATGAGGGCGAGTTTCTGGCCGGGCGCAACCACGGCGAGGGCCGCATGAGCTACCCTGACGGCTACGTCTACGAGGGCGAGTGGGAAGACGGCCAGCGCCACGGTCAGGGCCGCGCGGTCTATGCCAACGGCTCGGTGTATGAGGGCAGCTTTGTGCAGGGCCTTCGCGAGGGCAAGGGCACGCTGACGACACCCGCAGGCTATCGCTACGATGGCGACTGGGTGGCGGGGCTTTCAGATGGGCAAGGCGTCGCCACCTACCCCGAGGGCGACGTCTACGAAGGCGGCTTTGTGGCGGGCAAACGGCAAGGCACCGGCGTCATGCGCTACCGCTCGGGCAGCGTGATCGAGGGCGTCTGGCGCGAAGACGCACCCGTGGCGGGCCCCCCGGCGGCACCCGATGCCGCACCGCCTTCGGCCCCCGAAGGCACCGCTGCGCCGGCAAACTAAGGCGCATTTCAAGAACTTTGGCGCGGTTTTGGGCAAAATGCGCGTAACAACAAATCGCCCCGGCGCCATGGCCCTTGCCAAGATGCGGCTCTGGTGCCGTGCGCGGTCATTCACGTCAAATCGGAACCGGTTTGTCGCTGCGGCACCCTCTTGCAACTAACTGACTGGTCAGTTAGTAATTAGGCATGAGCGCCCCCGACCCCGATTCCACCGCCCCGCAAAGCGCGCCCAAGTTTCGCCGCCGTGCCGAGGCGCGCCCCGACGAAGTGCTTGACGCCGCGCTGGCGCTTTTTGTGGCGCAGGGCTACGGCCACACCACGGTGGACCAGATCGCACGCCGCGCCGGGTTGTCGAAAGGCGCGGTATACCTCTACTTTCCGTCCAAGAAAGCGCTGCTTGAAGGGCTGGTGCGCCGCGCCATCGGGCCGGTGGCGGGGTTCGCCCAAGGCATGCCGGAACACGTTCCCGGTGACCCAAGGCCGCTGATTGCGCGTTTTTTGCGCCTCGCCGCCGGTCATCTGGCCGACCCGCACACGCTGTCGGTCCCTAAACTGGTGATTCGCGAGGCAATGGCTGCCCCCGAGATCGCCCAGATCTACCGCGATGAAGTACTTGCCCGCGCGCTGCCCGCGCTGCAAGCGCTGATCGGGCAGGGCGTGGCGGGGGGATTTATTCGCCGGGTTGACCCCGAAATGGCGGCGCGCTGCGTGATAGGGCCGCTGGTCGCGCATCTGCTCTTGTCCGAGGTGTTCGGCATCACGCCCGAAGGCGGGCTGGCGCTCGACCGGCTGATCGACACCCATCTGGCAATCCTCGACGCCGGGCTGGAACCTGTGGAAGGGGGGCGGAAATGAGCACCTTGCCGGGCTTTGTCGTGGGGTTGATCGCCTTGGTGTTTCCGGGCTTCGGGGCACCCGACGCCCCCGGCTACAACGGCTACATCGAGGCCAATTACCTCTATGTCGCCGCCACCAGCACCGGGCGGCTGAGCGAATTAGCAGTTGCCGAAGGGGCCGAGGTCTTGGCGGGGCAGCCGCTGTTCCGGCTTGATGACAGCGCGCAGGCGGCGGCGCTGTTGGCGGCGCGGGCGCAGGTTGCGGCGGCCGCAGCCAACCTCGACAACCTGCAAACCGGCGCCCGGCCAGAGGAAATCGCGGTGCTGCGCGCTGCCCGCGCCAGCGCCGAGGCGCAGCGCGCGCTTGCCGCAAGCACGCTTGAGCGTTCAGAACGGCTGATCGCCAGCGGCTCGGCCACCGTGGCGCAGCTAGATGCGCAGCGTGCCGCACTGGCCGCAGCCACCGCACAGGTGGCGCAGGCCGAGGCGCAGCTTGCGGTGGCCGAACTGCCTGCCCGCCCCGCCCAGCGCGCCGCCGCCGAAGCCGCGCTGGAAGCGGCCGAGGCCGAGGCCGAGCGCGCCCGCACCGCGCTGGCCGACCGTGCCGTGGCCGCCCCCGTCACAGGTCGCGTCGAAAAGCTCTATTTTGACCCCGGCGAAGTCGCGGGCATCGGCGCCCCGGTGCTGTCGATCCTGCCCGAAGGCCCGATGACCGTGCTCTTTTTCGTGCCCGAGGCGGACCGCCCGCGCCTTGCCCCCGGTGCCAGCTTCCTGCTTGGCTGCGATACCTGCCCGCCCGGCCTTACCGCCACCCTCACCCGGCTTGCCGCAAGCCCGCAATACACCCCGCCCGTGATCTACAGCCGCGATGAGCGCACCCGGCTGGTCTACCGCGCGGAGGCAAGCCTCGCCGCAGGTTCGGGCCTGCAACCGGGCCAGCCCGTCACGCTCACCCCCTGGCCATGACCGACGAATTCGCCATTTCGGTGCGCGGCATCACCAAGCGCTTTGGCGCCCGCACCGTGGTGGACCATTTCGACATGGATGTGCCCAAGGGCGCGATCTACGGCTTTCTCGGGCCAAACGGGTCGGGCAAGACCACCACCATTCGCATCATGTGTGGCCTGCTGACCGCTGACGAGGGCGATGGCACCTGCCTTGGTTTCGACATCCGCACCCAGCCGCAAAGCATCAAGGAAAATGTCGGCTACATGACGCAGCGGTTTTCGCTTTATGAAGACCTGACGATCCGCGAAAACCTCGATTTCGTCGCCCGCATGTATCGCATGAAGGGGCGCCGCGCGGCGGTTGCGGCGGCGCTGGCGGAACTCGGGCTTGCCGACCGCGCCGGGCAACTGGCGGGCACCTTGTCAGGCGGCTGGAAACAGCGGCTGGCGCTGGCCGCCTGCATGCTGCACAAACCCGCGCTCTTGTTGCTCGATGAACCCACGGCGGGCGTTGACCCCAAGGCGCGCCGCGATTTCTGGGATGAAATCCGGCGGCTCAGCGCGGCGGGCGTGACCGTGCTGGTTTCAACCCATTACATGGATGAGGCGGTGCAGTGCGATTACATCGCCTACATCGCCTATGGCAAAAAGCTGATCTCGGGCCCCTCGCAAGACATTCCCGGCATGATCGGCCTGCACACATGGCGCGTGCAAGGCCCCGAGATTGGCGCGCTTGAGGCCGAGTTGCGGCTGACCCCCGGCGTCGGGCAGGTGGCACGCTTTGGCGCGGTGCTGCATGTGTCGGGCACCGATGCGGTGGCGCTTGAGGGCGTGGCAAAGGCGGGCATGGCGCGCGGCCTGCACCGCTGGCAAAAGAAAGAGGCCGAGCTTGAAGAGGCCTTCATTTACCTGATGGCAGGCGCCACCGACAATTTCGCAGATGGGCTGACATGAGTTTTTCGCCCGCCCGTTTCTTTGCCGTTCTCGCCAAGGAATTCGTTCAGATGCGGCGCGACCGGGTCACCTTCGCGCTGATGATCGGGGTGCCGATCATGCAACTCTTGATCTTCGGCTTTGCCATCAACACCGACCCGCGCCACCTGCCAACGCTGGTCGAGATGGCCGACAGCGGCCCGGTGGCGCGCGCGGTGGTTTCGGGCATGCAGGCGTCGGGCTATTTCGAGGTGATCGGCACGGTGACGAGCGCCGCCGAGGGCGACCGTGCGCTGCGCGAGGGCAGCGCCAGTTTCGTGCTGGTGATCCCGCCGGGGTTTGAACGCGACGTGGCGCGCGGGCTTTCGCCCGAACTGCTGCTGTCGGTCGATGCATCAGACCCGACCGCCGCCGCCGCCGCCGTGGGCGCGATGCCCGGCATCGCCGCAACAGCGGTTGCAGAAACCCTTTCAGGCGCCACCGCCCTTGGCGCAAAGGCGCCCGACCCGTTCACCGTGACCGTGCACCGCCAATATAACGCCGAAGGCAAGACCAGCACCAATATCGTGCCCGGCCTGCTGGCGATCATTCTGGCGATGACAATGGTCATGATCACCGCCGTCGCCATTGTGCGCGAGGCCGAAAAGGGCACGATGGAGGCGCTGATCGCCACCCCGGTGCGCCCGGCCGAGGTGATGCTGGGCAAAATCATTCCCTATGTGCTGGTGGGCTATGTGCAAACGCTGGTTTTTCTGTTGGCGGCGAAACTGCTGTTCGATGTGCCCTTCATCGGCAGCCGGTTCGCCTTCTTCCTTGGGTTCAACCTTTACATCGTAGTCAACCTCGCGCTCGGGTTCCTGATCTCGACCCTCTCGCGGTCGCAGATGCAGGCGATGCAGATTTCGTTCTTCACGCTTTTGCCCTCAATCCTGCTGTCAGGCTTCATGTTCCCTTTCGCGGGCATGCCGGGCTGGGCGCAGGCGATCGGAACGGCAATTCCGGCCACGCATTTTCTGCGCCTGACGCGCAAGGTCATGCTGAAAGGCGCCGAGGTGCGCGACATCGCCCCCGACATGGCGGCGATTGCCGTGATCATGGCGGTGATCGTGGTGGCGGCGATGCTGCGCTACCGGCAGACGCTCGACTGAGGCGATTTTGGGCTTTTCTTTTGCCCCGCCCTGCCTATAGTCCGCCCCCATGACCCGCACGCGGCACCCGATCATTGCCTGCCTCGCCCCGCATGACAGCCAGTCATGCGCGCGCACTGCCCGTGGTCTGCTTCTTCTTGGTCGCGTCTGAGCGTGCCCTAGGGTGCGACCGCTCGGACTGATCAGCACCCGGAACCAAGCCAGCCCCTTCCTGAGAGACCTGAAATGACCAGCATGACCCCCGACCGCGTTCTGATTTTTGATACCACCCTGCGCGATGGCGAACAGTCGCCCGGCGCCACCATGAGCCAGGCTGAAAAGCTGGAAATCGCCCTGCTGCTTGACGAAATGGGGGTCGACATCATTGAGGCCGGGTTTCCGATTGCCTCTGAGGGCGACTTCGAGGCTGTCAGTGAAATTGCCAAAGTGGCCAAAAATGCTGTCATCTGCGGTCTCGCGCGCGCCAATTTCAAGGATATCGACCGCTGCTGGGAGGCGGTGCGCCATTCTGCCCGCCCGCGCATCCATACCTTCATCGGCACCTCACCATCGCACCGCGATATTACCAAGCTCGACCCCGAGGCGATGCTGACGGTGATCCACGATACCGTGGTCCATGCCCGCAACCTGACCGACAACGTACAATGGTCGGCGATGGATGCGATCCGCACTGAACGCGATTACCTCGCCCGCGTGGTCGAAACCGCGATCAAGGCGGGGGCAACCACGATCAACATTCCCGATACGGTCGGCTATACCCTGCCCGATGAAAGCGCCGCGATCATCCGCATGCTGCTGGAACGGGTGCCGGGCGCCGACACGGTAGTCTTCGCCACGCATTGCCACAACGACCTTGGCATGGCCACGGCCAACGCGCTGGCAGCGGTGGGCGCGGGCGCGCGCCAGATCGAATGCACGATCAACGGGCTTGGCGAACGCGCCGGCAACACTGCGCTGGAAGAGGTGGTGATGGCGCTGAAGGTGCGGCGCGACCTGATGCCCTTCAGCACCGGCATCGACACCACCAAGATCATGAACCTAAGCCGCCGCGTTGCCCAGGTTTCGGGCTTTCCGGTGCAATTCAACAAGGCAATCGTCGGCAAGAACGCCTTTCTGCACGAAAGCGGCATCCATCAGGATGGCGTGCTGAAAAACGTCGAGACGTTTGAAATCATGCGCCCCGCCGACATCGGCATTACCGAAACCAACATCGCAATGGGCAAGCACTCGGGTCGCGCCGCGCTGCGTGCAAAGCTGGCCGATCTTGGGTTTGATCTGGCCGACAACCAGCTGGGCGATGTGTTCGTGCGCTTCAAGGCCTTGGCCGACCGCAAGAAAGAGGTCTACGACGACGATCTGATCGCGCTGATGTCCGACACCGCCACCAACACCGACAGCGACTATTTGCAGGTGAAATGGTTGCGGGTGATCTGCGGGTCCGAAGGCCAGTCGGCGGAACTGAAACTGCTGGTCGATGGCGTCGAACATTCTGCCGACACTTCGGGCGATGGCCCGGTCGATGCAGCCTTCCGCGCGGTCGATGCGATCTACCCGCACAAGGCGCGGCTGCAGCTTTACCAGGTGCATGCGGTGACCGAGGGCACCGACGCGCAGGCAACCGTGTCGGTGCGCATGGAAGAGGAAGGGCGTATCGTCACCGGCTCGGCCGCCGATACCGACACCATCCTTGCATCGGTCAAGGCCTATGTCGGCGCGCTGAACCGCCTGCGCCTGCGGCGCGAGAAAACCGCGCCCGACGCCGACCGCAAGTCCGTGTTCATGAACACGCCTTCGTAACGGCCCGCCCGGCGGTTTACCGCCGGGCACGCCGCCGGGGCGATGGCATTTTGCCTTTCGCCGCAGCACGCTGCACCGTATATGGAGTGTCAACCAAGGTTCGGGGTGCCGAGTCGGGGGCTGGTCGGGTTTGGGGAACGGAATATCACAATGGCAGGTTTTGGTCTGTTTTCGTCCGACATGGCGATCGACCTCGGCACCGCGAATACGCTCATCTATGTGAAGGGCAAAGGCATCGTGCTGAACGAGCCTTCGGTGGTGGCCTATCACGTCAAGGACGGCAAGAAGGTGGTGCTGGCGGTAGGCGAAGACGCCAAGCTGATGCTGGGGCGCACGCCGGGCAGCATTCAGGCGGTGCGCCCGATGCGCGATGGCGTCATCGCCGATTTCGACTCGGCCGAAGAAATGATCAAGCATTTCATCCGCAAGGTGGTGAAACGCACGACCTTCTCAAAACCCAAGATCATCTGCTGCGTACCACACGGCGCGACCCCGGTAGAAAAACGCGCCATTCGCCAGTCGGTGCTTTCGGCGGGCGCCCGGCGCGCTGGCCTCTTGGCCGAACCGATCGCGGCGGCAATCGGCGCCGGCATGCCGATCACCGACCCGACCGGCTCCATGGTCGTCGATATCGGTGGCGGCACCACCGAGGTGGCGGTGCTCAGCCTTGGCGACATCGTCTATGCCCGTTCGGTGCGCGTCGGCGGCGACCGCATGGACGAGGCAATCATTTCCTACCTGCGCCGCCAGCATAACCTTTTGGTCGGCGAAAGCACCGCCGAGCGCATCAAGCTTGCCATCGGCAACGCCCGCATGCCCGATGACGGGCGCGGCATCGGCATGCTGATCCGCGGCCGCGACCTGCTGAACGGCGTGCCAAAGGAAATCGAGATCAATCAGGCGCATATCGCCGAGGCGCTGGCCGAACCCGTGCAGCAAATGTGCGAGGCGGTGATGACCGCGCTTGAGGCCACCCCGCCCGATCTTGCTGCCGACATCGTTGACCGAGGCGTGATGCTGACCGGCGGCGGCGCCCTGCTGGGCGACCTTGACCTTGCGCTGCGCGAACAGACCGGGCTTTCGATCTCGGTCGCCGAGGCGCCCCTGAACTGCGTGGCTCTGGGCACCGGCAAGGCCCTTGAATTCGAAAAGCAGCTTCGCCACGTCATCGACTACGACAGCTGAGCGCGCCACAGCCACCGCCGCGCCACGGCGGATGGGGCCGCCCCTGAGACGAGGCCACATTGGCACGAGACCGCGACGACATCGACTTTGCCCGACCTGTGCGCCGCATCCTTGTTGCGGCCATGGCAATCGTGCTTGCGCTGACCTTTCTGGTCTGGCGCATCGACAGCCCGCGCGTCGAACGCTTCCGCGCCGCCTTCATTGACCGTTTCGTGCCGACGTTCGACTGGGCCATGGTGCCGGTGACCAAGGTGCTTGGCATGGTCGGAGGCTTTCAGTCTTACGCGCGCATCTACGAGCAAAATCAGGAACTTAGGCGCGAATTGCAGCAGATGAAGGCGTGGAAAGAGGCCGCCGTGCAACTGGAACAGCAAAACGCCAAACTGCTCGCGCAGAACGCGGTGCGGCTTGACCCCAAGTTGACCTCGGTTTCGGGCGTGGTGCTGGCCGACAGCGGCAGCCCGTTCCGCAAATCGGTGCTGCTCAATGTCGGCGCACGCGATGGCGTGGTCGATGGCTGGGCAACGATGGACGGGCTCGGCCTTGTCGGGCGCATTTCCGGCGTCGGGCGCACCACCGCGCGCGTTGTGCTATTGACCGACAGTTCCAGCCGCATTCCGGTGACGATTCAGCCATCGGGCCAGCGCGCCCTGCTTTCCGGCGACAACTCGACCCTGCCGCTGATCGAGTTTCTGGAAAACCCCGAGTTCGTGCGCCCCGGCGACCGGGTGGTAAGCTCAGGCGATGGCGGGGTGTTTCCTGCGGGGATTCTGGTCGGGCAGGTGGCGCAGGGCAATGACCGCCGCTTGCGGGTGCGGCTGGCCGCAGACTATGAGCGGCTCGATTTTCTGCGCGTGCTGCGCAGCCACCCGGCTGAGCAGCTGCAGGATGTGGGGGCGCTGATCCCGCCGCCGCCCGAACCCGGCGAGACCGGCACCGGCGCGCCGCTGACCGCGCCGCTGGCACTGCCGAGGCCCGACAGCAATGGTTGACCCGCTTTCGCGCCAGCAACTCTTGCACCGCGCGCTTTTTGTGGGGGTGGCGCTGGCGGTGCTGTTCCTGCGGCTGTTGCCGTTGTCCAGCGGCACTTCAGGCTGGCCCGGCCCCGATCTTACGCTGGCAGTCACGCTCGCCTGGCTGCTGCGCCGCCCGGAATATGTGCCCGCCTTCCTGATCGTCGCGGTGGTGCTGGCCGAAGACCTGATGTTCCAACGCCCGCCCGGCCTCTGGGCGCTGATCGTGCTTGGCGGCACCGAGTTTCTGCGCGCCCGCGAAGCCAGCCTGCGCGACCTGTCGTTCGCGCTCGAATGGATGGCGGTGGGTGTCTTGCTGCTGGCGATGGTGCTGGCGAACCGTGCAGTGCTGGCGGTTCTGATGGTGCCGCAGCCGGGGCTTGGCCTGTCGCTGCTGCACGCACTGGCCACCATTGCCGCCTATCCGCTGGTGGTGATCGCCGGATACCTTGCGATCGGGCTGCGCCGCGCCGCGCCTGGCGAGGTCGATGCCTTCGGGAGGCGGCTATGAGGCGCTCTCCTCGCGACAGCGCCGAAAGCGCGCGCAAGATCGGCCGCCGCGGCCTGCTGCTGGGCGCGGTGCAAGCGGGAGCGGTGGCGGTTCTGGCGCTGCGCATGCGCAGCATGCAGCTTGCCCACGCCGACGAATACCGGCTTTTGTCCGAGGGCAACTCGATCAAGATCCGCCTGCTGCCCCCCGCGCGCGGGCTGATCCACGACCGCAACGGCTATCTGCTGGCGGGCAACGAATCGAATTACCGCGTCACAATCACACGCCAGGATGCGGGCGATGTGGCCGAGGTGCTGGCACGCCTGCGCCGCCTGATCGCGCTCAGCGATGCCGAGGCCGACACGATCCTGGCCGAAATCCGCCGCCGCAGCCCGATCACGCCGTTCACCATCGCCGAGCGGATCAGCTGGGAAGAGTTTTCGCGCATCGCGGTCAATGCCCCGGCCCTGCCGGGGGTCACGCCCGAGGTTGGGCTGTCGCGGGTCTACCCGCGCGGTGGTGACCTTGCGCATGTGCTCGGATACGTCGGCCCCGTCTCCGATTTCGACCTTGGCAGGATCGAAGACCCCGACCCCCTGCTGCGCATTCCGCGCTTTCAGATCGGCAAGGTCGGTATCGAGGCCAAGATGGAACAGGCGTTGCGCGGGCAAGCGGGCTCGCGGCGGGTCGAGGTAAACTCGGCCGGGCGCGAAATGCGCGAACTTTCGCGCCAAGAGGGCGACCCCGGCGATGCGCTGCAACTGACCATCGACTATCGGCTGCAAAACTATGTGCAGGCGCGGTTGGGCGAAGAAAGTGCTTCGGCGGTGATCATCGACGTGACCAATGGCGACGTCATGGCCATCGCCTCGGCCCCCACCTTCGACCCCAACCTGTTCGTGCGCGGCATCTCGTCGGCCACCTACCGGGGCCTGAACGAAAACGACCACCGCCCGCTGGCCGACAAGACCGTGCAGGGCCTCTACCCGCCCGGCTCGACCTACAAGATGGTAACCGCGCTGGCAGCGCTGGAGGCGGGCGTGATCGACCCCAAGGAAACCATCCGCTGCCCCGGCTATGTCGAGGTTGGCGGGCGCAAGTTTCACTGCTGGCGCCCGGCGGGGCATGGCAACATGAACCTGCAGCAAAGCCTCGAACAGTCTTGCGACGTCTACTATTACGACCTGTCGCAGCGGGTCGGCATCGACAAGATCTCTGACATGGCACGCAGGCTAGGGCTTGGCCAGCGGCACGATCTGCCGATGTCGGCGGTGGCAGAAGGGCTGGCCCCCACCCAAGCCTGGAAAAAGCGCCGCTACGGGCGCGACTGGGTTATCGGCGACACGCTGAACGCCACCATCGGTCAGGGCTATGTGTTGACCTCGCCGCTGCAGCTTGCGGTGATGACCGCGCGCATCGCTTCAGGCCGCGCCGTCGAGCCGCGCCTGATCCGCTCGCGCAACGGGGTTGAGGTTCCGGCCCCGCCCGCGCCGGCGCTGGAAATTGACCCGGCATTTCTTGTGGCGATCCGCGCGGGCATGGATGCCGTGGTCAATGCGCCGCGCGGCACCGCCAACGGCTCGCGCGTCGTTGCCGCCGAGATG
The DNA here is from genome assembly GCA_019429405.1 of Paracoccaceae bacterium. Taxonomy (GTDB): domain Bacteria; phylum Pseudomonadota; class Alphaproteobacteria; order Rhodobacterales; family Rhodobacteraceae; genus UBA6213. The sequence continues at coordinate 23,847 of JAHYIZ010000006.1, forward strand.
CGCATGGCCGGCAAGACCGGCACCAGCCAGGTGCGCAACATTTCGGCCGCCGAGCGTGAAGGCGGCGTGACTGCCAACGACGACCTGCCCTGGCGGCAGCGCGACCACGCGCTGTTCGTGGCGTTCGCCCCGGTTGAGGCGCCGAAATATGCGGTCGCGCTGGTGGTTGAACATGGCGGCGGCGGTTCGGCCGTGGCGGCCCCGCTGGCGCGCGACATGCTGCTCTTCGCGCTTTATGGCAAGCTGCCACCGCTGTCGGCCTACCCCGAAAGCCAGCGCACGCGCATCCAGAACCAGCGCGACCAGATGATCCTTGTCGATCCCGATGAAGCCCCCCCGACCGCGAGCACCCGCGCATGAGCCTGCTTGATTACGGCCTCAGATCGCCCCCCACCGGTATCCGCAAGGTGCTTTACATCAACTGGCCGCTGGTGGTGCTCTTGTCGGCCATCGCCTGCGTCGGCTTCCTGATGCTCTACTCGGTTGCGGGCGGGCGGATAGAGGTCTGGGCCGAGCCGCAAATGAAGCGGTTCGGGGCGGGTATGGCCGGGATGTTTGTCATCGCCATGGTGCCGATCTGGCTTTGGCGCAACCTCTCGGCGCTTGCCTATGGCTTTGCGCTATTGCTGCTGATCGCGGTCGATCTTTTTGGCGATGTCGGCATGGGCGCGCAGCGCTGGCTCGAACTGGGCCCGCTGCGCCTGCAACCCTCGGAAGTGATGAAGATCGCATTGGTGATGGCGCTGGCCGCCTATTACGACTGGCTCGACATTCGGCGCACCTCGCGCCTCATCTGGGTCGCCATTCCCGCCGTGCTGATCTTGGTGCCCACCGCGCTTGTGCTGGCGCAACCCGACCTTGGCACCGCGCTGATGCTGGTGATGGGCGGCGGCCTCGTGATGTTTGCGGCGGGGGTCAGCCTTTGGTACTTCGGCACACTCGCGGCGCTGGGCGTGGCGGCCGTTGCCGCCGTGCTGCAAAGCCGCGGCACTTCATGGCAACTTCTGCGCGATTATCAGTATCGCCGCGTCGACGTGTTCCTTGATCCGGCGTCCGACCCGCTGGGCGCGGGCTACAACATCACCCAGGCGCAGATCGCGCTTGGTTCGGGCGGCTGGGCCGGGCGCGGCTTCATGCAGGGCACCCAGTCGCGGCTGAACTTTCTGCCCGAGAAACACACCGACTTCATTTTCACCACCCTGGCCGAAGAATTCGGCTTTGTCGGCGGCATCTCGCTGCTCACGCTTTATGCGCTGGTGCTGGCTTTCTGCATCCACTCGGCGCTGTCGAACAAGGACCGCTACGCGTCATTGCTGACGCTCGGCATCGGCGCTACCTTTTTCCTCTACTTCGCGGTCAACATGGGCATGGTGATGGGCCTGTTGCCGGTGGTCGGCGTGCCGCTGCCGCTGGTCAGCTATGGCGGCACCGCGATGATGATCCTGCTCATGGCCTTCGGGCTTGTGCAAAGTGCCCACGTCCACCGCCCGAGGTAATCAAGATGCCAACCGTTCTGTTCGCCGCCCCCGCCCGGCTCTGGCCGAATTACCAGGCGCCGCTGGCCGCCGCCTTCACCGAAGCGGGCCTCGCGGTCACCATGGCCGATGCCGCCACCCCGCCCGAAGCGGTCGATTACATCATCTTCGCCCCCGGCGGGCCGCTGCGCGATTTCGCCCCCTTCACCCGCGCCCGCGCCGTGCTCAGCCTCTGGGCCGGGGTCGAGCGGATCGTGGCCAACCCGACCCTCACGCAGCCGCTCTGCCGCATGGTCGACCCGGCGCTGACCGAAGGCATGGTGGAATGGGTCGCAGGCCATGTGCTGCGCTATCACCTTGGCATGGACACCCATATCCTCGGGCAAGACGGTGTCTGGCGCGGCAACGTCACGCCGCCGCTGGCGCGCGAGCGCGCCGTGGCCATCCTCGGCCTCGGCGCGCTCGGTAGCAGTTGCGCCGCAGCACTCGCCGCGCTCAACTTCCGCGTCACCGGCTGGAGCCGCAGCCCAAAATCGCTGCCGGGCGTCACCTGCCTGCACGGCGCCGAGGGTTTGCGCGAAACGCTCGCGCGCGCCGAAATCCTCGTCACGCTGCTGCCCAACACCCCTGACACCGAAAACATCCTCAATGCCGAAACCCTTGCCCTGTTGCCACGCGGCGCCCGCCTCATCAACCCCGGTCGCGGCAACCTGATTGACGATGCGGCCCTCCTCGCGGCACTCGATGCGGGCCAGATCGGCCATGCCACGCTCGACGTGTTCCGCACCGAACCGCTGCCCCCCGATCACCCGTTCTGGGCGCACCCGAACGTCACCGTCACCCCCCATATCGCCGCCGAAACCCGCCCCGCTTCAGCCGCCCGCGTCATCGCCGAAAACATCGCCCGCGACCTCGCCGGCCTGCCACTCAACCACCGCGTCGATCGCAAACGCGGCTACTGATGCCTGCTTCAGACCAAAATATCCCCGCCGGAGGCGCACACCCCAACCCGCGTTCCCGCAGCGCTTAACAAACCGCCGCCCGCCGCCTATAAGGGCGCCACCAGCAGCGGAGAAACGCCATGCGCAACGCCACCATCACCCGCCAGACCGCCGAGACACGGGTTGCGGTCACGGTCAACCTCGACGGCACCGGCGCGTATGAAAACGCCACCGGCGTCGGCTTTTTCGACCACATGCTCGACCAGCTTGCCCGCCATTCGCTGATCGACCTGACCGTGCACGCCACGGGGGATCTGCACATCGACGACCACCACACCGTCGAAGACGTGGGCATCACGCTCGGTCAGGCGCTGACCGCCGCCTTGGGCGACAAGCGCGGCATCCACCGCTATGGGCACTTCGACCTCGCTATGGACGATGCGCTCGTGCGCGCAGCACTCGACCTGTCAGGCCGCCCGTTTCTGGTCTGGAGCGTCGATTTTCCGACTCCGAAGATCGGCGCTTTCGACACCGAGCTGGTGCGTGAATTCTTTCAGGCGCTGGCCACACACGGCGGCATCACGCTGCACGTCGACCAACTGCACGGGCTGAACAGCCACCACATCGCCGAGGCCACCTTCAAGGCGGTCGCGCGTGCCTTGCGCGCCGCTGTCGAACGCGACCCGCGCATGTCCGGCGTGCTGCCTTCAACCAAGGGCGCGCTTTGATGCTGACGGTTCTGGTCGATTACGACAGCGGCAACCTGCATTCCGCCGAAAAGGCGTTTCAGCGCATGGCGGCCGAGGTTGGCGGCGGGCAGGTGCTGGTCAGCTCGCGCCCAGAAGATGTGGCGCGCGCCGACCGTATCGTGCTGCCGGGTGACGGCGCCTTTCCCGCCTGCCGCCGCGCGCTCGGGTCTTACGGCGGGCTCTTCGAGGCGATCGAAGAGGCGGTGCACACCCGTGCCCGCCCCTTCTTGGGCATCTGCGTGGGCATGCAGATGATGGCCACCCTTGGCCGCGAATATCAGGACACGAGGGGGTTTGACTGGATCGGCGGCGAGGTGGTGCGCATCACCCCCGCCGACCCCGCGCTGAAGGTGCCGCACATGGGCTGGAACGATCTGGTAATCGACCGGCCACACCCGGTGCTGGCGGGCATCAGCACGGGCGATCACGCCTATTTCGTGCATTCCTACCATGTCAAGGTGGCCGACCCGGCGCATCTTCTCGCGCATTGCGACTATGGCGGCCCGATCACCGCTATCATCGGCCGCGCCAACATGGTCGGCACCCAGTTCCACCCTGAAAAAAGCCAGACGGCAGGCCTGCGCCTGATCGCCAACTTCTTGCGCTGGCGACCCTGAGGCCTGCCCCGGCCGTTACTGAACCCGCGCCCAGGTGCCCCCATCGCGGCAGATGAAGGCAACGCAGCCCTCGACCGCCAGCCCGTTGCCGGAAAGCGCCAGTCGCGACTTGTATTCCTTGTTTCGATCAGGGGACCACAGCATGCCCCTGTAGTTGCCTGTGCCATTCGGCGCCAGATCCCAGACAATCAGCTTGCCGATGTTTTCCGAAGCCATCGGCTTGCCGGCGTTGTCGAACGATTTGATCAAGGTGCCGCAGAACTTGTCGCCGCAAGGCACGATCTGCACATGGCCGGAATTGCCGTTATCGTCGGGAACGGTCCGCCAGATGCCTTCAATGGGATCAGCCGAAGCCACACCCGCCGCCACGGCGAATACCGCCGCAAGTATCACGCGATTCATGGTCTATCCTCCCTGATAGCTGCCGCCATCTCGCCACGCCGCCCGCCGTCGCGCAAGCCTGACGTTGGGTCGCGGCTACCAGGCGTTGTGACGGCGCAGATCGTCGCGCAGCGCGCCGGCAAAATCAAGCGCCCCCGCGCGCGGCTGCGTCAGCAGGCTGACCAGAATGAACAGCCCGGTGCTGACCCCCGCCACGGTAAAGGCAAGAACCGGGTTGAAGACGCTCACCCCCGCCACCATCGCCATATAAACCGCCACCGCGGCGCCGCCCGCAAGGCAGGCCATCGCCCCCGCCGCCGTGCCACGCCGCCAGAAAAACGCGCCGACGATGGGCGGCACGGTGACCAGCAACCCCGCCGCCGACAGCGCCGCCAGCTGATCGACGATGCGCGCGGTATTCAGCGCGAACCCAGCGGCAAACACGATCACCGCCACCACCACCAGCCGCCCGGCAAACACCTGCCGCGCATCGCTGACCCTTGGCCCCAGAAAATCGCGCGCCACCATCGAGCCCACCGTCAACGCGATCGAATCGAGCGTCGAGACCGCCGCCGACAACACCCCAATCACCAAAAGCACCACCACCGGCACCGGAATCGCCCCCGAGGTCAGCAACGCGGGCGTGGCCAAGGCGGTATTTTCCAGCCCCGGCACCAGTTGCAGCGCCGCAAAGCCCCAGATCACCGCCACCAGCGTGAACACGAGGCCAAAGCCGAGCACCCACACGATCATCTGCCGCATCGCCGCGAAATCGCGCGCAACAAACAGCCGCTGGCTAACCTGCGGGTTCGAGATCGCAAAGAAGAACCACGGGAAGGAAAGCGCAAGAAAGGTCGGCAGGCTCCAAAGACCCGGCCCCGGCAGATCAAGCCATGCGCCATGCGTGGCTTTGGTCTCGGCCACGAACACCCCCGGCCCGCCAATCGCCGCTACGGCAAAGCCAACCGCCAGCAGCCCCGAAACCAGCATCACCCCGGCCTGCAATGCATCGGTCCAGGCCACCGAGCGCAGACCCGCAAGCAGCGTCCAGAAAATCGCCAGCACCGCCCCGGTGCCTATCGCCTGCGCCAGCGAGATGCCGCCGCCCGTGACACCCGACAGCAACAGCCCCACCCCCGCCATTTGCGTCGTGCAATAGGGCAGTAGAAACACCAGCGCCACCACCGCCATCAGCCGCGCCACGCCGGTGCTGCCATAGCGCGCGCCAACCATCTCGGCGGGCGAGATGAAGCCCCACTTGCGCGCCGCCAGCCAGAACCTCGGCGCGAAGATCACCAGCAGGCTCAGACCCGCGAAATAAATCAGCTCAAACCCCAGCGCGCCGATGCCGCCGCGATAGGTCAGCCCGGTCAACACCACCAGCATGAAGGCCGAATAGGTGGTGGCGCCGTAGGAAAGCCCGGCCACCATGCCGCCCAAACGGCTGCCGCCAAGGTAATAGTCCGCGGCCGTGCCGCTATTGGCGCGCCGCGCCCGCCATGCAATCAGCGCCCCTGCCACCGCAAAAACCGCAATCGCGCCCCAGATCAACGTGGTGGAAAGCATCGGCTCACTCCTTCCAGCGTGCGACGGCAAGGCCGATCAGCGCTGTCACAACCAGCCCGAAGACCACCCAGAACGCGAAAATGCCCAGCGAAGGCTCGCCGCCTGCCAGCAAGCGATAGGGCACATAGCCACCCAGAAAGACCAGTATCGCGACCGCCCCCGCCCATGCCCGAAACGCAACCACGCCCGGCTTGCGCTTTTGCTCGCCCATGCTTTCGCCTCCCTCTGCCCCTCGCATGGCACCGCTCCTACCGCAGCAGGCACAGTTGTGCAACCGCAGCATTGACGTCACGTCAGCTTCACCCCGCGCCCGACCACTGAGGTTTTGCACCCGCCCCGGTTTCCCGCTATCAGGCACCCAACCCACCAACCCCAGAGGCACCCGATGATCCTTTACCCCGCAATCGACCTCAAAGACGGCGCCTGCGTGCGCCTTGTGCACGGCCGCATGGACAGCGCCACCGTGTTCGGCACCGACCCGGCGGCGCAGGCCGCGGCCTTTGAGGCCGCAGGCTGCGAATGGCTGCATCTGGTCGATCTCAACGGCGCCTTCGCGGGCACCCCTGTCAACGCCGCCGCCGTCGAGGCGATTCTCGGCCGCATAAAGGTGCCGGCGCAACTCGGCGGCGGTATCCGCGACATGGCCACCATCGAACGCTGGCTTTCGCGCGGCCTCGCCCGCGTCATCCTCGGCACGATCGCGGTGGAAAACCCCGGCCTCGTGCGCGAGGCCGCCCGCCGCTTTCCGGGCCATATCGCGGTCGGCATCGACGCGCGCAACGGGTTTGTGGCCACCAAAGGCTGGGCCGAGGCCACGGCGGTGGAAGCCACCGACCTTGCCAAAAGCTTTGAAGACGCGGGCGTGGCGGCGATCATCTACACCGACATCAACCGCGACGGCGCCATGGGCGGCCCCAATATCGAGGCCACTGCCGCCCTCGCCCGCGCCGTCACCATCCCCGTCATCGCTTCGGGCGGCGTCGCTTCGCTCGCCGACCTCGTGGCGCTGCGCGATACCGGGGTGATCGCTGGTGCAATCTCGGGCCGCGCGCTTTACGATGGGGCGATTGACCTTGCCGCCGCCCTCGCCGCCCTGAAATCCTGATCCATCTTCAATGTCCAGATACCCCCGGGGGGTGAGCCCGGAACGGGCGAGGGGGCAGCACCCCCCCTTCCCTCGCGCGCCCCGGCGCGCTACCTAGGGGTAAAGGAACCGCCCATGCTGAAAACCCGCATCATCCCCTGCCTTGATGTCGCCGATGGCCGCGTCGTCAAGGGCGTCAATTTCGTCAATCTGGTGGACGCGGGCGACCCGGTCGAAGCGGCCAAGGCCTATGACGCGGCGGGGGCAGATGAGCTGACATTTCTCGACATCCGCGCCACGCATGAAAACCGCGGCACCATGTATGACGTGGTCACCCGCACCGCCGAGCAATGCTTCATGCCCTTCACCGTGGGCGGCGGGGTGCGCAGCCACGAAGACGTGCGCGCCCTGTTGCTCGCCGGCGCCGACAAGGTCAGCTTCAATTCGGCCGCGGTCGCCAACCCCGATGTGGTGGCCGAGGCCGCCGAGCGCTTCGGCAGCCAGTGCATCGTGGTGGCGATCGACGCGAAAACCGTAGCACCGGGGCGCTGGGAAATCTTCACCCACGGCGGGCGCCGCGCCACCGGCATCGACGCGGTCGAGTTCGCCCGCACCGTCGCCGCCAAGGGCGCGGGCGAGATATTGCTAACCTCGATGGACCGCGATGGCACCAAGCAGGGCTTCAACATCCCCCTCACCCGCGCCATCGCCGATGCGGTCAAAATCCCGGTCATCGCAAGTGGAGGGGTCGGCACGCTCGACCATCTGGTTGAAGGCATCACCGAAGGCCATGCCTCGGCCGTGCTCGCCGCCTCGATCTTCCACTTCGGCACCTTCACCATCCGCGAGGCCAAGGAACACATGGCCGCCGCGGGCATTCCCATGAGGATGTCATGAGCGCCCTTGCCCGTCTTGCTGCCACCATCGAAACCCGCCGCGCCGCCGACCCCGAAACCAGCTGGACCGCGAAACTGCTGGCCAAAGGCGCCGATAAATGTGCCGAAAAGTTTGGCGAAGAGGCGGTTGAGGCGATCATCGAGGCGGTCAAGGGCGACCGCGCCCGGCTGACCGCCGAGGCGGCGGATGTGCTCTATCACCTCTTGGTCATGCTCGCCGCGCGCGATCTGACCTTGGCCGACGTCGAGGCGGAACTGACGCGGCGCGAAAGCACCTCAGGCATCGCCGAAAAAGCCGCGCGCTAGAACTTGCCTTGGGCAAAATATCCCCGCCGGAGGCTCTTTCTTCGCGCACAGCGCGCTCCGCGGGGGATATTTGGAACCAAGGCAAGCATGAGGGGGTTCGGCCCCCCATTGAACCCGGCGCCCGGCCCGGCTAGCCTGCCCGTCATGCTTTGAAGGAGAGTGCCATGCGCGACAATGCCCCCAATTCCTGGGAAGCCCGGGCCGACCGTTATTCGCTCTATGGCTTCACCGACCTGCCCTCGGTGCACGAACGCGGCGCAGTGGTGCTGACGCATGGGCGCGGGCCTTATGTCTATGACACCCACGGGCGCGAATATCTCGACGCCAATTCGGGGCTGTGGAACATGGTCGCCGGGTTCGACCACCCCGGCCTGATCGAGACCGCAAAGGCGCAATACGAAAAGCTCGCGGGCTATCATTCGTTTTTTGGCCGGATGTCTGACCAGACCGTGCTGTTGAGCGAAAAGCTGGTCGAGGTGTCACCCTTCAGCCGGGGGCGGGTATTCTACACCAACTCGGGGTCCGAAGCGAACGACACGATGGTGAAGATCCTGTGGTTTCTGCATGCCGCCGAAGGCAAGCCGCAACGGCGTAAGATTCTCACCCGCTGGAACGCCTACCACGGTGTGACCGCTGTGGCGGCGAGCATGACCGGCAAGCCTTATAACAGCGTCTTCGGCCTGCCGCTGCCGGGGTTCTTGCACCTTGGCTGCCCGCATTATTGGCGCTTTGGCAAGCCGGGGGAAAGCGAAGCGGCCTTTAGCCAGCGACTGGCAAACGAGTTGGAGGCGACGATCATCAAGGAAGGCGCCGATACCATTGCGGGGTTCTTTGCCGAGCCGGTGATGGGGGCGGGCGGCGTGGTGGTGCCCTCGGCGGGGTATTTTCAGGCGATGGTGCCGATCTTGCGCAAATACGGGATTCCGGTCATTTCCGACGAGGTCATCACCGGCTTTGGCCGCACCGGCAACACCTGGGGCTGCGAGACCTACGACTTCAAGCCGGACGCGATCATCTCGTCAAAGAACCTGACCGCCGGCTTCTTCCCAATGGGTGCGGTGATCTTGGGCGACGATCTGGCCGACCGGGTGCAGGCCGCTGCGGAAGCGATCGAGGAATTTCCGCACGGTTTTACCGCGTCAGGGCACCCTGTGGGCTGCGCCATCGCGCTGAAAGCCATCGACGTGGTGATGAACGAGGGGCTGGCCGAGAACGTGCGCCATCTGACGCCGCATTTCGAGGCGGGCCTCGCGCGGCTGGCGGAAAACCCCAACATCGGCGAATGGCGCGGCAAGGGGCTGATGGGGGCCCTGGAGGCGGTGAAGGACAAAGCCACCAAGACCCCGTTCGACGGATCGTTGAGCGTGTCAGAGCGCATCGCCAATGCCTGCACCGATCAAGGGCTGATCTGCCGCCCGCTGGGCCAGGCGATCGTGCTCTGCCCACCCTTCATCATGACGCTGCCGCAGATGGACGAGATGTTCGACAAGCTCGAACGCGCGCTGAATAAGGTCTTTGCCGAAGTGGCGTGACCCGAAGGGGCCCTGCAGGGCCCCTTTGCTTACAGCTTGGCGAGTTTCGCCTGCAGTTCGGCAAGCTGCTTCTTGATCGCATCAAGATCTTCGCGCCCGCCCGTTTTGGCGGTGTCGGGCGCGACCGCGCCCTCTTCGCCGCCGGTTTCTGTCCAGCCGCCCATCATGGTTTTCATGAAGGCCTGCTGCTGGCGCTGCAACACCTCAAACCCCGGCATCTTCGACATCGGGTTGGGGAAAGATGAAAGATTCTCCATCAGCTTGCTCTGCCCCTCGCGCAGCATCTGAAACGAGGCGGCAAGAAACTGCGGCACCACGCTTTGCGCCTGCGTGGTGTAGCTGCGCACGAGATCGGTCAGCACGTCCACGGGCAGCACCGATTCGCCGCGGCTTTCGTGTTCGGCGACGATCTGCAAAAGATACTGGCGGGTCAGATCATCACCCGATTTCAGGTCGATGATCTGCACCTCGCGGCCCTCGCGAACGAAGGCGGCAATATCTTCAAGTGTCACATAATCGCTGGTTTCGGTGTTGTAGAGACGGCGGCTGGCGTAACGCTTGATCAGCAGCGGCTTCGCGTCTTCGGCCATATGGTCCTCCGGGGTATTTTGGCAGTGCAGCAAAGCCTAATACGCGGGCGCACAAAAGCAACAAAAGAAAAAGGCGGGCCGTGCGTGGCCCGCCTTTCACATGCATCCGGCACCAAGCTGGCCGGTAGACCGATCAGGCCTTGACGGCGCTGGTGGCTGTCGCGGTGGCTTTCTTGGCCGCAGCGGTCACGTCGGCGGTGGCTTTTTTCACTGCGGCAGAGGCGTCATCGGTGGCTTCCTTGCCAGCGGCAAGCAGCAGTTCGACGGTTTCCAGCTGCACTTTTTTCGCAACTTCGGCATAGGCGGCAAGGTTTTCCGCGGCGGTTTCGGCAGCGGCCGAGGTGAAATCGTTCATGGCTTTGGCGTAGTCGGCCGGTTCGGATTTCGATTTCGACAGATCGCCAACACGGGCCAGCGTTGCCTTGGTCCAGGCCGAAGAAATCTCGGTCGATTTTTCGGCGGCTTCGAGCGCGACTTTGGTCAGGCGCTCGCCAATCGCGGTCGAATTCTTGAAGGCGTCCTGAAACGCCGAGGTGTCGATCGGGAAGGCGCCGAACATGTCTTGCACGGCTTTGGTGTAGTCTTGGGTCTTGGCCATTTGAATGTCTCCGGTTTGGGGGCGGGTTTGTTTCTGCCAAGATACATACACGCTGCACCGCAGCATTTCAAGTGCAAAGTTGCTGCGGCGCAGCAATTGCGAAGAAGCGCCAGAAATCAGGCCTCTGGCCGTTCGACCACATAGGTGCCAGGGGCCGCCGCCAGCACCGGGTGCGCCGAATCACCCAAGGCGCGCGCTTCAATCCGCTTGCCCGACCGTTGCGCCAGCCACGCCCCCCAATGTGGCCACCAGCTGCCCTTGCTAAAGCTGGCCGCTTCGCGCCAGGCATCAACGTCGACAATCGGCGCGTCTGAAAGATAGTGGCCGTATTTGTCCTTGCCGGGCGGGTTCACGATGCCGGCAATATGCCCCGACTGCGACAGGATGAAAGTCTTGTCTTTGGCGCCCATCTGCGCCACCCCGGCAAAACTCGCCCGCCACGGCGCGATGTGGTCGGTTTCGCAGGCCACGGCGCAAAGCGGCACCTTCACCCCTGAAATCTGCACCTTCTCGCCCAGAACGGTGAAGCCCTTGCCCGCAAACTCATCGCGCTGGCAGAGGCCGCGCAGGTATTCCACCGCCATCTTGCCCGGCAGGTTGGTGCCATCGCCATTCCAGAACAAGAGGTCAAAGGCGGGCGGCGCCTCGCCCATCATGTAGCTGCGGATCGCGGGCTGATAGATCAGGTCGTTGGCACGCAGATAGCTGAAGGTGCGGGTCATGAAATACGACGAAAGCACCCCGTCGTGCGCCACCTGCTGTTCGATCCCGTCAACGAAGTCATCCTGCAAATAGGCGGTAAACTCGCCCTGATCGGCAAAATCGGTCAGCGTGGTGAAAAACGTGGCGGCGTTCACCGACCTGTCGCCGCGCTTTTGCAGCAAGGCCAGCGTCAGCGCCAGCGTCGTGCCCGCAATGCAGTAGCCCACCGCGTTCACCTTCGGCTCGCCCGTGATCGCCTTGATCTCGCGGATCGCGGTCAGGTAGCCATCTTGCACATAGTCATCCATGCCGATCTGGGCATAGCTTGCATCGGGGTTTTTCCAGGCCACCACGAACAAGGTGAAGCCCTGATCGACGATCCAGCGGATCAGGCTGTTTTGCGGTTTCAGGTCGAGAATGTAGAACTTGTTGATCCACGGCGGAAAGATCACCAGCGGCGTGCGGTGCACGGTTTCGGTGGTGGGCGCATACTGGATCAGCTCGAACAGGTGGTTGCGGTAGACCACGCCGCCCTCGGCGGTGCCGATATTGACCCCGACCTTGAAGACATCCCGGTCGGCCAGCGTGATCACCAGATCGCCCTTGTGGGCCTCGATGTCGGCGACGAGGTTTTCCAGACCCTTCACAAGGCTTTCGCCCTCGGTCGCCACGGCGCGTTCCAGCGCATCGGGGTTGGTGGCAAGGAAATTGGTCGGCGCCATCATGTCGATGATCTGGCGCGTGAAATAATCGACGCGCTTGCGGTCAACCGGGTCGAGCCCTTCGATACTCGCCACCGATTCCTCGATCGCACGCGCCGAGATCAGGTATTGCTGCTTGACGAAGTTGAAGTAGGGGTTGGTGTCCCACAGCGGGTTGGCAAAGCGGCGGTCTTTTGGCCCGGTATCTTCGGGCGGCGCCAGCTTGCCCTTGGCCAGCACCTGCTGCGCCTCGACATAGTGTTTCAGCGCCTGCCCCCAGTAGCTGATCTGGGTTTCCATCAGCTTTGCCGGGTTTTCCATCCATTCCTTGATCAGCGCGGAACTGGCCTTGAGGTAAAGATCCTGCCCCGGCGCCTCCAGCGCTGGGTTGGGCGCGCGTTTTTGCGCCAGCGCCGCCACGAGTCGTTGCGATAATGCCTCGACTTTGGAAAGATTCTCGGTCAATTGCTGCGATGCAGCAGGAAGGCCGCCGTCACCCGTTGTCATGGCAATCATTCCTCCCTATTCTTTAGCGCAACATAACGTCGCAGGGGCCGGGCGGTAAAGCGGCGTTTGGGCTCAACCGGGTCAGGAGACACGATGAAGGGCATGATGAGTTACGACCTGATGGAAACCGTCAGGAATACGAACGAGTGGATGGGTGCCTCGGCCCGCGCGATGGCCTCTTACCCCGCCTGGGGTTTGGTGCCGCATCCGATGTTCAAGGTAATGTCGGCCTGGGGCCGCGTGACCGAACGCAGCTTTGCCCGCATGGTGATCAAACCCGACTGGGGCATCCGCTCCATTCCCGGTGCCGATGGCCGCGACCATCTGGTCAATGTCGAAACCCTCATCAGCCGCCCCTTCGGCAACCTGATCCGGTTCGCCGTCACCGGCCGCGCCCCGATGGCACGCCGCATCCTGCTGGTGGCACCGATGTCGGGCCATTACGCAACCCTGTTGCGTTCCACCGTCGCCAGCCTTCTGCCTGATGCCGATGTCTACGTCACCGATTGGCACAACGCCCGCGATATTCCGGTTTCCGAAGGCAAGTTCGACATTGAGGACTATACCCTATACCTCGTTGATTTCATGCGATATCTCGGCCCAGATATCAACGTGATCGCGGTCTGCCAGCCGGCCCCGCTCACGCTTGCCGCCACCGCCTATCTGGCCGAGATCGACCCCGCCGCGCAGCCCCGCACCCTCACCCTGATCGGCGGCCCGATTGACCCCGACGCCGCCCCCACCGAAGTCACCGATTTCGGCCGCCGTATCACCATGGGCCAGCTTGAACACCTCGTCATCCAGCGTGTCGGATTCAAGCATCGCGGCGCCGGGCGGCTGGTCTACCCCGGCCTGATGCAGCTTGCCTCGTTCATCTCGATGAACGCCGAAAAACACGGGCGCGCATTTTCCGACAAGATCACCGCCGAAGCCAAAGGCGAAGGCTCAGAGCGCGATCACCACAACATCTTTTATGATGAATACCTCTCGGTCATGGATATGACCGCCGAGTTTTACCTCTCGACCGTCGAACGCATCTTCAAGGGCCGCGAAATCGCGCAAAACCAGTTCGTGGTAGCGGGCCATCAGGTCGATATCGGCCGCATCACCGATGTCGCGGTCAAAACCGTTGAAGGCAGCAAAGACGATATCTCCGCCCCCGGCCAATGCGCCGCAGCGCTCGACCTGCTCACCGGCCTGCCGCCGGAAAAGAAGGCGGGCTACATCGAAATCGGCGCAGGGCATTACGGCATTTTCGCCGGAAGCAGCTGGCGCGAGCGCATCCGCCCGCTGGTGCTCAGGTTCATCGACCAGAACGCGGCCCCGCAGCCCAAGGTCGCGCCGCTGCGGGCCATCTGAACCGCTGTTTCCGGGGCGGCCCTGGCGCCGCCCCTTCCGGCCCAACCGTAAATATCGCAACATTCCGATTTGCAGTGTTGCCGGATTTCGCCCCAAACTCGCATAAACCCAACCTCACGGCTGCTTCAGTGCAAATATCCTCGGGGGGGTGAATTGCACGGGCACCGCGCAAGAGGGGGGCAGACCGCCCCCCTACCCCGCGACCTCGGCCACTGCCTCTTCGATCAGCCGCAGGCAGGCGGGCGTCGAAAATCGGTGGTCCGCCCCCTTCACCAGCGTCAGATGCATATCCGCCCCCTCGGCATGCGCCAGAAGCCGCAACGCCACTGCCTGCGGCACGTCGGCATCGGCCGTGCCCTGCAACATCCGTACTGGCATCGGCAGCCGCAGCGGTTCGCGCAGCACCAGATGGCGGCGCCCATCCTCGATCAGGCGGCGGGTGATCACATAAGGCTCGTCTGAATACTCCGACGGCTGCTCCACCCGCCCGTCCCGCGCCAGCGTGGCACGCTGAACCTCGTCGAACCCCGCCCACATCGAATCTTCGGTAAAATCCGGCGCCGCAGCGATGGTCACCAGCCCGGCCACGCGCTCCGGCGCCTCGCGCGCCAGCAAAAGTGCCAACCAGCCGCCCATCGAAGAGCCGACCAGCACCTGCGGCCCTTCGCTCAGGCGCAGCGCCGCCCGCGCATCCGCCAGCCAGTCGCCAATGCAGCCCTGCTCGAAATCCCCGCCCGAGGCGCCGTGCCCGGAATAGTCGAAGCGCAGAAATGCCCGACCAGCGGCGCGCGCCCAGCCTTCCAGGGCTTGCGCCTTGGTGCCGGTCATGTCGGACCGGAACCCGCCCAGAAACACCACCCCCGGCCCCCGCCCCGGCAGCCGCGCAAAGGCAATTCGCCGCCCCTCGGGCGTGTTGAAATGCTGCACCGTCATGTTGCGCCCCCGCCGTTGACTTCGCCCTGAAATCTTCCTACCACGCAAGCCGTAACCCGCAACCGGGCGTTTCGTGGGCGCCAAACCGACGAGGAGGACCGCATGTCCCAAATTTCCCTCACATTCCCCGATGGCAATGCGCGCAGCTTTGACGCGGGCGTGACCCCGGCGCAGGTGGCCGCCTCCATCGCCCCCTCGCTCGCCAAGGCGGCCATTTCGGCGCAGGTGAACGGCAAGCATTGGGATCTGGCCTGGCCGATTGCCGAAAGCGCCAGCATTGCCATCAACACGATGAAGGATGAGGGCGCGGCGCTTGAACTGATCCGCCACGACCTCGCGCATGTCATGGCCCGCGCCGTGCAAGAACTGTGGCCCACCGTCAAGGTCACCATCGGGCCGGTCATCGAAAACGGCTGGTATTACGATTTCGACCGCGCTGAACCCTTCACCCCCGAAGACCTCGGCGCGATCGAGGCGAAGATGCGCGATATCATCAACCGCCGCGACCCGGTGACCACCGAAACATGGGACCGCGCCCGCGCCATCGCCTACTATGAGGCGCAGAACGAGCCCTATAAGGTCGAGCTGGTCGGCATGATCCCCGAAGACCAGCAGATCCGCATGTATTGGCACGGCCACTGGCAAGACCTCTGCCGTGGCCCGCATCTGCAACACACCGGCCAGTTGCCCGCCGACGCCTTCAAGCTGATGAGCGTGGCCGGCGCCTATTGGCGCGGCGACAGCACGCGGCCCATGCTGCAACGCATCTACGGCGTGGCGTTCAAAACCCGCGACGCGCTCAAGGCGCACCTGACCATGCTGGAAGAGGCCGCCAAGCGCGACCACCGCAAACTTGGCCGCGAGATGGAGCTCTTTCATTTGCAGGAAGAAGCCCCCGGCATGGTATTCTGGCACCCCAACGGCTGGCGCATCTACCGGACCTTGCAGGAATACATGCGCCGTCGGCTTGACCGCGCGGGCTACCGCGAGGTCAACACCCCGCAGGTGGTAGACCGCGTGCTTTGGGAACGCTCGGGCCATTGGGAGGCCTACCGCGAGAACATGTTCATTGTCGAAGTCGACGAGGAAGGTGCAAAGGAAAAGCGCATCAACGCGCTGAAACCGATGAACTGCCCGTGCCATGTGCAGGTCTACAATCAGGGGCTCAAATCTTACCGCGACCTGCCCTTGCGGCTGGCCGAATTCGGGTCGTGCCACCGCTATGAGTCCTCGGGCTCGATGCACGGGCTGATGCGGGTGCGCGGCTTCACGCAAGATGACGCGCATATCTTCTGCACCGGCGAGCAGATCGAAAGCGAATGCGCGGCCTTCATCGACCTTCTGGCCTCGGTCTACCGCGACCTCGGGTTTGAGGCGTTCGAGATCAAGCTTTCCACCCGCCCCGCCGTGCGGATCGGCACCGATGAGGCCTGGGACCAGGTTGAAGGCGCGCTGGAAAACGCCATCAAGAAAACCGGCAACCCTTATGAGATTGACCCCGGCGAAGGCGCGTTCTACGGCCCGAAGCTCGACTTCAAGCTGACTGACGCGATCGGGCGCAAATGGCAGTGCGGCACCTTTCAGGTTGACCCCAACTTGCCGACCCGGCTTGGGGCCGAATACATCGGCGAAGATGGCGCCAAGCACCGCCCCTACATGCTGCATCGCGCCATTCTGGGCAGTTTCGAACGCTTCATCGGTATTTTGATCGAAAACTACGCGGGGCGCCTGCCGTTCTGGCTGGCGCCGCGTCAGGTTGTGGTGGCCTCAATTGTCTCAGGCGCCGATGATTTCGTGGCCGAAGTGGTGGCCACGCTGCGCGCGCAAGGTCTGCGCGCCGAGGCCGACACCCGCAACGAAAAGATCAATTACAAAGTGCGCGAGCATTCGGTTGGCAAGGTGCCGGTGATTCTGGCAATCGGCATGAAAGAGGTCGAAGACCGCACGGTTTCGCTGCGCCGTCTGGGCGAGCCGCAAAGCCGCGTCCTTGCCCTTGCCGATGCCGTCACAGAGCTTGTGGCCGAGGCCCTGCCGCCCGACCAGCGCTAGCGATCCTTGGGGGGCCGCCGCGCCCCCCAGTTTTTTTGTTGATTTTCGGCACGGATGCGGCATCCTTTGCCTCGCGCTGCTGCTGCCTTTCCTACCGCCTACCCGATCAGGGACAGCCGGAATGCTTGAAAGACCTGGCTGCACGGCCCGGTGCATTCCGCTCCGGGAACACTGATGATGGAGATGCGGGTATGGCCACTGGCACCGTAAAATGGTTCAACACCACCAAAGGGTTTGGCTTCATCGCGCCTGACGACGGCGGCAAGGATGTGTTTGTGCACATTTCGGCGGTCGAACGGGCGGGGCTGAAGGGCCTCAACGACAACCAGAAAGTCGCCTATGAGCTGCAGTCGGGCCGCGACGGGCGTTCTTCGGCGGGCGACCTGAAACTGCTTTAGGGCTTCGCGCCGGGCAGACCGGCGGCAGGCACCTTGGCCCGCGCGTCTGCGCGGGCCGTTTTGGCTTCGGCCTTACTTCGCCCAGTCCCAAGGCGTGGTGAACTCGCCCATCTTCGCGGCCAGGGCGGCGTCATCGACATCGCCCAAGCGGCGCAGATGCGCCACCAGACCACGCTTCTTGTCTTCGGTCACGGTGGCGACGTTTGCGGCAAAGCCCGCCGCCGCAAGCGTTTCGTTCAGCACACGGGTAATGGCGCGCTTGCGCAGGTCGGGCTTGAAGATCTTGCCGACCCCGGTTTTCGGCAGCTCTGCCATGATCTCGATGTGCTTGGGAATTGCCGCGCGTTCGTGAATATGGGTGCGCGCATGCTCCATCAACTCGTCTTCGGTAACATCGGCACTCTGCACCAGTTCGACATAGACGCAGGGCAACTCGCCCGCAAAAGCGTCGGGCTGGCCGATGGCGCCGGCAAAGGCCACCGCCGGATGCGCCATCATCGCCTCTTCGATCTCGGCGGGGTCGATGTTGTGGCCGCCGCGGATGATCAGGTCTTTCTTGCGCCCGGTGATCCAGAGGTAGCCATCGGCATCAATCCGCCCAAGGTCGCCGGTGCGCAGAAACCGGGTTTCGGCAAACAGGTCGTGGTTCTTGTCAACCTCGGTATAGGTCGAGCCCTCGAACACACCGGGGTTGGCAATGCAGATTTCGCCCACCTCATCGGTCACGCATTCACGAAAGCCGCCGCCGTTTTCCTGCAACAGAATCCGCACATGCGTATGCGGCATCGGAATCCCGACCGAACCGACCTTCTTCTTGCCTTCGACCGGGTTGACCGAGACAAGGCAGGTCGCCTCGGTAAGGCCATAACCCTCTGAAATCTGCACCCCGGTGGCTTTCTCGAAGCGGTTGTAAAGCTCGACCGGCAGCGGCGCCGACCCCGACAGCGCGGTTTTCAATGACGAGACATCAGCATTGACCGGGCGCTGCATCAGCGCCGAGATCGCCGTGGGCACGGTGATGAGGAAGGTCACATGCCAGCGCTCGATCAGCTTCCAGAAGTTGTCGAACACGCCCTCGCCGCGATAGCCCGCAGGGGTCGGGAACACCACATGCGCACCCGAGGCGATGGCCGACATCAGAATCGGATAGGCCGCAAAAACGTGGAACAAGGGCAGCGGGCAGATCATCACATCGGTTTCGTCAAACAACAACCGCGCACCGAGCCAGCCGTTGTAGATCATGCCCGAAACCTTGTGCTGCGCGACCTTCGGCATGCCGGTGGTGCCGCCGGTGTGGAAATAGGCGGCAACCCGGTCTTCGGTGCTGTCGGCGAAGGTCAGGTTGCCAGCAGGCTGGCGCGCGCATTCGGCGTTAAAATCCTTGATATCGGCCTTGTGTTCCACCGGGTTCTTGGGGCGCACCAGCGGCACGATCCAGCTTTTCGGCGGCGTCAGGTAGCGGTTGAGATCAACCTCAAGCACGGTCTTCACATTGGGCGCATGCTTCACCGCCTCGGCGGCCTTCTGCGCCACATCCGACTTTGGAAAGGCTTTCAGCGTGACCAGCACCTTGGCTTTGGTTTCACGCAGAATCGCCGAAATCTGCTCGGGCTCCAACAGCGGGTTGACCGGGTTCACAATGCCCGCAATCGAGCCCGCGATCAGCGCCACCACGGTTTCGTTGCTGTTGGGCAAAAGGTAGGCAACCGTGTCGCCCTCGCCCACACCAAGGCTGCGAAACAGGTTCGCCGCCTGCGTGACGCGGCCCAGCAACTCGGCCCAGGTCAGGGTTTCGGCCTTGTCCTTCGGGCCGGACAAAAGCTGAAACGTGCTCGCCGGGCGATTGCCGTGTCGCGCCGCGACATCGGCGATGAACTGATACATCGTCTGCGCGCGCGGGCGGTCTTCCCACGCCTGTTCCTTTTCAACCGCATCACGGTCGGCAACCGAACCAAATCTCGCCATCTCATTCCTCCCCAAGGGGTCCGTTCCTCGCGAACCTTTGGTGCAGAATGCGTAGAAATGCGGCGCCCGGCAAGCAAAAGCGCCGCCGGGCACGTCACGTCACATGATCCGATCACTCGATCTCAAGACCGGTGGTGAATTGCAGCCGCGCAAGGCGCGCATAAAGCCCGCCTTCGGCCACCAGTGCCTCGTGTGTGCCCTGCGCCACAATGCGGCCTTGGTCAAACACCACGATGCGGTCGGCGCGCTTTACCGTCGCAAGACGGTGCGCCACGATCACCGTGGTGCGTCCACTCGCCAGCCGCTCTACTGCTGCCTGCACCAGCCCTTCGCTTTCAGAATCGAGCGCGCTCGTCGCCTCATCAAGCAACAGCACCGGGGCATCGCGCAAGATCGCGCGCGCAATCGCGATGCGCTGCTTTTGCCCGCCCGACAGCATCACCCCGCGCTCGCCCACATAAGAATTGTAGCCCTCGGGCAGCGCCATGAGAAAATCGTGCGCGTGCGCCGCACGCGCGGCATCCTCCACATCGGCGTCGCTTGCCTCGGGGCGGCCAAATCGGATGTTTTCGCGCGCCGTGGTGGCAAAGATTACCGGGTCTTGCGGCACCAGCGCAATGGCGTGGCGGAAATCGGCCCTTGCCAGATCGCGCAGGTCGTACCCGTCGAGCGTGACGCGGCCCTGCTCGGGGTCCCAGAACCGCTGGATCAGCTGAATCATCGTGGTCTTGCCCGCGCCTGACGGCCCGACCAGCGCCACCGTTTCGCCCGGCGCAATCTTCAGCGTCACCGCGTCAAGCGCCGAAGCAGCGGGGCGCGAGGGGTAATGGAAGGTCACATTCTCAAACCCGATCTCGCCGCACACCGGGCGCGGCAGCAGCTGCGGGCTGGCGGGGTCGCGCACCGGGTCGTCGGCCCCCAGCAGCTCGGCCAGCCGCTCGGTCGCCCCCGCCGCCCGCTGAATCTCGCCCCAGATCTCAGAGAGGGCGCCAACCCCGCCCGCGACCATGACCGCATAGATGACAAACTGCACCAGTTCGCCCACCGTCATCACGTTCAGCCGCACGTCGCGCGCGCCGACCCAAAGCACCCCCACCACGCCCGAGAAGATCAGAAAGATCACGATCACCGTCATCACTGCGCGGGTGGAAATGCGGCGCCGGGCCGAAACGAAGGATCTTTCGGTCACGTCGGCAAATTCGGCCCGACTTTGCGGCTCATGGGTGAAGGCCTGCACCGTTTGCGCCGACAACAGCGCCTCGGTGGCCGAGCCTGCCGAATTTGCGATCCAGTCCTGGTTTTCGCGGCCAAGCACCCGCAGGCGGCGCCCCAGCACCACGATCGGCACGATCACCACCGGCACCACCAGCAGAACAAGGCCGGAAAGCTTGGCCGAGGTCAGTAGCAGCATCGCCATGCCACCGATCAGAATCATCACATTGCGCAGCGCCACCGACACCGACGACCCGATCACAGACAAGATCAGCGTGGTATCGGTGGTGATGCGGCTGATCACCTCGCCGGTCATGATCCGCTCAAAAAACGCCGGGCTCATGCCCAGCACGCGGTCAAACACCGCCTTGCGGATGTCGGCCACCACCCGCTCACCCAGCCGGGTGACAAGGTAGTAACGCGCGCCCGTGCCCAGTGCCAGCAGCGCGATGATGACCAGCGCTGCGGCAAAATACTGATCAAGCAGTTCTGCGCCCGCCTGAAAGCCGTCAACGACCCGGCGCACCGCCACCGGCAAAATCAGGCTGATCGAGGCGGTCAGCACCAACGCCAGAAGCGCTGCCAGAACCTGCCCGCCATAGGGCTTCACGAAAGGATAGAGCGCGCGCAGGGCCCCGATCCGCTTGGTCGTGGGCCGGTCTTCGAGCTGGGTCCGGGGTGCGCGTGCCATCAAGATATCCTTTTTGCCTTGCGGCGATCTATGCGCCGCGACGCCTCGGGGCAAGTGCGGATCGCTCGTAAGCCCGTCTCCGTCTGCCCCTGCCGCACGGTCACATGGCCGCCGCAGCCAACCTGCGCAGTCTTTGCCGCCCCGTCAGGCCCCGGCGTCTTCAACGCCCAAATCCCCCATGGGCAAGGCCCGAAACAGGCCGAGGGTGCGGCCCCCCCTGTTGGTCTGGTGCGGGCGGCCGGACTCGAACCGGCATGGGCTTGCGCCCGAGGGATTTTAAGTCCCATGCGTCTACCATTCCGCCACGCCCGCGCGAAACGGGGCGCTTGCGCCCCGGCCCCATGGCTAATCGCTTCGTGCCGGGGCGGCAAGAGGGGGCACCCCGGCGGCGCCTTTGCGCCCTGCGCTGGCGGCGGGGCACCACCGATCTTGAGAACGTTTCGCAAACATACTACCCTTCCCCCATGCCGACTCGCACCGCCCTACCGCCCCACGCCCCGCCACCTGCGGCCCCGCCGCCGCACGCCCCGCCGATATTGGCGCGGGCGCGCCCTGCGCTGGCCCTGGGGCCGGGGGCCGAGTTCGCGCGCGGCCGGGTGCACGAGCTTTGCGGCCCGGCGCGGCGCACGCTGGCGCTGCTGCTGGCGGGCAGGCTGGAAGGGGCGGTGCTCTGGATCGCGCCCGATACGGGCGCGCGCGCACTTAACCCCGCAGGCATGGCCGGGCTTTGCGCGCCCGAGCGGCTCATCATCGCCGCCGCCCAACCTGACCGCAAGGTGCTCTGGTGCCTTGAAGAGGCACTCTGCAGCGGCGCGGTGCCGCTGGTGGTGGCCGAACTGGCCGCCCCCCCCGGCCTCACGCCCATGCGGCGGCTGCAACTGGCCGCCGAGGCCAGCGGCCGCACGCCCACCGGCCTGATCCTGACCCCCGAGGCGGGCGGCGCGCCCGGTGCCGAAAGCCGCTGGCACCTCGCCGCCGCCCATACCGAGGGCCACACCCGCTGGTTGCTCGAGCGCCGCCGCGCCCGCATGGCCCCCCCCGCCGCATGGCTGCTGGAACCCGGCAGCGCCGCCCCGGTGCTGACCCCGTAGGCCTGGCCAGGGGGCTAAAGGGTCCGGCACGGCTGCCCCGACCCTGCCCCCCGCGTGACCGCAAAAGCCAGCGGATAGCGCCACCCCCTGCCAACGCGTCTCGACCGCCCCCTTCTTCTTTGCAAAAATACCCAAGGGGGAAAGCCCGGAACGGGCTTGGGGGGCGGCGCCCCCCTGCCCCGTCCGCCGCAGGCGTGCCCGCTTGCCCCCGCAGCACCACACCCACGCCCCCCAAATCCGCCCACCCGCACAATCACCCTTTCGCGCCCTGCGCGCCGCAGCTAGCGTCGCGCCATGCGCCTGCTCATCTCGTTCACGGCGCTGTTCCTCTCGGTGATCTTCGTCCAGCTTGGCTCGGGCGCGGTGGCGCCGCTCGATGCTATTTCCGGCCTTGGCCACGGCTTTTCCAAGGCTGAGGTCGGCATGCTCGGCTCGGCGCAATTCGTCGGCTTCTTCGTCGGCTGCTGGTGGGCGCCGCGAATGCTGGGCACGGTAGGCCACGCCCGCGCTTTTGCTGCGTTTTCGGCGATGGGCACCATCGGCATCGCGGCGCACATGATGCTGGTCAATCCGCTCGCCTGGTCAGCCATGCGCATGCTCACCGGGCTTTCGGTGGCGGGCTGTTACACCATCATCGAGACCTGGCTGCAAGCCAGCGTCACCAATGAAACCCGGGGCCGCGCAAGTGGCGTCTACCGCGTCGTCGATGTGGGCGCCTCGCTTGGCGCGCAGCTGATGATTGGGGTGCTGACGCCGTCAAGCTACGCCAGCTACAACCTGCTGGCGATCCTGTGCTGCGCCGCGCTGTTGCCGCTGGCGCTGACCCGCACCCGCGAACCCGAAACACCGCAGGCGCCGCGCCTGCGCCCCGCGATGGCCTGGGCACGTTCGCCGCTGGCGGCGGCGGGGGTGGTGGTGACCGGTATTACCGGCGCCGCCTTTCGCTTTGTCGGCCCGGTCTATGCCATCGAGGTGGGGCTGGCGCTCGACCAGATCGCGGTGTTTCTGGCGGTCTATGTGCTCGGCGGCTGGTTTGCGCAACTGCCGGTGGGCTGGCTCGCCGACCGTTACGACCGCCGCTGGGTGCTGATCTGGCTGTCGGTTGCCTCCATCGTGGCCTCGGCGCTGACAGTGGCGCTGGCCGGTTCGGGCAGCATGGCCATTTACCTCGCCGCCGGTTTCTTCGGCTTTGCCACACTGCCGATCTATTCGATCTCGTCGGCGCACGCGCATGACCACGCCACCGCATCCGAACGGGTCGAGCTTTCGGCGGCGCTGCTGTTTCTCTACGCGATCGGCGCCATCGCCTCGCCCGTGCTGGCCTCGCTGCTGATCGAGGGTTTCGGCCCAGCGTCGATGTTCTGGGCGATTGCGCTGGTGCATCTGGTGCTGGCGGTGTTCGGCCTCTGGCGCATGGCGCTGCGCCCCGGTCCGCGCCGCCGCCGCCCCTACACATGGATGCCGCGCACCTCGTTCATCGTGGGTCGGCTGTTCGGGCGCGGCCGCGACGATTGACCCTTACCCCGCGCCTTGCGCGCCCCCATATTCCGCGTGGTGCATCAAGAAACCAACGGAGGTCACAATGGATATTCGTTTTTGATGGCAAGGTGGCACTGGTCACCGGCGCGGGTTCCGGCATCGGGGCGGCGATTGCGCGCGAACTCGCGGCATCAGGGGCCAAGGTCGCGGTTAGCGATATCGACCGCGCCGCAGCCGACGCCGTGGTGGCCGAGATCGCCACTGCGGGCGGCACTGCGGCGGCTTTCACCTGCAACGTTGCCAGCGCTGGCGCGGTGGCCGAGATGACGACGGCGGTGGTGGCGCGCTTTGGCGGGCTCAATCTCGTGGTCAACAATGCCGGTATCGGCGGCCCGAGCGCGCCCGTGGGCGATTACCCGCTTGATGGCTGGCGGCAGGTGATGGGCGTCAACCTCGACGGCGTCTTCTACGGCATGCGCGCAGCACTGCCGCATCTGGTTGCGACGGGCGGCGGCGCCATTGTCAACATCGCCTCGATCCTTGGCTCGGTGGGCTTTGCCAATGCCCCCGCCTATGTCGCGGCCAAACACGCGCTGGTCGGGCTGACGAAGAACGCGGCGCTCGAATATGCCACCGCCGGGGTGCGCGTCAACGCCGTAGGGCCGGGCTTCATTCGCACGCCGCTGCTCGAACTGCTGCCCCCCGAGGCGCTTGACGGCATCGCCGCCATGCACGCGCTCAAACGGCTCGGCACCGCCGAAGATGTCGCGGCGCTGGTGCTGTTCCTGCTTTCCGATCAGGCGAGCTTCATCACCGGGTCGTATCATCTGGTCGATGGCGGCTATACCGCGCAATGAACGATGCAAGGCCAGCGGGCAAACCCTCTGGCCTTGCCCGCACAAGGGCTGTAAACCGCGCTGAAACGGCAACGGAAGGCGCGCGATGGCCCCGATACGCAAACGGCATCTGATCACCTCGGCAATTCCCTACATCAACGGCATCAAGCACCTGGGCAACCTCGTCGGCAGCCAGTTGCCCGCCGATCTTTACGCCCGCTACCTGCGGGCGCGTGGGCATGAGGTGATGTTCATCTGCGCCACCGACGAACACGGCACCCCGGCCGAGCTTGCCGCCGCCAAGGCGGGCAAACCGGTGGCGCAATACTGCGCCGAAATGCATGGCGTGCAGGCCGATCTTGCGCGCGGCTTTCGCCTTTCGTTCGACCATTTCGGGCGGTCTTCCAGCCCGCGCAACCACGCGCTGACGCAGTATTTCGCCCGCACTCTGGGCGAACAGGGGCTGATCTCGGAAGTCGCTGAAAAACAGGTCTTCTCGGTCGATGACAACCGCTTTCTGCCCGACCGCTACATCGAGGGCACCTGCCCCAATTGCGGCTATGAACGCGCGCGCGGCGATCAGTGCGAAAACTGCACCAAGCAGCTTGACCCCACCGACCTTCTCAACCCGCGCTCGGCCATTTCCGGGTCGACCCGGCTTGAGGTGCGCGAAACCAAGCACCTCTACCTGCGCCAGCGCAGCCTGAAAGGCGAGATCGCCGCCTGGATCGACAGCAAGACCGACTGGCCGCTGCTGACCACCTCGATTGCGAAAAAGTGGCTGAACGACGGCGAGGGCCTGCAAGACCGCGGCATCACCCGCGATCTGCACTGGGGCGTGCCCGCGCAGTTTGAAGGCGCGCCGTGGGCCGGCATGGACGGCAAGGTCTTTTACGTCTGGTTCGACGCACCCATCGAATACATCGGCGCAACCGCCGAATGGGCCGACGCCACCGGGCAAGATGATGCTGCGTGGCAACGCTGGTGGCGCACCGACAAGGGCGCGGCTGACGTGACCTATACCGAGTTCATGGGCAAGGATAACGTGCCCTTCCACACGCTCTCGTTCCCCGCCACGATCATCGGCGCCAACCGCGCCGGTGCGGCGCAGTGGAAGCTGGTCGACTATATCAAGTCGTTCAACTACCTCAACTATGATGGCGGCCAGTTTTCCACCAGCCAGGGTCGCGGCGTGTTCATGGATCAGGCGCTCAGCCTGCTGCCCGCCGATTACTGGCGCTGGTGGCTCTTGTCCCACGCCCCCGAAAGTGCCGACAGCGAGTTTACCTGGGAGAATTTCCAGCAAAGCGTGAACAAGGATCTGGCCGATGTGCTGGGCAACTTCGTTTCCCGCATCACCAAGTTCTGCCGCGGCAAGTTCGGCGAGGCGGTGCCCGAGGGCGGCAGCTACGGCCCGCAGGAACAGGCGCTGATCGCTGCCGTCACCGAAGGCGTGGCCAGCTATCAGGCATCGATGGATGCCATGTCGGTGCGCCGCGCGGCACAAGACCTGCGCGCGCTCTGGGTGCTCGGCAACGAATACCTGCAATCGGCAGCGCCCTGGACGGTGTTCAAAACAAACCCGGCGCAAGCCGCCGCGCAAACCCGCCTGTCGCTGAACCTGGTGCGGCTATACGCGGTGCTCTCGGAACCCTTCATCCCCGATGCCGCCGCCTCGATGCTGGCGGGCATGCAAACCGACAACCGCGACTGGCCCGAAGATGTGGCCGAAGCCCTCGCCGCGCTGCCCCCCGGCCATGCCTTCACCACGCCCGAGGTGCTCTTTCGCAAAATCGCCGACGAAGAGCGCGAAGACTGGCAGAAGCGGTTTTCGGGCATCCGAAGCTAAGCCGGGGGTTTTGCACCCCCGGACCCCCGCAGGGTATTTATGCGAAAGAGAAGCCGCTAGACGCGGCCTCGCCTTGACATCTTCATCGCGCAAATACCCTCGGGGGGTCCGGGGGGCAGACAGCCCCCCGGCTTTGTGCAAACGAAAACGGGGCGGGCTTTCGCCCACCCCGTTTCAATCCGTCAGTGCCCGAAATCAGGCCAGCGCGAGGTTGGTGGCCGATTCACGGCCGTCGCGGCTGGTTTCGATGTCGAAGGTCACTTTCTGACCGTCATTCAGCGCACGGATGCCGGCGCGCTCAACGGCCGAAATGTGCACGAACACGTCCTTGTTGCCGCCATCGGGGGCAATAAAACCGAAACCTTTGGTGGTGTTGAACCATTTCACGGAGCCAGTAGCCATCGTGATATCTCCTTCAAAATGCCACCCACACAATTGCGGCGGCCCGGCTCAGTCAGTGCAGAATCGAAAGACTGGCCGATGAAGGTTACAGTGTCGATCAGATAACATCGCCCGGCACATATGGGCGAGGTGCTGCGAAAACTCAAGGGGTTTACGCACACCGCCGCAAAATCGCGTCAGCTGGCCCGATCCGCCAGATTGGCACATTCGCCCGCCGTATCGCCCGGTCTGACCCGGATTTTGCCGCGTAAACCGGCTTTTCTCTGGCAGTCTTTGCGGCCATGCTGCGGCAAAGGGGAACATCATGAAACGACACTGCATTCTGATCGGCGCGCCGGTCGATAATGGGCAGCGGCATGCGGGCTGCCTGATGGGGCCCGCAGCCTACCGCGTGGCCGGGCTGGCCACCACACTGTCCGATCTGGGCCACACCGTCGCTGACCATGGCGATGTGCAGCCCGCACCGCCGCGCCCGCTGGAATGCTCCAACCCCGCCGTGCACCATCTTGGCGAGATCGTTGCCTGGACCGAGGCACTGGCCGTGGCGGCGCGCGCAGGCATGGCCGCGGGGTTCCCGATCTTTCTGGGCGGCGACCATGCGCTTTCGCTTGGCACCGTTTCGGGGGTTGCCGCGCATGCCAAGGCTGCGGGGCGGCCGCTCTTTGTGCTCTGGCTCGATGCGCACACCGATTTTCACAGCGTCGAATCCACGCAAAGCGGCAACCTGCACGGCACGCCCATGGCCTATATTGCGGGGCGCGAGGGGTTTGCGCCGTTTCCGCCGTTTCCCGCCCCGGTGCCGGGCGAAAACATCTGCATGTTCGGCATCCGCTCGGTTGACCCAGCCGAGCATGACGCGCTCGTGTCGCGCGAGATCGAGATCAACGACATGCGCGTGCTTGATGAGCGCGGCATCATCGCGCCCCTGCGCGAGTTTCTGCACCGGGTGGTGGCAGCGGGTGGGTTGCTGCATGTCTCGCTTGATGTCGATTTTCTTGACCCCGCCATTGCCCCCGCCGTGGGCACCACTGTGCCCGGCGGCACCACCTTTCGCGAGGCGCATCTGGTGATGGAGCTGTTGCACGAATCTGGCCTTGTCAGTTCGCTCGATCTGGTTGAGCTGAACCCCTTTCTCGATGACCGGGGCCGCACCGCGCGGCTGATGGTGGACCTTGTGGGCAGCCTGATGGGCCGCAAGGTATTCGACCGCCCGACACGGGGCTTTGCATGACCGCGCCTTCGCGTCTGGCGCTGGTGCCGTTCGTTTCGGTCGCCAACATGATGCGCCTCGTGCATCACATCGGGCTGGAGCGGGTGTTGGTGGAACTGGCCGCCGAGGTCGAGGCCGATTTTCGCCGCTGGCCCGAGTTTGACAAGACGCCGCGCGTGGCCTCGCACAGCGCCGTGGGGGTGATCGAGTTGATGCCCACATCGGATGGCGAAACCTACGGTTTCAAATACGTCAACGGCCACCCCAAGAACATGCGCGAGGGGCTGCAAACTGTTACCGCCTTCGGGCTTCTGGCCGATGTCGCGACCGGCTACCCGTTGTTGCTCAGCGAAATGACCCTGCTCACGGCGTTGCGCACCGCCGCCACCTCGGCCATGGCGGCAAAATGGCTGGCGCCAAAGGGGGCGCGGGTGATGGCGCTGATCGGTAACGGCGCGCAGTCCGAATTTCAGGCGCTGGCGTTCAAGGCGATTTGCGGCATTGCCGAGGTGCGGCTTTACGATATCGACCCTGCCGCCACCGCCAAATGCGCGGCCAATCTGGCCGGGTCAGGGCTGCGGGTGGTGCCCTGCCGCAGCGCCGAGGCGGCTATCGAAGGCGCGCAGATCATCACCACCTGCACCGCCGACAAGGCCTATGCCACGATCCTTTCCGACAACATGGTGGGCGCCGGGGTGCACCTGAACGCCATCGGCGGCGATTGCCCCGGCAAGACGGAACTGGCGCCGGGCATATTGGCGCGGTCGTCGGTGTTTGTCGAATACCCCGACCAGACGCGGATCGAAGGCGAGATCCAGCAGATGCCTGCGGATTTTCCCGTTACCGAACTTTGGCAGGTGATCACCGGGCAGGCGCCGGGGCGGCAAAGCGCGGCGCAGGTGACACTGTTCGACGGCGTCGGCTTTGCGATCGAAGATTTCGCGGCGCTGCGCTATGTGCTTGGTCGGCTCAAAGGCACCGGGTTTTACGACGAACTGGACATGATCGCCGACCCTGACGAGCCGCGCGACCTATACGGCATGCTGATGCGGGCGGGGTAAGGGGGGCCTTGAGGGCCGGACCAGCAAAGGTCCGGTGGACCTTTGCCCGGCCCGATTGCCTGAAGCCGCAGGGCGCAAGGCAAGTGGCTTTCGGTTAGCCCGGTCAGCGGTAATCGGGCCGCGACTGCCTGGGCGGGCGCGTTTTCGCGCCTGCCGGGGGCAGGCAGGCGCGGCCCGATTTGCTCGGGGCAAATCGGGCAAGATCAAGCGGCTTTGACAGCCGCCCCTGTCACGCCAAAACCCTTAACAAATCGCTAAGGGAATTTGCGAATAGAAGCGAAATCAAAGTCTTACGTCGCATAACACGCGTGTTACGGGGCCCTACCCCCGCGCCGCCAGCATCGAGGCCTCTAGGATATCCAGCGCCTCGTCAAACACTGCGTCAGGGATCGTCAACGGCGCCAAAAAGCGGATGACGTTGCCGTATACCCCGCAGGTCAGCAGAATCAGCCCACGCTTCAAGGCTTCTTCGCGCACCCGGTTGGTAAAGGCCGGGTTTGACTCGGCCTTGCCCGCCAGGTTGAACTCGACAGCGTTCATGAAGCCGGGACCGCGGATGTCGACGATTTCCGGCACCATTTCGCGCATCCCCGCCAGCCGTTGCTTCAGCCGCTGGCCCATCCGGGTGGCGCGCTCACACAGCTGCTCATCCTCGATCACGTCCAGCACCGCATGCGCCGCAGCGACGCTCAACGGGTTGCCCGCGTAGGTGCCGCCAAGGCCGCCGGGGTTGGGGCTGTCCATGATCTCGGCGCGCCCGGTGACCGCCGATATCGGCAGGCCGCCGCCCAGCCCCTTGGCCATGCAGGTAATGTCGGCCGCGACCCCGTGGTGCTCCATTGCGAACATCTTGCCGGTGCGGGCAAAGCCGGTCTGCACCTCGTCGGCGATCAGCACGATGCCGTGCGCATCGCAGACCTTGCGCAGCGCGGCCATGAAGCCTGCAGGCGCCTCGTAAAACCCGCCCTCGCCCTGCACCGGCTCGACAATGATCGCGGCGACACGGGTGGGTTCGAGATCGGCCTTGAAGAGGCGGTCGAGTGCGGCCAGCGCATCTGCGGTCGAGGTGCCGTGCAGTTCGATCGGAAACGGCAGGTGCCACACGTCGCCCATCATCGGCCCGAACCCCGCCTTGTAGGGCTGCACCTTGCCGGTCAGCGCCATGCCCATAAAGGTGCGGCCATGAAAGCCGCCCGCAAAGGCCACGATGGCCGACCGCCCGGTGTAATGCCGCGCAATCTTCACCGCGTTTTCCACCGCCTCGGCGCCGGTGGTGGCGAAGATGGTTTTCTTCGCGAAGTCGCCCGGCAAGAGGCCATTCAGCCGCTCGGCCAGTGCCACATAATTCTCGTAAGGCACGACCTGATGGCAGGTGTGGGTGAAACGGTCGAGCTGCGCCTTGACCGCCGCGATCACGCGCGGGTGGCGGTGCCCGGTGTTGACCACCGCGATGCCCGCCGCAAAGTCGATGTAGCGGTTGCCCTCTTTGTCCCAGATCTCGGCATTCTCGGCGCGATCAGCATAGATCTGCGTGGTCATGCCGACGCCCTTGGCGATGGCGGCGTTCTTGCGGTCGGTCAGGCTGGTCATGGCTTCCTCCGATTCGGTGCTTGCGCCTTTTTGCCGGGTTTTTGCGCGCCGCGATAGGTTGCACGACGTTGTTTCGGCTTGGAGGCGCCGCGCCACAAGCGCATACTGCGCCGCAGTCTTGCGGAGCATCACATGAAACCTGTTCTTGTCGCGTTCGTGGCACTGGGGCTTGCCAGCCCGATTCTTGCCGATCCTTTCGCAGCCCTGCCCGTTGGCGGGGCGTGGCGGGTGACCGCGATTGCGGGCGAAGCGCTGCCCGCCAATGCCGAAATCACGCTGGCGCGGCCAAGCGCAGGGCTGCTTGCCGGCACGGTGATCTGCAACCAGTATTCGCGCGAGGTAAGTGCTGCGGGCGAAACGCTGGTGGTAGGCGGGCTGACCACCACCAAGATGCTCTGCGATGTCGAGCTCTTCAAGTTCGAGTTCAGTTTCAACGACCTCTTGGGCAAGGTCGATGCCGTGCGCGCGGCGGGTGCCGGCATCGAAATGCTTTCGGGCGGCACGGCGGTGATCAGCGCGGCGAAATAGGGCCCGCCTCTTTCACCGCCTCCATCGCCACATAGGTTGAGGTGGCGGCAACATGGGGCAGGGTCGAGATGCGCTCGGCCATAACCCTGCGATAGGCCGCAATATCGGTGGTGCGAACCTTCAGAAGGTAGTCAAAGCCGCCCGCGATCATGTGGCATTCCTCAATTTCCGGCACCGCGCGCACGGCGCGGTTGAAGGCTTGCAACGCCGCTTCACGGGTGTCGGAAAGCCGCACCTCGACAAAGGCCACATGCGCCAGCCCCATGCGGATCGGGCTGAGAATGGCGCGGTAGCCCGCGATCACCCCTGCCGCCTCCAGCCGTTTGACCCGCGCCTGCACGGGTGATTTCGTCAGACCCACGCGGCGGGCAAGCTCGGTTGCCGTGATGCGGCCATCGGCTGCCAGTGCAGCAACAATGGCGCTATCGAAGCGGTCCAGATCGACCGGGCCTTTTGGCATGTATTTACCCCCAAGATTGGTCGTTTCGGCTGCTTTATCAGAAAGATCGGGCCGAATGGCTGGCAGATTGCCACTATCATGGGGCAAACGCAAGGGAGCAGCCGATGACCCGCCTTTCCAGCCTGATGACCCGGATCGAAAACGAGAGCCTCGCCCCTGAAGCACCCTTGCTGGCGGCTCTGGCCGACGAGGCGGCGCTTGACGGCCCCGCGCGGCGGCGCATCGTTGAGGAAGCAGCGGCCCTTGTGCGTCAAATCCGCGCCGATGTGAGGCCGGGCCTGATGGAGGTGTTTCTGGCCGAATACGGGCTGAGCACCGAAGAAGGCGTGGCGCTGATGTGTCTGGCCGAGGCATTGCTGCGGGTGCCCGATGCCGACACCATGGACCGGCTGATCGAAGACAAGATCGCGCCTTCCGACTGGGGCAAGCACCTTGGGCGGTCCTCTTCAAGCCTCGTCAATGCCTCGACCTGGGGCCTCTTGCTGACCGGCAAGGTGCTGGAAGACAAGGAACCGGGCGTGGTTGGCCATCTGCGAAACGCGGTGCGGCGGCTGGGCGAGCCGGTCATCCGCCTTGCCGTGGGCCGCGCGATGAAAGAGATGGGGCGCCAGTTTGTGCTGGGCGAAACCATCAAGGGCGCGATGAAACGGGCCGAGGCGCGCGAGGCCGAAGGCTATTGCTTCAGCTACGACATGCTGGGCGAGGCGGCGCGCACCGGGCACGATGCGCAGCGCTATGCCGAAAGCTATGCCCGCGCGATTGCCGCCATTGCCAAGGGCTGCACCGGCGCCGATGTGCGCACCAACCCCGGCATATCGGTGAAACTCTCTGCGCTGCATCCGCGCTACGAGGTGGCGCAAGAGGCCCGCGTGATGGCCGAACTGGTGCCGGTGGTGCGCCGCCTTGCCCGCGCCGCTGCCAAGGCGGGCATGGGCTTCAACATCGACGCCGAAGAGGCCGACCGACTGGCGCTGTCGCTGAAGGTGATCGAGGCGGTGCTGGCCGACCCCGACCTGAAAGGCTGGGATGGGTTCGGCGTGGTGGTGCAGGCCTACGGGCGGCGCGCGGGCCATGTGATCGACTGGCTTTATGCCGCCGCCGAACGGCTTGACCGCCGCCTGATGGTGCGGCTGGTGAAGGGCGCCTATTGGGATGCCGAGGTGAAGCGCGCGCAGGTGCTCGGGCTGGCCGATTTTCCGGTCTTCAGCCGCAAGATCGGCACCGATGTCAGCTACATCGCGCTGGCGCGGCGGCTTTTGGGCATGACCGACCGGCTTTACCCGCAGTTTGCCACCCATAACGCGCATACCGTGGCCGCCGTGCTGGCGATGGCCGAGGGGCGCGATTTCGAGTTTCAGCGCCTGCACGGCATGGGGCAAAAACTCCATGATATCGTGCTGAAGGGCATGGGCGCGCGCTGCCGCATTTATGCCCCGGTGGGCGCGCACCGCGACCTCTTGGCCTACCTTGTGCGGCGGTTGCTGGAAAACGGCGCCAATTCGAGCTTCGTCAATCAGATCGTCAACGAAGAGGTGCCGCCCGAGGTGGTCGCCGCCTGCCCGCTGACCGCGCTTGAGGCCGAAGGCGGCGTGAACCCGCGCCTGCCCAAGGCAGCCGCGCTTTTTGCGGGCCGCGCCAATAGCCGCGGGTTTGATCTGTCCGAACCCGGCACGCTTGCAGCCATTGAGGCTGCGCGCGCGCCCTTGGGCCACGCCCTCGCAGGCCCGGTTCTGGCCGGACAGGTCGAAGGCACGGCGCCGCTGGCGGTGCTGAATCCGGCGACCGGGGCGAAGGTGGGCGAGGTGCGCAATGCCACCCCGGCTGACGTGGAAACCGCGCTGGCCGCGGCGCGGCCATGGGCCGCGCCAGTGGCCGAGAGGGCTGCGGTGCTGGCCCGCGCCGCCGACCTGATGGAGGCCGACTTTGGCCCGATCTTCGCGATTTTGGCGCGCGAAGCGGGCAAGACGCTGCCCGATGCGGTCAGCGAATTGCGCGAGGCTGTTGACTTTTTGCGCTACTATGCCGCCGAGGCAGGCCGGCTGGCCCGGCCCGCGCTTGGGGTGTTCACCTGCATCTCCCCCTGGAACTTTCCGCTGGCAATCTTTACCGGGCAAATCGCCGCCGCGCTGGCGGCGGGCAACGCGGTGCTGGCCAAGCCCGCCGAACAGACCCCGCTGATTGCAGCGCATGCGGTGGCGCTGCTGCACCGCGCCGGGGTTCCGGCCAGCGCACTGCAAGTGTTGCCGGGCGATGGCCCCACGGTGGGCGCCGCGCTCACCTCTGACCCGCGCGTGTCTGGTGTGGCGTTCACAGGTTCCACTGATACCGCGCAGGCCATTCGCCGCGCGATGGCAGCGAACCTTGCCCCCGACGCGCCGCTGATTGCCGAAACCGGCGGCCTCAACGCGATGATCGTTGACAGCACCGCGCTGCCCGAACAGGCGGTGCGCGATGTGATCGCGTCGGCCTTCCAGTCGGCGGGGCAGCGCTGCTCGGCGCTCCGCTGCCTTTATGTGCAGCACGACATCGCCCCCGCCTTCAGCGAGATGCTCTTTGGCGCGATGGACGAGCTTTCGGTGGGCGACCCGTGGCATCTGGCCACCGATATCGGCCCGGTGATCGACGCCGAGGCCGAGGCAAGCATCGGCGCCCATATCGGGCAGGCCGAGGCCGAAGAGCGGCTATTGAAAGAACTGCCGCGCCCCGAGGGCGGGTTTTACATCACCCCAACGGTCATCCGGGTGCAAGGCATCGCGGATATGGGCCGCGAGATCTTTGGCCCGGTGCTGCATCTGGCAACCTTCCGCGCTGAAGAGCTGCCGCGCGTGCTGGCCGACATCACCGCTACCGGCTACGGGCTGACTTTCGGGCTGCACAGCCGCATCGACAATCGCGTGCAAGAGGTGACCGAGGCGCTGGCGGTGGGCAACATCTACGTCAACCGCAACCAGATTGGCGCGGTGGTGGGCAGCCAGCCATTTGGCGGCGAGGGGCTTTCTGGCACTGGGCCAAAGGCGGGGGGGCCGCACTATCTGACCCGCTTCACGGCACCGCCACGCCCCGCGATGGCGCAGGCAGGCGATGCCCCGCCCACGACCGGCGCTGCGGTTCAGGCGGCGCTTGCCGCATGCACGCCTGCCACGCCCCTGCCTGGGTGCGAGCTGCCGGGGCCGACGGGCGAATCCAACCGCCTCACACTGCACGCGCGTGAACCGCTCTTGTGCCTAGGGCCGGGGGCCGAGGCCACGGCAGCGCAAGCCGGGGCCGTGCGCGCACTCGGCGGGCGGGCGGTTGCGGCAAGCGGGCTCGCCCCCGAGGCGCTGACCGGCCTCGCCGGGTTCTCGGGCGCGCTTTGGTGGGGCGACGCAGCCACCGCACGCGCTTTTGCGCAAGCACTCGCCGCCCGCCCCGGCCCGATTCTGCCGCTGATCGGCGCGCTGCCCGATCTGGCGCATGTGGCGCATGAACGGGTGATCTGCATCGATACCACGGCATCGGGCGGCAACGCGGCGCTGTTGGCGGGCGCGGGCACCGCCTGAGGCGCGCGGGCTCACCCCAGCCCGGTCAGCAACAGCGAGCCATCCATCATCGGAAACGCCACCCGACCATTGCCAAGCGGCAGCGCCGCATGGCGGGTCTTGCCGGGCACACGGCCGGTCAGGCTCAGCGCGCCGTCACGCAGGTCGAGCAGGCGCAGGGTATCGCGCATGTCGAGCGTGTAAAGCTGACCACCCGCGCTGGTCAGTTCAGCCAAAACAGAGGCCCAGTTGCCGCCGCCCCCGCGGTAATCAGTGGTCAGGTGCTGCCAGCGTGGCAAGCCGGTGCCGGTGTCGATGGCATAAAGCCGCCCGGTCGGCGACCACAGGCAGGCCAGATCGCCGGCAACGTGGTGCGAATTGATGAAGTTGCCGGCGATGAACTCCCAGCGGATCTTGCCATCCTCCGGGCCGATCCCCAGCAGCTGTTCCTGATAGCTGCCCGCCACCAGCACGCCCTCGCCAAAATGGATCTGCCGAAGGTATTGCCAGCGCGCGCGCCCGTCGATCTGCCAGCGCATCGCGCCATCGGCCAGCGACATCGCATAAAGGCGCCCGTCACCCGGACCGGCAAAGACCGCGTCGCCCGCAATGCAGGGCGCATAGGCCGCGATCGTATCGGGAACCCCGGCGAACCGCCAAAGCTCTGCCCCGGTCTCAAGGTCGAGCGCCACGATTTCGTGCCCGTCGCCAAAGACCACGCGGCCAGCAGCCACCACCGGCACCCCGGTCTGGATGCGCGCAGTGTAGCGCCAGCGATCGGCGCCGGTGTCGCGGTCAAGGCAGGCCATGCCCGCCCGCCCGCCGATTACCAGCGCACCCGGCCCGAGCCTCGGGCGGAACACTGCGGCAGCGCCGAGCAGGTGCGGGCGCAGCCAATCCGGCGCTGCCGCATCGGGCGTTATTCGGCCGACCGTATCGCTGCCGCAAAAGAACAGCGCGCCCGCGTCAAGCGCGGGCGGGCTAAGGGTCTGGTTGCCGGTCTGCCAGCGGGCGATTTCGCGCAGCAGCGGCGCGGGCACCTCGGCCCGCGCGCGCAATGGCCACGCCAATGTGGCAGCCCCGATCGCCGCCAGAACCTGGCGGCGGGTCGTCACTCGCATTTCGCGCCTTGCTTGACCCAGAGGAACAGGATCTGGGTGTTCGGATGGTCGCGGTTTTCGAACGGGCTGATGCCGGGGGGCATGCGGTTTTCGGCCAGATGCTGCCAGATACCGCTCCGTTCCGGCGCGCCTGCAATGACCACTTTGGTTGCATTGTCAACGCCATTGGCCACCGAATCTGCGCCCAGCATGATGCCTTCGTAACTGCTCAGATCAAGCTCGTGGAAGCTGGGCGGTTCCTGGTTGGACATGTGGCAATCGGTGCAGGCGGGGGTATCGGGTGCAAAAGCGCTTTCGGTGGCGAACAGCGGCAACACGTTTGCGGCAAAGTTGGCGTCGTTCGGCGCGCCGGCAAGAATCCAGTCTTCGACAAGGCTGATCGCGTCACTGTCTGTGGGCACATCGAAGTTCACCCCCAGCGGCATCCGGTTGTTACGCAGCCTGCGCCCGATGACTTCGCGCTTGGGGTCTTGCCCCGGCACGAGGATCGCGCGGGCGGGTTCTTCGGTGGCGCCAAGCCGGATGCCCTCGCAGCTCGACAGGTCGAGCCCGCGATAGCTTTCAGCAGGGTCGTTGCTGGAATGGCAGACAATGCAGGCCGGGCCTGGCCCGAAAGCGTTGGGCACATGCATCAGCGTATCAATATAGCTATAGGGGATCGGGATGTTGCGTTTGAGGATCAGCTCGTTCACAGCGGCGTCATCGCCATCGACGCTGATCTTTCCCTCAGCAATGTCGTCTGCGAGCAGGCGTGCCAGTGACCCGCCGTCTGCCACTGCCGATGTCGCCACAAACGCGGCCACTGCGGCACCGATCGCCAGCTCCGCCACCATTTTCGGTGTTGTCATATTTTCCCTCTCCCTTGCTTTGAGCCGCGGCAATCGCCGCACCGTTTCTTGAGCTCACAGGATCGTGAGGTAACGCCGACGCTGTCAAGTCGGCAGAAACGGTCATTAAACCAGAGGTATAATGGTGATTAAGTAATTGTTTTCATTTTAGTATTCTGAATATCTGCCAAACCACCGCATACTGCAGTTGCGAAATCAACGCTCTGCGCTGCGGCATGATTTGATCTGCCTGATCGGCCAATGCGGCATAAGCTTATATTTTTCTTAAAGTAAAACCAAACAAGCATCAGGGTATTTCGTGCTGCATCGCAGCGACGACTTCGGGTTTGGCCGCCGAGATCTGCCGTAAACCATTGTGCTATTCTTGGCGTTTTTGCACAGAAGGCGCTGCCGTTCACGGTTCGTGAATCGCGGAGCGCCGTTTCCGGCCTCAGCCGAGGGCCACCAGCAGGCCCGCGCTGGCAGGTGCCCACTTGACGGCGCGCAGCGCTTCGGAAAGGTTCGGGCACATGTTCCCCTTGCGCGACCATAACCCATCGCAGCGCCCGGCCTTCGTGACATGGGTTCTTATCGGCATGAACCTGGCGGTGTTTGCGGCCACGTGGTCCTCGGGCGACTATCCCGGTGCGCTCTGGCAAAGCCTCGCGCTTTACCCCGGGGCGGTCACGCAGGGGCAAATGCTGACCGGCCTTGTCAGCCACATGTTCGTGCATGCGGGGCTCGCGCATCTTGCCGGCAATATGCTGTTCTTGTGGATCTTCGGCGACAACCTTGAAGAAATGCTCGGGCATTTCGGGTTTGCGGTGCTCTACCTCGCCAGCGGCCTTGCCGCCGCGTCGGCGCAGATCCTTGCAGACCCGTCAAGCATGGTGCCGATGGTTGGCGGATCTGGTGCCATAGCCGGGGTGATGGGCGGCTATCTGCTGCTGTTTCCGCGCGCGCGCGTCGATGTGCTGTTCATCTTCGTGATCTTCTTCAAGGTCCTGCCGGTTCCGGCCTGGGCCGTGCTTGGGGTCTGGTTTGCCCTGCAGGTGTTCAATGGCACAGTGGCCGACATCGGCGGCGGCGGGGTTGCCTACTGGGCGCATGTGGGGGGCTTTGCGGCGGGCTTGCTGCTGACCTTTCCGGCATGGGTCCGGCGCGGTGCCGCCAGCTTCTGGGCCGCAAGCGGCGGTCACCCTGTGCATCCGGCAAACCGCTACCCCAGCCGCATTCCCATCGTGCCACGAAGGCGCCGCTGATGCTGCCCGAGATCGACACACCGCACCGTCTGACGTGTCATTGCGGCGCGGTCGAATTGCAGGTGCGGCTCAGCGATGGCCTCGCCACCGCACGCCGCTGCGATTGCTCGTTCTGCCGCAGGCGCGGCGCGGTGGCGATATCGGTGCCGCTTGCCGGACTTTTGATTGCCAGGGGCGCCGAAAGCCTCGCTCTCTACCAGTTCGGCAGCCACACCGCGAAACACTGGTTCTGCAAGACCTGCGGCATCTACACCCACCACCAGCGCCGCTCGAACCCCAATGAATACGGTGTCAATGCAGGCTGCCTCGATGGCGTAAACCCGCGCGACCTGGACCCCGTGCCCTGGGTCGATGGCGTCAACCACCCGTCGGACCGGGGCTGATTACCGCGTCTTCTTTGCACAAATACCCTCGGGGGGTCCGGGGGGCAGACGGCCCCCCGGCTTTGCCGCAATCAGGCGGGCGCGCGCAGGGTGGCGCAGAACTGCTCATATAGCCCGGAGTTGCCGGCAATCACCGAGCCGCTATCGAAGATGTCGGCGCCGTCGCGCACCGCGCCCACAAAGCCGCCCGCCTCTTTCACAAGTATCAGCCCCGCCGCGATATCCCAGGCATTGATGCCGCGTTCCCAGTAGCCGTCATAGCGCCCCGCTGCGACATAGGCGAGGTCGAGCGCCGCTGCGCCCCAGCGCCGCACCCCGGCACAAACCGGCATCAGGCGGGCAAGGTCTTGCAGCGTGGCGGGCAAGGTCGGCCGGCCGCCAAACGGCACTCCGGTGGCAAAGATGGCCTCGATCATCGTGCGACGCCCGGAAACCCGCAGCCGGGTTTCGTTCATGAAGGTGCCAAGCCCCTTTTCGGCGTAGAACAGTTCATCTTTTGCGGCGTCAAACACCACCCCGGCGACAATCTCGCCCTTGTGTTCCAGCGCGATCGACACCGCCCAATGCGGCAGACCGTGCAGAAAATTGGTGGTGCCATCGAGCGGATCGACGATCCAGCGCCGGGTCGGGTCTTCGCCCGCCTCTTCGCCGGTTTCCTCGCCAAGCCAACCGTAGGCGGGCCGCGCGCCGCGCAACTCTTCCTTGATCAGCCGCTCCGCCTCGCGGTCGGCCTTGGTCACGAAATCGCCCGGCCCCTTGGCGGAAACCTGAAGGTTTTCCACTTCGCGAAAGTCCTTGACCAGCGCACGACCCGCCTTGCGGGCGGCCTTGATCATCAGGTTGAGGTTGGCGCTGCCGTGCATGGGGGGCTCCTTTTTGTCAGGCGCTGGCTATACGCGCGCTGCGGCCGGATGCCAAGGGGCTTGGGCCGGTAGTGCGGGGTGGCAAGGGCGGGGGGCTTTCCGCCCCCCGCACCCCCCGAGGGTATTTGTGCGAAGAAGACGCCCCTATGTCAGGACCGTTGCAGCTTGACCGGCTCGCTGCGACCCAACCGCAGGAAATGCGCCATGAAGGGTTCGGTCGCGTCTTCGGCGCGGGTGGCGGCGTAAAGACGTTTCGTCAGCCCCTTGGCGGTGATCGGGCGGGTGATGTAGTCGGGGCGGTATTTTACCTCGCGCAGGACCCAGTCGGGCAGCACCGAGACACCACGCCCCGAAGCCACCAGCATCAGGATGACGGCGGTCAGTTCGACCTGCCGGATCGCCCTTGGTTCCACCCGCGCGGCGCTGAGCAACTCGGTAAAGATATCGAGCCGCCCGCGCTCGACCGGGTAGGTCAGCAGCACCTGATCGGCAAAATCCGCAGCCTCGATATAGGGCTTGGCGGCGAGCGGGCTTGATGCGGCAGCGACGAACATCGGCGCATAATCAAAGAGCGGGTTGAAGGTGACGCCTTCCAGTTTCTCGGGGTCGGACGAGATCACCAGATCAACCTCTTGCCGGATCAGCGCGGGCATGGCGCCGAAGGCAAGGCCGGGGCGGATATCGACATCAACCTCGGGCCAGGCGCGGCGGAACTGTTCTAGCACGGGAAAGAGCCAGTCAAAGCAGGCGTGGCATTCGATGGCGATGTGCAGACGCCCGGCGCGGCCCTGACGCAGCGCGCCAAATTCTTCGGCCACCGCCTCAACCTCGGGCAGCACCCGTTCGGCCAGTCGCAACAGCCGCATGCCCGCCGCCGACAGCTTCATCGGGCGCGCGGCGCGCACGAAAAGCTCTACCCCGGCCTGATCCTCAAGCCCCTTGATCTGATGGCTGAGCGCGGATTGGGTGATGTGCAGCACCTCGGCGGCACGCGCCAGCCCGCCTTCGGCATGAATGGCGCGAATTGTGCGCAAGTGGCGCAGTTCGAGGTGCATTATGCTGCCCGCCTCATGTTGTTCTTGAACTCTATGAGTTTGTCTCACATTTCATTCTGTGCGACAAGGGCTCAACAAAAGGATCCTGCCATGACCGTGCCCCGCGTAAGTTTCGAATTCTTCCCGCCGCAGACGCTCGATGCGTCGTTTCGCCTGTGGGAAACCGCACAGGTGCTGGCGCCACTGAAGCCCAGCTTCGTTTCCGTCACCTATGGCGCCGGCGGCACCACGCGCAAGCTGACGCATGAGGCGGTGACCACGATCGGGCGCAATTACGGGCTGAACGTGGCGGCACACCTGACCTGCGTCGATGCCACGCGCGCCGAAACGCTGGAAATTGTCGAGGCCTATGCGCGGGCCGGGGTGCGTGAGATCGTGGCGCTGCGGGGCGATGCGCCCAAAGGCGCCGCGCGCTTTGCGCCGCACCCGGATGGTTTCGCAAGCTCGGTCGAACTGATCGAGGCATTGGCGGCGGATGGCCGCTTTACCATTCGCTGTGGCGCCTACCCGGAATCGCACCCCGATGCGGCTGACGCGGGCGCCGATGTGCGCTGGCTCAAGCGTAAATGCGAGGCGGGGGCGACGAGTGCCATCACCCAATTCTTCTTTGAGGCGGAGACGTTTTTCCGCTTTCGCGATGCGGCCGAAAAGGCTGGGGTGAAGGCAAAGATCATCCCCGGCATTCTGCCGATTCAGTCATGGGCAGGGGCCAAGCGCTTTGCCGAGCGCTGCGGCACCTCGGTGCCCGCAGCGATTGAGGAGGCCTTTGCCGTCGCCGAGCGCGACGGGCGCGAGGAATTGCTGGCCACTGCACTGTGCACCGAGCTGTGCGACGAGCTCATTCAGGGCGGCGTGGAAGACCTGCATTTCTACACCCTCAACCGCCCCGGTCTTACCCGCGATGTCTGCCATGCGCTTGGCGTGACCCAGAGCCCCAATCTGGAACAGGTCGCCTGAGGGGCGGGGCCGCGGGCAGGCTTTTTGCCACTAGCCCACGACATCATCGGTGACATCGCTGGGTGAACCCACGTTTCGGCGCCGCCAGACACCCGGCAGAATCATCGCGCGCCAGCCCATGCGCGCGCCCACCGCGCTTTCATGGATCGTCTCGGAAGGGTCACGGCCAATCACCCGCGGCGCGCGCAGGATGAACACCTTTGCCCAGCCCCGCCAGCTGCCCACCGTAGGCGCCTGCGGGTCGCAGGGAAAGCGCGCGCGCCAGCCTTCGGGCAGGATCAGGCCGCAGCGCTCCATTCGCTCCAGCATCCAGACCAGCGGGATGTTGGCCAAGGGGCGCGCTGCCTCGTAACCAGTGATCTGGCCGCCAATGTCACCGTGGCAGCCCCGGAACCAGACCTGTTCAACCAGCCGCGCCCCTGTCTCGCGCGTGTCCCAGACCAGCGGTTCAAATACCGATCGTGTTTCGTTCAGCGCTAGCGCCTGATAGCCGTGGCGGACATTCCAGCCCAAGGTAGCATCGTGAAAGCGGGTGCGCGGCTCGGAAACCATCCACATCAATGGCAATTGCAGGCCCAGCGCCATTACCGTGTCGAACACCCCGACCATTTCAATCTTTACCTGCGGATGGCAGAAACGCCGCCGAAAAGCTTCGGCTCCGGCACGCATGTCGGCGGCCTCATAGTAGCGCCAGGCAAGCTGCACGTTGCGCTCGGTCGCGGCATCGGAGCGCAGAAGCCCGACGCGGTCGATGATGCCCGCGAGCGAGCGCACCGCGAAGGCGCCGCGCGAATACCCCAGCAGAAAGATGCGGTCACCGGGGCGGTAGCGGGTGGCAAGCCAACCGTAGGCGCGGCGAATCTGCCGTTCCACCCCCCAGCCCAGCACGGCGTCGGAAAACTGCCCCCATTCGTTCCACTCAAGCCCCTTGCCGTAACAGACAGACGCGCGCGGCGCAGCTTCGCGCAAAAGATGGTAGATGCGACCGATCGAGGTTTCGGCCTTGCCGCCAAGCTTGCCCTCGGTGCCATCGAGCAACACGATGTGATCGACGCTGCCGCGCTGAAGGCTGCGCGGGCTGCTTGGCGGCGGCACCGGCTCGCGCCTGCGAAAGAGCGCTGCTATCCGCCTGAAAAGCCTGCCCGGCACCCGGTGCTCCCATGAAAAAACCCTGCCCGACTATAGGGCAGGGTTCATTTCAGGCCAGTGCCAAAACGCCTCAGAGCGCCAGCGACATGGTGGTGGAAACGGTCATCTCGCCAAAGCCGTTGAAGCGGGTGTTGGTCGCCATCGAATAGGCGCCCATGCCGTGAAACACGAGGTAGTCGCCTTCTTCGATGTCGCCCGGCAGTTCCAATTCACCCGGCAAGCGGTCGACCGAATCGCAGGTGGGCCCAAACACCACGCGCGGAATCGGCGCGCCGTGGCGGCGCACGCCCTCCGACGAGATCGCCTCGACACGGGTGATATTGCCCACCATCGGCAGCTCGGTCAGCCCGCCATAGACGCCATCGTTGATGAAAACATGCTGGCCATCGCGGATTGCCTTGATGCGGGTGGCGAGCGTGAAGGCCTCGGCCACAAGGCCCCGGCCCGGTTCACACACAAGCGCCGGACGGGCAGGCCCGAACGCCTCGGTTGCGACCCGGTCGATCAGCGCGAAGATCGCCTCAAGCTGCGGCACCAGATCGGTCACGCGGTGGCTCGGGAACCCGCCGCCCACGTTCAGCCGCACCGCATTGACGCCCGCCAGACGGCAGATTTCGGCGCCCGCGCGAATGTAGCTGTCCCATGCCATTGGGTCGGTGCATTGTGTGCCGGGGTGGAAGGTCAGCGAGGGAATGAAGCCCGCCTTTGCCACCGTCGCCAGCAGGTCGGCGGCCAGTTCCACCGTGGCGCCGAACTTGGCGCCAAAGTTGTAGGCGGCGCCCGACACCGGCAGCTTGTAGCGCACCGAAATTTCGCAATCCTCGGCGGGAACGAGGTCGATCAGCTTGGCCAGCTCGCTGCGGCTGTCGACCGACCAGCTTTTGACGCCTGCACGCACCGCATGCAGCACCTCTGAACGCGAGCGCACCGGGTTGTTGTAGTGCAAGGCCGCAGTAGGCGCGAGGCGGCGCACCATGTCGATCTCGGCGGGCGAGGCCACGTCAAAACCCTTGATCCCGGCGGCGAGCAGGTTCTGAATCACCATCTCGTCAGGGTTCGATTTCACCGCATAGGTGACAAGCCCCGGAAATCCATTCAGAAATCGGCGAGCGGTTGATTGCAACACCTGCGGCGCAAAGAACATCGCCGGGTTGTCGGGTTGCTGTGCACGCAGAAGTTCGGCGGGTTCGGTCCAGATAGTCTTCGACAGTCCCATCGGCGTTTCCTTTGCCAACAGAACGCAGCCACCTCTTGCCCCGGCTTCACGGGTCGGGAGACGCTTACGCGTTTCAT
This sequence comes from Paracoccaceae bacterium, assembly GCA_019429405.1. GTDB lineage: Bacteria > Pseudomonadota > Alphaproteobacteria > Rhodobacterales > Rhodobacteraceae > UBA6213. Next base: position 68,033 of record JAHYIZ010000006.1, read on the forward strand.
CCAACCAGGCCAGGTGCGAATGAGTCGCCCTTTTCCTGAAACTATATGCGCTATCTGGGCCACAATTTCACCGATCAAAAGACTAGATTTGTAGCGTGAAGTCGTTATAACAACGAAAACTCCGGTCAAACTGCGGGTGTTGCTGATGGATGATCTCGACCGCGCGCTGCTGGCGCTTTTGGGGGCCGATGCCCGCATGTCTGTGGCAACGCTGGCGCGACGCCTGAAGGTTGCGCGGTCGACCATTCAGGCGCGGCTGGAGCGGCTGGAAACCACAGGCATTATCGCCGGTTACACGCTGAAACTGGGCGAGGCGGCGCGGCAAGGCCGCATTCGCGCCACGGTTTTGCTGATGATCGAGCCGCGCGCGCAGGCGGCGATTCTGACCCGCCTGAAGGCCCTGCCCGAGGTTGAGCGCATTCATACCACCTCGGGCCGCGTCGATCTTTTGCTGCAACTCGCTGCAAGCTCCACCGCCCAGCTTGATGCCGTGCTTGACCAAATTGGCGAACTTACCGGCGTCAAATCCTCTGAAAGCCTGATCCACCTTTCGACCAAGCTCGAACGCGCCGTGTAGCCGCCCGGTAGCGGTAACGGTTTCGTGAATACCTGTCTCCGCGAATCCGTTGCCAGCCTGCGGCGAGGCGCGCAGCCTTGCAGGGTCTGATCTGTGACAGGGAGAAAACAGATGTCTTATATTGACGGATTCGTGATCCCCGTGCCGACAGCCAACCGTGACGTTTATCGTGACCATGAAGCGCGCTGGTGGCCCGAGTTCCGCAAGCATGGGGCGCTGCAATTGGTCGTCGGCTGGGGCGACCAGGTGCCCCCCGGCAAGCAGACCGATTTCGCCCGCGCCGTGGCCTTGCAGCCGGGCGAGACGGTGGTGTTTGCCTGGATGACCTGGCCCGACAAGGCAACCCGCGATGCGGCCTACAAGGCTATGGACGACAACGCAGATGTGACGATGGCCGACATGCCATTTGACGGCAGCCGCATGATTTATGGAGGCTTTGCACCGCTGCTCAACTCGGAGGACATGCCATGACCACAGCCCCGAACGGCACCCCGTGCTGGTATGAACTAACGACAAGCAACTCAGATGGCGCGCAGGCGTTCTATTCGGCGGTGGTCGGCTGGACCGTGGCCGATGCGGGCATGCCCGGCATGGATTACCGCCTGGCATCGGCGGGCGGCGACATGGTGGCAGGGATGTGGATGCCCGACCAGCCCGGTATGCCAACCTTCTGGATGCTCTATTTCACCGCCGAAAACTGCGATGCCGCCTGCGCCGCGTTGACCAAGGCAGGCGGCACCGTACACAAGCCCCCCGCCGACATTCCCGGCACCGGGCGCTTTGCCGTGGTGGCCGACCCGCAGGGCGCGGTGTTCGCGCTGCTGCAACCGCTCGATGCCAACGGCAACGCCTTTGACCAGAAAAAGACCGGCCACGGCAACTGGCACGAGCTGATGACCACCGCCCCCAAGGCAGCGATGAGCTTTTACGGCGGCCTGCTGGGCTGGAAGCCGACCACCTCCATGCCGATGGGCGATATGGGCAGCTATGATCTGTTCGCCCACGGCGGCGCCGACATCGGCGGCATGATGCGCCTTGGCCCAAACATGCCGGGGCCGGGGGTGCCGTTCTGGCTGCCCTATTTCGGCGTCGAGGGCATTGATGCTGCGGTGGCGCGCATCGCCAAGGCGGGTGGCAAGGTGGTGAACGGCCCGCATGAGGTGCCGGGTGGCGCGTTCGTCGTGGTGGTGCTCGATCCGCAGGGCGCGATGTTTGCGCTGGTCGGGCCGAAGTAGGCCAGAACAACGGCACTTGGCCTTTGCGCCACGCTTCGCTAAATCGGGGCAACCCAAGGAAAGTTGCCCCGATGCCGATGGAAAAGACCTTTTCGCCCGCCGAAGCCGAAGCCCGCATTGCCCGTGAATGGGAGGCGCGCAATTGCTTTGCCGCAGGCGCCAACGCGCGGCCGGGTGCGGAAACCTTCTGCATCATGATCCCGCCGCCCAATGTGACCGGCAGCCTGCATATGGGCCACGCCTTCAACAACACGCTGCAAGACATCCTTGTGCGCTGGCACCGGATGCGCGGGCATGATGTGCTGTGGCAGCCGGGGCAAGACCACGCGGGCATCGCCACGCAAATGGTGGTGGAACGCGAGCTTGCCAAAGCCCAGCAGCCCGGCCGCCGCGCCATGGGGCGCGAGGCGTTTACCGCCAAGGTCTGGGAATGGAAGGGGCAATCGGGCGGCACCATCATCGGGCAACTCAAACGGCTTGGCTGTTCGCTCGACTGGTCGCGCAATGCCTTCACCATGTCTGGGGCGCCAAATTGCCCGCCGGGCGAGGAAGGCAACTTCCATGACGCAGTGATCAAGGTGTTCGTGGACCTTCACAACAAGGGCCTGATCTATCGCGGCAAGCGGTTGGTCAACTGGGACCCGCATTTTGAAACCGCCATTTCCGACCTCGAGGTGGAAAACATCGAGGTTGCGGGCCACATGTGGCATTTCAAATACCCGCTGGCCGGGGGCGAAACCTATGAATACGTTGAGAAAGACGCAGAAGGCAACGTGACCCTGCGCGAGGTTCGCGATTACATTTCCATCGCCACCACGCGGCCCGAAACCATGCTGGGCGATGGCGCGGTGGCGGTGCACCCGTCTGATGCGCGCTATGCGGCCATCGTCGGCAAGCTGTGCGAAATTCCGGTGGGGCCGAAAGAACACCGCCGCCTGATCCCGATCATCACCGACGACTACCCCGACCCGAATTTTGGAAGCGGCGCGGTGAAAATCACCGGCGCGCATGACTTCAACGACTATGCGGTAGCCAAGCGCGGCAATATCCCTTGCTACCGGCTGATGGACACCAAGGGTGCGATGCGCGACGACGGCGCGCCCTATGCCGAGGCGGCGCAGATTGCGGTGGCCGTGGCGCGTGGCGAACGCGCGCTTTCCGAAGCCGAGGTGGACACCATCAACCTCGTGCCGGATGAGCTTCGCGGGCTTGACCGGTTCGAGGCGCGCGAGAAGGTGATTGCCGAGATCACCGCCGAGGGGCTGGCTGTGATGCTGCCGAACCCCAAGGCCGGCGCCGAGGGCGAAGCCGCGATGCTGCCCTACGTCGAGGCCAAGCCGATCATGCAGCCGTTCGGTGATCGTTCGAAAACTGTCATTGAGCCGATGCTGACCGACCAGTGGTTTGTCGATACGGCACGAATAGTGCAACCCGCGCTCGACGCCGTGCGCGACGGCCGCACCCGCATCATGCCGCCGAGCGGTGAAAAGACCTATTACCACTGGCTGGAGAATATCGAGCCGTGGTGCATTTCGCGGCAACTCTGGTGGGGGCACCAGATTCCGGTTTGGTTTGGGCGCAGCATAGCTGACAATGGGCAGCTTTCGGAAACTTCGGACAAAGAATTTTGTGCGGCAACTGAAGCGGAAGCTCTCAAATTGGCGCAGAATTATTACCGCAAGCATCTTTCTGCCGACGCTATTGTGGCCCCAATTTCTGAAATTCAAGGACCCAGTGATAGCGTTGATAGAATCGATGAGCATTACAGGAGCAGAAATCGAAACCCAGCGGTCGAAAACATTGCTCTAGTCCAAGATATCGGAGCGGTGTCAGACGCGACTTCCAACCCCAAGATATTCATCAAGCGCGACCCCGACGTGCTCGACACTTGGTTTTCCTCGGGCCTCTGGCCGATCGGCACGCTCGGCTGGCCGGAGCCCACCCCCGAACTGCAAAAATACTTCCCCACCGATGTGTTGATCACCGGCTCCGACATCCTCTTTTTCTGGGTCGCGCGGATGATGATGATGCAGCTTGCGGTGGTGGGCGAGGTGCCCTTCCACACCGTCTATCTGCACGGCCTCGTGCGCGACGCCAAGGGCAAGAAGATGTCGAAATCGCTTGGCAACGTGGTCGACCCGCTTGATCTGATTGACGAATTCGGCGCCGATGCCCTGCGCTTTACCAATGCCGCGATGGCCAGCCTTGGTGGCGCACTGAAACTTGATACGCAGCGCATCGCGGGCTACCGCAACTTTGGCACCAAGCTCTGGAACGCCACGAGGTTCGCCGAAATGAATGGCGTGTTCGAGGCGCCGCAGGGCCGCCCCGCCCCCACCCATACCGTTAACCGCTGGATCATCGGCGAGGTCGCGCGCACCCGTGTTGCAGTCGATGACGCGCTTGAAAACTTCCGCTTCAACGACGCCGCCAACACGCTTTACGCCTTTGTCTGGGGCAAGGTTTGCGACTGGTATGTGGAATTTGCCAAGCCGCTGTTTGACGGTGAGCACGCGGGCGAGACCCGCCAGACCATGCGTTGGGTGCTCGACCAGTGCTTCACGCTGCTGCACCCGATGATGCCCTTCATCACCGAAGAGCTTTGGGCTATGACCGGCACCCGCGCGAAAATGCTGGTGCATGGCGACTGGCCCGAATACGGTGCCGAGCTGATCGACGAGGCCGCCGACCGCGAGATGAACTGGGTGATCCAGCTTATCGAGGAAATCCGGTCAGCCCGCAGCCAGATGGGCGTGCCGGTGGCGCTGAAGATCGAGATGCTGACCACCGAGGCCGACGAAGCCGCCCGCGCGGCGCTGGCGCATAACGAGGCGCTGATCTTGCGCCTCGCGCGGCTTGACCACATCGCCGATGGCACCACCCCCAAGGGCGCGATTTCGCTGGCGCTGCCGGGGGCGGCGTTTGCGCTGCCGCTGGCGGGTATCATCAACGTGGCGGGCGAAAAGGCGCGGCTGACCAAAGCGCTCGACAAGCTCGAAAAAGACATGGGCGGCTTGCGCGGGCGGCTCGGCAACCCCAAATTCGTGGCATCGGCGCCCGAAGAGATCGTCGAGGAAAATCGCGCGTTGCTGGCGGCCGGAGAGGCCGAAGGCGCCAAGATTCGCGCGGCCCTCGCCCGGCTTGCCGATCTGGGGTGATGCCATGGGCAGAGCGAACATTGCGGAACGGCGGATGCTGAAGGCACTGGCAGAGGGCAAGCTGAGCGGCCTTCAGGGTGAGGGCAAGCCCCTGCCCGACCACCCCGGCGACGCCTTCATCTCGCCAGGCGATGCGGTTGGCTTTCGCATCATGGCCGAGGCGGGCGTGCTGCCCGAAGAGATCGTGCTGAAAAAGCAGGCGGCAGCCCAGCGCGCGCATCTGGCCACGCTGACCGACCCTGCCGCGCGCAAAACGGCGATGGCCGAGCTTGCGCGGCTCGAGATGCGACGGGCAATTGCCGAAGAGGCGCGGCGCGCCTTTCTGAAGGGCTGAGGGCGCGGGTTCAGCTGAACCGGGGGGCGCGGTCTTCAAGGTTCGCGGCCACCGCCTCGCTGAAATCAGGTTTGCCGATCAGCGCCACCTGCTCACGCGATTCGGCCAGCAAGACCTCGCTTGCCACCGCTTCAAACGCCTTGCCGATCAGCCGCTTGGCGGCACGCACGGCGCTTGGGCTTTGCGCCGCGATCGACTCGGCCAGTTCAAACGCGCGCTCCATCAGCACTTCAGCTTCCTCGGTCACCAGCCCCCATTGCAGCGCCTGCGGCACCAGAACCGGCTCTGCGGTATAGATCATCCGCGCCATGGCATCGGCGCGCAGCACGCGGGGCATCAGCACCATGCCGCCCATGTCGGGCACGAGGCCCCATTTCATCTCCATCACCGCAAGCCGGGCGTGCGGATGCGCCAGCCGGATGTCGGCGCCAAGCGCAAGCTGCAGCCCGGCGCCAAACACCGGCCCATGCAGCGCCGCGATCACCGGCACCGGCACCTGCTGCCAGACCAGTGCAAACTGCTGAAACCGGTTTGCCACCCCATGCGTGCGCGGCAGGATCAGCGCTTTGGGGTCACCCGCGGCCAAGGCGCCAAAGGCCGCCAGATCCAACCCCGCGCAAAACGCCTTGCCCGCACCCGAAAGCACCACTGCGCGCAGGTCTTGCTGCCCCGCCAGCAGCTCGCCCACCGCGACCACCTCGTCGATCATTTCCATATCGACCGCATTCAGCTTTTCGGGGCGGTTCAGTTGCACATGGGCGACATGGCCCTGCATGGTCAGCAAAACGCGGCTCATCGGCACCTCCTTCAAATCACCCCGAGTATGCCCCGCGGGCAGCGCCCGCGCCAGCGCGCGCAGGCGCCTGCGACGCCACGGCACCCCCGCCCCTTGCGGGGCCGCCAATTTGTGCTACCCCTTAGGCCATGACCGGACCCCGCTTCACACCGCTTGCCGCCAGCCTGCCCGCGTCGGTGCCCTTCGTCGGCCCCGAAACCCAGGAACGCGCGCGAGGCAGCACCTTTGCCGCCCGACTTGGCGCCAACGAAAACGGCTTTGGCCCCTCGCCGCGCGCCATTGAGGCGATGAGCGCCGCCGCCGCCGAATGCTGGATGTATGGCGACCCGGAAAACCATGACCTACGCGCGGCGCTGGCCGCGCACCACGGCTGCGGCATGGAAAACATCGTGGTGGGCGAGGGTATTGACGGCCTGCTGGGCTACCTCGTGCGCCTGACCGTGGCCCTGGGCGATGCGGTCGTCACCTCGGATGGCGCCTACCCTACCTTCAATTTCCATGTCGCGGGCTATGGCGGCGTGCTGCACAAGGTGCCCTACGCGGGCGACCATGAAGACCCCTGGGCGCTGGTTGCCGCCGCCGCGGGCACCGGCGCGAAACTGCTCTACATCGCCAACCCTGATAACCCGATGGGCAGCCACCACCCCGGCCAGCGCATCGCGCAGATGGTCGCGGCGGTGCCCGATGGCTGCCTGATGGTGCTAGACGAGGCCTACATCGACCTCGCGCCCGCTGGCACTGCCGCGCAGATCGACCCCGCCGACCCAAGGGTGATACGGCTGCGCACCTTCTCCAAGGGCTACGGCATGGCAGGGGCGCGGGTGGGCTACGCGATCGGCGCGCCCGGCCTGATTTCGGCCTTCAACAAGATTCGCAACCATTTCGGCATGTGCCGGATCAGCCAGGCCGGCGCGCTCGCCGCGCTCGCCGACCAGAACTGGCTCGCGCATGTCCAATCGCAAGTCGCCACCGCGCGTGAAACCCTTGCGCGCACGGCGCGCATGCACGGGCTTGCCCCGCTGCCCTCGGCCACCAACTTTGTCACTATCGATTGCGGCGAGGATGGCGCCTTTGCCCGCCGCGTGCTTGCCGCGCTGACCGAGGCGGGCATCTTCGTGCGCATGCCGTTCGTAGCGCCCCATGACCGCTGCATCCGCGTCAGCTGCGGCCCGGCGCCCGAGCTTGAGGCTTTCGCCGAGGCGCTACCCGGCGCCCTTGCCGCCGCCCGTGGCTGACCGACATCTTCAACGCCCAAATACCCCAAGGGGTGAGGCCCGGAACGGGCCGAGGGGGGCAGCGCCCCCCTATGCCGACGCCACCACAGCCGTTGCCGCCGCCAGCGCCCCCGGCCCATGCGCCAGCCCCAAAGCCTGAAGCCCCGCCTCCATCACGGCTAGCGCCCCAAGTGTCATATGGGCGTTCACATGGCCCATATGCGCCACCCGCAGGAAATCGCCGTAGTTGGGCTCTGACGGTGCGGCCATGCCAAGCCCGATGCCCAGCGTTACCCCGGCCTCGGCCTCGCACCACGCCCGCAACCGCGCCGCACCGCCGCCGCCGATCCGCGCTGCGGTGACCGCATGCCCCCGCCGCGCCGGATCCGCCACGTTAAGCGCAATATCACCGCCCTGCCCCCAGGCGTCAAACGCCGCCCAGACCGCGCGCGCCAGCGTGGCGTGGCGCGCCCAGACGTGGGGCAGCCCCTCCTCTTCGAGAATCATCGTCAACGACTCGCGCAGGCCAAACAGGTGATGTGTGGGCGCGGTGCCGCCGAAATGCTGGTAGAACTCGGTGCCAAGCGCGCGCGGCTCCCACCGCCAATAGGGCGTGGCAAGGTCGGCGCGCCGCCCTGCCCGCAAGGCCCGGTCGTTGAAATACACGAACCCCAGCCCCGGCGGCACCATCACCCCTTTTTGAGAGGCCGCGACCATCACATCGACACCCCAATCATCCATGCGAAATTCATCACACCCAAGCGAGGCGATGCAATCGACCGCCAACAGCGCCGGGTGCCCGGCCGCGTCGATGGCGGCGCGCAGCGCCAGAATGTCGTTCTTCACCGAACTCGAGGTATCGACATGCGTCACCAGAACCGCCTTGATCCGCTGCCCGGTGTCGGCGCGCAAGGCGGCCTCAAGCCGGTTCGGGTCGGCGGCGGCCGATTTGCCAAAGTCGATCATCTCGACCTCGACCCCCATCGCGCGGGCGTGCTCGGCCCAGCCGAGGCCAAACCGCCCGGTCGCCAGCACCAGCGCCCGGTCGCCGCGCGAAAAGAGGTTGGCGTTGGCCGCTTCCCAGGCGCCGTGGCCGTTGGCGATGTAAAGCGCAACATGGCCGGAACTAAGCGCCAGCCTGCGCAGGTCGGGCCAGAGCGTGGCCACCATATCAACCAGCTCGCCCGCATAGATATTGGGCGCCGGGCGGTGCATCGCGGCCAGCACCCGGTCGGGCATGGTCGAGGGGCCGGGAATGGCAAGGTAGGGGCGGCCCTGCGAAAGGCTCATCGGTGTCTCCTGTGTCTGTGGCCCCTTGCGTAAGCCGCGCCCCGGATTAGGTCAATTGGCGGCACGCGCTGGCCGTGCCATGTTGGGGCCAGCAGCAAGGGGGGCGGAATGAGCGCGCGGCAAATCTTTGAAATATCAGGCGCTGACCGGGTGCACTTTCTGCAAGGGCTGGTCAGCAATGACCTGCGCAAGCTGACGCAGGGGCCGGTCTATGCTGCACTTCTGACGCCTCAGGGCAAGTTTCTGGCCGATTTCTTTTTGACCGAGGCGGGCGAGAAGATCCTGCTTGATACGGCGGTGGAAGGCTCGGATGACCTCGCCCGCCGCCTCGCCCTTTACCGCCTGCGCGCTGATGTGGCGATCACGCCATCACCGCTTCGGCTGATGCGCGGCACCGGCCCCGCCCCGGCAGGCGCCCTGCCCGACCCGCGCCACCCGGCGATGGGCTGGCGGCTTTATGGGCCAGAGGCGGGGGATGACGGCACCGATTGGGACGCAATTCGCGTTGAACACCTGATCCCCGAGGCCGGGGCCGAGCTTATCGCCGGGGAAAGCTACATTCTCGAAGCCGGGTTCGAACGCCTCAACGGCGTCGATTTTCGCAAGGGCTGCTATGTCGGGCAGGAAGTCACTGCCCGGATGAAGCACAAGACCGAGCTGAAAAAGGGGCTGGTACGCCTGCGCATCGACGGCACGGCACCAATCGGCACCCCGATTAGCGCTGACGGGCGCGAGGTGGGCACGCTTGGCACCCAAAGCGGCGGGCGGGCGCTGGCCTTGGTGCGCTTTGACCGTGCGGTGGGTGACATGCAGGCGGGCGCGACGCGGCTGGCGCCAGAGTGACCGGCGCCAGCCCTACTGGCCTCAGGCGCGCTCGGAATATTCCATCAGTTCGGTGTGCACGATGATGTCTTCATCCGGCCCGATGAACGGAGGAATCATGATCCGCACACCGTTGTCGAGAATGGCCGGCTTGAAGCTGTTGGCGGCGGTCTGGCCTTTTTGCACAGGCTCGGTCTCGACCACGCGGCAGCGCACCTTTTGCGGCAGTGACACGGTCAGCGCCTCGTCGCCGTAATACTGGATCTGGGCGGTCATGCCGTCTTGCAAAAAGGGGCGGCGGTCACCCAGCAACTCGGCATCAAGTTCGATCTGCTCATAGGTTTCGGCGTCCATGAACACCAGCTTGCCATCGGTTTCATAGAGAAACTGCTGTTCCTTGAAATCCAGCGACACCTGATCGACCTTGTCTTCCGAGCGGAACCGTTCATTGAGCTTGCGCCCGTCGCGCAGGTTCTTCAGCTCGACCTGCGCAAAGGCGCCGCCCTTGCCGGGTTTGACGTGGTTGACCTTGACGGCAGCCCAAAGCCCGCCATCGTGTTCGAGGATGTTGCCGGGGCGGATTTCGTTGCCGTTGATTTTGGCCATCTCATGACTCATATAAAAGGTTGATCTGCGCTGCCGGGCACCTATATAGATCGCGTTGCCTACTGGCAACCCGACCAAATCCTGTGGCATTCGACCGAAAGATATGCGCCAAACGCATGACTGGCATGTTATGTGGGCCATATCGAATCGCGGCAGAACAGCCATATTTGGCCGCTACGCCCGGGAACACAAGAGCAATAAAAAGGATGTCATAATGCGCGATTTCGTTGACGGCTCCGCATTCAACTACGAACAGGGCCAGCGCTCGCGCAAACTTTTTGCCGCTGTTGTGTTGGCCGCGCTGGATGACGCCATTTCTGACGACAAGAAATATGGCAATGGCCCCGAGCAGATCGCCCGTTGGGCGCGGTCGCGCGATGGCCGCGAGGTGCTTTCCTGTGCCGGCATCGACCCGAACGAGCGGGTGGTGAAGGGGCTGATGGCGTTCGTTTCCAAGGGCGTGCGCACCTCGGTTGCGCTGTCGCGCGAAGAAAGCGAGCGGCGCATGGCCGCCGAAGAGGCTGAAGCCGCCTGAGATCTGCGTTTTCTGCACACCGCATGCCGCGCCCCTCGGGCGCGGTTTTCGTTTGCGCGACGGCCCATCTGCCACACGGGTTTTGGTTCGGCCACGCGAGCGGGCGGCGCTCTATTGCAGGTCGCGCCCTGCGAGGGCCCGTGCGATTTCACGCCGCACCAGTTTGCGCACGCTGCGGGTAATGCGTTCGCCGAGCGTGCCCTGCAATTCTTCACGGATGATCTCGGAGACCAGCGCACGAAGCGACTCTTCGTCGATCAGCGTGTCCTCGCCAGAGCCAAGCAGGTCGGAGTCAACGGCATCGTCCGCGTCGAGCAATTCCTGCTCGGCCACGTCCTGCATCTGCACATAGCTTGACGGCGGAGAAACAAGCTGCGGTGCGGCGGACTGGGCATCGGCAAGGTGCAAACGTCGCGCCGCCGTGGGTTCGGCGAGTGATTCGTCGGGTGCCGCCGCTTCGTCCGCCCAATCCGAAGCGGTCAGTTCGGCCTCGCGCGGGTCAATAGGATCGACCCATTCGACCGCCTCGGCGGCCGAACCGGAAGCCGGTTCAGGCTCCGGCGGCACAAATTCTGGCGCATCGGGGGCCACGATTTCCGCCCCGGCAGCAGGCGCGCCTGCGTGCGGGTCGGTAAGATCCGGCGTGTCGGTGCCATACGGGCTGGGTTCGACAGCGGCGGGTTCGTCAACGTCAAACGCGGCGGCAAGCCCGGCCGCCTGCCCGGAAAGAGCGAAGGGGTCGCCCTGCTCCGGTTCAAATGTTTCGTCGCTGGCGGCCACTGCCGCTTCCAGCTCGGCGATGGTGTTTTCGAGGCGCGAGATCTCGTCGGTCAGGTCGGGGGCGGCCAGGTCAGGTGCGGGGGGCACCGGCATCGGCCAGCCGGGATCGAATACCAGGGCGGCGCCTTCAACCTCTGGGCCTTCTGCGGCAGGCGCCGGTGCGTCTTGCGGTACCACATCAAGCGACAGCGCCCCGTCTTGCCCAGCGTCGGAGGAGAAAGCGGCATCGCTGGGCCAACCGCCCGCGCTGCCATCAAGCGTGTCGGGGACGGCATCGGCAAGCAAATCGGGGGCAATTTCATCAGGCTGCAGGTCGGGCGCCTGGGCAGCAGGCTGCGCGCCAGAAGGGGCAGCAACCACGCGCAGCGCTGGCGTCAACACCAGCGTATCAGGCACCTCGGGTTTTGTTTCGGTGGCGGGCGGCGCAGGCGCGTGCGCTTCGGCGGCGCGGAAAAGCCCGGTCCGGCGCGGTGCCTGACCATCTTGCGACACAAGACGCCGGATCGACGAAAGAACATCCTCGATTTCGACAGGGTTCCGCTGGTCAGACATGAAGGCCTCCGGCACAATCCGTTTCCTGCACAAGTCTAGCTGTGCAGCACGGTCAAGACAACGAACCCCTGCCCGGCCTCAGTTCTTGCCGATGGCGCGCAGCACGCGGTCAAGGCTTTCGCCCTGAACAGAGGTATGCGGCGCGTTTTGCACAGCGTTGTAGTATGCGGCCGGATCGTAGGTCGGGATCCCAAGGTTCAGGTGGTTAACCGTCAGGAGACCCATAGACGACAAAAGTGAATAGAGTGCTACCTGATAATTGGCCTCGGCGTCGATCTTGTCGGCCTGCGCGCTCAGCAGTTCCTGCTCGGCGTTCAGCACATCAAGCGTGGTGCGGGCGCCCAGCGTCGCCTCTTCGCGCACACCGTTATAGGCCACCGTAGCCGCCGCAATCTGCTGCTCGATCGAGCGGATCTGAGCACGGGCCACCTCAATATTCGCCCATGAAACGGCGACATTCTGCCCGATGACGCGGCTGGTCTGCAAAAGCCCGGCGGTTGCGCGGTCGCGGCTGGCGAGCGCCTTGCGATGCGCGGCGGGCAGCCTGCCGCCGGAATAGAGCGTCTGCGACATCGTCACGCCGAGCGATAGGCTCTCGCCACTGCCCTGTTGCGAGCTGTCCGAAACCCCGACCGAGGCCGAGCCGCGCACCGTCGGCAACCGCTCGACCGCGGCGGCCTGCACGGCAAGTTCGGCCACCGTCACCAGCCGCTGCGCCTGCCGGATCGAGGGGTGCTGGCGCTGCGCCGTTGCAGTGGCCTCGGCCAGCGTTTTCGGCATCGCCGGGGCGGACGGCAGGCCATTGATGGCGCCAGGGTAGGTACCGGTGGCCACCTTGTAGCTTTCGCGTGCCGCCGCCAGCTGGCCTTCGGTTGCCGCCAGCCCGGCGGTCGCCGCCGCCAGCCGCGCCTCGGCCAGCGCAACATCGGTGCGCGTCACCTCGCCCACCGCGAAACGGTCATTGGCGGCGCGCAACGCCTCGCCGATCACCCGCACCGAATTGCGGCTGATCGTGACGTTTTCTGTGGCGCTTTTTACGCCGGTGTAGGCCCGCACCGCCGCCAGCAGCACATCCTGTTCCACCGCCACAAGCGCCTCGCGGGTGGCGAGCACCGATTCCTTGGCAATCTCGATGCCGATCTTGCTGCGACCAAAATCGTAAAGCGTCATCTGCGCGGCAAGGTCCAGCGCGATGCTGGTGGTGTCGTTGCCCGAGTTGTTGCGGTACGAGGTCGAGGCGGTCCAGCTCAGCACCGGGCGCAGCGACGATACCGCGCTTGCCACATCTTCATCGGCGGCGCGCAGCGTGGCGCGATTCTGTTCAAGCAGGTTTGAGTTGCGGTAGGCGGCGACCAGCGCATCGGCGAGGGTCTGCGCCCCGGCCATTGGCGCCATCAACGCCATGGCGGCAACCGCGCCTGCCCGAACGAAAGACCCAAATATGCTGCGCTTCATACGTGCCATCCCTCTAAAACCGCCGTCCCCGATCACATGCCGTCAGCGCCCATTGACTGCAGCGCAGGCATCGCAGTCTTACATCACAGCGCAAAGCCCTTTTCGGCCACGAAGCCCGGCAACACCGGCGCTGTTGCGTTGAACGCGTGGCGCCAGGTGATGATGCCGTCAATCTTGCGGCCAATCCGCGCCACGCCCAGCGCCCCTTCGCGGAACAGGCAGACAATGCGGCCACCTTCGCGCAGTTGGGCGGCAATCGCCTCGGGAAGCGCTTCGATTGCACCCTCAATCAGGATCGCGTCGTAAGGCCCATGCTTGGGCGCCCCCTCGGTCAGCGAGCCGCTTACCACTACGGAATTGTCGGCCCCCACGCTGGCCAGCGCCGCCTGCGCCGCATCGGTGAATTCGGCGCTATCGAGCGCCACCACCGCCTCGGCCATGCGCGAAATCAGCGCGGCGCCGTAGCCGGTGCCGCAAGCCAGATCTAGCACCAGATCGCCGGGCTGCACATCAAGTGTGTCGAGCATTTTTGCCAGTGTCCGCGGCTCAAGCATGACCCTGCCGGGCGCGATCACAATATCGTCGCCGACATACGCCGTTTCGCGGCGCGCGGCGGGCACAAAGTCTTCTCGCGGCACCGTCAGCATGGCCTCGATGACCGGAAATTTCGTCACGTCGTTCGGGCGGATCTGGCTGTCGACCATCATGGTGCGGCGGGTCACGAAGTCATGCATCGGTGAACTCTTCGGTCTGAATTAAGCCTGCGGGACTCTTGCCACATTCCTCGCGCACCCGCAACCGCGCCTGCGGGGCGCAGTGCGGGGCGCGGCGAATTGCCCGCGCCGGTGTGGCAAACGCGCCCTTGGCACGCGCGGGGCTGGCGTCTATCTGTGCAATGCAGGCGCGACGGTCGCTGTGCGCCGCTTGGGAGCCATTCATGAAGCCAATGCAGACACTGTTCGCCGCAGCTGCGCTTGTGGCCTTTGCGGGCGCCGTGCAGGCAGAGCCCCGGCAGGTGACGATCTCGGCAGACCTGACCTGCCCGGTCTCGGACCCGCAACTGTTCGAGATCGTGCTCAAGCGCCAGCCGGGGGTGATTTCGGTCGACGTTTCGTTCAAGGAACAGAAAGTCGTGGTCATCTACGACGCCGACATCACCAACCCGCGCACGTTGGCCGATGCGCTGATCGAAATCGGCTTGGGCGACATGCTTTCCGACAACCCGATGATCGAGGAAGCCGCGCCCGTGCCCAAGCCCTGAGGGCGCAGGCGCGGGGGCATTTTCAGTTCGTCGCCACCGGGCGCGCCTCGTCTTGCGTCCAGCCGATCATTGAATCGACGTATAGCGCAAGGTTCTGGTACCCCAGCAATTCGTGCAGCACGAACCAGTCGGTCGCCGACCAGTGCCCGGCATTGCAGTAGGTGATCGCCTGCACCCCGGTATCGCCTCCAAGCGCCACCGGCACCAGCGCGCGCAGATCGTCGAGCGGCTTGATGCGGTTGCTCGCGGCATCGTAGAAGAGATCGCTGTCCAGGCTCGCCGCGCCGGGAATGTGGCCCGCGCGCTTGGCGGCCCCGGCCTTCTTGGCGCCCGCGTATTGTTCGGCCGGGCGCGCATCAATCAGCGGTATCCCCGCCGCCAGCGCCGCCTCGACCTGTTCGGTGGTGGCAAGAAGCTCTGGGCGAAGCTCGGCGGTGAAATTGCCGGCTACAACCTCGGCCACGCCCGTTGCCACCGGGTTCGCGGCATCGGCCACCCAAGCGGGCCAGCCCCCATCGAGGATCGCCACGCCATCATGGCCCGTATATTTGAAGCTCCAATAAAGCCGCGCGGCGCCACCGAACTCGGTCGAGTTGGTGCCTGCGGGAACGATCACCACAAGGCTGTCGGTGTTGACGCCAAGCGCCGCAATCGTGGCCTGCAGGTCTGCGGTCTCGGGTACGGCACCCGCGATGTCGCCCTTGCCGCGCCATTCGCCGGGGTAGGCGCTGAACACCGCGCCGGGCACATGGCCTGCGGCGAAATCGTCATTTGCGGTCCTGCCGCGAATATCGATCACCACCAGATCGGGGCGGTCGATGTTGGCACGCAGCCATGCCGCACTTGCCAATGGGCCGGGCAGGCCCTGCGCCAGCGCGGGTGCCAGTGCGCCCCATAGCGCGGCGATGGCCAGCGCAAGATATAGTGTCAGTTTCTTCAGCATTCTTGTGATCCTCTGGTTGCCCGTGACCCGGTTCGCGTGCCCGCGGCCAAGGCTTGAAGCGCGGCATTGACGCCGCGCAGTATCAGCGGCATGTCAGCGCGCGGCAAATCACGTCCTTGCGCGAGATCAAATGCACGGCGTTGTGATCGGCCCTTGCGGGCAACAAACCGGGCTGCCAGACCCGCACCCGACGCGGCGATGAATCGCTTGACGCCGCCCGCCGGACCCCGTATCCAGCCGCAACGGAATTCGGGTGCTGCCGAGGCGGCGCCCATTGGTTGTATGGATGCCGCGCTTGCGGCCCGATGAAACGAAGGAATACGCCATGTCGCGCGTCTGCGAACTGACCGGCAAAGGCCCGATGTCGGGCAACACCGTAAGCCACGCGAACAACCGCTCGCGCCGCCGCTTTCTGCCCAACCTCAACGATGTCACGCTGATGTCGGACGTGCTCGGGCAGTCGTTCAAGTTGCGCATTTCGGCCGCCGGGCTGCGCTCGGTCGATCACCGTGGCGGGCTTGATGCCTACCTCGCCAAGGCCAAGGACGAAGTGCTTTCGGTGAACGCGCAGAAAATCAAGAAGGCAATCAGCAAGGCGCAAGCCACCGCCTGATCTGGCCCGATTACCTTGCCAAGGCCCCGCCTGATATGGCGGGGCCTTTTGCGTTTTCATCACGCAAACGTGGGGCACCTGCGACACGCTGTCACTTTTACCGGCGCCACCAAAGGCACATCCTCAATGCATGATGTGTAGCGCAGCGCGCAGATATCTCACGGTCCTGTTAGTGCTGGTACTTGGCGCCAGCAGCGTGACGATGGCGGTCGCGCGCGGCCAGACCCGCGTTGCGGGCGAGATTGTCATTTGCTCAGGCTATGGGCTGACCGCAATCACCGTTGATGCTGCGGGCAACCCGGTCAGCACAGTGCATATCTGCCCCGACATGGCGCTGGCATTGTTCAGCGCACATGAAGGCGCGCCGCTGGTTATCGAACGGCCCGAGGGGCGGGTCAGCGATCTGATCCTCGTCGAAGCCCGCCTGCCCGAGTCGTGGATACCGGTTGAACCGCATGCGAGGGGTCCACCGAGGCTGATCTGACGCGACCAAACCCAGATCAACCCTTGCAAGGATACCTTCCATGTACGCTCTCAAAGCCATTCTGGCGGCCAGCGCCGTCGCTTTTGCCCTGCCCGCCGGTGCCGAAATCCGCATCGTGAACCCCTATATGATCGCCTCTCCGATGGCGATGGGGTCGGGCGCCGCCTTCTTCGTAATCGAAAATACCGGGCCCGGCGATGACCGCCTTGCCGATGCCGCCTCGGACATCGCCGACATGACCCAGCTGCACACCCATATCGCCGACGCGAGCGGCATCATGCAGATGGTGCATGTGCCCGAAGGATGGGTGATCCCTGCGGGCGGCACGCATGCGCTGGCGCGCGGGTCAGACCATGTGATGTTCATGGGCATCAAATCGCCGCTGAATATCGGTGATATTGTCACGCTGACGCTGAAATTTGAAAAGGCGGGCGACGTAGTGGTGCAGATCCCCTACGGGGTTGCCCCCGCAGTTGGCGCCATGCCGATGGGCAACATGCCGATGGCGCCAGCCAAGCCGTAAGACACCGAAACGTTGCAAGAAAACGGGCGGGGCGAAAGCTCCGCCCGGTTCGTTTGCGGCGATCCCATTTGCGTGATCCAGGCCTTGATGCACAGTTTGTCGCACCCCTATCGCGGCCCCAAAGATGTATATTCAAAATATGATGTATGGCCATTCCGAACCTCGGCCCGACATTTCCCGGCACTGAAAATCAGCGCGACCGGAAGGGTGGGGTTTCCGCCCTGCGGTTTCCGATGTCAGGTGTCTGCGAAACGGGTGGGGCGGCGGCCAGGCATCGACGGCTGCCGGGCCGCGCGCGCCACGGCAGCGTATAGGTTCGCGCGCAGGCCATTTGGAATGCTACCCCGAAAGGAGCTTCAAGATGAAATCGTTCTCCTATCTGATCGCAGCCGGTGTCGTATCCTTCGCACTTCCCGCCTTGGCGCAGGATCTGGTCGTGCGCGACGCCTACCTTACGCCCCTCGCCGGTGTTGAAAACGCCGCCGGGCTTTACATGGTGATCCTGAATAACGGCAAGGCGCTCGATACCCTGCTGGGCGCTACCAGCGATATCGCGGGCGCCTCGGAACTGCTGGCGACCATTTCTGACGCCAAGGGCATGCCGCAGCTGGTGCCGCAGCCGCAAGGCAAAGAGATCATGAACACGGGCGGTTTCATCCTCGCGCCGGGGGGCTACCAGGTAGCGCTTCTCAACCTTGCGTCGCCGCTGAAACCCGGTGAAAAGGTAATGGTCACACTGAAGTTCGCGACCGCGGGCGATGTGCCGGTCGAGGCGGTGGTCAAGTAACAGACCGCGCCACCAGGTCGCGCAGATACATGCGGGCGGGGTACATTCCCCGCCCGTTTTCTTGCGCTTGCCCCCCGCGCCGGTGATCGCATTTGCGTGATAACGCCTGACTGCGCCAGTTTGTCACTGCAGCGCGGCGCAAGAGATGCGTTAGGAGTGTACGCATGATGACCCGCTCGCCACGCAGCATTTCCGCGATCTTGCTGGCACTGCTTTTGGCAGTGACAAGCATGACAATGGCGGTCGCGCGTGGTCACGCCCGCGTTGCGGGTGAGTTTGTCATTTGTTCGGGCTATGGCCTCACCACCATCAAGGTTGACCACAACGGCAACCCGGTAAGCGAGGTCCAAATTTGCCCGGACATGGCGCTTGGCCTGATGGCCGCCGTGGCGCATGCGCCACCAAGCGTGGAACGCCCCGCCGGGCGGGTTAGCGATCTGATCCTCGTCGAACCCCGTCTGCTGCATTCGCGGTCTCTCGCCGTGGCGCGTGCCAGAGGTCCGCCGGTGACTGTCTGATCTTCGCCAGACAGATATCTCACCAATCAAGGACCAAACCATGAGCTTCCTGAAATCGTTTCTGACGGCTGCCGCCGTCGTGTTTGCGCTGCCTGCCTATGCGGCAGACACAATCATCATCTCCGACGCCTATGCGCGTGTTTCAACGCCCACTTCGGTTTCGGGCGGCGCCTTCTTCATCATCGAGAACACGGGCACTGAAGCCGACCATCTGCTGTCGGCATCCTCGGCAATCTCGGAAAAGACCGAGCTGCACACCCATATCGCCGACGCCGCAGGCGTGATGCAGATGGTCGAAGTGCCCGAAGGCTGGGCAATTCCGGCGGGCGGCACGCATGCGCTTAAGCGCGGGGCAGACCATGTCATGTTCCTCGGCCTCAAGAACCCGCTCAAGCACGGCGATGTCGTGGAAGTAACCCTGAAATTCGCCAAGGCGGGCGACGTGCTGGTGCAGATCCCGGTCGATCTCGAACGCGACGCGCCTGCGAGCGGCGCGGCACCGATGGCTGGCATGGACCATGGCGCGATGATGGGTGGCGCGGCACCGATGGCTGGCATGGACCATGGCGCGATGATGGGTGGCGCGGCACCGATGGCTGGTATGGACCACGGCGCCATGATGGGTGGCGCGGCACCGATGGGCGCCATGATGGGTGGCATGGGCATGGCGGCACCCGCCGCGGCGGGCAACGGGCTTTCGGCGCCAGTGATCATGCTGACTCCCTTCGTGCGCGACAATGCCGACAAGCTTGGCCTCAATGAAGCGCAGCGGGCCGACCTCAAGGCCTGGCTCGAAAAGCCCAACCAGCGGCTGGTGGTCGAGGCGGAAACCGTCGCCTTGCGGGCTGAGCTGCGCGCCGCGATCGTGATGGGCGCGCCCAAGGCCGACCGTCAGGCGCTGGCCGACAAGATCGGCGCCAACGAGGCGAAGCTGGTGATGTTCCGCTCGGACTGCACCGACCACTGGCGCGAGGTTCTGAGCGCCGAACAGTTCACGCAGTTGCTGATGCTGGCGGGCGTGCTGAAATAAACAAGATGAGGGACAGCGCGGGCGGGCGGGGCGAAAGCCTCGCCCGTTTCACGTTCGGCAGAGCGCCTCGGCCTTGACGATAAAACTGCTGTAACGCTGCCAGAATTCGCGGTCTTGCGGGCGGCTGGAACGGCGCGCGACCTCGGCCTTGTCGGGGTCGGCAAAAAAACCGGCGACGCGGCGCTGATCGGCACGGCCAAGATCCTGATCGGCGATGAACTGCAGGCAGCCGCACAGAACGATTCCGGGCTGGGCAGAGGTGAGCGCAAGGCAGGCATCGCCGACCGGCCCGGCCTGCGCAGGCCCGGCGAGCAAAAGGGACGCGGCGAGGGGCAGCGCGGCCCTCAGCCGACCACCTCGGCGGGGTAGCCGGCTCCTTTGAGGGCGGCGAGGAGGGTGGCGGCGGGCAGGCCCGAAACGGTGACCTGCCGGGCCGGCATATCGAAGCTGGCGCGGGCGCCGACGGCGGCCAGCGCGGCCTCGATGGTGGCCTTGCAGTGGCCGCAGGACATGTCGGGAACGGAAAGGATCATGGCGGTCTCCGGGGGTTCAGGGTGGCTATTGTGGCAGGGCCAAGCCGGGGGGTCAAGCCGCCACGCGGCCGCGTAACACGCGCGTTATAGCCCGTATCATATTGGTTTTGCTTAGGTTTCTGTGTCGCGTTAAGGCGATCTTAACCCCTTGACGATGCGGTGAGCGGGGGGCGGAGTCTGTGAGCCGCGTATTGGAGATGGCCCGAGGGCCGGACCCGCGAAGGTCCGGTGGACCTTCGCCCGGCCCGATTGCCCAAGGCCGCAAGGCATTGGGCAAG
>JAHYIZ010000069.1 GCA_019429405.1 Paracoccaceae bacterium
ACCCGACCGGGTGCCGCTATCTCATATCCCCCACCGGCACAAATCGGAGCGCTCCCCAACTTTTTGCCTGTTCTGTCAAACCAAACGAGGGTGGACGTCAAGTTTTTGGAAACCCGCGATCCACCCAGCGCACCAAGAACGCGGCGCCCGAAACCAAGGGCAGGGCAAGCGGAACCATCGCCAACAAGTAAACCACCTCCCAATCCCCTTCCAAAATGCCACCAACCAAAAGAATAAATGCCCACCATGCTGCCGTAACCAAAACCCAGCCACGAAATACCCAGCGATTTATGAAGAACAAAGAGCGCCAATTCCTCATGCTAAGGCTCCTATTGATCTAACTGCTGACTCGGGCGCATCGCGCCGGACACAATTTTGTAGCGCTGTGCCTGAACGCACGCCGCCGCTATCATTGGCGCTGCCTAGCCACCCCAATTGTGCGCAATTCGGGCTGACCGCCCCAACCATTTTTGCGCAACTCGTCGGGCATCGCTTCACCCTATCAGCTTCGGCAATTCGGTCGGAATGTCACTCATCAACACGAGGTTGCACTGGACCGTGCCCCCGTCATCCATGACCAGTTCCATTTCCCCAACCGGGGCGGTTTTGTTCCAGTCGAAGTTGTCCGAAAGAATGGACATGACGGCGCTCTTGTAGGCCGTGTCGAGGTTTCCGGCGAGTTGGTCGCCCTTGGTTTCGAGCACAACGATCCGCTTTCTGCCCGTGGCGCCCTGCGCCGCGAAGATGAAGTCGGGGTAAATCCGACCGCGCTTCCAGCCCTGCAAGCCATATTGGTGCCGGGCAACGTTGCGGTGCCACCATTGCACCGTGCCTGCGCCGTCCAGATGCACCGCGACGTTGCGCTCGTCGCCGTTAAAGTCGTCACGATAGGCGGGCACGAACAGGCTGCGCTCCAAGGGGCCGTGCTTGGCGTTCAGTAGCGGCGCGGCGCTGGGCGACTGCGTCGTTTCGACCTCAGACGGCATCCGCCAGTTGCGACCGTCAACGCGCAGCCGAAACTGGATCGTGCCCGCAGCCACATGGGCACGGAACAGGGTTTCGGCGCTGGCGCTGCGGGCGGCATCCAGACCGCGCCGCAGTTCGTTGAGAATCAGCCCGGCGTGCCTGCCCTGCTTTGCATCGTCGTAGCCCCGTGCCCGCAGCGCGACGGTCAGCCTCGTGATGATCGAGCGCGCAATGAAGGCATTGGGCACGAAGTCCGCTATCGAGCGGGTTGCGAATACCGGGTCGAAAGTCAGCGTTTCGGCAAGCGCCTCGCCTTCCTCGCTCACGATCTTGTCCTTGCCGTCGCCCAAGCGGATGCGATGCAGTTGCGCCGTTGCCTCGGTCGGGTTTTCCGGCAGGCTGGCAGCGATGGGGGCTGGATCAAAGGCGTTCCAGTCAATCGCGGCGAGAAGGTCGGTGTCGTAGTCGAGTTCGCGGGTTTCCGTGCCTTCGAGCCAAAGCACAATGGGCAGGTAGATTTCGGTCTTCGAGAAGCGGTCCCGACGCGGCACGGGGCGCGCGACCGCGCCGCTGCTTGCGCCGCCATCGGTGCCAGCAATGACCAGCACGAGGTCGGACAGCCCGTCCTTTTCCAAGCCGTCCTTGATCGCCTTGACCACCAAGCCTGTGCCCGCATGGTGCGTGATAACGTGCCCCTCGTCCAGTAAGGGAACCTCGGACTTGCGCGCGTAGGGCTGGCGCAGGATGCGCCCCACAAGCTGCGTCATCGCGTTCTGGTCGCTGCTGGCGGCAAGCGAGCACAGGACATAAGCGAACGGGCAATCCCAGCCCTCCTGCAACGCCTGCTTGGTGACGATCACGCGGACACGGTTTGTGGGCGAAAGCAGGTCTTGGTTTTCGGGGTCGTTCAGATCGTTGCGCTGCGCGGTCTTGATGGCAACCTCGGCCTCGTCAAAACCAAGCTGTTTCAGCCGGTCCAGCGCGTCGAGCGCGTGAATGTGCCCGCTTTCGCGTTGATCGTCGCCCGTGCGTTCGACCTGCACCAGCATGATCGGCCTGATGTAGTCGCCGCCCTCGGCCTGATAGGCTTCTGCCGCCGCCTGCACCTCGCGCAGCTTCGCCACGGCCACATCGAGCGTCGCGTGCCAGTCGGTGCCCTGTCGCGGGTCGAGGTTGAGCGGCATCTTGATCATGCCTTCCTCGTCCAACTCGCGCCCTGTTACCTCCACCAGCAGGTTCGCGTAGCGGCCTTCTTTCGTCCGGCTCGGGGCCACGTCCTTGGGCGTCGCGGTCAGTTCCAGCACGAACGACGGGTTGAAGTCGTAGAGTGTGCGAAAGGCCAGGTCGGACACGGCCTTCTGCCCCTCGTCCACCACGACAATGGGCCGGATGATGCGCAGCGCGTTTCCCAGACTGTCCTTGACCGATGCCCACGGTGCCACTGCGTCGGCTTGGTCGTAGGTAGACAGGTTCGGCACCGATTTGAGCAGTTCCGCGTGCAGGTCTTGCTGGCCGACCGGAGTAAAGCCGTGCACGTCGCCCCGGTCCTTGAACATCTTGAGGCTGTCCTGCGTCTCGCGGTTAGCGGTTGTGTCGCGAAGGTGGTGGAAATTTGAAGGTGGCGCAATCTCCGGGTGAACCAAACCCACCCAACCGGCGGCTGCAACCGCCAAGGAGATCACGCCATGACGAAGAATACAGACACCAGCATGC
>JAHYIZ010000007.1 GCA_019429405.1 Paracoccaceae bacterium
GGAGATCGGCAGCGTCACTGCCGATGGTGCCTTCGACACGCGTAAGTGCCATGACGCCATCGCCGCCAGGGGGGCCGCTGCGATCATCCCACCGCGCAAGAACGCCAAGCCATGGAAGCCCGACACCGCGGGAGCGATCGCGCGCAACGAAGCCCTGCGCGCATCACGCCGCTTCGGTCGAACCATCTGGCGACGATGGTCCGGCTACCACCGCCGGAGCCGCGTCGAAACAAAGATGCACTGCGTTAAACTGCTGGGCCAACGCCTCATGGCGCGCGACTTCGACCGTCAGGTTGCCGAGTTCCAGGTTCGCGTTGCCGTCCTGAACGGCTTCACCGCGCTTGGCATACCCGTGACTGAAGCCGTGGGATGAGTCTGTCCGGGGGAAGGGGAACCACACCCATCACCTGATTTGTGCAACAGAGCCAAGGCGCACGAGAACTTCAAAGACCCCGAATGGGACGGCGAGCCTATTGCTCCAGAACCACCGGGACCGCCACGACCGCCACCCGAACCGGGCACCGGACCTGATGTGCCACCGCCCGAACCCGGTGACGACGAACTGCCACGCGAGAAGATCGTGGTGAAGCTGGCAGACGGCAAGGCGCGTTCGATCCGGTTCATCGCATCGACAACCTACTGGAGTGCAGACGGCAAGCCGATTTCCGCAACCGAGTTTCTTGCGCGGTTGTTCGGCGACCTTTCAGCGATCATCGCCGACGAAGATCAGTTGCGCGCCGCATGGAGCGACCCCGACAACCGGGCGCACTTTCTCAAGCAGCTCGAAGACCACGGCTATGACGCAGACCGCCTCGAAGACATCCGACAGTTGGTTGATGCGTCCAAGAGCGACTTGTTTGACGTCTTGTCATACGTCCTGTTCACCCACCCACCCAAGACCCGGCACGACCGAGCACAAGACTTGCGCGATCATCGCATGAACACCTTTGACGGTGAAATGTCTGACCTGCTGCTGAGCATCCTCAAAGCCTACGAAGACAGAGGAGAGAGTGAACTTGCGACCCCCAAACTCGGGCAGTTTCTGACAGCACGATACGGCAGCCGTAGGAGAGGGCAAGGGAAAGCTAGGTGAGTTGGCGGCAATTCGAGACGCCTTCAAGCGGATGCAGCGCGACCTGTATGTCGGCTGATCCAAGGATTGTATAATTCGCTTGCGGCCAACACAGCTTTGCCCTCAAGGTGTGACACAACGGTGTGACAAACACCATAACAGCGCACTTGATTATCTTCGCTTATCAAAGGCTTGAAATCGTGGTGGAGTGCCCGCGTGGCTCCACCAATCCTCCGATAGCGATTACAAACCACGCCGCGCGCTGATGTAGATCGGCTTTGGCGCAGCGCCGTCCTTACGCCGGGAAGCCTTGCGGCGGCATCCCAGCTCTGTTCGCGCATTCGGGCACGGGGGCATTCCCCAGACCTGCCCCAATAACAGCGCCCGCCCGTCGCGCTCCCGTCACGCTCCGGTAATCCGCGCCCTCAGTTCTTCGCGCAGATTTCCCTCATCCAGCCGCCGCTCGCGCGCCAGACGCTTGAGGCCAAAATGCACCCGCGCCATTTCCTGATAGTAGCTGGTGAAGGCATAGTTGATCGCGGCTCCGGCCACCGCGCCCAGCACAGGTGCCGCCTGCGCCGCGAGCTTTTGCCCCAGCACCGCCGAAAGGCGCGGCGCCACGCGGGCGATCAGCGCATTCAGGCTCTGCCCCGTCACCGTCATCCGGGCGGCCAGAAACCCGGTCTCGGCGCCGTCATCCACGCGCATCGGTCCGGCGGTGGCGAAAACCTCGATACAGTCCATCCGTACCGCCTCATCGGCGGGGTCAAAGCCATGTTCGGCAGCGATGCCCTGAATGGCGCGCAACAGCACCGTCACCGTCACCGGCAGCTCCGCCAGCGCCCCCGGCAGCCCGCCAAAGCCCCCCGCAGCGCCCATCGCGGTTGCCAGCGCGGTGTTAAGCCAGTCGGCCCGGTCCGCCACCAGCCCGCGCGATTTCGAGGCCGCCGCAAAGGCGCCTACCAAGGCCGTCTGGGTGGCGCCGTCGAGCCGGTCCTTGACCGAGGCGGGCAGCTTGTCCAAGAGCGCCTCGGCGCTGCCGCCGACCATGCCGAGCACCTGCATGCCAAGCCCGCTCGCGCCCTTGTGCCGCCGCGCAAGCGCATCCAGGGCGCCCGCCACCTCGGTATCGTGCAGCGGGGGAAATACCGTCACGCCCGCAGATGTATTCGCACCCGTCATCGCATCCTCCATGCTGTTCGCAGCATATAGGGGGGCGTGGACCGGGCTGAAAGGGCAGCCATCGCGCAAGCCCCCCGCGCTTCTTCATTGCTCAAATATTCCGGGGGCGCGGGGGCTGGCCCCCGCTTTTTCACGCGGCCCGCACCACCTCGCCCCGCACCCCGTCCCAGGCGCCGGGTTGCAGCGCAAGGCCCAGCACGCGGTCGGGGTTGGTCGGGGGCGGCATCACCACGCCGTCAAGTTTGGCAAAGCCGAACCGACCGTAATAGGGCGCGTCACCCACCAGCAGCACCCTCTCCCAGCCAAGGCGGCGCGCCTCGGCAAGGCTTTCAAGCATCAAGAGGCCGCCCAGCCCCTCGCCCTGCCGCGTCGGGTGCACGGCGATGGGCCCCAGCAGCAGCACCGGCTTGCCCGCCACCCGCACCGGCCAGTAACGGATCACCGCCGCCAGCACGCCGCCCTCGTCGCGCAGCACCAGGCACAGTTCGGCTACCTTCGGCACGCCGTCGCGCAGGCGGTAGGAAGACAGCGCCGTGCGGCCGGGGGCAAAGCAGAGGTCATAGAGCGCCTCGACTTCCCACCAGTCTGCCTCGGTCTCTTCCTCAAGCCGGTACATGCCCGCGCCGCCCTCTCCCGAATCTGCTTGAAATCGCGCGTAACATGCGCGCTTGTCAGGGGCAAATCCCGATGAGGCCCGAGATGTTCTATCGCCCCGTTGAAGGCCACGGCCTGCCGCACAATCCTTTCAACGCGATCGTGGCACCACGCCCGATCGGCTGGATTTCCACGCGGGGCAGCATGGGCGACAACCTCGCGCCTTATTCTTTTTTCAACGCGGTCGCCTACACGCCGCCACAGGTGGTCTTTGCCTCAACTTCGGCCAAGGCCGACCGGGAGGGCACCAAGGACAGCATGGCGAACATTCGTGAAACCGGGGTCTTTGCCGTCAACATCGTTTCCGGTGACATGCTGGCGGCGATGAACGCGACCTCGGCGACGGTGGCGGCAGGGGTG
Organism: Paracoccaceae bacterium; assembly: GCA_019429405.1. Classification (GTDB taxonomy): domain Bacteria; phylum Pseudomonadota; class Alphaproteobacteria; order Rhodobacterales; family Rhodobacteraceae; genus UBA6213. The sequence continues at coordinate 3,269 of JAHYIZ010000007.1, forward strand.
GATGAATTTGCGCTGGCGCGGGTGGAGCGGGCCGATTGTGTGACCATAGATTGCCCCCGCGTGGCGCAGGCGCCCGCGACGCTCGAATGCCGGCTGGTGCAGATCGTGCCCCTGTTGGGGGCCGCCAATTTCCTTGCCATCGGCGAGGTCACCGGAGTTCATATCGCGCCTGACTGCCTGCGCGAGGGCCGCTTTACCCTTCCCGCCTCAGGGCTGATGACACGACTTGGCTATCAGGATTACGCGGTGATCCGCGAAACCTTCCCGCTGCCCCGCCCCGGCGAGAGGTGAGCAGCGGGCTGCGTAACACGCGTGTTAGGCAAGTCATCATATTGTTTTTAGATCACTTTATAGACGGCGTTAAGGTTTTGGAAAGGGGTGCTCCCCGTTTGGCACGGCCTGCGGTCAGTTGCACAAGCTGTCGGGCAGATCGACAAGCAGATGCCCGTTGGTGGCAAAGCGGAACCACTCGCCCAGATAGTTTCCGCGCATGGAACCGGTCGCGTCAAATTCCAGCTCGGGCGCGGCGAACAGCCGATCTGAAATCGTGACAGATTTGATCCAAAGGTCGGTGTCACCCGGCAAATCAGGCCCGGCCCAATTGTCATTGATGAAGTACAGCCAGAGTGTCTCGGGCCTGGCGGTGATGGGCACCGAAAAGCTGAACTGCGCCGCACTGGCCGCGACTTCGCTGCTTTCGATCGCGCGGTCGGCGTTTTCAAGCGCGTTTTCAACCACCACCTCGCCCAGATAGATGTCGTCGAGCATCACGCGAAACCTTGGCGCCGCGCCAAACCAAGTGCCCGATGCCGTGATGCCAATCTGCAAATTGCCTGCGGCGTCCAGACAGGTCCCTGCAAAATCGGCGGCGCCCGCGGGCGCGACAGCCGAGGCGCTGGCAGTCGCGGCCTTGGCCGAGACCAGATCCTGAATGACGCCGCTGGCCTTGTAGGCCGCAACCAGCGTTTCGAAACGGCCACAGGTGCGGTCATCGCCCGCGTCGGCGCGGCCATAGAAGGTGGTCGCAATCATCTCGCCGATCCAGTCGCGGCCGCAATGATCGTACTGGTAGAGGTTCTCGGGCAGATAGAGATCGGGGATCGAGGTTGCCACATAGCTGCTGATCAGGGTCGGAAGCATGGTCGCGGGAACCGGCACCTCGCCGCAGCAGTCCAGCGGGCTGGGCAGCGAAGACAGGATCTTGAGAATCGTCTTGCGCTTGCTGAAATCGGCGCGCACCGCTGAAAAATCGAGGCCCATATTGTGTTCGGCACTGCCCCCGCCGGTAAAGGAATAGGGCTGGTGGTCACCATAGACGGCCAACACATAGTCACGCCCGGTTCTGGATTTTTCGGCTTCAAGATAGTCCCGTGCCATCGCAACGGCTTGTTCGGTCAGTTTGGCCTGGCGCGCGTATTCCTTGAGCGCGCAAACCATCAGCTCGGTTGCTTCGCCTGCAAATGCTACGTCTTCGTAGGCGTCGGCATATTCCGGGTTGCACCAGTGCGGCGCATGGTTTTCGGCGAGCAGAACATGTTTGAAAAAGGGAGTGTCTGCGTCGCCAAGCGGATAGTCCAGAGCGGCCTGCATGATCGGGATGTCGCGTGCGCCATAGCCGATGCTGTTGCCGCCCAAAAACTGCTCGTATCCGTAGTTCAGGTAGCCGTTGCCATAGTTGTAAAAGGCGCCTTCAACGTTTGTGAAAATGGCAGTCGTATACCCGCGCGCGCGCATGTAGCGTGGAAAGGTGTTCCGCGTGTATTGCGAGAGCGAGGCATGCGTGAAGCGGCCAGCGACACCGAACAGGCGAGAATCGATGCCCGTAACCAGCTCGAACTCCGACACCCAACTGCCACCGCCGACGACATTGACGTACATCGGCGCGCGCACATGCACCATCGGGTCTTCGGCGCCGTAATGGGTGTAGAACAGACTGTTCTCAATCGGCGTGGCAAGGTTCAGCACATCGTTAGGGTCAAAGGTCGACTCGGCGTGCACAAGGATGACATTGGGCAGCACACCCGCATGCAAGGCATCGGCACGAACATACTTTTCAGCCGAGCGGCGGATTGCGGCGCGCGGCGGCGGCTCGGCAAGGGGGATGTAGGTCAGAAAATTCTCGCGCTCGCCGGTTTCTATGAAATGGCCATAACTGAGAAACCCGAGCACCCCGACGCGATCTGAAAGCTCGATCAACCCGTCAGGCTCCCAGATTGAAAGGGTGGCAGAATGGGCGTCGATATAGGATGAGACCCTCTTCACGACAGCGCCGTTGAGGGCAATGAGCACCGGCACCGTGATCAGCAGTTTGAGCGCGAAACGCACCGTGCGCCGCGCAAAACCCGCCACGCCATGCGTCTTGATCGCGACAAAGGCCGACCAGCCCAGATAGGCCAGCAAAGCGGCGGCAGAAACCAGAATCGCGACATAGACCCAAGGCGGCGCCCCGATCGAAGTGAGAACGCCCGAGGTACTGAGAAGAAACATCTTCAGATCGGTGGCCATCAGCGGAAAATCGGTGGCGGCGGCTTTTTGGCGGTTCGCTTCCTCAAGCAGCAGCACAATTGCCACGAAAACGCCTGTTGCCACGAGAAATGCCGTAACCCTGCGCCGCAGCACGAGAATGCTGGCGATCAGGGCAAGCCCGACAAAGGTGGTCAGGGTGACGCCGAAAAAGGCATTCGGGATGGTCGGGATCAAGAGCAGCAGGGCCACCATGAAGGCGCCATAGACGCCGACCTCGGCCAGCCAAAGTAGCGCTGATTTGCGGCTAAAAAGAACGAGGCGCATGGTCTGCCCTCCGCACGCTTTCAGACCGCCACTCTAGGCGAAAACGCGGGCAGAGCAAGCCCTTGAGCCCACAGGCAAGGCTTGCGCGGCGGCGCGGGCTGGCCCAGGGTTGCGCCATTGAAACGCAGGCCGGGGCAGCGGCATGGAACATGTGACAGGGCTTGAACCGCTGAACGCAGCGGAAACGCAATTGGTGGCGGCCTGCGTTGCGGGCGAGCCGTGCGTGCTGGGCGATGGCAGCCGCCCCGAGGGACCGAGCCTGACCGCGCCATCCGCGCCGATCTGCTGCGGTTCCTGATCCTCGGCGGTGGCGATAGCTGCGCCGTGGCTAGTGCCGGGGTGAACCTGATGGGGGGGCATGTGACGGGCAGGCTTGCGCTCGATTTCGCCGTGGCCAAAGGTGCAACGGCAATACTCAACTGCCGCTTTGCCAGCAAGGTTACTGCCCTGCAAACCCGGTTTGAGGTTCTGAACCTCGCCGGAAGTGCCCTGCCCGGCCTTTTCGCTCAAGGGGCGGTGGTCGCCGGGGGCGTATTCCTGCGCGCGAGCGACGATAGAGCCCCGTTCAATAACCCCGTTCCACGCCACGGGCGAGGTGAGCCTTTCCGGCGCCGAGATCGGCGGGCAGCTTGACTGCGAGGGGGGCAGGTTCGAGAACGCGAAGGGCATCGCGCTGAACATGCAACGGCTGAAAGTGACGGGGGGCGTGATCTGGCGCGGGGTTACCGTGGCAAGCGGCGCGGTCGATTTCACCGCCGCGCATGTTGGTGACCTTGTGGATGATCTCTCAAGCTGGCCTGAGCGGGGCCGCGTTATCCTCGACGGCTTCAGCTACGACCGGATAACGGGCGCCTTCACCGACGCGCGGCATCGGCTGGAATGGCTGGCGCGGGGCACGGTGTGGAAGGGTGAGTTTTTCCCGCAGCCCTATGTGCAGCTTGCGCGGGTGCTGCGCGAGATGGGGCATGAGGCGGGGGCGCGCGATGTATTGACCGAACAAGGCCGCCTGATACGGTTTCACGCGCGCAAGCGGGCGCGGGTGGTGCCCAATGGCGACATTGGCGTGGCGCTGCGCAGCACCTTTGTGGATGGTCTGAACCTGTTGCGCTGGCTTTGGGACCAGTTGCAGCGCTGGCTGATTGGCTATGGCCACAAGCCCAAGCGCGCCTTTCTGGCTTTGATTGTGCTGTTCGCCATTGCCGCCTTTACCGCCCAAGCAACATGGCGCGAGGGCAGTTTTGCGCCCAATTCCGATGTCATTCTGGTTTCGCAGGGCTGGGTGGCGCTGGCCAATGACCCCGGCCAGCCAAACCCCGCCGTGGCGTGGTCGGGCAAGGGCGCGCCGGGGATGGATTGGGAAAGCTTCAACGCATATGGCTACGCCGCCGATGTGGTGATCCCGGTGCTGGCGCTGGGCCAGACCACTGCCTGAGCACCCTCGACCACGCGCGGCCCATGGGGGCGCGGGCTTTGGTGGGGGCGGTGGGTGCTGACGATGGCAGGCTGGTTTGTCTCGGCGCTCGGGCTGGCGGCGATCACCGGGATCATCCGGCGCGACTAGAAATTGACCGTCACGCCGGGCAGTTTCAGCGCCTGCATCAACTCGCGCAGTTCCTGCCGGGCGGCGACGTTGGAAATGTTGAGCGTTTCCACCCCCACTTCGCGCAAATCAAGCAGGGTCAGGCCGCGCGGGAACAGTTCGCGAAAGATCACCCGCTCGGCAAAGCCGGGGGCAACCCGAAAGCCGATGCGGCGGGAAAGCTGTTCCAGTGCGGCGCCAACCTTTTTCTTGTTGTGCATCTGCTGCGCGCCAAGGCGGTTGCGCAGCACCAACCAATCAATCGGCTTGAGGCCCGCGCGGGCGCGTAGCTGCCGCGCAGCCCAGACCATTTCGGAATAGATCGAAGGGCCGGTGACGCGGCTTGTCTCGGGGTCGATCCTGGCCAGAAGGTCAAAATCAATGAAGCTGTCGTTCAAGGGCGTGATCAAGGTGTCGGCCAGCGAGTGCGCCACCTGGCTAAGCCGGGTATGGCTGCCGGGGCAGTCGATCACGATGAAATCAACCTCGGTTTCCAGCGCCGAAACGGCGGCGGAAAGGCGATGGTCGAACACGTTCTCGGCGGGGCCGAGGGCGGTTGCGTCGATCTCGGGGAGGTCGCGGTATTCGGGGCTGGGCAGGCCGAGGCCCTCGCGCGCAAGAAATGCGCGGCGGTTCTCGATGTAGCGGGCAAAGCTGCGCTGGCGCAGGTCAAGATCGAGCGCGCCAACGCGGTGCCCCATCCGCGCCAGCGCGGTCGCCACATGCATGCAGGTGGTCGATTTGCCGGTGCCGCCCTTTTCATTGCCCAAGACGATGATATGCGCCACTACCCCTGCCCCCGCGTCAGACCAAAAAGGCGCGCCGTTGCGGGCGCGCCTTGACTATATCTTGTGCGCTTCAATTGCGAAAGCGCTACCAGCCTAGAACCCGAGGCCGGCATATTTGTTTTTGAACTTGGTAACGCGGCCGCCGGTATCCATCAGGCGGGCGTTGCCACCGGTCCAGGCCGGGTGCACCAGAGGGTCGATTTCCAGCGACATCTGTTCGCCTTCCTTGCCCCAGGTGGAGCGGGTGCGAAATACGGTGCCGTCGGTCATCTTCACGTCGATGAAGTGGTAGCCGGGGTGAATGTCTTTTCTCATGGTCCCGCTCCTCAGGCTTCGGCTTTGGGTTTGTAGTTGGCGACCTCGGCGATCCGCGCCGATTTGCCGCGACGGTCGCGCAGGTAGTAAAGCTTGGCGCGGCGGACACGGCCACGGCGCACAACCTCGATGCTGTCGATGTTGGTCGAATAGAGCGGGAACACGCGTTCCACGCCTTCGCCGAACGAAATCTTGCGCACGGTAAAGCTGGCGGCCAGCGAGGCGCCGCCCTTGCGCGCGATGCAGACGCCTTCGTAGTTCTGCACGCGGCTACGGCTGCCTTCGGTCACCTTGTAACCGACGCGCACAGTGTCGCCTGCCTTGAAGTCGGGAATGGTCTTGCCAAGCGCCGCAATCTGCTCGGCTTCGAGTTGTTCGATCAGGTTCATGCCTGGTCCTTTCAAATGCTCACGGTTTTGGCCCGTGAAGGTGTGCGCGGCCTCAGAGCTCTCGGTCTTCATCCGGGTCCGTTCCGTGCTGTGCACAAAACGCCCGCCAGAGGTCAGGTCGTCTTTCCTTGGTCAGCCTTTCGGCCATGGTCCGCCGCCAGTCGGCTATCTTCGCGTGGTGCCCGGATTGAAGCAGTTCGGGTATTTCGCGGCCTTCCCAGACGGTGGGTCGTGTGTAGTGCGGGTGCTCCAGAAGCCCGTGCGAAAAGGATTCCTCTTCGGTGGACGCCTGATTCCCAAGCACGCGGGGTATAAGGCGGACCGACGCGTCAATCAAGACCTGTGCAGCGATCTCGCCCCCGGTCAGGACAAAATCGCCGATGCTGACCTCTTCCACGCCGAAATGGTCAAGCACGCGCTGATCGACCCCCTCAAAACGGCCGCAAAGCAGGGTCACGCCCTCGGCCTGGGCAAACGCGCGGGCCATGTCTTGCGTGAAGGGTTTGCCACGCGGGGAAAGGTAGATGACGGGCCAGCGTGCGCGGTCAGACGGGGTGCCAACGGCGGCCTGCGCAAGTGCTGCGCCCACCACATCGGCGCGCAGCACCATGCCCGCGCCGCCGCCCGCCGGGTTGTCATCGACATTGCGGTGTCTGCCGATGCCAAAGGGGCGCAAGTCGATGGTTTCAAGCGCCCAAAGCCCCTCGGCCAGCGCCTTGCCGGTCAGCGAAAGGCCCAAGGTGCCGGGGAAGGCATCGGGGAACAGTGTGATGACGCGCGCCGTCCAGGCGCCGTGCAGGCGGGCGCTGCCTGCCATCAGGTCGCGCGGCGTGGCCGACGCGGTAATGGCGATGCGGCCATGCGAGCGGGTCTTCGGGGGCGCCTTGTCGGTCATTCGACCTCCTCGGGCGGGTCGGCAATGATGCGGCCTGCGGCCAGGTCCACGGTGGGCACCACGGCGCGCGTGAAAGGCAGCAGCAGCGCGGCGCGGGCGCCAGGCACGAACACTTCGAGAATGTCGCCAGCGCCGTGGTTGTGCACCGCGCGCACCTGCCCGAGCCGCACGCCGCCGGTATCGACCACCTCCAGCCCGATCAGGTCGGCATGGTAGAACTCGTCATCGGGCAGCGAGGGCAGCTTTGATTTTTCGGCCCAGAGCGTCACGCCCTTCAGGGCGTCGGCCTGTTCCTTGGTGGCAATGCCGCCCAGCCGGGCGCCATAGCCGCCCGCCACCGGGCGCGTCAGCCGGACGGAAAAGCTGCGGGCCCGGTCTTCGGTGCAAAGCGGTGCATAGCGCGCAATGTCTTGGGGCCGGGTGCAGAAGCTTTTCAGCCGCACCTCGCCCTGCACACCAAAGGCGCCGGCGATGGCGCCAACGCAGATCAACTCAGGTTTGCTCATCGCCGCGCTTTCACGAAGGGCGAAGGCCGGGCACATGCTGCCCGGCCCGGTATCGGGGTCGTGGGGCCGGTCACTCGGTCGGTTTTTCGGCCTTTGCAGCCTTTTCGGCGGCGCGCGCGGTGGCTTTCTTGCCCGGCACGGCGGCCTTGGGGTTGTTGCGCACGGTCTTGGCGATCACGCCGGCGGCTTCCAGAAAGCGCGCGACGCGGTCGGTCGGCTGCGCGCCCTGCCCCAGCCAGTATTGCGCGCGTTCAAGGTTGAGCTTCACACGGTCTTCGCTGTCTTTGGCCAAGAGCGGGTTGTAGGTGCCCAGCTTTTCCAGAAAGCGGCCGTCGCGCGGCATGCGGCTGTCAGTGGCCACGATCGAATAGAACGGGCGCTTGTTGGAGCCGCCACGGGCGAGACGGATTTTCATCGACATTTGAGTGTTCTCCTTGGGTTGGTTGGGCGCGGTGCGTGCCGCTATTTCTGGTATTGCTCGTGATGCCGGATCACTTCGGAAATCACGAAGGTGAGGAACTTCTTGGCAAATACGGGGTCGAGGTCGGCCTCGCGCGCCAATTCTTCGAGCCGCGCGATCTGTTCGGCCTCGCGGCTCGGGTCAGAGGGCGGCAGATTGTGCTGCGCCTTGAGCTTGCCGACTGATTGCGTGCGCTTGAACCGCTCGGCAAGGGTGTAGACGAGGATCGCATCAAGCCGGTCAATGCTGGCGCGATGGTCTTGCAGCAATTCAGCGGCGCGGGTGACATCATCGGTCATGCGAGGGCCTCTGGCCGGGGGTGACGGAACACAAGGCAGGGCGCTTCGCCGGGGTAGGCGGCGCCGGGGTCTTGCACCGCGCCAAGGCGGCGGGCAAGTGCGATCGAGCGGGTGTTGGCGGGGTCGATGTAGCTGACGGCGGTTTGCCAGCCAAGTGCTGCAAAGGCGTGCGTGCGCGCAGCCTCGGCGGCCTCATAGGCGTAGCCCTTGCCCTCGGCTGCGGCAGACCACATGCTCCAGCCGATCTCCTGCTCGGGCCAGCTTTCGGGGAACCACGGGCCGGCCATGCCGATCGCTGCATCCGCGCCTTTCAGCGCCACCGCGAACATACCATAGCCGCGCAGCACCCAATGCCCGACAAGGTGGCCAAAGGCGCGCCATGCCCGTTCGCGCGTCACCGGGCCGCCGACGAGGGCAGCGCGATCAGATGTCAGAAACACCGCGAAGGCATCCCAATCGCGCAGCGCCGGCACCCGCAGCGTCAGCCGCGCGGTGTGCAGAACCGGGGTGCCGGTCAGCGCGATCATTTCTTTTTGCCCAGACCAAGGCCGGAAAGGCCGCCCGGCAGTTTCAGCCCGCCGGGGGCGCCGGGGAAGCCGCCACCAAAACCGCCTGCCGATTTCATCGCGCGCGCGGCCTCTTCCAGTTGTGCGGGGTCCATGTTCTTGAGGTCGGGCATGCCGGCGCCTGGACCCTTGCCGCCCATCATGCCCTTCATCGCCTGTTTCAGCATGCCGCCCTTGCCCATCTTCTTCATGGTATCAGCCATCTGCCGGTGCATCTTCATCAGGCGGTTCAGCTCGGCCACATCCAGGCCCGCGCCCGCCGCGATGCGCTTTTTGCGGCTGGCTTGCAGCAGGTCGGGGTTGGCGCGTTCCTTTTTGGTCATCGAGCCGATCAGCGCGATCTGGCGGCGCAACATGCGGTCATCAAAGCCTGCGGTCTCGGCCGCCTTGGCCATTTTGCCCATGCCCGGCAGCATGCCCATCACACCCTGCATGCCGCCCATCTTCAGCATCTGGTCAAGCTGGCCGCGCAGGTCGTTCATGTTGAACAGACCCTTCTGGAAGCGGCGCATCATGCGCTCGGCCTGCTCGGCCTCAAAGGTTTCCTGCGCCTTTTCGACCAGCGCCACGATGTCGCCCATGCCCAGAATGCGGCCCGCGATGCGGTCCGCCTCAAAGGTTTCGAGCGCGTCCATCTTTTCGCCAAGGCCGACAAAGCGGATCGGCTTGCCGGTGACGGCGCGCATCGAAAGCGCGGCACCGCCGCGCCCGTCGCCATCCATCCGCGTCAGCACGACGCCAGTGATGCCGACCTTGCCATCAAACTCGGTCGCCACATTCACCGCGTCTTGCCCGGTCAGGCCATCGACCACCAGCAGGGTTTCGCGCGGTTGCGCCACGTCGCGCACCGCCTGCACCTCGGCCATCAGGGCTTCGTCGATGTGCAACCGGCCCGCGGTATCGAGCAAATACACATCATAGCCGCCAAGGCTGGCCTGTTGCTTGGCCCGCCGAGCAATATCGACCGGCTTTTGCCCCGGCACGATCGGCAGCGTATCGACGCCGATCTGGGCGCCGAGAATGGCAAGCTGCTCCATCGCCGCCGGGCGGTTGACATCGAGCGAGGCCATCAGCACGCGCTTGCCCTGACGCTCTTTCAGGCGGCGCGCGAGCTTGGCGGTGGTGGTGGTCTTGCCCGAGCCTTGCAGGCCGACCATCAGGATCGGCGCCGGCGGGTTGTCGATTTTCAGCGCGTCGGGGGTGCCATCGCCCGCCAGCACGCGGATCAGCTCGTCATGCACAATCTTGACGACCTGCTGGCCGGGGGTCACCGATTTGGTGACCGCCTGCCCCTTGGCTTTGGCCTCAACCGCCTTGATGAAGTCGCGCGCGACGGGCAGCGAAACATCAGCCTCCAGCAGCGCGACCCGCACCTCGCGCAGCGCGGTGGCCACGTCGGCATCGGTCAGCGCGCCCTGTTTGGTCAGGCGGTCGAACACCCCACCAAGGCGTTCGGAAAGGTTCTCGAACATCGCGCGCCCTCCGGGGCTGCGGCAAAGACCAAGGGCGCCAGTGGGCGCAACGCGCTGACTGACGGCGATCCCTGCCATAGGCTACGGGACCGGAAGCAAGGAACACTTCCGGGAATTGCGGCTGACTAATGGCTAATCGGGGCAGAGTCAACCAATGCGCGCTGCGGCGCCGGTTCTGTATTGCGCAGACAAACGCAGGCGCGCAGACTTGGCGCGACATGTTTGCAGGTGCACAGAATGGGCTTTGACAGTTGGGATGAAATCCGCACCGCCTATCAGGTGGCGCGGGCGGGCACGGTCTCGGGGGCCGCCGAGGTGCTCGGGGTGCACCACGCCACCGTGATCCGCCATATCGATGCGCTGGAGACGCGGCTGGGGGCGCGGCTCTTTCAGCGCCACCCGCGCGGCTATACGCCGACCGAGGCGGGGCGGCTGCTGCTGGCGGTGGCACAGGCGACCGACGACCAGTTTGCGCAGCTTGGCGCGCGCATTGCCGGGGCCGGCGAAGAGGTTTCGGGCGAGTTGATCATCACATCGCTCCCGAACCTTTCGGCGATGGTGATGCCCGCGCTGGCGCGGCTGGCGGCAGATCACCCTGCCGTGCGGCTGCGCTATATCACCGATCCGCGCGTGTTCCGGCTGGAATATGGCGAGGCGCATGTGGCGATAAGGGCGGGCGCGCGCCCGACCGAGCCCGACAATGTGGTGCAGCCCCTGACCGAGCGGCAGACCGCGCTTTACGCAGCGCCTGCCTATATCGCGGTGCATGGCGCACCTGCCGACGATGCCGCGCTTGCGCAGCACCGCTTCGTCGGCCCTGAGGCCCCCGAGGGGCGCGCGCCCTATCACCGCTGGCTGGCAGCCAAGGTGGCGCGCGATTCGGTCGTGTTCGCCTCAAACGAGAACGACGCGCAGCGGGCGGCGATCATGGCCGGGTTGGGCCTTGGCTTTCTGCCCGTGCTTGAGGCGCGGGGGCAGGCCGGGCTGGTCGAGGTGATGGGGCCGCGCCCGGAATGGTCGGCGCCGCTGTGGCTGGTTACCCATGTCGATCTGCACCGCACGCCCAAGGTGCAGGCAGCGCTGCGCGCGCTGAAAGAGGCGGCGGCGGCCTGCCCGGTCGAGCCGTAGCGGCAGATTTCCTGCGCAAGACGCGGCAGTTGCGCGCCAGCGGCAGGTCGCCGGGGCTATTCCTCGGGCTTCTCGCGCGTGCCAAAGAGCCCGGCCAGCGCGCGGCCCACAAGCGCGCGCACCTTGGGGCGGGGCAGCGCGGTGAAGGGCAGCGGGCGGCAAACCTCGATCGCGGCGATGCCGACGCGGGCGGTCAGCGCGCCGTTCACCACGCCCTCGCCAAAGCGGCGCGAGAGTTTGGCAAGCAGCCCTCCCCCCGCCACGGTCTCGATCATGTCATCGCCAACCGCCACCGCGCCAGTGGCGACCAGATGCGCAAGCACCGTGCGCGCCAACCGCCAACTGCCAAAGGTGCCGGCGCGGCCGCCGTAAATCTCGGCAATGCAACGGATCATCCGCAGGTTGGCGGTCAGGGCTGCCACCACATCGGCCAGCGCCAGAGGCACCAGCGCGGTTACGGTGGCCACGGTGCGCGCCGCCGCCTCAACCTCTGCCCGTGCGGCGGCATCAAGCGGGGCCATAAGCTCCGTTTCGGCCAGCCCGAGCAGGCCCTCGGCATCGAGCATTTCGGGCCCGCGCTCTGCCAGCCGGGCGCGCGCCCAAGCCAGTTCGGCGCGCCCGGCATAAAGCGCGCCAAGCCGCTCTGTCACCGCGCGCGCGGCGGTCAGGCTGCCCGTGGCGCGTGCATCGGCTGCGGCGCGGTGCACCCGGTCAAGGCGCGCAAGACGGGCGAAGGCCGCCAGCTCGCGCAAGCCCACCAGCGCAGCGGCGATGAGGAAGGCGGCCAGCAGGCCAGTGCCAAGCCAGCCCAGAACCGGGTGCGCCGCGATCAGCCCGGTGAGAAAGTTCCACGCCGCGACCGAGGCCAGAAACCCCACAAGCGCTGCACCCGCCTGCCAGAAAAAGCGCGTGAGCCGTGAGGGGCGCCGCGCCGCAAGACGCGCCGCCCGCATCATGGCGCGGCCCTGCGGGGCGCCGGTCGCGCCCGCATCGGGCAACGGCGCGGCTTCGGCGGGGCTGGGGGCGGCGCCTTCCATCTCGATCAGCACGGGGCCAGAACGGGGGCCAGAACGGGGATCAGTCATCGGGGCCTCAAAGCTTGTCACCCAGCAAAAATTCGGCGGCGCGGTCAAGCCGGATGTGCGGCGGCCCGTCGCCGGGTTTCAGCCGTTGCGTGGCGGGTCGGAACTGCATCAGCGAAAACGCAGCATCGAGCCATTTGGCAGCACCTTGCCGGGCCGGGTTGAGCAGTTGCGCCGGATCATCGGGCAGATCGCCCGCATAAAGCGCCACCTGCCGGCCGTCTTGCAGCGTGCCGCGCACGGCATCCAGCGGGGAGCCGTGGTGGCTGATGGTTTCTTCGGTGGTGGTGCGTAGCGCGGCAATGGCCAGCGCCTCGGTGCGCGCGCCCGCAAAATCGGCACGGTCGCGCGCCTCGCGCAGCATCGCCTGCATGATGGCGGTCAGCTGCGGGTGCTGGCTGTGGTGCAGATGGTCGGCCTTGGTCGCGGCAAAGAGGATGCGGTCGATGCGCCGGAACCCGATGAGCCGGGCAAGTCGTCTTGAGCGGCCGGGGCGGAAGGCGGCCAATATCTCGGCCATGGCGCGGCGCATGTCTTCGACCGCCTGCGGCCCGGCGTGGATCGCACCCAAGGCATCGAGCAGCACCACCTGCCGGTCGATGCGCGCGAAGTGGTCGCGAAAGAAGGGCCGCACCACGCGCGCCTTGTAGGCGGCAAAGCGGCGCGCCATTTCGCGCCAAAGGCAGCCGCGCGGGGCATCGGCGGGGCGCGGCATCGGCGCGAAGGTCAAAACGGGTGAGCCTGCAAGCTCGCCCGGCAGCAGGAACCGGCCCGGCGCGCAATCGGAATAGCCCGCGTCGCGGGTTGCCACCAGATGCGCGGTGTAGGCGGCGGCGAGGGCCTGCGCGGCAGCTTCGGTAAAGGGCGCGGCGGGGTCGGCAGCGGCGAGGGCGGCGAGGTATTCGGGGCCAGCCGGGCGGTCAGGCAGGCGGGCAAGCGTTGCCTGCGACCAGTGATCGAAGCTCTGGTCAAGCAAGGCAATATCAAGCAGCCATTCGCCGGGGTAATCGACAATGTCGAGGTGCAGCTTTCGCGCGCCGCGCAGGGCGCCGAACATGCCGGTGGGCTGGATGAGGAACGACAGGCGCAATTCGGAAATCGCCTTTGTGCCAAGTGGCCAGTGCGGCGCGGGGCCGGTCAGCGCCGCAAGGTGCTGCTCGTAATCGAACCTTGGCACGGTATCGTCGGGCTGCGGCTGCAGCCACGCCGCGCGGATACTGCCGTTGCTGGCCGCCACCAGACCCGGCATCCGGCCCCGGTCCATCAGGTTGGCCACAAGCGAGGTGATGAACACGGTCTTGCCCGCGCGCGACAGGCCAGTGACGCCGAGCCGCACCACCGGCTCGAACAGCGCCGCCGAAACCGAGGCGCCAAGGCGTTCAACCCCGCGCGCCACCCCGTCTGCCAGATCGCCAATGCCCAAGATGCGCGCGCCCCCAATGCTTTGGCTCAAGATAGGCCTGCGGGGGGCGCGATGAAAGGGGCCGCGGCGGCGTGGCCGCTTGCGGCGCCAGCGGGGGGCCGCCTGCCCCCCGCGCCCCCCGAGGGTATTTATGCGATGAAGAAGACCATGCGGTGGGATTGCGCCGCGGGCAGGCGGCAGGATAAGGGAGGGCATGCCCAGATATACGCTCCTGATAGAATATGACGGTGGCCCGTTTGCGGGCTGGCAACGGCAGGCGGCGCGGGCCTCGGTGCAGGGCGCCATCGAGGCGGCGCTGGGGCGGTTGCAGCCGGGGCCACATACGATTGCGGCAGCTGGGCGCACCGATGCCGGGGTGCATGCCACCGGGCAGGTCGCGCATGTGGACCTTGAACGGGCGTGGGAGCCGTTCCGGCTGGCCGAGGCCCTGAACGCACAGCTTCGCCCCGATCCGGTGGCGGTACTTGCGGTGGCCGAGGTGGCGCCCGATTTTCATGCGCGGTTTTCGGCACTGGAGCGGCGCTACATGTTCCGCCTGCTGGAGCGGCGGGCGCCTGCGGTGCTGGAGCGGGGCCGTGTTTGGCAGGTGAAGGCGGCGCTCGATCTGGGCGCGATGCGCGCGGGTGCGGCGCATCTGATCGGCACGCATGATTTCACCACCTTTCGTGCCGCGCTCTGCCAGGCGAAATCGCCGGTGAAGACGCTGGATGCAATCGAGATCGAGGAGCGTGCGGTGCCGGGCGGCCGCGAGATACGCTTTTACTTGCGCGCGCGCAGTTTCCTGCACAATCAGGTGCGCTCGATCGTGGGCACGCTGGAGCGGGTGGGCGCCGGGGCATGGGCGCCCGAAGAGGTGGCGGCAGCATTGGCAACGCGCAAACGGTCGGCTTGCGGGCCGGTATGCCCGCCGCAAGGGCTTTACCTTGCCGGGGTGCGTTATGCGCATGACCCCTTCGCCTGAGGTTACGGGGCGTTTCTGCGCGGCGTTGCACAGGGTCTGAGCGCAGCTTGGCCTGCCGCACGGGGCAGATTGCGCCTATCTTGGGTGCGAACGATTTGCAGGAGAGCGCCATGACACCCCCCATTCACCCCGAAACCCGCATCGGCCATGTGCATCTGAAAGTGGCCGACCTTGAGCGCGCCATCGGCTTTTATTCCGGCGTGCTCGGGTTTGAGGTTCAGCAGCGCTACGGCGCGCAGGCGGCGTTCCTTTCAGCCGGGGGCTATCACCACCATATCGGGCTGAACACCTGGGAAAGCCGGGGCGGCAAAAAGCCCGCGCCGGGCACCACGGGGCTTTACCACACCGCCTTTCTGTACCCCGACCGCGCCAGCCTTGCCGATGCGCTGCGCCGCGTGGTGCAGGCGGGGGTGCAGATCGAAGGTGCCGCTGACCACGGCGTGAGCGAGGCGATCTACCTCAGCGACCCTGACGGCAACGGCATCGAGCTTTACCGCGACCGCCCCGAGGCGGAATGGCCGCGCGGCGCAGACGGGGTGTTGAGCATGGTCAACGCGCCGCTGGATTTGCAGGCGCTTCTGGCCGAGGCACCCTGAGCGGCACGCGGGCGAACAGGATGACGTTGCCCAGAAGCGTCAGCCCGACCCCCGCAAGTGCCGTCAGCTGCCAGTGATAGCCCTCGAACGCCCACGACAGCATCAGGGCAATCACCGGGAACATCACCGTGGCATAGGCGGCGCGCCCGGACCCGATGCGCGCCACCAGCATCAGATAGGTGGTGAACCCGACCACCGAACCAAAGAGCGCGAGATATAGCAGCGCGCCAAGGTAGCGCGCGTCTGGCGGCAACGGCAGGGCGGTGCCGCTGAGCCCGACCAGCGCCAGCAAGAAAAGCGCGCCATAGCCCATGCCCCAGGCATTGGCGGTGAGAGGCGGCACGCCCGAGGCGCTGAGCCGCCGCGAGACCATGTTTCCGAGCGAGAAGAACAGCGTGCCGAGGCCGGCAAGGCCGATGCCCTTGAGCGTGCCGAGGTTCATCGCGCCGCCAAAAAGGTCGTGCCAGAAGATCAGCACCAGCCCCGCGACCCCGACCGCCGTTGCCAGCAGCGCGCGCGCGGTGATGCGTTCGGCAAAGAACAGACGGGCGTTGAGGGCATTCAGGATTGTGGCGAGCGAGAAGATCACCGATACGAGGCCCGAAGGGATGAAGGCGGTGGCATTGTAAAAGCACAGGAAATTGAGACTGAAGAGGCAAAGCCCCTGCAACCCCATGAACAGATGGTCGCGCGGGCGGGTGCGCGCCAGCCGCCCGCTGAGCACCAGCACCGGCCAGAGCAGCAGCGCCGCCAGCGCGAAGCGGTAAAAGATCGAGGCCAGCACCGGCACCGGGCCAAGTTGCAGCGCGATCGCCAGCCAAGTCGAGCCCCAGATGAGCACGGTAGCGGCAAAGAGGGCCAGGTTCATGGGCAGGTTCCTGTTATGCGGCCTCGCCCGCAGGTTGCGCGCACCGGGGCGAGGGCGCTAGCCGCCAAACCAGATCGACCACATGCCCGCCGCCCAGAACATCAGGCTTAGCGTCAGCATCAGGATGCCGAGCCCCAGCTTGTCGCGCAGTGCGAACACGATGGGGTCGTAATCCTGTTTGCCCGACCAGCCAAGTGCCACCATGCGGATGAGCCACCACGCCATTGGCAACATTGCCACCCACAAAAGCCATGTGTCGGGGTAAAGCTCGCGCCCCTGATGGGAAATCGAGTAGCGAAAGAAGATCACCAGCGCGGCGAACACCCCCAGCCCCGCGACGTTCAGCAGATCGCCCCGGTCGGGGCGGCCGTAGCCGCGCCCCGGCAAGCGCTCATCCGAGGTGGCGAGCGTCAGTTCCGTCAACCGTTTGACGCAGCCGAGCGTCAGGAACACCGGGAAGATGAAGATCAGCATGTAGACCGAGGCATCGACCTGCCCCGCCGCCGCCCCCGCCGCCACACGCAGCGTGTAGAGCGCGGCAAGGGTGGCGATATCGACCCAGCGCATGCGTTTGAGCCGCAGCGAATAGGCAAGCGAAGTGGCCATGTAGAGCACGACCACGCCCAGAAAGGCGAGGTTGAGCGTGGCGGCAACGCCAAGCGCCAGCGCCGCCAGCACCACGAAAGCCACCATGCCGACGCTGATCGGCACCGCGCCCGCGGCGAAAGGCCGGCGGCACTTGGTCGGATGCAGGCGGTCGGCCTCAAGGTCCAGCAGGTCGTTGATGATGTAGATGGATGAGGCGGCGGCGGAAAACGCCGCGATGCCCCATAACACCGCCACCATCGTAGCCAGATCGAAGTGATGCGAGGCGATCATCGGCAGCAGCAAGAGCACATTCTTGACCCATTGGTGCGGTCGCAGCGCGCGGCCAAGTGCACGCCACGACCAGCCGCCGGGCAGTTGCACCACGGTATGCCCCTGCGCCGCAAGGCCGCGCGCGGCACGCACGCGCCCCACCACAAGGGCGTTTTCGGCATGTTGCCAGACCGCAAGATCAGTTTCGGAGTTGCCAGCATAGTCAAAGCCGCGCTCGCCCATGTCGGCCATAAGGGCGCGAGCCTTGGCGGCGCCCTTGAGGTTGACCGCGCCGTTTGATGCGTAGATGCGTTCCGAAAACCCGTAGTCGGCAGCAAGCCGAGCCACCTGTGACGCATCCGAGGCCGAGGCCAGCACCACCTCGCGCCCTTCGGCATGGCTGGCAAGCGCCAGTGTCGCAACTTCGGGGTTGACGGGCAAAAGGTCGGTGCGCAAGGGCGCCACGCGCGCCAGCGCCGCCTTGAGCCGCGCCGGGTGGCGCAGGTGGCGCAGGCAGGCAAGCGTTGCAACCGGCGCGTGCCCAAGACCGTGCCAGAACGCCTCAAGCAACATGTCGGTTTTCAGGAATGTGCCATCGACATCAAGCACCAGCGGTTTGGCGGACCCGTGCATCGGCTACCCCCGCACCGCGAACACGCAACCATCTGAAACCAGTTCCGGTTGGGTCAGGCACAACCCCCGTGCCAGCACCCATGCCGCCAGCACCTTGGGCACATAGGCGCGCGTTTCCGGATAGGGCGGCACGCCGCCCGCGCCCTTGACCGAGTTCTCGCCCGAGTTGTAGGCGGCGAGCACCAGCACAGGGTCATGGCCAAATTCGCGCATCAGCCAGTCGAGGTAGGCAACGCCGCCGCGAATGTTCTGACGGGCCACGGTGCTGTCAGCCACGCTGAAACGGTCGGCAGTCGCCGGAATAAGCTGCATCAGCCCCACCGCGCCCGAACGCGAAACCGCATCGGCGCGGCCGCCGCTTTCGATCGCGATGACCGCCAGCACCAGCGCGGGCGACACATTGGTGCCCACCGTCGCCGCAAGAATGTCTTTGCCATGGATGGCCGCGATATCTTGCAGCTGTTGCAGACGCGGCACCGCCTGATCGGCGCCGGGCGCGCGGCCAAGCGCCACCATGGCTTGCTGAAACCGCCCTGCGCCATCGGCAAGTGCGGGTGAAACCTCGGACCAGAACCAGCCATAGGGGTCAGGCCCGGCGGGGGCCGAAGCGGCGGCGGGCGGGGCCTCGGGTGGCGGCATCACCGCAGCCAACAGGCGCGCCTGTTCCTCGGGGTCGATCTGAATGTTCAGCCGGCGCGCACCGGGCTGCGGCACACCCACCCGCTTGAAGGTAAAATCGGGGTAGGGCTGGGGGTCGGCCTCGGCCCCAGCCTGCATGGCGCCCAGCGCCGCACAGAAAGCGATCACACCTGCCAGCCGCTGCATTGCCGCGGAAATCCTGCCTTGCCCCGTTTGTCGTCTTTTGTTCGTTATCCCGGAATTCGGGCGCCAAAGCCAGAAAAACCCGCGCCATTCATCGATTCGGGCAGCATTTGCCCTGGCGCATGCCTGCCGGTACGGTGCTGGAGAGACATTTATGAATTTTTATATTATGCGTTTTCAATATGTTGCAAGGCAGGCCACGATAAATTTCGGCTTCCCTGAAAATGTACGATAGCTGCCCAAATCGAGCCACGATTGCAGGTGAAAACAACGACATACCGCGACGGACGAGGCCGAAAACAAAGACGGTCAAAACCCCCGGGGCGCGGATGTGACCAGGACCGAGGAGCTACCACATGAAACTTTTCAAGATGCTGAACACCTTCCGCGCCGAAGAAGATGGCGCCGTGACCGTTGACTGGGTCGTGCTGACCGCCGCCGTCGTTGGCCTGGGCGCCGCTGCGCTGGCCATGGTCTCGACCTCGACCGGCAACCTGACCTCGAAAATCGCGGGTCACCTCGATGCCGCCACGATCAAGACCACGTTCTGATCGACGCCGGAACGAACACCTCAGACCGCGCCCTCGGGCGCGGTTTTCGTTTGTGCAGAGGCGGTTGCCCTGCCGCTTTGAAATCGCGAAAGCGTCAAATTGCTGCCGTTATCTGCCATCAGGATGCAACTTGGACGTGTCGGGCGGTCTTGACCCGCCAGGCCAGAGGACAATGAAGAGGCCATGAGCATGCGTTTTATGGATCAAGTGCGGTCGTTCTGGCGCCGCGAAGAGGGTGCCGTAACCGTGGACTGGGTGGTTCTGACCGCCGTCGTCTCGGGGTTGGGAATGGCCGTGGCCTATACGCTCTGGGTCGAGATCGGCACCGCGAACAACAACATCGTGGTGTTCTTGGACAGCCAGTCGATCAAGACAACGTTCTAACGCGCACTGGCGCGCAATTCACGTTTCTGGCGCCGATTGGCCACGCTCTGGCCACAATGAGGCGTCAGTTGGATGGTGCGGCGCCCCCTCGTTTACGCTGGGGCGGTTGGCTGATCAGGAAGGGATGTCGCATGCGTATGGTCTATGGTCTGGTGTTGTTGGTCGGCATAGCGCTTGCGGGTTTTGCGGTTTACATGGCGCAGGGCTACATTGCGCAGGCGCAGTCCGAGCGTGACGCGCTGCTGGCGGCGCAGGCGAACAAGCCCGATCTCGTGCGCGTCGTGGTGGCCAAGCGCGCATTGAAATACGGTGAGCGCTTTACCCGCGCCGATCTTGAAGTGATCGGTGTGCAGGCTGGCAAGACGCCCAAGGGCATCTTCAGCGCCATTTCGGTGCCGATCGACACCGACCCCAGCTTTGCAACGGTTTTCTACGATGGCGAAACCCGCCCCCGTGCAGCCCTGCGCAGCTTTGAAGCCTATGAACCGATTCTGGCCAGCAAGGTCACCGCGCCTGGTGTAGATGCCGGGATCATGGCCAGCCTTGCCCCCAACAAGCGCGCTTTCACGATCAGCGTCGACATTGCCAGCGGCGTGTCGGGCTTTTTGCGGCCGGGCGATTTTGTTGATGTCTATTGGTATGGCCGGTCAGGCGACCGCGAAGTGACGAAGCTGATCGAAGCCAGCCTGAAGCTGATCGCCATCGACCAGAGCGCCGATGCCGACCGTTCGGAAGAAACCAAGATCGCCCGCACCGTCACCGCCGAAGTTTCACCCGAACAGGTGGCGGCGCTGACGCTGGCGCAGGCAACCGGTCGACTGACGCTTTCGCTGGTGGGCAACAATGACACCTCTGCTGTCGGCGCCATCGAGATTGACCGCAACAGCCTGCTAGGTATCGTGGAGCGAGAGGCAGCGGTCGAGGCGGAGGCCGCCAAGGTCTGCACCATCCGGTCGCGCAAGGCGGGCGAGCTGGTGCTGGTCGAGATTCCGTGCACGAACTGATTGCCCCCAAAAGGGGAGGCCAGACGCGGGGGCAGTGATGCCTCCGCTTCACGCATTTGCACAAATCGAACGAAAGTTGCCCTGCAAGACGTTGATTCTTGCAAATTATTGGCACTTCGCGCATTCTATCCGGGAAATCGGGTAATCGAGACCCGAAAAACGGGCGCAGACCCGTCGTGCAGCGTGATCGGAGAGGCAGGATCACAATGAAATTACGTGGACTTTTCAGAGCATTGCTGCTCGGAACGGCGCTTGCCGTCGGGGTTTCCGCACCGTCGTATTCGCAGGCGCTGCGAGTGCTTTCGAGTGCGACAGCCGAGACGCTGGCGGTTTCGATGAACCGCGCGGTTGTGGTTGAAACCGATGTTCCCTTCGCGGAGCTTTCGATTGCCAACCCCGGCATCGCCGATATCACGACGCTGTCGGACCGCACCATTTATGTGCTTGGCAAGACGCCGGGGCGCACCACGATGACGATTTTGGGCGCCGACGGCAACCTGATCTCGAACGTCGAAGTGCAGGTGACCCCGGACATCGCCGAGTTCAAGGAACGGCTGCAACAGATCCTGCCGGGCGAACGCATCGAGGTGCGCACCGCAAATGACGGGATCGTGCTTTCGGGCACAGTATCGTCGATCGCGCGGTTGGACCGGGCGCTGGAGCTGGCGCAACGCTATGCCCCCGACCGGGTTTCCAACCTGATGAGCGTGGGCGGCACCCAGCAGGTGATGCTGAAGGTGCGCTTTGCCGAAATGCAGCGGTCGGTTTCAAAGAACCTGGGCGCCTCGTTCGGCATATCCGGCCCCGGCAACTTGGCGTCATTGCGGCTGGGCACAGGCAACGTCAATGCCATGAACTCGCTGCTGGCGGGCAACCCTGCCACGCTTTCGGGCGACAGTTTCGGCGGCATCGGCGCTACCGTGACAATGGGCGACATCACGCTGGGCGCGATGCTTGAGGCGCTGGAAGCCAAAGGCATGGTGCGCACGCTGGCCGAGCCGAACCTGACCGCGCTTTCGGGGCAGGAAGCCAAGTTCCTGGCTGGGGGCGAATACCCGATTCCGGTTTCAAGCTCGGATGGAATCGCAATTGAATACAAACCTTTCGGGGTTGAGCTTGCGTTCGTGCCGCGGGTTGTCGATGGCGACATCATCAACCTTGAAATCCGGGCTGCGGTTTCGGCAATCGACACCACGCAGACTATGGTCAACAACAGTGGCTTTTCGATCAACGCCTTCAAGCGGCGCGACACGCAGACCACAGTCGAAATGCGCGACGGAGAAAGTTTTGCGATCGCCGGGCTGCTGCAAGACGATTTCAACGATCTGAACAACCAGATCCCGTGGCTGGGCGATGTGCCTATACTTGGCCTGCTGTTCCGCTCGGCCTCGTTTGAGCGGCGCCAGTCAGAACTGGTCATCATCGTCACGCCGCATCTGGTAACGCCCACCCGTGGCGAGGCGCTGGCGCTGCCAACTGATCGCGTACATCCGCCGACCGAGAACCAGTTGTTCCTGTTTGGCAAGACCTCGACCCAGACGCCCAACACGGGCGCTGCCGCCGAAGTCGCGCGGCAGGACTTTTCAGGTTCCTACGGCTATGTGATGGAGTAAGGCGATGCGGGCGCACACAAAACTTGCCGTCATGCTTCTATGCGCGGCCGCGCTGGCCGGGTGCGAGCGCAGCGGATCGTTCTTTGGCGAGGCCGGGTCCGAGCTTGATACCGCCGATTTCGGCAACGCCACGATGAACAACACGCTGATCCAGTCGGGCGAGCGTGATTACGCGGTCAGCCTGAACCAGCGTTTCAACGCGCAGGTGCCCACCACGGTGAACTTTGCCTTCAACTCATCGGTGCTGGATGGCGCGGCGCAGCGCGCGCTGGCGCAGCAAGCTGACTGGATCCGGCAATTTCCCGAGGTGCGCTTCAGGGTTTATGGCCATACCGACCTTGTAGGGTCGAACGCCTATAACCACGCACTTGGCCTGAGGCGCGCGCAGGCGGTGGTCAGCTTCCTTGCGACGCAGGGCATTTCGCGCTCGCGCCTTGAGGCGATGGTAAGCTACGGCGAAACCCGGCCGCTGATTTTCACCGAGAACGAGGACGTAAGAAACCGGCGCACCGTGACCGAGGTTTCAGGTTTCCTGCGCAACCACCCCACGGTGATGAACGGCAAATACGCCGAGATCGTGTTCCGTGATTATGTGGCCTCGGCGCAGTGGCGGCAGCTGAGCGGCAGCACCGGTGGCGCGGCAGCGACGGCGGGCGATTGACAGCAAAGCGCCTTAGTTGGCCTTCGATGGGGCGGTCTTTGGGAACAAAGGCCGCCCCGCTGTTTCTATAGTCTCACTAAATCGCACAATTACGCTTCTTTAGCCCCAATCTGGTCAAGATTGGCAGCGAGTTTAGCCTTCGCAAGTAGTGGCATGACGTATGAGTCGTGCGGGGTGTGTGAGCGATGAACACGGAAAGACCGGCAAGAATGAACCCAAGGGGCGCCCGGCACCGCGTGAACGGAAGGAATGCAGGCAATGAGTAATGCAGCAACTGTCTTGAAGCCAGAGCCGGCCCCGATCATGGCCTGCACCATTTCGCGCGACGTGGCCAATTTCGACCTTTTGATCGAGGACATGGAAGCCGAAATGGGCGAAAGCTGGGGCGACCTCGGCTTTCGCGAAGCGGTGCTGTTTCTCAACCAGCCCGAGGCGGCAACGCTCAAGTTCGTGGCAATTGCCGTGGACAGCGAGGACGAGGCCGACCTGAAGCAGATCATGGGCGTCATCAGCGCCGCGAAAGATCATGGCGTGCACGTGATTCTGATTGCCGAAGAGATCAGCCCGATCGCGTTGCACCAACTCTTGCGCAACGGCGCAGACGATTTCGTGCCCTACCCGCTGCCCGAAGGCGCGCTGCGCGATGCCATTGGGCGGCTGGGCAAGGCGTCCGCGCCTGCGGCCGAACTGGTCGCGCCCGAGATTGATCGCCCGCATGCCTCCACGAACTTCAAGGCCACCGGCGGCAAGGATGGCGTGATCCTTCCCGTGCACGGCTTGGCAGGTGGCGCAGGGGCCACCACCTTCGCAGTCAACCTTGCGTGGGAATTGGCGACCATAGACAAGAAGGCGCCACCGCGCGTCTGCCTGCTAGACTTCGATTTTCAGTATGGCTCGGCCTCGACCTATCTTGACCTGCCGCGCCGCGAGTCGGTCTTTGAATTGCTAAGCGACACCTCGCATATGGATGTCGACAGCTTCGGCCAGGCCCTGACGACGTTCAACGACCGCCTGCAGGTGCTGACTGCCCCCGCCGACATGCTGCCGCTTGACATTGTTTCGGGCGACGATGTGACCCACCTGCTGGAAATGGCGCGCGCCAATTTCGACTTTGTGGTGATCG
This sequence comes from Paracoccaceae bacterium, assembly GCA_019429405.1. Taxonomy (GTDB): domain Bacteria; phylum Pseudomonadota; class Alphaproteobacteria; order Rhodobacterales; family Rhodobacteraceae; genus UBA6213. Next base: position 27,035 of record JAHYIZ010000007.1, read on the forward strand.
ACATGCCGACCACCGTGGTCAGCTGGACCGAAACCGTGCTCGCCCACGCGCATGTCTATTTCGCACTGCTGGAGCTTGACATGCGTTCGGCGCAAAATGCACTGCGGATGATCCGGGCGCTCAAGGCCGAAGGGTTGCCGTCCGAAAAGCTGCGTTTTGTGCTGAACCGCGCGCCGCGCTTTGCCGACCTGACGGGCAAGAGCCGGGTCCGGCGGTTGGCAGAAAGCCTCGACATCGCGATTGAGGTGCAGTTGTCAGACGGTGGCAAGCAGGTCACGCAATCCAACGACCATGGGCTGCCGCTTGCAGAAACTGCCCCCAAGTCGCCTCTTCGCAAGGAAATCCAGAAGCTTGCCAAGTCGCTCTATGATCTGAACCGCGCCGCCGAGGCTGGCCATAGCTGAGGACGAAGCCGATGTTTTCACGCTACAAGAAATCTTCCGCCGCCGCTGCCTCCACTGCTGCCCCCGCCGCTGCCACGGTCGTAGCCAGCATGAAACCCGCCGCAGTCTCGCATCGCCGCCTCGCGCCGCCGCAAGATGCCGCGGCCGCCGCGATTGTCGACAAGGAACGCAAGCGCAAAGAGCGTATGGGCGAGCTGAAGGTAGAGCTGCACAAGCGCCTGCTGGAGAACCTCAACCTCGCCGCGCTGGAAACAGCGCCCGAGGCCGATTTGCGCGGCGAGATCGCGGCGATTGTATCTGAAGCGCTGGGCGAGATGTCGGTGGTGCTGAACGGGGCCGAACGTGGCACGCTGAACCAGGAGCTTTATGACGAGGTGATGGGCCTTGGCCCCCTGGAGCCGTTGCTGAAAGACGACACCATCAACGATATTCTGGTGAACGGGCCGCGGCAGATCTTTGTCGAACGCAACGGCAAGCTGATGCTGACCGACACCACGTTCAAGGACGAAAAGCACCTGCTGCGGATCATCGACAAGATCGTTTCCGCCGTGGGCCGCCGGGTTGACGAATCCAACCCCTACGTTGACGCCCGCCTTGCCGATGGCAGCCGTTTTAACGCGATGGTGCCGCCGGTGGCGGTTGATGGCAGCCTTGTCTCGATTCGGAAATTCAAGAAAGACAAGCTTGCGATTGATGACCTTGTGCGCTTTGGCGCCTTTACCGAGGAAATGGCCGCCTACCTTCAGGCCGCCGTTTCAACCCGGCTGAACATCATCGTTTCGGGCGGCACCGGCTCGGGCAAAACCACCACGCTCAATGCGCTGTCGTCGTTCATCGACAACACCGAGCGGATTCTGACGATTGAAGACACCGCCGAATTGCAGCTGCAACAGGTGCATGTCGGCCGGATGGAAAGCCGCCCGCCGAACGTCGAAGGGCGCGGTGCCGTGACCCAGCGCGATTGCTTGCGCAACGCGCTGCGGATGCGCCCCGACCGCATCATCGTGGGCGAAACCCGCGGCGAGGAAGTGATCGACATGTTGCAGGCCATGAACACCGGCCACGATGGCTCGATGACCACGATCCACGCCAACTCGGCGCGCGACGCTGTCAGCCGGCTGGAAAACATGGTGGCAATGTCGGGCATCGAAATGCCAACCAAGGCGATGCGCAGCCAGATTGCCAGCGCGGTCAACCTGATCGTGCAGGCCAGCCGTCTGCAGGATGGGTCGCGCCGCATGACCTCGATCACCGAAGTGACCGGGATGGAAGGCGAAGTAATCTCGATGCAAGAGATTTTCCGCTACGAACGGCTCGGCCTTGCCCCCGATGGCAAGATCATCGGGCGTTTCACCGCAACCGGCGTGCGCTCGCACTTCTCGGACCGCTTCAAGCAGTGGGGGTATGACCTGCCCGCCTCGATCTACGAACCCGTGGGGAACTGACCATGATCATCAGCCCGACCCCGATCATCTACGGCGTCATCTTTGTGGCCGTGCTGCTGCTGGTCGAAGGCATCTATCTGCTGGTATTCGGCAAGTCGATTTCGCTGAACAACCGCGTCAACCGCCGTCTGGAGCTGTTGGAAAAAGGCGGCCGCCGCGAGGCGGTGCTGGAACAGTTGCGCAAGGAAATTTCGCAGCACCGCAACTCCAAGGGTATCCCGCTCTACTCGCTATTGGCCGAAAAAGCGCAAAAGGCGAATATCGCCTTTTCGCCCAAAGCGCTGATCGCGGTCATGGGGCTACTTGTGGTGGTCGCCTATCTGGGCCTGACCATCGGCACCGATGCAGCGCTGCCGGTGCGGCTGGCGCTGGCGGTGGCGATGGGCGTGGGGGCGGTTTACCTTTGGGTCAGCGGCAAGGCCAACAAGCGCATGTCGATGATCGAGGAACAATTGCCTGACGCGATCGAGCTGATGGTGCGCAGCCTGCGCGTGGGCCATCCATTTTCCTCGGCGATCCAGATCGTCTCAAAAGAGGTCGCGGACCCGCTCGGAACCGAGTTCGGGATGATTGCCGACGAAGCGGCCTATGGGCGCAACGTGGCGGAATCGCTCGCCGATCTGGCGGAACGCATGGATATGCAAGACTTGCGCTTTCTGGCGGTCTCTGTGTCGATCCAGCAAGCCTCGGGTGGCAACCTGGCCGAGATTCTGGAAGGGCTTTCCAAAGTGATCCGCGCGCGCTTTCGCCTGTTTCGCCGGGTCAAGGCCATAACCGCCGAAGCCAAATGGTCGGGCAAGTTCCTGTCGGGCTTTCCGCTTGGCGTGCTGCTGATCATTCAGGTGGTGTCACCCGACTACTACGACGGGGTCAAGGAAACCGCCGCTTTCGTGCCCGCCGCCATCATCGTCTTTGTGCTTTTGGGCATCAACATGCTCTTCATGAAGATCATGACGAACATCAAGGTCTAGGGGGAAGCCATGCAGTTTCTTGCGCCGATCACCACAAAGCTGACGGAAACCCTTGGCCCGCTTGGCCCGGTCATTGCCGTTGCCGGACTTGGCATCCTGCTGATGCTCGCGGTGTTGCCGTCAATTCTGCGCCAAAAGGCAGACCCGCTCGACAAGCTGCGCGAAACCACACGGGGTGCGGCTCGGCGCGCAGCGGCGGATGGCAAGCAACAGAATTTGCGGGTCGGCAGCGGCGGCGGCGACAAGCTGAAGAAATTTGCCAGCTTCCTTGAGCCGCAGACCGAAGAGGAAATGTCTGACGCGCGCCTGCAAATGACCCGTGCGGGCTATCGAGGCAAGAACGCGGTGCGCACCTTCCACGCCGTCCAGTTCGGGCTGGGGCTGGGCATGCTGGCGCTGGGTGTCGCCTATGCGCTGTTTGCGGCGCAGGGCGGCGAGGTTTCAACCACCAAGATGATCCTCTATGTGCTGCTGCCCGGCGGCGCCGGGTATTACCTGCCGAAATATTGGGTCGAACGGCGGGTGCAGACCCGGCAACAAGATATCCAGAACGGCTTTCCCGATGCGCTCGACCTGCTTTTGGTCTGCGTCGAGGCCGGGCAATCGCTCGATCAGGGCATCATCCGCGTTTCCAAGGAATTGCAGGCAGGTTACCCCGCGCTGGCCGAGGAATTCGGGCTGGTCGCGCATGAGATCAAGGCCGGCAAGGACAAGTCGCAGGTGCTGCGCGCCTTTGGCGAGCGGTCGGGCGTGCAAGATGTAAACTCGTTCGTGACCGTGATGATTCAGTCGCAGACTTTCGGCACCTCGATTGCAGAGGCGCTGCGGGTCTATGCCGGCGACATGCGCGACAAGCGCGTGATGCGCGCCGAAGAGGCCGCCAACAAGATTCCCACCAAGATGACGCTGGGGACCATGATGTTTACCGTGCCGCCGCTGCTCATCATCCTTGTCGGCCCATCGGTAAACGATATGATGAATACATTCGCGACGCTGAACATGTGAGGCGATGACAATTTTCCGGCCCGGCGGCGCCTGTGCCGCTGCGACCCTTGCGTTTGCGGCCCTGGCCGCCTGTCAGCCGACGGGCGGCTTTGGGCGTGACCCCGCCTCGCCCTATGCCCCCGGCAATGCCCCCGGCGCGGCGGTTGACGGGTTGACAGTCGGGCACCGCCTGATGGCGGCGGCGGAATACGATCTGGCGCTTGATGCCTATTACCGCGCGGCATCCGAGCAGGGGGCCACAGTTGAGGTGATCGCGGCGATCGGTTCGGCCGAATTGCAGCTTGGGCGGCTCGGGCAGGCCGAGCGGCATTTGCGCCAGGCGATCGAGATTGACGGCAGCTTTGTGCCCGCATGGAACAACCTGGGCGTCGTGCTGATGGAAACCGGCAATTTTGCCGAAGCCGCACGGGTCTTTCAGACCGCCTACGCGCTCGATAGTGGCCAAACGGACTCGATCCGCGAAAATCTGCGCCGCGCGCTCGCCAAGATGGAAAACCCGTCGTATGATCTGCTCGGCGAGGCATATTCGCTGGTCAACCGTGGGAACGGGCAATACCTGCTGATGACCAGACCCTGAGGCAACGAGCAAAAGGACGCACAAAGATGCGCCACCCCGTTCTGATTTCTCTCTGCATTGGCAGCGTTTTTACGCTGCAAGCGTGCCAGCAGCAATCCGATGCCGATGTGGCGCGGGCGATGGCGAGCATCAACGTGATTGATGAGACCAACCTTTCCGACGTGATGCTGACCGCGAGCGACCCCAATGAGGCGGTGGCCTACTTTCTGCGCGCCAGCATCGAAAAGCCGGACCGGATCGACCTGAAGCGCGGGCTGGCGAAATCGCTGGTGCGGGCGAAGAAGCCTTCGGATGCGGCGGCGGTCTGGGAGGCGGTGCTGGCGCACCCCGATGCCACCAGCGCAGACCGCGTGGACTTTGCCGACACGCTCATTCGCATGAATGACTGGGAACGCGCCGAGACTGCGCTGAACGCGGTGCCGCCAACGCATGAAACCTACGCGCGCTATCGGCTAGAGGCGATGGTGGCCGACTTCCGCAAGAATTGGAAAAAGGCCGACAGTTTCTATGAAATTGCCGCCGGGCTGACGACCACCCCCGCCAATGTTCTGAACAACTGGGGCTATTCGAAGCTTTCGCGCGGCGACCATGCCGGCGCCGAACGGCTCTTCACCGAGGCGCTGACGCATGATGCGAGCCTCTTCACCGCCAAGAACAACCTTGTTCTGGCGCGATCGGCACAGGGCAAATACGACATGCCGGTGATGCCGATGACGCAGGTTGAGCGGGCGCAGCTGCTTTACACCGCAGCGCTTTCGGCGATCAAGCGGGGCGACGTGAACATTGGCCGTACGCTGTTGAAGCAGGCGGTGGATACGCACCCGCAGCACTTTGAAGAAGCCGCCCGCGCGCTCGCCGCGCTTGATGCCAACGTAGGCCGGGGCTAAGCGGTGCTCGGCCTTTCGGTGCCCGCCTCGGCGTTGGCGTTTCTGGTGCTGGTCACGCCGATCTGCGCATGGGTGGCTTGGTCTGACCTGAAGACCATGAAAATTCCGAATGTGGCGGTGGCGGCATTGCTCGGGGTCTATCTGGTCGCGGGGCCGTTGCTGTTGCCATTCGATGTGTGGCTTTGGCGTTGGGTGCATTTTGCGGTGGTGCTGGTGGCCGGGGTCATTCTGAACGCGGTCGCGCATTTCGGCGCGGGCGATGCCAAGTTCGGCGCCGCGATGGCGCCCTTTTTTGCGGCGGCACACATGAACCTCGTGCTGCTGCTGCTGGCGGCATTCCTGCTCGGGGCGTTCGTGGCGCATCGGTTGGTACGCAGGGTGCCCGCCCTGCGCGGCCTTGCGCCAGACTGGGTTTCGTGGGCGCGCGCGGACTTTCCGCTTGGGCTGGCGCTGGTGGGCACGCTTTGGGCCTATCTGGCGCTGGTCGCCCTTACGGCTTGAACGGGCGCAACAGAACGTAGGTGGCGCTGCGGCGCGCCTCGGTCAGGGTCCAACCGGTTTCTGCCAGCGCCTTGAGCATGTCGTTGCGCGAACGCAGCGTGGTCGGGCACAGCGGCACCAGCACGAATTCGGCGGCGTCAACACCGGGCGCGCCACCATAGAGCCACGGCGCGCCGCCGTGCAGCGGCGGGAAGGGGCCATAAAGCCAGAGCGACGAAAAGAGGTCGGCCACAAGAATGCGCTTGCCCGCAAAGCCCGCCGCCTCAAGGTCAGCGGCGGCGGTTTCAAACCAGGCGCTGTAGCCTGCCTGCAATTCGCATTCAGGCAAGGTCTCGCCGTTGAGCGGGGTCGAGGCAGGGCGGTCAGCGCGGGTGCGAAAGGCCGCGTAAGGCAGCCCCGGCAGATCGAGCGGCTGCAAGCTGTTGACGCGGTAAAGCCGCGCCTGATGCACCAGCAGATCGGCGTGTTCGGGGCGCGCGGAAAGCAGCGGCACCATGCCCTCGGCACTGGCAAAGGCCTGCCGGAACGGGCTGAACGAGAGGTTCACGATCGAGGGCGTGGCAAAGGCCAGCGCCGCCACCGCCGCCGTGGTCATGCTGGCCTTGAGCGGCATGCCTAGGGCATTGTGCCGGTAAGGGTCGGGGCGCAACTGCAGCGCGAAGGCAGCGACCAGCACCAGCCATTGCGGATCATTGCCGAAGTTTTGCCATGTGATGATAAAAAAACCCGGCGCCAGCAGCATAAGCAGCAAGCCTTCGGTCAGCCGGTCGGACTGGCGCAGAAAGATGATCGTGGCCACAAGCACCAGCGATGCGCCCAAAAAGGCAGGCGCCCCGATCACCGCGACCAGCGACATGCCGGGCACGACGCGGCTGCCGGTTGTCACCACGTTCAGCAGATCGCTGAGATAGGCGGGCCAGAACGCGACCCCCGCAAGCACCGTAACCAGCGCCACCACCGAAAGCCCGGCGAAGAGCGCGGCCAGAAACGCCCGCCCTTCACCGCGCGCGGCAAAGGCCAGCAGGATCGCCGGGGCAAGCCCGGCAAAAAAAGTGACCTTGATCAGCGCCAGCGCCGCCATGCCAAGCCCGATCAGCGCGCCATCAAGCCAGGGCCTGGGCTCGCCCGCGCCCGGCAGTACCGCCAGCGGCACGATGATATAGACCACCGCCCAGGCCCAGCGGTTGTAGTGCATCGAGAGCGACACCGAGGCCTCTGCCTCGCCATGCACGAGCGCGAGGCACAGCACCACCACATAGGCCCCATAGGCCAAGGCCCCGGTCGCCTCGAACCGCGAGGCCGCGGCGCGCGCCAGCGGTGCAAGCAGCACCAGCGCCACCGTCACCTCGGCCCAGATCACCGCATGGCCAAGCCCCGCCCCCAGCCAGACGAAAAACGCGATCGGTGCCAGTGCCAGCACACCGATAGGAGTGGTAAAATCGAGATGCGGCCACTGCCCCGCCTCGGCCATCCGCAGCACCATGTCGGCAAGGTGCAGCGTGTCGCCCTCGTGCTTGCCAAGGTAGAGCCCGCCCTTCAGCAGCATTGCGCCGCCCATCAGAACGATCAGCCCGAACAGAAGGCCACCCAGCAGCAGCGCACTTGCCCTTTGCATCGCAGCCTCTCCGCACTCGTTCCATGTTTTAGCCACATTAGCCGCGCAACGTGCCGCTGTGAATCCCTTCATTCGGGGCAACTCCGCGGCGTGCAGGCGCAGGCGGCAAAAAAGGGTCGGGCAGCGATGAACATGATGGCCTCTGCGGTGCTGGCGCCAGTTCCGCCGAAAAACCTCGCGGAAACGGGCATTTCAGTGGTGATGATGCGCGATCTGCTGCTCAAGACCATGTTCCGCACCAACCTTGATACCTGCTCGTCGATCTCGCGCGCCATCGCGCTGACCATTCCGGTGACGCAGGAACTGATCGACCTCGCGCGCAGCCAGCGTCTGCTGGAGGCCACCGGCACATTGCACGCCAACTCGGGCGGCGAGATGGGCTATCAGCTGACCGATGCGGGCAAAGCGCGCGCGCTCGATGCGCTGGCGCAGTCGGAATATTACGGCGCGATGCCGGTGCCGCTGGATGCCTACCGCGAGCAGATCAAGCGGCAGTCGATCCGCAACATCCAGATCACGCGCGAGCAATTGACCAATGCCATGGGCCACCTGATCCTGCCCAAGGAGTTGCTGGACCACCTCGGCCCCGCCGTGGGGTCGGGCCGCTCGATCCTGATGTATGGCCCGCCCGGCAACGGCAAATCGTCGATTTCAAACGGTATCCGCGATGCATTGGGTGACCGCATCTATATTCCCCGAGCAATCGAATATGCGGGGCAGGTGATCACCGTGTTCGACCCGATTGTGCACACCGCGGCGCAAGAAAGCGTCGATGACCCGACCAGCCTGCGCCGCACCGGCAACCGGTTCGACAACCGCTATGTGTATTCGGTGCGGCCCACCGTGATTACGGGCGGTGAACTGTCGCTCGACATGCTGGACCTGACCTATAACCCCACGGCGCGCACCTATACCGCGCCGCTGCAGCTGAAATCATCCGGCGGCGTGTTCATTGTGGACGACCTTGGCCGGCAAGCAGAGCCGCCGCAAAAGCTCGTCAACCGCTGGATCGTGCCGCTAGAAGAAAGCCGTGATATTCTTTCACTGCAATCGGGCGAAAAGTTCGAGGTGCCGTTCGACACGCTGGTGATCTTTTCCACCAACTTCCACCCCAACGAGATCTTCGACAAGGCAGCGCTGCGGCGGATCTTTTTCAAGATCAAGATCGACGGGCCGTGCCAGCAGGATTTCCTCAAGATTTTCGCGATGGTGGCGCGCAAGAAAGGCGTGCCGCTGGACGAGCGCTCGATGCTGCACCTGATGAAGGTGAAATACCCCACAATCGCCAATGTCTACGCCAACTACCAGCCGGTGTTCCTGATCGACCAGATCATTGCCATCTGCAATTTTGAGGGCATCCCGCACCAGATGACGCCGGAACTGATCGACCGCGCCTGGGCCAACATGTTCGTGCGCGACGAGGCGATTGCGCACTAGGCCTGTTCGCGCGGTATCATCCGCCCCAGCATGCGCCCGCCCAGAATATGCAGGTGGTAGTGCTGCACTTCCTGCACGCCCGCCTCGCCAGCGTTTGAAATGGCGCGGTAGCCGCCACCGCCCTGCCCCGGCGCTGCACCAACCATTTCGCAGACCCGCGCGCTGGTGCGCATGAAATCCATGATCTCGGCCTCGCTCGCCTCGGCGGCAAAATGGTCAAAAGTGACGTAGGGCCCTTTGGGGATGACCAGCACATGCAGCGGTGCCTGTGGGCGGATATCGCGGAACGCAAGCGTGTGTGCGGTTTCAAGCACGGTGTCATTGGGGATTTCGCCGCGCAGGATGCGGGCAAAGATATTTGCGGGGTCATAGACATAGGCCATCGCAGGCGCTCCTCTCAGTCGACAAACAGGTGGTCGGTGGCGGCGATTGCCTGTGCCACCTCGGCGGGCACGCCCAAAAAGCCAGCCAGCGCGCGGGTGTTTTCTGCAATATCGGCGCTTTCACGCATGCGGTAAAGCGACGTGAAATGCGCATCGCGGATTCGGTCGCTTTCAAACTTCAGGTCATAGCGGATCGTCGGCAACAGCCGGTCCGCAACCTCGCGCGGCGTGCGCTCGCCTGCAAGGCCAACCCGCCGGGCGTGGCCAAGCAGGTATTCGTCGGTAAAATCGCATTCGATCTCCAATAGCCGCACCTGCGCCCGGTCGGAGGTGAAATCGCGCATCAGCTCGATCGCCGACGGATCAAGGCAGATCACCAGCCGGTTGGTGCCATGGAAATCATAGAGCATGCGCATCAGGGCGCGGCGGTGGCGATTGCGCTTTTCGACCGACGACTGGATGCCACCAAGGTCGGGCAAGGGGCTTGCGGCCTCGTGAAAAAGATACTCCGCCGTTGGAATATTTGCGAGTCTCTGAACCCGTGCAACCAGACGTTTGGCGACGTGCCATTTCTTGCACACTACCATCATCAGTTCGCGTTCACGGCCAAGGCTTGACTCCGTTTCCCAGAATCGCGGCGCGAAACGGCGGCCGATGCGGCCGCGGCCGGTCAGAAAATGGAAAAGGCTCCGCCCCTCGTTCGAGATCGGAAAGCTGGCGCCGGTTGCCACCCAGAGCGCGCCGAGCCGCGCCTTGAGCGACGCGGCATCAGGGCTGATCTTGCGGGCAAAAAGATAGTCTTGCGCCAGCAGCAGATCGTACTGATCATTGTAGAAGGTAAGTGGCATGCCATAATCGGAAAACATCAAAAAGGTCAGCGTGCGGGTGCGAATTTCGCCGTCAGGCACCAGATGGCGCACGATGGTCTGAAAAAACGTCTCATCGGGGATCCAGGTCGAGCGGAAGAACCGCATCACATCCGGGCGCGCGTCAATGAAGGCAAGCAGCATTTCAATGGTGCGGCGGCGCAGGCACCACCATTGCGAGCCGATCATCATTTCCAGATCCGCAGGCACCGCGCGGTGCAGCCCCAGTTTCTTTTGCCATTCGTAGCTCGTGTAGAACCACCACTTGCGCTTGCGTTCGTTGAACCAATGCCGATAGATCAGCCGGTCTTCCTTCATCCCGGTCTTGATCCAGTCAGAGGTGAAGAAATCGAAGCTTTCGATGTAATCGACATCTTCGGCATCAAGAAAGTCATGCGCGAATTCGGCGGTCTTGATCGGCATGCAGTCGCCCGACAGCATGTAAAAGTGCGTGGCGCGCGGAAAGGCCGCTTCTGCGGCGCGCACCGCCTCAAGCGTGGCACCGACAAGGCTCCATTCGCCCCAGCCGCATTTGAGCCGCCGCCGCGCGAATGTGACCGCAGGGTTGCCCGCCAGCGCCGAGCGGATCTGGGCGTAATCGGCGGGCCGGGCCCGCCCGTCGAAGTGAATCGACACAAAATCGCCTGTCGCGGTCAGCCGTTCGGCCTGCGCGATAACCCCCAGCGGGTCCTTGTGGCACAGAAGGATGAAGGCGATTCTTGCCATTTCGGAAACACTCAGCGCAACTTTGTCAGATTATTCGCTTAACTAGCGTGAACACACGTTGAAAAGACAGAGTTTCTTTGCTTTCTAGGACCAAATGTTGCGCCAGCATGCAAGAATGTGCGCGCCCGGCACGAAGGAGACGCGCAAGAATGGGTTTTCCCGGCACCTGGATGACCGAAAGCCAGTCGATGCTCTACCGCGTGGTGCCGAAATGCGCCTGCTCGACCATCGGGCAGATCATGTACTTTTCGGACCACGGCGTGTTCTTTGACGGCGACGTGCACGATGCAACCAGCGGGCTGCACAAATGGTCGATCGAGGCCAGTCACCGTCCGATTGAAGAGGCGGCTAAGCACCACAGTTCCTACGCCTTTACCTGCGTGCGCAACCCCTATGCGCGCATACTTTCATCGTTCTTCGACAAGATCGCGGGCATCCAGCGCAATGGCAAACGCTACCGTGGCAACCTTGTGCCGCAGCTGGCGCAGAAATACGGGATCGACGTGGGCAGCCCCGAAACCGGCTTCGAATTTGACCAGATCGCCTCGTTCCGCAGGTTTCTCTTGTTCGCGCGCGACACCATCCGCTGGCGCCGCCCGATGGAGCCCGACATCCACTGGTCAGCAATGTCGGGGCATATCTCGACCTTCATCGCCAACGGCGGAAGCTATGACGCGATCTTTTTTACCGAAAAGTTCGACGAGGGCATGCAAAAGGTGCTCGACGCGGTAAAAACCCCGGTGCCAATCGATCTGGCGAAGATTCCGCGGTTCAACGAAAGCGAAGGCCACGGGCCCAAGCGCGCGCACCCGGTCAGCGCCTATTTCGATGACCTCTCGCGGCATCTGATCTGGGAAATCTACAAGAAGGATTTTCAGCTTTTCCGATATGATTTCGACAACCCCGACAACAAAATGCCGCTGGGAGAGATTGACCTTGCCGAGGTGCAGGCGAAACTTTCGACCTGACGCGCAGCGCGCGCCTTAATCGCCCGAACCGAACAGATCGGGCGACCCGACCAGCCGCGGCGCCGCAAGCCCCAGATGCGTCCAGGCGCGTGCGCCCAGCATGCGGCCGCGCTGTGTACGCTGCACAAGGCCCTGTTGCAGCAGGAAAGGCTCAATCACCTCTTCAATCGCATCGCGGCTTTCAGACAGCGCGGCGCAAAGCGTTTCAACCCCCACCGGGCCGCCGCCGTAATGCTCGGCGATCAGCCCCAGATAGCGGCGGTCGGCACCGTCCAGCCCGATGCCGTCAACGCCAAGCCGGGTCAGCGAGCTGTCGGCGATTTCGCGCGTGAGCTTGCCGTCACCCTCGACCAGCGCGAAATCGACCACCCGGCGCAACAGCCGCCCGGCAATGCGCGGCGTGCCGCGCGCGCGGCGCGCGATTTCGCGCGTGCCCCCCGGCTCGGCGGGGATGCCCAGCAGCCGCGCCCCGCGTGCCACGATCAGTTCAAGCTCGTCTTCGGAGTAAAACACCAGCCTTGTGGGAATACCGAAGCGGTCGCGCAACGGGTTGGTCAGCAACCCCAGCCGGGTCGTGGCACCGACCAGCGTAAAGGGCTGCAGCTCGATCCGCACAGTGCGCGCGGCCGGGCCTTCGCCGATCACCAGATCAAGCTCAAAATCCTCCATCGCGGGGTAAAGCACTTCTTCGACGGCGGGCGAAAGACGGTGGATCTCGTCGATGAACAGCACATCGCGCGGCTCCAGATTGGTCAGGATCGCGGCCAGATCACCGGCCTTGGCCAGCACCGGCCCCGAGGTCATGCGAAAGTTCACCCCCAGTTCGCGCGCCATGATCTGCGCCAGCGTGGTCTTGCCCAACCCCGGCGGCCCGTGAAACAGCGTGTGGTCCATCGCCTGCCCGCGCATCTTGGCGCTTTCGATGAACACCCGCAGGTTCGCCCGCGCCTCATGCTGGCCGACAAACTCTTCAAGCACTTGCGGGCGCAGGGCGCGGTCGGCGTCATCGGGCATCGGAGCCGCGCGCAGGCTCGGATCGGGCGTGATCATGGCAGGGCCTTTCGGTATCGGCGCGAGTGTCGGTGCAATTGGCGCCTGGTGCAAGGGGGGGCGACGCCACCGCACAGGGTTTGAATGAGCGGCCGCCTGGGGCCAATGGCTGGCCGCGACCGGTATCTCTGCCACGAATCAGCGAAATTTGAAGGCACTGCCTTGCCGTAATCGCGACTAGTTTTCGCCGCAAAAATATCAAAATTATGCGCTTTTACTACCTGTAGTGCTGGTCCTTTGGTCAAAACCAATTCAACCTGTCCAAATGGACAGGTGTGACGGATTCTTTTAACTACTTGAAAACCTTGGATTCGATTATAATTCCTCTTGTATGGGGATGCGATCGGTCGGGTTTGTGCTTTAGGATTTGCTTGGTAGCTGCTGATATCCAACCATTTCTGGGCCCCGTTTGCGCCATCCCCTGGTCGAGCTTGGGGGACACGTCATGGCTGGTGAAGTTCTTACGTTCGGTCCGAATTGCAGTGCTGAGTTCGCGCTTCGCGGCAGCAATGAAAAGTCGGTTCTGGTCGCGGGCGGGGCTGGTTTTCTTGGGTCGCACATTTGCGGACGGCTGATTGCGGCGGGGCGCCGGGTGATCTGCCTCGATAATCTGATGACCGGCAGCCTGCGCAATGTGCGCGATCTTGCCGAAAGCCCCAATTTCTGCTTCCGCCTGCATGATGTCATCGACCCGATCTGGTTTGAGGATCCGATTTCCGAGATCTACAGCCTCGCCTGCCCGGCCTCGCCCGAAAAGTATCAGCGTGACCCGCTGCATACCTTCCAGACCTCGGTGCGGGGCGCCGAAAATCTGCTGATGCTGGCGCAGGCCAAGGGCGCGCGTATTCTGCAAGCCTCGACCTCCGAAGTTTACGGCGACCCGGAAATCTCGCCGCAGAAGGAAAGCTATCGCGGTGCGGTCAACACCTTTGGCCCGCGCGCCTGCTATGACGAGGGCAAGCGTGCTGCTGAAACGCTGTTTTACGAATTCAGCGCGCATCGCGGGCTAGAGGTGCGGGTGGCGCGGATTTTCAACACCTATGGGCCCAAGATGGCGCACGACGACGGTCGCGTGGTTTCTAACTTCATCGTGCAGGCGCTGATGGGGCGGCCGATCACCGTATACGGCGACGGCTCGCAGACCCGCTCGTTCTGCTACGTTGACGATCTGGTTGACGGGCTGATGGCGCTGATGGAAAGCCCGCCCGACTGCAGCGGCCCGATGAACCTTGGCAACCCCGGCGAGTTCACCGTGCTCGAACTGGCGCAAAAGGTGCTGGCCAAGACCGGCTCGCGCTCGCCGATCGTGTTTCGCCCGCTGCCAACCGATGACCCGCGCCAGCGCCGCCCCGACATTACGCGCGCGCGCGAACGGCTTGGGTTCAACCCGCGGGTCGCGCTCGATCAGGGGCTTGATGCCACCATCGCGTATTTTTCGGGTGTCATGGGCTCGATCGGCGAACCGGTCAAGCAGGTGTCCTGATGGGCAAGACCGCGCACGTTCTGGTTACAGGCGGCGCGGGGTTCATAGGCTCGCATGCCTGCAAGGCGCTGGCGCGGGCCGGGCATGTGCCAGTGGCCTACGATACGCTTGAGGTCGGGCACGCCGACGCGGTGCGCTGGGGGCCGCTGGTGGTGGCAGACGTGCGCGACCGCGCGGCCTTGCGCGCGGCACTGGCCGAGCACCAGATCGACGCTGTCATGCATTTCGCCGCCTATGCCTATGTCGGAGAGTCAGTGCGCGACCCGGCAAGATACTACGGCAACAACGTTTCGGGCATGATCGCGCTGCTTGATGTCTGCCAAAGCGCTGGCGTGGCGCGGCTGGTGTTTTCGTCGAGCTGCGCCACCTATGGTTTGCCCGACCGGTTGCCGATCTCTGAAGATACGCCGCAACGCCCGATCAACCCTTATGGCCACACCAAGCTGATCTGCGAACAGATGCTGCGCGACCATGCGGCGGCCTACGGGCTGCGCTATGCGGCGCTACGCTATTTCAACGCGGCAGGTGCCGACCCAGATGGTGAGCTGGGCGAGCGGCATGAACCGGAAACGCATCTGATCCCGCTGGCACTGATGGCGGCATCGGGGCAGGCTGGGCCGCTTGGCATCATGGGCACCGATTACGATACCCCCGACGGAACCTGCATCCGCGATTATGTTCATGTGGCCGACCTTGCCCACGCGCATGTGCTGGCGCTGGGGCATTTGCTGGATGGCGGGGCCGATCTTGCGCTGAACCTTGGCAGCGGGCAGGGCCATTCGGTGCGCGAGATCGTCGCAGCGGTAGAGCGGGTCTGCGGCCGCAAGGTGCCGGTGCGCGAGATGCCACGCAGGCCGGGCGACCCGCCGGTGCTGACAGCCGACCCGTCGCGTGCGGCGCAAGTGCTGGGCTTTCGCGCCAAGCATTCGACTCTTGAGCGGATTTTGCACGATGCGGCGCCCTGGTTCGGGTTGGAGACAGGACATGCGCGACATGCGTGATGCCGTCGAAAACGCGACCCGCCCGGCGCCCGGCCCGCTGTTGCGCCCGCTGCTGCGCGGCACGATGCGCTGGCGGTATCTGGCGATGGTCGCGCTTTGGGTGGGCGCCGGGGTGTTTCTCTGGAATTGGTGGTTGCAGCCGGCAAACATCCTCAACCCGCTCGCCTATGCGGCGGTCACCGCCCCGCTTGTCTGGGTCTACTGGATGCAGATCTATTTTGTGGTGGTGTTCTTGCGCGCGCGCGTTTCTGCGGCGCCAGATCCGGAGCCCGGCCAATACCGAGTCGCGATGATCGTGACCAAGACACCGTCTGAGCCGTTCGCGGTTTTGCAGCGCACCTTGCACGCGATGCTGGCACAGGATTACCCGCACGATACATGGCTGGCCGACGAAGACCCGAGCGCCGAGACCTTGCTGTGGTGCGCAGCACACGGGGTCAGGGTCTCGTCGCGCAAGGGTGTGATGGATTACCACCAGCCCACTTGGCCGCGCCGCACCCGCTGCAAAGAGGGCAACCTTGCCTATTTCTATGACATGTTCGGCTATGACGATTATGACATCGTCAGCCAGCTTGACGCCGACCATGTGCCGCAGCCGGGCTATCTGCGCGAGATCTTGCGGCCCTTTGCCGACCCCGCAGTGGGTTATGTCAGCGCACCCAGCATCTGCTCGGCCAACGCCACGCAAAGTTGGGCGGCGCGTACCCGGCTGCATGTCGAGGCGGCGTTTCACGGGGTGTTTCAAACCGGCTACACGGGCGCGCTTGCGCCGATGTGCATCGGCTCACATTACGCGGTGCGCACGGCAGCGCTAAGCGCTATCGGCGGGCTGGGGCCCGAGCTGGCCGAAGACCATTCCACCTCGATGCTGATGAACGCGGGCGGCTGGCGCGGCGTGCACGCCATCGACGCGATTGCCTTTGGCGACGGCCCGGCAACGCTGACTGACATGGTCACGCAGGAATTCCAGTGGTCGCGCAGCCTGCTGACGCTGCTGTTGTCGCATACTTCGCGCTATGTCGCGCATTTGCCGCCGCGGCTGAAGTTTCTGTTCGTGTTCTGTCAGCTTTGGTATCCGCTGTTCGCGCTGACCACGGCCCTGATGTATTTCATGCCGATTGGTGCCGTGGTATTTGACATGCGCTTTGCCGATGTCACCTACCCGGCCTTTATCGGCCACTCACTGCCCGCTGTCGCCGTGCTGACCCTTTTTGCCTTCATGCTGAAATGGGATGGTCTGATGCGCCCAACCGATGCGCGCGTCATAAGCTGGGAAAAGGCTTTGTTCATGTCGCTGCAGTGGCCGTGGGTGCTCTGGGGCTGCGTGATGGCGGTGTTCGACCGGCTGAGCGGCAAGTTCGTCGATTTCCGAATTACCCCAAAGGGCGCCAATGTCAGCCGCCGACTGCCCGCGCGGGTGTTGGGTGTTTATGTGGCGCTGGCGTTGGGGTGCATATTGCCCGTGCTGCTGGTGCCGGGGGTGCACGAAGCGCGCGGCTTCTACTTGTTACTGACTTTCAACGCCATCATATATACTTCGATAGTCGGAGTGATTGTCGTGCACCATCGCAAGGAAAGTGGCACGCCATGGCGCCAACAGGCGCGCGACACGATCACCCAGTTCGGGTTGGCTGCCGCGCTTGCGGTATTGGCGGTAAGCGCGCTTGTGCTGCGCGCGCCCGAAAGCGCTCACGCGCTTGCATTCGGGTTGGAACCGCTGCGCCTGACCCGCGCCGAATATGTGGTGTCAGGTGCTGGCAGCAAGGTCGGCGGGCCGGAGGTTCGCTTCCGTTTCGATCCGGGTTGGAACTGAGCGCCCTTGCGGGGGCATAACAGGGGAGTTTTCGCTATGAAAACCAAATTGAACGTTACCAGATCTGCGGGCCTTGGCGCGGGGATTATGGCGCTCGCCCTGTCGGGGATGTTGGTTGCAGCGCCCGCGATTGCGGCGCCGCCGGGGACTGTGCCGTTCGGGGCCTATGACCCGGAAGGCACGTTTGTCAACGACCCGGTGCCGATCATCGAGCATGTGTTCTTGCCTTGGGAAGACGTGTTCCTGCCCTCGCTGACCGACGCCGATGCCTACGCGCTTGCGCGCGGTCGCGCGCTCTTGATCACGCTCGAACCCTGGACATGGTCGCGCAGCGAGCGCAACACGCCGGAGTTCCTGCGCGAGGGCATCCGCAACGGCATCTACGACGTCAACATGCGCACCATTTGCGGCGTCTTCAACACGCTGCAAAGCCCGGTGACGCTACGCTGGGCGCATGAGATGGACGATGACAACGGCCAGTTCATCTGGGCCGGGTGGCAGCCTGCGGATTACATCGAAGCCTACCGCCACATGATCGACATTTGCCGCGCCGAGGCGCCGAACATCACCGTGATGTGGTCGCCGCTTGGCGACGAGGGGATGGAACTGTACTACCCCGGCGATGAGTATGTTGACCTTGTGGGTCTTACCGTGTTCGGCCTGCAAACCTGGGATCAGGCGAAATATGGCGGCGACCGCGGCTTTACCGACATTCTGACCCCGCGCTACAACCGGGCGGCCAGCTTTGGCAAACCGATCGTGGTGGCCGAGCTTGGCTATGTCGGCAAGGCGCCCTACGTCGAGGCTTGGGAAAATTCGGTTCGGGTTGCCTACCCGGAATATCCGAACCTCGTCGGCGTCGTCTACTTCAACTTCCCCGAGGTCTATGCATGGCCCGAGGGATTTGGGCGGCCTGACTGGCGCGTGGAACGCCGCGTGCTGCCGTGACGCGGGAAAACGGGCAGCTGCGCCAGCATTTGGCGCCTGCCCAACGACAATCTGACGTACCCGCAATGGTATAGGCGAAAACCTGCCACCACCACCAATTGCGGTTAAGCGGCAAGGATCAAAGGATAATTTGGGGCGCTGCGGCGCCCCAAACTTTTGCCCCGCTTATGCCCGCGTCTTGGCGCAATTGACGGATAAACCTTGCCGAAGGTAAGGAGTCCGCAATACCGCATCAGGCACACAGCGCCCCAATGGTCACCGAAATGATCATCCAGCGCCCGCGCAGCCGGCGGTCAAAACGAGGGACGAGCAGCTATGACCACGCTTTCGCGGGCGGCCAAGGCCACCCAGAATTTCGCTTTGGCCGCCACAATGCTGATGGCCACCACCGGTTTTGCCACGGCGCTGACCGAAACCACCGCAGCCAAGTCCGTTCGGCCCGCAGGCATTGCCATCAGCTTTGACTGGCGGGCCGGAAAGCCCGGCCAGCGCGCGGGCGCGGTTGTGCCGGTTTCGGCCAGTGTCAGTTCGGGGCTCAACCTCGGGGGCGGTTCCTATGTCTGTTCGCCCGCCGGGTTCGGCCGCCAGTCGCAATGCTTTTCGCGCTGATCGCGTCGGCAAACCGCTAGCGCCAACTGCCCATGCACGGTTGCTGCGTGGGCCGCGTCAGGCCACCGGCGCCCACATCACATCATCAATCCGCGGCGCGCCGGTGACCAGCATCACCAGACGGTCAAATCCCAGCGCGATACCGCTTGCCGCAGGCATCTGTTCCAGAGCGGCAAGAAAATCTTCGTCCAGCGGGTAGCGTTCGCCGTAGACGCGGGCCTTTTCGTCCATCTCCAGCGCAAAACGGTGGCGCTGTTCGGCGGCATCGGTCAATTCGCCAAAACCGTTCGCAAGCTCGACCCCGCAGGCATAAAGCTCAAACCGTTCGGCCAGCCGCGCATCATCGGGCGCGCGCCGCGCAAGCGCGGCCTCGGCGGCGGGGTAGCGATCAAGAATGGTGGCGCGGCCGTGACCGAGGTTCGGCTCGACCTTTTGCACCAGCGCGCGGGAAAGCATGTCCGACCAGGTATCATCCGCCGCCACCCGCAGCCCTGCAGCCCGCATCGCCGCCGCCATCGCGTCGCGGTCTGGCGTGCCATCAGGGGCGAGGGTTGCCATCAGATCAATCGCCGCATGGCGCGTGAAGGCGTCGGCCACGCTTAGCCGTTCGGGTGCAGCGAAGGGGTCGCAGGTGCGGTCGCGGTAGCGCAGCACGGTGCAGCCGGTCGCCTCGGCGGCCAGCCGCAGCACCCCGGCGCAATCGGCCATCAGCGCCTCATAGGGTGCCCCCGCGCGATACCATTCAAGCATGGTGAACTCGGGGCTATGAAGCGGCCCCCGCTCGCGGTTGCGCCAGACATGGGCGAAAGCGGCAATGCGGGTTTCGCCTGCCGCCAGCAGTTTTTTCATCGCAAATTCTGGGCTGGTATGCAGATACATCCGCCGCACCTCGCCATCGGTGCCGATCGCCTCGGTGGCAAAAGCGTGCAGATGCGCCTCATTACCGGGGCTGAACTGCAGACCGGCGGGGTCAACCTCGGTAAAGCCTTCTGCCCCGAGCCAATCGCGCAGCGCCGCCTGCACCCGGTTGCGCGCCATCAGCAGCGGCCGCCGGTCGGCATGGCGGGTGGGCGACCACCAGGGCGAGGAGGCGGTGGGTTCAGCAAAGGGACGTTCGGGCATGGCGGCTTTCGTCTGGCGATTTTTCGCAACATGCGCTAGGTGCAGTTGCAAAGCCCGCGCTGCATACGATCTGAGCGCGGCCATCGCAAGGAAACACTCGTGAAAGTCATCGCTTCATCGCTTCGCAAAGGCAACGTGGTCGAACTCGACGGCAAGCTTTATGTCGTGCTCACCGCAGAAAATTTCCACCCCGGCAAGGGTACCCCCACCACCAGCATCGACATGCGCCGCATTGCCGACGGGGTGAAGGTTTCCGAGCGCTGGCGCACCACCGAAATGGTGGAAAAAGCCACCGTGGACGAGCGCGAATACGATTTTCTCTATGATGACGCCGAAGGGTTCCATTTCATGAACCCCGAAAACTATGAGCAGATAGCGGTTTCTGCCGATGTCGTGGGCGACGCCAAGGTGTTTCTGACCGAAGGCATCAAAGTGTATCTGAAGACCTTTGAGGGTGTAGCGATTGCCATCGAACTGCCGCAAAAGGTGACGGTCGAGATCACCGAGACAGAGCCGGTGGTGAAGGGGCAGACTGCGTCGTCCTCGTACAAGCCCGCAATCTGTTCAAACGGCCTGCGCGTAATGGTGCCGCCGCATATTGGCGCTGGGACCCGTGTCGTCATTTCAACCGACGATTACGCCTATCAGGAACGCGCCAAGGATTGATCTTCGCGCTTATTGCCCGGCATCAGCCACTTGCAGCGAACTGGCCTGACGCAGAGCGCGCTCAAAGGCTTCGCCTATGGCGGTCAGCCGCAGGTCGTTGTCGAGCAGATTGACCTCGGGGGTCGCGCCCTGCCACGGGTAGGGATTTGCCGCGAACCAAGCATGCCGCTCGACAAAAGGCAGGCGTTCCATCATCACGATTGATGCTTCGGCGAAGGCGGCGTTGCGTGCATGGGTTGCGCGGCCGGGGTTGCCCCAGTCGATATAGGCAAATTCGGTTACCCAGATCGGGCGGCGATATTCGGCGTATACGGCCTCAAGCCACGCCTTGAATGCGCCCACGTCACCATCGCGCGAATAGTAGTGCACCGCCATGAAATCGACCCGCAGGCCGCGCGCCTCGGCAAGGTTCATGAAGCGCCGCTGCCAGCTATTGCGCCCCAAGGTGCCGCCCTGGGTGGTGGCGGGGCTGCCCAGCCGCAGGCCGCGCGCCTCAAGCTTCGGCCAAAGCGCCGCCGCCTGTTCCGGGCTGAGGCCGGATTGGTGGCTGCCGGGGCCATCGGGTTCGTTGAAGCCCAGAAGCGCGCGCACCCGCAGAGTTGAATCGATGCGATCATCGACTTCACTGGCGCCGTGGATCATCGGCACGAACTCGACCGAGCGCGACTGCCCGCCCGCGTGCCAGATCTGGTCAGTTCGCCAGTTGTAATACCATCCGAGCGCAGGCGCATCTTCGATCCATTCCAGGATCGTGTAACCGGGGTTTTCCCACGCGCCGATGCCCGCCTTTTGTGCTGCCGCAGCGGTCGCAATCATGGCGAAGAGTATGCCAAGGGCAAGCTTTCTGATCATGGGTCCCTCGCAGGCCAGCCCGTTATTTACCCGCAGAACATGGAGAAACCGTGTCTTTGGTGGGGCCTTTTTCGGCCCCGAGCAAACCCTGCCCCCGCCTAACCAGAGCGGCGCGCGCAGGCAAGCGCTGTACATCACATATGGGCGCCCGCGTGCCGAAGGTGGCAAGATATCGCCGGGCAGGAGCTTTGGTTTGGGCGAAATGCCGCCCGTGCACGGTAGCGCAGGGCTGAGGCCCGGCCCGCACCTGCGTCTGGCCAGAAAGGCAAAGGGCCTGGGCATCGCTGCCCAAGCCCTTGTATTTGTTGGTGCACCCGGAGCGATTCGAACGCCCGGCCCTCAGATTCGTAGTCTGATGCTCTATCCAGCTGAGCTACGGGTGCACACTTGGGGGGCATTTAGACGTGGCGGCGGGGCATTGCAAGGGCAAAATATGAGGCGCGGTTTTACCCCAGCGCGCTGCGGTCATTCGGTGGTTCGCATGCCTGCGAAGGCGGCAGAAAGGATCAGCCCTTGCCGTTCGCGGTTGCCGCCCGAAAGGCCGGTCACGGTATCGTCGGCGCCCGCCCCATCAATGCCTTGTGCGGCAAGTGCGGCAATGACCGCCGCAGGGGTCTGGCCGGAAAGTTCGGCCAACGTTTCGATACGCGCATTGCCCATCGCCCCCATGACCAGCCGCAAATCGCCGCCACGGCCTTCTGCCGTGCCGCCCAGCGGAATGAAGCTGAGACCAAGGATCACCGCAAAGACGCCCATGATGGCCGCAGCGACCGGCCGTTTGAGATAGCCGGTGAAGGGGCGCCAGTTCAGCGTCAGGTGCGCAAGGCCGCCCACCACCAGCGCCCAACCCGCCCATTCATGGGCGAATGTGTTCAGTGCCCCGCCAAGGTGAAAGAACATCAGCACCCCGCTGACCGCCATCACCAGAAATGCCCCGATTACCGTTGGGGTCGCCCAAGATCTTAAGGTCAAGCCGTCGCCTCGTCCTATGCTGGCGCGGGCTGTGCCGCGCGATTATGTGCATGAAACGCTGCGGCGCGGCAATTCCGCCGCGCGTTGCGGCAAGGCCGCTATGTGCAGGCAGCAAGGCTAGGCCGGGTCTTGGGCCAGTTCGCGCGGCAGGTGCAACAGGAACTCGGTGCCTTCGCCATCGCTGCGCACCAGATCGAGCCGCCCGCCGTGGCCGCGCAATAGCTCGGCCGAAATGGCAAGGCCAAGGCCCGTGCCACCTTGCCTGCTGCCGCCCTGAAACGGTTGAAACAGGTGTTCTCGCGCCCGTTCGGGCAGGCCGGGGCCAGTATCGCCCACCCGCACCCACCAGCCCGCCTCTTCCTCACCGCCGCCCAGCTCTATCGTGCCGGGCTTGCCGGTTGCGGCAATTGCCTGCCGCGCGTTGCGCACAAGGTTTGACAGCACCCGGTGCAACTGGTCGCGATCGGCTCGTATCACCAGATTGGGCGCAACGTCGGTGACAAACTCGACCCCCTCCGCTTCGGCACTGAGCGACTCGCCCTCGATCACCTCGTCGATCAGCCCCAAAAGCATGAACCGCGTCAGCGATGGCGGCGGTTCCTGCGCGCGACCAAAAGCAAGCGTGCTTTCACACAGGCTCACCGCGCGCGAGATCGAGCCGACCAGTTTGGGCGCAGCGCGTTTGACCGCCGGGTCCTGGCTGTCTTCCATGCGGTCGGCAAAAAGCTGCGCCGTGGTCAGGATATTGCGCAGATCGTGGCTGATCTTGGCCACCGCCTGCCCCAGCTGCGCCAACCGTTCCTTTTGCCGCAGCGATGACACCAGAAGGTGCTGCATCGAGGCAAGCGCGCCCTCGGCCTCGCGCAGCTCGTTGACCCGCGCCGAAGGTTCGATGATACGGCGGGCATCTTCAGGCGCCTCGGCCCAGGCTGTCATGTGGCGCACCACGCGCTGGATCGGCACCAGAATCAGGCGGCGCGCCGCGACAAACAGCAGAATCGCCGTGGCAACCGAAAACACCGCCGAAAGCGCCAGAACACGCAGCCCGTATTCGATCATCGCTACCCGCATCTCGTTGGTTTTCAGAGTGATTTCTATCAATTGGCCGCCGCCTTGCACCGGCGCCCCGATGACCCGAATCACCCGTTCGTCGCGCTCGGACAGCAGCATCATGGCATCACGGATCAGGCCAAGGGGCGAAGCCTCGCGCAGATCGTAGGTGGTCGCCACCGGCGATGGCACCGGCGAAGACAGCACCAGCTCGCGCACGTCATCGCGGCGCAGCACGACGTTGAGCACGCCCGCATTCAGCAAAAGCTCGGCTTCCAGTTCCGGCTCGATCATCGCGTTGGTGGTCAACAGCGCGAGCGAGGCGATCTGCGCGCGCTCCAGCCGCGCCAGCAGATAGTCTTGCCGGAACGCCGCAAGCGAAGGCAGCAAGATCAGCACCTCTGCCAGCACCACGAACAACGTGGTGAGCAGCGCGAACCGACCCGAGAGCGTATTGACGACCATGCCTTCCCCGCGCGCGAGCCGCAGCCCTCTGGCGTGTGTGCCGCGCCCCTATAGCGTTATCAAAGCTTTCGCCGGAAAAACAGGCTGGCACGGCAATTCGGCGGAGGTTTGCGAAAAAACCCGGCCGTGGCGAATTGACTTGGGCGGCAAGCCCGACTAAAGACCGGGCTTCGAATGACTGCGGCGCTCGATTCCGATCCTTTCGGGCTGCCTGAACCGGAGATACCACGATGAAGCGCACGTTCCAGCCGTCGAATCTCGTCCGCGCCCGCCGCCACGGCTTTCGCGCGCGCATGGCCACCAAAGGTGGGCGTCGTGTGCTGAATGCCCGCCGCGCCAAGGGCCGCGCGAAGCTTTCGGCCTAAGCCACACGGCAAACGGCATGAAACCGCCGGAGGCTCCCGCGACTGGCCCTGAGGGTCGGGAACCGGGAAGCGCACCGGCGGTTTCCGTTTGTCTGGGTGGTAGGTTGGCGCTGGAGACATTGCGCGTCCGCCCCGACTTTCTGCGCGCCGCGTCGGCCCGACGGCAGGGCACGCCCGGATTCTTGTTGCAAGCGCGCGCCCGCGCCGTGGGCGAGCCCGCCGACCCTGCCGTGGTGCGCGTCGGCTTTACCTGCTCAAAAAAGGTTGGCAATGCCGTGGCGCGCAACCGGGCCAAGCGGCGCTTGCGGGCACTGGCGCGCGAGGTGCTGCCCCTTGGCGCGCGCCCCGGCTGGGATTATGTGCTTGTTGGCCGCCCCGGCGCCACCATCGAGCGCGCGTTTGAAGATCTGCGCGCCGATCTGGCCCGCGCGCTGGCGCAGATACACGGAGCCGCAAAATGACCCCGCTTGCCCATATCGTTGCTGTCCCGGTGCGGGCCTACCGGCTGCTGCTCAGCCCGTGGGTCGGGCATGGCTGCCGCTATCAGCCCACCTGTTCGGCCTATGCGCTTGAAGCGTTGGAAAAGCACGGCGCCTTCAAGGGCACATGGCTCGCCGCGCGCCGGGTGCTGCGCTGCCACCCCTGGGGCGGGCACGGCTATGACCCGGTGCCACCCCGCAAAGGCGATCACGATGCTGGATGACGACGCAGGCGAGATTCACCCGCTGTTCGCGGGCGCGCCCACCTCGACCGAGTTCAAGAAACTGCGCAAACGGCTTGTGCGCGAGACCCGCGAGGCGATCGAGGCCTATGGCATGGTCACGCGGGGGGCGCGCTGGCTGGTGTGCCTTTCGGGCGGAAAAGACAGCTACACCCTGCTCGCCGTGCTGCATGAGCTGCAATGGCGCGGGCTGTTGCCGGTGGAACTGGTCGCCTGCAACCTCGACCAAGGCCAGCCCGGCTTTCCCGCCACCGTGCTGCCCGAGTTTCTGGCGCGCATGGGAGTTGCGCACCGGATCGAGTATCAAGACACCTATTCGGTGGTGATGGACAAGATCCCGGCAGGGCGCACCTATTGCAGCCTGTGTTCGCGGCTCAGGCGCGGCAACCTTTACCGCATCGCGCGCGAAGAAGGGTGCAGCGCGGTGGTGCTGGGCCATCACCGCGACGATATTCTGGAAACCTTCTTCATGAACCTTTTTCACGGCGGCAGGCTTGCCACGATGCCGCCGAAGCTGGTGAACGAAGAGGGCGACCTGTTCGTGCTGCGCCCGCTGGCCTATGTCGCCGAGGCCGACTGCGAAAAATTCGCGCGTGCGATGAACTACCCGATCATCCCCTGCGATCTTTGCGGCAGTCAGGACGGGTTGCAGCGCCAGCAGGTGAAGGCGATCCTTGATGGCTGGGAGGCGCGCAGCCCAGGCCGCCGTCAGGTGATGTTCCGCGCGCTTATGAACGCGCGCCCGTCGCATTTGCTCGACCCTGCGCTGTTCGACTTTGCCGGACTTGCGCTTGCGGCCCCCGGCGTGGCTCCCGGTGCGGCAAGCGCTGCAGATTTTATGCAAATTCCGCCGAAACTGCGGCACGACGATTAACCGCCCGCTGACCAAACCCGCCTAGCGTCATCGCAACGGGGGCGCTTGTGCCCGTTGTTTGAGGTAACGGGCAATGGCGTTGAAACAGATCCGAGGGTTGGCCTGGCTGGGCGAGATGACGCGGCGCGACATGCTGGCTTTTGTTCCTGCTGCAGGGCTTGCCGGGTATTGGTATGGCCTGCCGGGCGCAATTCTGGTGGTTGCCGCGGCAGTCGCCGTGGCGTGGCTGGCGCGCACCCCCGGTGCCGGGGCCGCAGCCGTGGCCCCCGCGCTCGACCCGGCGACGCGGTTGCCCCTGCGCGCCGCCGCCGAGACCATGCTTGACGCCGCCCTGGTCGATACCGCGGCAACCAGCCGCGGCACTGCGGCCTTTGTGATCGGGTTCGATGACGGCGCAGCACTGGAAACAAGCGCGGGCGAGGAAGGCTTTGCCCAAATCCAGCGCCGCACCGCCGAGCGTTTGCACGGCGCACTGCGCGAAAACGATCTGGTCGCGCAGCTTGAGGATGGGCGCTTTGCCGTGGTGCTGGCACCAGTGCGCCGCGCCGATCTGGAAAGTGTGCTGCAAATCGCGGCACGCCTGCAAGCCGCGGCAGAGGTGCCGCTGTCGCTCGACGCAAGCACCGTTTACCTCTCGGTCCATGTCGGCTTTTGCCTGCTCAGCCGCACCCCCGCCCGCCAGGGCACGGCCATGCTGGCTGCCGCCGAGGCCGCCGCCGACGAGGCGCGGCGGTTCGGCCCCGGTGCGATCCGCGCCTTTTCAACCGAGATCGCGCAAGCTGCGCGCACCCGGTCAGACCTTGCTGCGCAGGTTGGCGCGGCGCTTGAAGATGGGCAGATCGTGGCGCATTTTCTGCCGCAGCTTTCGTCTGATACCGGCGAGATCTCGGGCTTTGAACTGGTGCCCTGCTGGCTGCACCCCGAGCGCGGATTTCTGACCGCCGCTGAATTTGAAGGCGCCGTTACCGCCTGTGGCCTGCACGCGCGGCTGGGCGAGGTGCTGCTTTATCAAGGCTTTGCGGCGCTGCGCGCCTGGGACCGGGCCGGGCTAGGCGCGGCCACGCTGGCGCTGCCGGTCTCGCTGCACGAATTGCGCAACCCCAAGCTGCCGGAGCGCCTGAAATGGGACCTCGACCGTTTTGAAACCGCAGCAGCGCGGCTGCACCTGCTGGTGCCCGAGACCGCCGCGCTGGATACCGCGCAAGACATGGCGAGCCATACGGTCGCCATGTTGGCGCAGATCGGGTGCAACATTGATCTGGCGGGCTTTGGCAATGGCCCCGCGCCGATTTCCGCGATCCGCAAGTTTTCGGTGCGCCGATTGCGGCTCGAACGCGAGTTTGTGGCGCATGTCGACACCGACCCCGAGCAGCAGCGCGTTGTCGCCGCGATCCTGTCGCTTGCCGAGCGGATGGGTGTTGAGACTCTTGCCGACGGGGTCGCAAGCGTCGGCGAACACGCAATGCTTGCGCAGCTTGGATGCGGCCATGTGCAGGGTCCGGCAATCGCCCGTCCGATGGCCTATGAAGACACGATAGACTGGGTCGAGCGCCACCGGGGCAAGTTGCAGGCAACCCCGCGGCTGGGGCGAACCAAACGCTGAAGGCTGCCCCGGCGCAGCACACCACCGGGCATGCCCCGCGTGCAATTGACGCGGCCGCCACCGTGCCGGCAAATCGGGCATGCGGTGCCCGACGCTCGCGCGCGCGCCGCGCGGCAAGATCGCAGCAGC
Organism: Paracoccaceae bacterium; assembly: GCA_019429405.1. Lineage (GTDB taxonomy): Bacteria > Pseudomonadota > Alphaproteobacteria > Rhodobacterales > Rhodobacteraceae > UBA6213. The sequence continues at coordinate 54,543 of JAHYIZ010000007.1, forward strand.
CGCGCGCGCCTTGGCCGGCGGCTGTCTGCGCCGCCGCCTGTCATCAATCGGAGGCGCCGCACCGGCTGAACCGGGAAAACCGCTTGACCTTTGCGCCACCCTTCTGTTGAACCAGCCCAACCCTGAACTGGCTGGTGGTGCTTCCCCGATGGACGATCAGAACAAGAATCTCATTCTCGCGACCGTGCTTTCGTTCGTGGTGATCTTGCTGTGGTACACGGTCTTTGCGCCGCCGGTGCCGGAAGAGCCTGTCGCCCCCGATACAATCAGCCAGACGGCGCCAGCCGCGCCAGCGCTTAGCGCTGCCGTGCCCGATACCGGGGTTGCCGCCACCGCCGCCGCGACCGAACTTGCCGCCGCCCCGCGCATTGCCATCACCACGCCGCGCCTTGTCGGTTCGATCTCGCTGCTGGGCGGGCGCATTGATGACCTGTCGCTGGTGGGCTACCGCGAAACCCTTGCCGCTGGCTCGCCCGATGTGCGCCTGCTGGCGCAGGTTGGCGGCACCGATCTGACCGCGGCCAAACCCTATTACGCCGTCTATGGCTGGAGCCCGGCCGGCGGGCTTGCCGCCGAGGCGGTGCCAAATGCCCGCACGCTCTGGACCGCACCAGCTGGCGCGACGCTGGCCCCCGGCAAGCCAGTGACCTTGACCTGGGACAACGGCGCCGGCCTGACCTTCACCCGAGAAATCGCGGTGGACGACAACTACCTGTTCACCATCACCCAGACGGTCACCAACGCCACCACCGCCGCCGTACGCCTTGCCCCCTACGGCATTGTCGCGCGCCACGGTATTCCCAGCACAAGTTCGGTCTATGTGCTGCATGAGGGCGCCGTGCGGATGTCGGACGGCAAGCTGCAAGAGATGAAATACAAGGACATCACCAAGCTGGACCCGGTGCCGGCTGAAGGCCTGGCGGATGTTGTCGCCGTTACCGAAAACGGCTGGACCGGCTTCACCGACAAATACTGGATGACCACGCTGGCGCCGATGCCTGGGCAGGCCTTTACCTCCGTGGTAAAGTATGTGCCGGGCAGCGACATCTACCAGACCGAAGCCCGGATGCCGGTGCTAGACGTCGCCCCCGGCACCACCGCCAGCGCCGCCTCGATGCTCTTCGCGGGCGCCAAGGAGTGGGAGGCCATCCGCGCCTATGAGAAAGACGCCGGCATCGACCGCTTCATCGATTCGATCGACTGGGGCTGGTTCTATTTCCTGACCAAGCCGATGTTCTGGCTGCTGCACTGGCTGCACGGCGCCATCGGCAACATGGGCTGGGCGATCATTGCACTGACCGTGGTCATCAAGCTTCTGGTGTTCCCGTTGGCGCGCAAATCCTACGTCTCGATGGCCAAGATGAAAGAACTCCAGCCCGAGATGGAAAAGCTGAAAGAGCGCTCGGGCGACGACAAGGCCAAGATGCAGCAAGAGATGATGCAGCTTTACAAGCGCGAAAAGGTCAACCCGGCGTCGGGCTGCCTGCCGATCGTGCTGCAAATCCCGATCTTCTTTTCACTTTACAAGGTGATCTACGTTACGATCGAGCTGCGACACGCGCCGTGGTTCGGCTGGATCCGCGACCTTTCGGCGCCGGATCCGTCGTCGATCCTCAACCTCTTTGGCCTGCTGCCCTTCGCGCCGCCCGAACAAGGCTCGATCTTCTTCATCTTTTCACTCGGCGTGCTGCCGATCTTGCTTGGCATTTCGATGTGGTTCCAGCAAAAGCTGAACCCCGCCCCCGCCGACCCGACCCAGAAAATGATCTTTGCCTGGATGCCGTGGGTCTTCATGTTCATGCTGGGCTCGTTTGCGTCGGGCCTCGTGGTCTACTGGATTGCCAACAACACGATCACCTTCATCCAGCAGTACACGATCATGTCGATGCACCACAAACGCCCCGACCTTTTCGGCAACATTCTGGAGGGCTTCCGCAAGAAGCCCGGCGCCCCGCCAAAGCAATGACCGCCCTGCTGGCCCACATCCTGCGCCACCCCATCAAATCGGTCGGGGTAGAGGAAGTTGAGCGCGCGCCCCTGACCGAGGCGCGCGCGTTGGCTTTCGACCGCCGCTGGGCGGTGGCGCATGCGGCGGCAAAGTTTCAGGGACAACCGCAGGCGTGGCAGCCGAAGATGAACTTTCTGCGCGGCGTTGCCGGGCCCGAACTGATGGCCGTGACCGCCGCTTGCGCAGGCGACCGGGTAACGCTGTACCACCCCCGCGCTGGCACGATCACGCTTGACATGGGCTTGGCGGCCGACCACGCGCGGCTGATCGGCTGGCTCACCCCGCTCTGGCCCGATGGGCGGCCCGCCCCAAGACATGTGGTCGAGGTGCCGGGGCAGGCGCTGGCCGACTGGCCTGACCCGTTCCTGTCGCTCTTGTCGCTCTCGTCGCTGGCAGAGCTCGCGCGGCACGCCGGGCGCGCGCTGCACATCAACCGCTGGCGCGGCAACCTTTGGGTTGACGGCTGGGCGGCCTTGCGCGAACGCGCGCTGCTCGGCCAGCGCATCCGCGTGGGCGCTGCCACGCTCGAAATCGTGCAACCCATTACCCGCTGCCGCGCCACCTGCGTGAACCCTGAAACCGGCGCCGAAGACTGCGACACCCTCGCGGCGCTCGAATCACTCTGGGGCCACCGCGATTTCGGCGTCTATGCCCGCGTGCTGACCGGGGGCGACATTGCCCGTGGCGACGCGGTGGAGGTCCTTTGATGCAGATGCAGTTCTCTCTCGCACCTGAGCCGGAAGAAGAGGCCCGCGAAAAGGGCCGCCTGATGTTCGCCGGCCCGGTCGAATTTCTCAAGGGCGTGGTGGCAATGGACGGCCTGCCGCCGCCAGACCGGGTCGAGGTCTGCTTTGCGGGCCGCTCAAACGTCGGCAAGTCAAGCCTGATCAACGCGCTCACAGGGCGCAAGGCGCTGGCGCGCGCCTCCAACACCCCCGGCCGCACGCAGGAAATCAACTACTTCACCACATCCGGCCCCTACCTCGTGGACCTTCCTGGCTATGGCTACGCCGAGGCCCCCAAACCTATCGTCGAAAAATGGCAGCGCCTGCTCAAGGCCTACCTTTCAGGCCGCGCCACGCTGCGCCGCGCCTTCGTGCTGATCGACACCCGCCACGGCGTGAAAGCGGTCGATGACGAGATTCTGACCTTGCTCGACCGTTCTGCGGTCACCTTTCAGGTGGTGCTGACCAAGGCCGACAAGGTCAGCCAGAGCGAGCGCGAAGCAACCATCATCCAGGTCCGCGCAGCACTCGCAAAACACCCCGCCGCCTACCCCGAACTCATCGTCACCTCGTCGGAAAAGGGCGACGGCATCGAAACCCTGCGCGCCCTCATCGCCACGCTCGCCTGACCCGGCGCTTGCCTTGGTCGAAATATCCCCCCCGGAGGGCAGCCCCGCCTCAGCCCCGCCCCCTTGGCAGGGCGCGCGAATGGCCGTAACACTGGCCCCGCACCGCGCGCCCCAAGGACCCCCAGCATGAGACCGCAAAGCATGAACCGAGACTGGATCGCCACCGCCCGCACGCTTTCCGAGGCCCTGCCCTACCTGCAACGCTACACCGGCGCCGTGGTAGTGGTGAAGTTTGGCGGCAACGCCATGGGCGACGAGCAGGCCATGGCCGATTTCGCCCGCGACATCGTGCTGATGCGACAGGTCGGCATGAACCCGGTGCTGGTGCATGGCGGCGGCCCGATGATCAACGACCTGCTTGGCAAGCTCGGCATCAAATCCGAATTCGTGCGCGGCAAGCGCGTGACCGATCAGGCCACCGTCGAGGTGGTTGAAATGGTGCTCTCGGGCCTTGTCAACAAACGCATCGTGCAGGCGATCAACGATCAGGGCGGCCGCGCCGTGGGCATTTCCGGCAAGGACGACGACATGATGGTCTGCGAGCCCGACGACCCCGAACTGGGCTTTGTCGGGCGCCCGGTCGAGATGAACGTGCAGGTGCTGCGCGACCTTTACAACGCCGGCATCATTCCGGTGGTTGCCCCGGTGGCGACCGGCCAGAACGACAACGAAACCTTCAACGTCAACGGCGATACCGCAGCCGGCGCCATTGCGGGCGCGCTCAAGGCCGACCGCTTGCTGCTCCTGACCGATGTGGCGGGCGTCAAGAACAAGGCGGGCGAGATCGTCACGCAAATGAGCCCAGATGAGGTGCGCGCCATGATCGCCGATGGCACCATCGCCGGAGGCATGATTCCGAAAGCCGAAACCGCTCTTGCGGCGCTGGAAGACGGTGTGCGCGCCGTTGTCATTCTCGATGGCCGGGTGCCCAATGCCTGCCTGCTCGAGCTCTTTACCGACCATGGCGCGGGCAGCCTGATCCGCTCGACCGAGCCACGCATGAAGCCGCGCTCGCGGTGACCCTCGCCGCTATCGAGGCCGCCGCCTCGGCGCATCGGCTGTTCGTTTCGGGCGCCTTCCACCCCACCCTCGCCGATGGCACGCCGCCGGGCACCCGCACGCTGGTGCTGCTGTCGCCCGCCGAGCCGGGGTTCTGGCCGCATGTCACCGCTACGCCTGAATTCGCCGACGCGGCACAAGACCCGCTAGACCGCTGGTCCGCCCGCGTTATCGGCGCTTTGGCGCAGCAATTTCGCGCGACCGCGCTCTTCCCCTTCGGCGGCCCGCCATGGCTGCCGTTTTACGATTGGGCACTGCGGTCGGGCGCGGCGTGGCACTCGCCCGTGTCGCTGCTGGTGCATCACCGTATGGGCCTTTGGGCCTCTTACCGGGGTGCGCTGGCTCTGCCCGAGGCGCTGGCGCTGCCTGCCCATCCGCCCAACCCCTGCAATGGCTGCCCCGCCCCCTGCCGCACCGCCTGCCCGGTCGCGGCCCTCACCCCCAGAGGCTACAATGTCGCGGCCTGCCACGGCTTCCTTGACACGCCGGCGGGCGAGAGCTGTCTTTCTTTTGGCTGCGCTGCTCGCCGCGCTTGCCCCCCCGGTGCCGCCTATGGCAGGTTGGCTGAGCAATCGGCTTGGCACATGAGGCAATTTCACCAATGACACCACAGGGACACCGCCGCCTGATCCTCACGCGCCACGCGAAATCCGCTTGGGACAACCCCGCGCTTTCCGACCATGAGCGCCCGCTTAACGCGCGCGGCCAGCGCGCGGCACGCGAACTGGGCGACTGGCTCGCCTCGCGCGGTTATGAGCCTGAAGAAGTGCTCTGCTCGACCTCGCTGCGCACCCGCGAAACGTGGCGGCACATCGCCGCCGCCGTGCTCGAAGCACGCCCGCAGGTACGCTATGAGTCAGAGCTTTATCAAGCCGCGCCCGAAACTCTGCTGGCGACACTCAAGACCGCCACCGCAGCCTCGGTCATGGTGCTGGCGCACAATCCCGGTCTTGCAGATTTTGCCCGCCAGCTTTGCGCCCACCCGCCGCTGACACCCGATTTCGCGCGGTACCCGACCTCGGCAACCCTGGTGGTCGATTTCCAGATCAACGACTGGTCCGACCTGAAGCTCGGCGAAGGCGCGGTGCTCGATTTCTACCTGCCTGCGGGGCGTGGCTGAACCAGGACCGGCGTCTTCTTCATCGCCCAAATACCCCGGGGGGTGCGGGGGGCTGGCCCCCCGCCCTCAGTGCCCCAGAATCTGGCTCAGGAACAGCTTTGTGCGTTCCGATTGCGGGTTGTTGAAGAACGCGTAAGGCTCATTCTGCTCAACGATCTGGCCCTGATCCATGAAGATCACCCGGTTCGCCACGGCCTGCGCAAAACCCATCTCATGCGTCACAACCAGCATGGTCATGCCGTCTTCGGCCAGCCCGATCATCGTGTCGAGCACTTCCTTGATCATCTCGGGGTCAAGCGCGCTTGTCGGTTCGTCAAACAGCATGATCCGCGGCTTCATGCACAGCGACCGCGCAATTGCGACGCGCTGTTGCTGGCCGCCGGAAAGCTGGCCGGGGTATTTGTGTGCCTGTTCCGGGATCTTCACCTTTTCAAGGTAATACATCGCGGTCTCGTCGGCCTCTTTCTTCGGCTCCTTGCGCACCCAGATCGGGGCCAGCGTCAGGTTTTCCAGAATCGTCAGATGCGGAAACAGGTTGAAGTGCTGGAACACCATGCCCACTTCGGACCGCACCTTGTCGATGTTCTTCAGATCGCTCGTCAACTCGGTGCCATCGACGATGATCTGCCCCGACTGGTGCTCTTCCAGCCGGTTGATGCAGCGGATCAGCGTCGATTTGCCAGACCCCGAAGGCCCGGCAATCACGATCCGCTCGCCGCGGTTCACGGTCAGGTTGATGTCGCGCAGCACATGGAAGGTGCCGAACCACTTGTTCATCGCGGTGATCTGAATCGCCACCTCGTCGGTGACGGTCATGTGCGACCGGTCGATCTGGCGCTCGATTTGCGTTTCTGCCATGGCGGGCTCCTTAATGGTGGTCGCGCTTCAGCCGACGTTCGAGATACATCGAGTATCGCGACATCGCGAAGTTGAAGATGAAGAAGATGCAGCCGACAAAGATGTAGGGCTCCCAATAGGCGCCCTTCCATTCGAACGACGCACGAACCGAATCGGTGATGCCCTTCAGCGGGTCCAGCAGCCCCACGAACACCACCAGCGTGGTATCCTTGAACATGCCGATGAAGGTGGACACGATGCCGGGGATCGAGATTTTCAGCGCCTGCGGCAATATGATCAGCCGCTGCGCCTTCCAGTAGTCAAGGCCAAGGCTGTCGGCCGCCTCATACTGCCCGCGCGGCAGCGCCGCGAGGCCGCCACGCACCACCTCGGCAATGTAGGCGGCTGCAAACAGCGTCACCATGATGATGACGCGCAGGATGATGTCGAAATTGGTGCCCGGCGGCAGGAAGTAGTTGAGCAGCAACGAGGCCACGAACAGAAGCGAGATCAGCGGCACGCCACGGATGAACTCGATGAACCCGACCGCAAGTGACTTGACCAGCAGCATGTCGGACTGTCGCGCCAGCGCGAGCACCACCCCCATCGGCAAGCTGAGCACGATGCCCGCCACGCCGATCGTCAGCGCCAGCACGAAGCCGCCGAACTTGTCCGACCGCACAGCTTCGATGGCAAAGGGCAGATAGGTTTCCAGCATCTGCATGACCGGACCCATCGCAAAGAACCACCACGCCAGTGCCAGCGCCACTGCCGCGCCGACCGAGATGATCGCGCCGCGGCTACGGGTCGCGGTGAATGCAGCCCAGCCCAGCACAAAGCCCGCCATCGCCAGCACCGGCCCCCAGACCGAACCGCCCCAGAGCATCCAGACCGCAAGGCCGGGGTAAATGCCGGTCAGCCACAGCAGCGCCCAGGGCCGCGACCAGGCAAGCACCAGCATCGCGCCCAGCGCCAGAAGCAACAGCCCGGTTGCCGGCGTACCCACGCCCAGCGCCGGAAAGGCAAGCACCAGAAACACGGCCATGACGCCAAGAACGGCCATACGAATACGGCGGCTTTCGGAAAACAGCACCGGCGCGGCAGCAAACAGCAGCAGCCCGAGCGCCAGCGTCGGGCGCCAATAAAGCTCACGCGGGTAAAAGCCGAACATGAACATGTTCCAGCGGTCGCGGATGATTGCCCAGCAGGCCCCCGTTGCGCCCTCGCCCCAACGCGCGGTGATGATATCGCGGCATTCGCCCACCGATGACGCGAACCACACCGAATTGCGGAACCAAGGGAAGGACTCGCTGATCAGCAGATAGAGGACAAAGGCCCCCGCCAACGTCAGAAGCGTATTGAGCGGCCCCGAGAACAGGTTCTCGCGCAGCCATCGTATGACGCCGATTTCGCTGACGGGTGGCGCCATTTCGGGCAGAATTTCGGTGCGGACATAGGCGGCGGTGCGGTGCTCGCTCATCTCAGCGCTCCTTCAGCTTGACGGAAGCGTTGTAGATGTTCATCGCCCCCGAGATCAGCAGGCTCAGCACAAGGTAGATCAGCATCATCAAAAGTACCGTCTCCAGCTCGCGCCCGGTCTGGTTCAAGGTGATGCCCCCCAGCGTACCGCGCAGATCAAGATAGCCCGTGGCAATAGCCAGCGAAGAGTTCTTGGTCAGGTTCAAGAACTGCGAGATCAGCGGCGGAATGATGACCCGCAGCGCCTGCGGCAAGATCACCAGGCTCATGGTGCGACCGGGGCGCAGCCCCAGCGCATGGGCCGCCTCGGTCTGGCCATGCGAAATGGCCAGAACACCCGCGCGCACAATTTCGGCAATGAAAGCGCCGGTATAAAGCGACAGCGCCAGCCAAAGCGCCATGAACGAGTTTGACACGTTGATGCCGCCGGCAAAGTTGAAGCCGCGAAGCGAAGGATACCCAAGGTGGAACCCGAGCGCCCAGAGCGTCAACACGCCGGGCAGGGTCAACAGCGCAAGGGTTTTCCACCAGGTTACGGGGCGCAGGCCGGTTGCAAATTGCACAGCCGTTGCCCGACGCAGCACAAGGCGGCTAGCATACCACCCCGCCACCACCGCCGCGATAATTGCCAGCAGATCACTGGAAATCAGGAATATCCCGATGTCGATGTTACCAAGACTGCGGGAGAAAAGCGGGTCCGGCACCGCCGTATAGCGATTGGTGATCGCCACGGAATCGAACAATATCATCGAGGCGGTGCCGCCCTCGCGAAATGCGTTTGGCAGCGGCGCGGCTTCGGTGAACACCGCATAGATGATGAGAATCCAGAGCAAAACGGGCACGTTGCGGAAGATTTCGACGTAAAGCGTCATCAGCCGCGCGACGAGCCAGTTTTTCGAAAGTCTGAGTACGCCCACAAACACGCCGATCACCGTCGCCACGATGCAGCCCAGGAAGGCGACCAGCAGGGTATTGAGCAGGCCGACCAACAAGGCGCGGGCATGGGTGCTGTCGCTGTCATAGGCGACCAGCCGCTGGCCGATGTCATACCCGGCCCGGATACCTAGAAAGCTGAAGTTGAAATCCTTGCCGCGCGCGGCGAGGTTGGTGATGGTGTTATCGATCAGCCATGCGGCCATCGCCATAAAGAGCATCAGCACAACGACCTGAATGGTCATCGAGCGATAGCGCGTGTCGTACAAAAGCTGACTTAGCCGGAAGCTTTGCTTCGGCGGGTCGGAGACAATGGCCATTCTACGTTCCCCTGCCTGATCAGCGCTATCGGCTTTTGCCGCTGTATCCGGGGTCTTGCGCCCCGCGCCGTCAGGTGTTCGTCTTTGCAGGCAAAAGGCGCGCGGGGGTAACCCCGCGCGCCCGATGGGTTGGGTCAGATCAACGGAACGGCGGGGTGTAGAGCAGCCCGCCTTGGGTCCATTGCGCGTTCAGACCGCGGGCAAGCCCGATCGGGGTCGATTCGCCGATCGTCGCGGCGAAGATTTCGCCATAGTTGCCGCTCGCCAGAATGGCACGCTTGGCCCAGAGGTTATCGAGGCCGAACATCGGCCCAAGGTCACCCGAGGTGCCAAGCAGGCGGTCGATTTCCGGGTTGGCGCTGCCCTTCGACAGTTCCTCGATATTGGCCGAGGTAATGCCGTATTCTTCAGCCGCGATCAGCGCATTGAGCGTCCAGCGGACGATGTCGCCCCACTGGTTGTCGCCATGGCGCACTGCCGGCCCCAGCGGCTCTTTGGAGATGATTTCCGGCAGAATGATATGGTCAGCCGGGTTCGCGAAAGCGGCGCGGGTGGCCGCAAGGCCCGACGCGTCGGTGGTGTAGGCGTCGCAAGCGCCCGCCAGATACTGCTGTTCGCCTTCAGCGTTCGAATCGATCGCGATCGGCGAATAGCTCATGTTGTTGGCCTTGAAGAAGTCGGCCAGGTTCAGCTCGGTCGTGGTGCCGGTCTGAATGCAGATGGTCGCGCCATCGAGTTCTTTCGCCGAAGAAACGCCTAGCGCTTTCGGCACCATGAAGCCCTGACCGTCGTAGTAGTTGACGCCAACGAAGTCGAGCTTCAGGTCATTGTCGCGCAGGAAGGTCCAGGTCGAGTTGCGCGCCAGCACGTCAACTTCGCCCGAGGCCAGCGCGGTAAAGCGGGTCTGGCCCGAGGTGGGCACATATTTCACTTTGGTGGGGTCGCCCAGAACGGCGGCAGCGACAGCCTTGCAGATGGCGACGTCAAAGCCCGACCAATTGCCATTGGCATCGGGGGCGGCAAAGCCCACGAGGCCCGTGTTCACGCCGCAGTTCAGTTCGCCGCGCGCCTTGACATCGTCAAGCGTGCCCGCGGCAGCGAAACCGGCAACAAGGCCGGCAGCGGCGAGCGTGCCAAAAAAGACGGATTTTTTCATGTGTACCTCTTCCTGAGTTGCCACCCGTTACGATCAGGCGGTTTTGTCGGCCCAAGGGCCTTGATGCGACGGGTCGGGGTGTTGCCCCGGTGGTGCTGAGTTTGGTCGAAATCGAAAGGCCCCGTCAAGGGCACATTCCGGGCGATTGTTAGCGCGTATCAGTCGAATCCTTCTCTGCCTTCGGATTTGGCAACCGGCGGCTGCGTCAGTCGCACAAATGTGCCAGTTGCCAAAACCGTTCAGCGGTCAACAAGGCGGCGCGTTTGGCAGCGGCGTGGGCCTGTGCCTCATCGTCATCGCCCCAGTGCAATATCTGCCAGTCTTCATCGATTCGTGCGCAGACCCATGCAGAGGCGGCGTTCAAATGGCCCTCGGCTACCGCAAGACCAAGGATCAGGCTGCCGGTTACGGCCACCAGATCGTGCAGCGCGGCAAGTTCAAAGGGATCCATTGACGCCACAACAGCGGTCAGCCTCGCCAGCGCGTCTGGCGGCTGGTCGATGGGCACGACCCCTTCGGCCACCCGAAGCGGTGCGCCATACCGCGTTGCCGCCCAAGCAAGCAGTGGCTGCCATGCGGCGTCTTGCTGCGCGCGCAGCGCCGCAGGTGTGGCGGCGCGGTAGCACAGATGGTCGGTGCCGCCGTAGTCAGCGATCAGCGCCGCCACCTCGGCGCGCTGCGGTGTCACCTTGTCAATCGCCGAGTTCGCGGTGCGGGTCAGCGGCATCGTGCGGGGGTCGATCTGGCCTTGCTGCGCATCCCATTCGGCGGCTATCGCGGCGGCCAGCGCGCGGCTTGGCAGCACCAGCAGCGCCTTGCCGGGGGTTTTCACCGCGCGGCCATCAAGTGCCACACCAAAGCCCGCCTCCGCCTCGGTTACCGCCGCCGCCTTCCAGAAACGCTTGGCTTTCCAGTTGCTCATCTCGGGCCCCATGGCGCGAGGAGCGCCGCCTCAAGTGCTGCAAAGTCAGCTACAAGCTGCCCGGCCCCGGCCGCCGACAGCGCCTCGGGGGCGTGGTAGCCCCAGGTTACGCCGATGCTGCCAACGCCGGCGGCTGCCGCCATTTCAATGTCATAACTGGTATCGCCAATCATCACCGCCGCCCCTGCGGCGACCCCGGTTTCAGCTAGCGCCGCCAGCAGCATCGCCGGGTTTGGCTTGGAGGGGTGGTCATCGGCCACCTGCCTGGTCACGAACATCGCGCCCAGCCCGAAATGCGCAAGCAGGTTATCCAGCCCGCGCCGCGACTTGCCGGTGGCAATTCCGAGCAGAATGTCGTCGCGCGCCGCCAGTCGCGCCAACACTTCAGCAGCACCGGGAAAGAGCGGCGCGGGCTCGGCGGAACGCGCGACAAAGTAGCTTTGCTTGTAGCCCTGCACGAGCGCGTCGATCAGCCCGGCGTCGGCCAGCGGCGCCAGCCGCGCCAGCGCGACCGGCAGCGACAGGCCCACGATCTGGCGCACGGCCTCTAGATCGGGCGCGGGCAAACCCTGCGCCGCAAAGCTTTGCGTCATCGCGGCATGAATATGGTGCTGGCTGTCCGAGAGCGTGCCATCGACATCGAACACCACAAGGCGCGGCCTCATGCGTCATCCTCAAACGGGTCGGCGGGGACGTCGCTTTCTGACCAGCCCAGCGTTTTCCAGCTTCGAGCCATGTGCGCGGGCAATGGCGCCACGATCGTCATCAGCTTTTTCGTGATCGGGTGGGTAAAGCGGATCTGGCGCGCGTGCAGATGCAGCTTGCGGCTGATGTCGCCGCCCAGCTGCGCGCCCCAGCCATCGCCAAGGTTTTCCTGCCCCGTGCCGCCATATTTGCCATCGCCGATGATCGGATGGCCAAGCTCGGCCATATGCGCGCGCAACTGGTGCGTTCGCCCGGTGATCGGCACCAGCGCCACCCAGGCGGCGCGACTGCCGAGCGCGTCAAGCACGGCATAATCGGTGGTGGCGCGCTTGGCGCCCTCGGTCTCGGTCACCTTGCCGGGGTGGATGCAGAGCATCTTTTCCTCGCCGCCGCGCCCCGGCGCCTTCACAAGACCATAGCGCACCGTGCCCTTGCGCGGGCTTGGCACGCCCGCGACAATCGCCCAGTAGATCTTGCGGGTATCGCGTTCGCGGAACGCTTCGGACAGCGCGCGGGCAATGCGGTCGGTGCGCGCCAGCAAGAGCACGCCCGATGTGTCTTTATCAAGCCGGTGCACCAGCTTGGGGCGGTCCTTGTAGCCAAACTTCAGCGCCTCGGTCAGCCCGTCCACATGCCGATCGCCCTGCCCCGAACCACCCTGGCTTGGCAGCCCCGGCGGCTTGTTCAGCGCGATGATATGCTCGTCTTTCCAAAGAACAGCGGCCTGAATCATCTGCGCGTCGGCATCGGTAATGCGGGCGAGACGCGCGGGGCCGGCGGGCGCCACGGGTGCGGCCTCAGGCAGCGGCGGCACCCGCACCTCTTGCCCCGGCAGCACATGGGTGGCGGCCTTCACGCGGCCGCCATCAACCCTGATCTGCCCGGTCCGGCAAAGCTTTTCTACCATGCCCTGATTGAGCTGGGCGAAATGGCGTTTCAGCCAGCGGTCAAGCCGCTGTTCGCCCTCGTCATCGCCCACCTTGCGCAACTGTACGCCGGTCATGCAAACCACCCCCGCGCCAGCGCCATGCCCGCTACGATGCCCAGCAGCGACAGCGCCACTGAACCCAGCACATAGCCCGCCGCCAGCACGCTTTGCCCACGTTCCCAAAGTGTCAGCGCATCAAGCGAAAAGGCAGAAAAGGTGGTGAAGCCCCCCAGCACACCTGTCATCAGAAAGGGCGCCAAACGGTTGCCCGATTTTTCAGCCAGAACCACAACCAGCACCCCCATCAGCAGGCTTCCCAGCACGTTGACCGTCATGGTTGCATAGGGAAAGCCATGCCCAAACACTCGCGGCAGCGAGACGTTGACAAGATAGCGCGAGCTTGCGCCCAAGGCCCCGCCAAGGGCAACTGAAACAAGGTTCTGGATCATCGCCACCTCTTGGCCGCGCGGGGGGGCAAAGTCAACCGCCGCGCTTTTCGCGCAGCTTGGCGAACCAGTCGAGACGCTTTTTCAGCTCGCGCTCAAAGCCGCGCTCGACGGGCTGGTAAAGCAGAGGGCGGCGCATCGATTCGGGAAAGTAGTTCTGCCCCGAAAATCCGTCTTCGGCGTCATGGTCATAGGCGTAGCCCGCGCCATAACCCTGCTCTTTCATCAGTTTCGTTGGGGCGTTGAGAATATGCTTGGGCGGCGGTTCCGACCCGGTGCGTTTTGCCTCGGCCCGCGCCGCGCCATAGGCCGCGTAGCCGGCGTTCGATTTCGGCGCCAGTGCCAGGTAAATCACCGCCTGCGCCAACGCCAGTTCGCCTTCGGGGCTGCCCAGGCGCTCATAGGTTTCCCAGGCGTGCAGGCACTGGGTTTGCGCGGCGGGTTCAGCTAGGCCGATGTCTTCAATTGCCATCCGGGTCAGGCGGCGCGCGAGGAAGCGCGGGTCTTCGCCGCCCTCAAGCATGCGCGCAAACCAGTAAAGCGCCGCGTCGGGGTCTGACCCGCGAATGGATTTGTGCAGTGCGGAAATCAGGTTGTAATGTTCATCGCCCGATTTGTCGTATTTCGCGGCGCGGCGCATCAGGCGGGTGGCCAGCGCCTCGGTTTCAAGCGGTGCTTTCAGCTTCCAGGCCGAGACCTGCTCGATCAGGTTCAAAAGCGCGCGCCCGTCGCCGTCGGCCATTTCCAGCAGTGCTTCGCGCGCCGTGGCCTTGAGCGGCAGCGCCTGCCCCAAGGCCTTTTCGGCGCGCTGCGCGAGGCGTTCAAGATCGGCAAGGCTCAGGCGTTCTAGCACCACCACTTGCGCGCGGCTCAGAAGCGCCGCGTTCAGCTCGAAGCTGGGGTTTTCGGTGGTGGCCCCGACCAGCACGATGGTGCCATCTTCCATATAGGGAAGGAAGCCGTCTTGCTGCGCCTTGTTGAAGCGGTGAATCTCGTCAACGAACAACAGCGTTCCGCGCCCTTGCTGGCGGCGCAGCCGGGCCGCTTCAAACACCTTGCGCAGCTCGGGCACGCCCGAAAAGATTGCGCTGATCTGCACGAAGGCGCGGTCGCTCGCGTCGGCAAGCAACCGCGCAATCGTGGTTTTGCCCACCCCCGGCGGCCCCCAGAATATGAGCGACGAAAGCGAGCCTGCCGCCAGCATCGCCCCCAAGGGCGCCTCGGGCCCAAGCACATGCGCCTGCCCGATCACCTCGGCCAAGGTGGCCGGGCGAATACGGTCGGCCAGCGGGCGCGGGGCCAGCGGGTGCGGTGCGGCATCGGGCGTGTCGAACAGGTCGGCCATGCCGCCACCCTACCCCTGCCATGGGGCAGACAAAAGCGCCCAGTGATGGGCCGGCCCCAAAGTGGGGCCAGCCCAGCGCAGGATCAGTGCAGGTTGGCCGAAAAATCCATCGCGACAACCTGATTGCGCACGCCATCGATCACCATCACCGGCCCCATCGGCGACATGTCCACACCCACGCGCCCAGCCCAAAGCGGCCAGTTCGCGTTCAAGAGCGTCAGGCAGGTTTTCGCGCCCACCTGCCGCGCGGCGGCACCAAGATCGGCCACCAGCTTGGCATGGACGCGGCTGCGTTCGGCCAGCGGCACATGGTGCGAGACGAACAGGCGCGAGCTTTCCCAGACCGTTTCGGCCACCGGCGCCTCGTCATAAAGAAGTTCGGCGGGAATGGTTTCGAGCAGGCCACGCTGCGCGTCGCGAATCATGTAGGTGTAGATGCCACATTTGGCCGTGGTGGGGGTCAGGCGGTTCCCCGCGAGCACCCGGCCCAATTCGTCATGCACCACCACCCAGCGGCTGGCGGGCGTGTCGTATTGGTCATACTCCATGCCCATCGCTTCGGGCAGGTTCCACTTGTTGTGGACAATGAACAACTCGCGCCGCGCGCGAAGCATATTGGCAAATAGCTCGCCGTGGTTGTGCAGGTTTTCAAAGGAAAGTGTCGTCGTAAGCATGGCAGCCTCCGTAAGGTTTCATATGGGTCGTAACCTTGCGGAAGGCGAAAATCAGAGCAGTCGGTAATCTTTGGCCCGCTGAATTGCCTCGGCAGTTGTACGCGCCATCAGCCGGTCCCGAGCAGAAGTGAGCCGTGCCTTGAGCGCGCTTTCCGAGATACCCAGTTTTGCGGCCGCCGCTGCGTGACGGTCGCCCCCCGCAATACAGTTGAGCGCCTCAATCTGGGCTCTCGTAAGCTTTTCCGGGGGTTCGGTCATGTCGTGCAACTTGTGCACGATGCCCGAAATCACCGCGATTTCTTCGTCGGTGAATTCCCGGTCGGCGCGTGCAAAACTGCATACCGTGCGCGACCGGATCGGGCCGCAAGCGACCGTCATCCCATATTTCAGGCCATAGGTCGCGGCCTCTTTGAACAGTCCAAACGGGTCCAACAACCGCTTGTCGCTCCAGCGGATGGTGCCGGTGGTCGAAAACCCCCAAGCTGTCATCGGGTCGCGCAAGACATAGCCGTTTTCGGTGTAGTGGTTAACCCACGCCGGGTCGTAGGTTTGAAACGTCATCAGGGGCGAGGTGAACCGAATATGCAAACCAATATAGAAACCCTGGGGCGCGAGTCGTCCCAGTTTTCGAAGCTCAAGATCGATTCCTGCCTGAGTAGTCATATCTTTTTAGACAAGTTGCCAAGATTGGCGTCAACCTTAAATTGTTGCGCCCCGCGCCTGGGTCAAGGGGCAAATACCCGGCTTCCGCCCGCGCGGCGCCTGTGCATCGGCACCTTGCCCGCAGAGGCGACCGATTGCCCCTGCTGGGCAAGATCAGTTCTTTCCGAAAGAACGCAAAACCCCGCCTCTTGGGCGGGGTTTTGGCATTTCCTGTCAGCGACGATCCGCCTCAGGTGTTTTCGGCCTCGACGCGCTTGATGTCAGCGGCGCCTTTGGCGGCGGGGTCGCGGTCAACAAACTCGATGATCGCCATCGGCGCCATGTCGCCATAGCGGAAGCCCGCTTTCAGCACGCGCACATAACCGCCGGCGCGGTCCTTGTAGCGGGGGCCGAGGATGTCGAACAACTTGACCAGATACTGATCTTGCTTGAGCTGCGAACCGGCCTGACGACGGGCGTGCAGGTCGCCGCGCTTGGCGAGCGTGATCAGTCTCTCGATGATCGGGCGCAATTCCTTGGCCTTGGGCAGCGTGGTCTTGATCTGCTCATGCTCGATCAACGACCCCGCCATGTTGGCAAACAGCGCCTTGCGGTGTTCGTGGGTGCGGTTCAGGCGGCGATAGCCGGCTCCGTGGTTCATGCTGGTTCTCCTAACCTAATTTACATTGTCCGGCGGCCCTCGCATGGGCCGCTCACCTTGGGGCTTTCGCCCAGTATTCCCCGGCATATCCGGGCATTCGGGGGGCGCGGGCGCCCCCCTATTGGTTCAGAACTGGTCTTCGAAACGCTTGGCCAGATCTTCGATGTTTTCCGGCGGCCAGTCTTCAACTTCCATGCCCAGGTGCAACCCCATGCCCGACAGCACTTCCTTGATTTCGTTCAAGGATTTGCGGCCAAAGTTCGGGGTGCGCAGCATCTCGGCTTCGGTTTTCTGGATCAGGTCGCCGATATAGACGATGTTGTCGTTCTTCAGGCAGTTCGCCGAGCGGACCGAAAGCTCCAGCTCGTCAACCTTCTTCAGCAAGAGCGGGTTGAACTCCAGCCCGTCGTCTGCGTCTGCCTTCGAGGCCGATTCCGGTTCGTCGAAGTTGACGAAGATGCTGAGCTGGTCTTGCAAGATGCGCGCGGCATAGGCCACAGCGTCTTCCGGCGTCAGGCTGCCATCGGTTTCAATCTTCATCGTCAGCTTGTCATAGTCGAGCACCTGCCCCTCGCGGGTGGGCTGCACTTCGTAGCTGACTTTTTTCACCGGCGAATAGATCGCGTCGATCGGGATCAGGCCGATCGGTGCGTCTTCGGGGCGATTCTTGTCAGCGGCAACATAGCCTTTGCCGGTGTTGACGGTCAGTTCAATGAACAGGTCGGCGCCATCATCGAGGTGGCAAATGACGTGCTCTTTGTTCAGCACTTCGATGCCCATCGATTCCGAAATGTCGCCGGCGGTGACGACGCCGGGACCCTTGGCGGAAATCGAAAGGCGCTTGGGGCCTTCAACGTCCATCTTGATGCCGACGCCCTTGAGGTTCAGCACGATGTCGGTGACATCTTCGCGCACACCTGCGACGCTCGAAAATTCATGCAGCACGTTGTCAATCTGGATCGAGGTGATCGCTGCGCCCTGCAACGACGACATCAGAATACGGCGCAGCGCGTTGCCGAGCGTCAGGCCGAAGCCGCGCTCAAGCGGCTCGGCGACCACGGTGGCCTGCCGCGCCGGGTCATTTCCGACCTTGACGGCGAGTTGTTGCGGCTTGATCAGCTCAGCCCAATTCTTGTGGATCATGCGTTCCGCCTCCATACTTGTCCCAGACCCATGTCCCTAAGTCCGCGACGCCCGAGGTTAAATGCGAACGGCCCCGGCCGCGCGGGATGCGCGCGGCGGGGGCCCGAAGAATAGTCGTTACACCCGGCGGCGTTTCGGCGGGCGGCAACCGTTGTGCGCCATCGGCGTTACGTCGCGGATCGAGGTGATGTTCAGCCCCACCGCGGCCAGCGCGCGCAGCGCAGATTCACGGCCCGAACCGGGGCCCTGCACTTCGACCTCAAGCGTTTTCACGCCGTGTTCCTGCGCCTTCTTTCCCGCGTCTTCGGCGGCCATCTGCGCGGCATAGGGCGTGGATTTGCGCGAACCCTTAAAGCCCATGGTCCCCGACGATGACCAGGCAATTGCGTTGCCCTGCACATCGGAAATCAGGATCTTGGTGTTGTTGAACGAGCTGTTCACATGCGCAACGCCAGAAGCAATGTTCTTGCGTTCTTTCCGCTTGATGCGGGTTTTATCACGAGCCATTAGCGAACCCTCCCCTTATTTCTTCTTGCCAGCGATCGCTTTGGCAGGGCCCTTGCGGGTGCGAGCGTTCGTGTGGGTGCGCTGGCCGCGCACGGGCAGGTTACGGCGATGGCGCAGGCCGCGATAGGAACCAAGGTCCATCGCGCGCTTGATGTTCATCGTCACTTCGCGGCGAAGATCGCCCTCGACGCTAAGGTTCGCGTCGATGTATTCGCGAATCGCCAGCACTTCGCTATCCGAAAGCTGGTTGACGCGACGGGCGCGGTCGATGCCCACCGTGGCGCAGATCTGTTCCGCGATAAAGGGGCCAATGCCCGCGATGTAGGTCAATGCGATGGGGACGCGTTTCCCCGTCGGAATGTTGACGCCAGCAATACGTGCCAAACGTGTTTTCCTTTTGTTGCGGTTCCGTAGTACCAGAACCTTTTTTCACAACCGAAAGCCCGAAAGCTCAGCCTTCGGGCCACTCACGTTCCGGGAATGCCAAACCACCGAAGCCGGAACGATTCTTCGGTGAGACGATGTGCAGTAGAAGCTATTGCGCGCGCCGTCAAGGGGATCGCTTAATCACCCTCGCCGTCAAGCACGCCTGAAATCTCGGCCGCCACAGCCTCCACCGCGCCAAGGCCATCGACGCTAAAGAGATCGCCCGTGGCATAGTAGTAACCAATCAGCGGCGAAGTCTTTTTGTAATACTCCATCAGCCGCGCCTTCAGACTTACTTCGGTATCGTCGGCGCGGCGGCGAAGATCGGTGCCGCCACAGGTATCGCATTTGCCCGGCACGGCGGTCGGGCGGGTGACATCGTGGTAGACCTCGCCACAGGTGCCACAGGTAAAGCGCCCGGTGATACGTGCAAGAAGTGCCGCATCATCCACCCGCATCTCGATCACCGCCGCCAGCCGCTGGCCGATCCGCTCCAGCAGGCGCGCCAGCGCGTCGGCCTGCGCCAAAGTGCGCGGGAAGCCATCGAAAATGAAACCGGCACCAGCGCCGGCCGCCAACTTTTCCTCGATCAGCCCGATCACGATTTCGTCGGTGACCAGCTGACCACGATCCATCACCTCGGCCACGCGCTGCCCCATGGCACTGCCTGAGGCCTTGGCGTCGCGCAGCATGTCGCCGGTGGAAAGCTGCACCATGCCTCGCCGCTCAACCAGCAAGCGCGCCTGTGTGCCCTTACCCGCGCCCGGAGGGCCCAGCAGAATGATGTTTGCCATATCCGCCGCCAGCTCTCAGCGCCGCGCCGGCGGCTTTTTCGGGGTCGTGCGCTTCTTGCCCCGCAACTGCGATTTCTCGATCAACCCCTCGTACTGATGCGCGAGCAGGTGCGACTGCACCTGATTGATCGTGTCCATCGTGACCGAGACGACAATCAGCAGCGAGGTACCGCCGAAATAGAACGGGATGGCGAGCTGAGAGCGCAAGATTTCCGGCAGCAGGCACACCAGCGCCAGATAGGACGAGCCGAGCACCAGAATTCGCGCCACGACGTAATCGAGGTAGTCTTCGGTCTTCTTGCCGGGGCGAATGCCGGGCACGAAACCGCCTTGATTTTTCAGGTTGTCCGCCACCTCGTCCGACTTGAACGCCACGTTGGCGGTGTAAAAATAGGTGAAGAACACGATCATCGCCGTGAAGAACAGCAAGTAAAGCGGCTGTCCGGGCCCGAAATAGGCCAAGACGGTTGACATGATCGGGCCGGTTTGCGCGCCCGAAAACGTCGAGATCGTGGTCGGCAACAGCAACAGCGAACTGGCGAAGATCGCAGGAATCACGCCTGCCGGGTTGACCTTGATCGGCAGGTGCGACGAGCCGCCGTCATAAACCTTCATGCCGACCTGACGGCGCGGATACTGGATGTGGATCTTGCGCAGGGCGCGCTCCATGAACACCACAAAGCCGATCACGACCACCACCATAACCATCACACCCAGAACGACCGGTGTGGAAACGGCGCCCGAACGGCCCTGGCTGAAGAACTGCGCCAGCGCGGCCGGAATTTCGGCCACAATACCAACGAAGATGATCAGCGAAATGCCGTTGCCGATGCCGCGCGCGGTGATCTGTTCACCCAGCCACATCAGGAACATTGTGCCCCCGACCAGCGTGATGACCACCGAGAGCTTGAAGAACAGCCCCGGATCATGCGCAAGGCTGCCCGCCTCAAGGCTGACCGCCAGACCCCAGGCTTGGAACAGCGCCAGCAAAACGGTGCCGTAGCGGGTATATTGGTTGATTTTCTTGCGGCCCTGCTCGCCCTCTTTCTTGAGCTGCTCAAGCGCAGGCACCATCGAGGTCAGAAGCTGCACGATGATCGAGGCCGAGATGTAGGGCATGATGCCGAGCGCGAAGATGCCCATCCGGCCCAGTGCACCGCCCGTGAACATCGACAGGATACCGCCGATGCCCGACGCGGCCTGCTCCATGAACTGGCGCAGCGCAACGGCATCAATCCCCGGAACAGGGATGTAGGTGCCCAGTCGGTATACCATCAGCAGCCCGAGGGCGAAGAAGATGCGTTGGCGAAGCTCGGTCGCCTTGCCCAAGGCGCCCCAGCTCAGGTTCGCCGCCATTTGCTCTGCAGCAGATGCCATGCCCGGTCTCTTTCATGAAAGCGCCGCCGAACCGTTCCCCGGTTGGCGGCGCCTGGAAAACTGGAAGCTATGTAGGCGCCACGAGCGGCACCTACAACCGCTTATTCAGTCGCCGCAGCAACCGCCGCAACCTTGAGTGTGCCGCCAGCCTTGCTGACCGCCTCAATCGCCGCTGCCGAGGCGCCCGCGACATTCAGCGTGACCGCCGAGGTAATCTCGCCCTTGGCCAGCACGCGAACGCCATCAAGCACACGGCGCACGAGACCCGAAGCCACCATGACCTCGCCGGTGATTTCGGTTTTGGCGTCAAGCTTGCCCGCGTCGATGAACTTCTGGATCAGGCCAAGGTTCACAACCGCGTAATGTTTCTGGTTCGGCTTGTTGAAGCCGCGTTTCGGCAGGCGCCGATAGAGCGGCATCTGGCCACCCTCGTAGCCGCCAATCGCCACGCCCGAACGCGATTTCTGGCCCTTGATACCACGGCCAGCGGTCTTGCCCTTGCCCGAGCCGGGGCCACGCGCCACGCGCTTTTGCTTTTTGGTAGCGCCAGCATTGTCGGAAAGTTCATGCAGTTTCATGTCGCAATCTCCTGTGCCGGAATACCCATACCTGCGACGGATGCGGATAACGCGGCGTTTCTTTTTGAGTCTCGCGGCCTCGGGTTGGGGCCACCGGGGGCGTATAAACGCTGAAAGAGCGCAACGCAAGTGCACTCAGCCCCCGCCTGTCGGCAGCTGGCGTTGCCGCCTGGGCGCGCTCAGCTATTCTTGTTGCGTTCCTGGTGCAGGTAGTCTGCCCAGTGGGGCGCGGGCTCGGCCGCAAACATCGACCGCAGCGCTTGGCCGACGCTATGGATCGCGTGGGCAACTTCATGCAGCAAGCTGGTCTGGCGTTGAACGGCGGGCATTGACGAACTCCAACAACTCAATTTCGGTTGCCGCCGACATACGCTCGCTGCACTGCGGCAACCAGCGCTGATGGGGCAGTCCCGCAATGCCTGCAACGCATGCCTTGCAGGCCTAGCGCACCGCTAGGGCCCAAAAAGCAAGGCGCCCCGGCCTTGCGACCGGGGCGCCCCGAATTGGCTCTATGAGCCTCAGCCGCGTTCTTCGATGATCCGCGCGAGGTGCGGGATGGATTTGACCATGCCGCGCACCGAAGGCGTATCTTCCAGCTCGCGGGTGCGGCGGATCTTGTTGAGGCCGAGCCCGATAAGGGTGCGGCGCTGCACGTCGGGGCGGCGAGCCGCCGAAGCAAACTGCTCCACGACGATGGTTTTCTTGGCCATTGTCATTGCTCCTTATGCTTCCACGGCTTCGGTTTCCGGCTTGCGCAGGATCTCGGCCACCTTCTTGCCGCGGCGCTGCGCGATCTGGCGAGGGCTCGATTCCTTGGCAAGACCGTCCATCGTGGCGCGGATCATGTTGTAGGGGTTTGCCGAACCGATCGACTTGGCCACCACATCCTGCACGCCAAGCATTTCAAACACTGCGCGCATCGGGCCACCGGCGATGATGCCGGTACCGGCCACCGCGGTGCGCATCACGACTTTACCGGCGCCATGACGGCCCTCGATGTCGTGGTGCAGCGTGCGACCGTCGCGCAGCGAAATGCGCACGAGGCTGCGTTTCGCCTGCTCGGTCGCCTTGCGAATTGCCTCGGGCACTTCTTTCGCCTTGCCCTTGCCGAAGCCGACGCGACCGCGCTGGTCGCCGACCACCACGAGGGCTGCAAAGCCGAAGCGTTTGCCGCCTTTCACGGTTTTCGACACCCGGTTGATTGCGACCAGACGGTCGGCAAATTCGGGGTTTTCATCACGCGGGGCGCGGTCCCGGCGGTTTTCACGTTCTGCCATATTTCAACTCCTCAGAACTTCAGGCCGCCTTCACGGGCAGCATCGGCCAAAGCCTTGATCTTACCGTGAAAGAGGAAACCGCCGCGATCGAAGTAGCATTCTTCGACCCCAGCCTTTTTGGCACGCTCAGCAATCGCAGCCCCGATTTTCGCGGCGGCTTCGACGTTGTTCTTGCCCGCCAGACCCAGGTCTTTTTCAAGGGTCGAGGCGGCAGCAAGCGTCACGCCGCGCGCATCATCGATCAGCTGCACGCTGATGTTCTTGTTCGAACGGTGCACCGACAGGCGCGCACGCCCGTTGGCCATCGCCCGCAGTTTGTTCCGCACGCGCAGACGGCGCTTGAGGAACAGCTCTCGTTTCGTGTTCGCCATTTCTCTCGCCCCTTACTTCTTCTTGCCTTCCTTGCGGAAGATGAACTCGCCCTTATAGCGGATGCCCTTGCCCTTGTAGGGCTCGGGCTGGCGCCATTCGCGGATGTTCGCGGCAACCTGGCCAACAAGCTGCTGGTCGATGCCTTCCACAACGATTTCGGTTTGTTTCGGGGTCAAGACGGTCACACCCGCCGGAACCTCGAAGTTGACTTCGTGACTGTATCCCAGCGACAGCTTGAGCACATTGCCCGTGATCGCGGCGCGGTACCCCACGCCCTGGATTTCCATTTCTTTCTTGAAGCCGGTGGTCACGCCGATTGTCAGGTTTTCCACCATCGACCGGGTCATGCCCCACTGCTGACGCGCACGCTTTGAGGTGCCGCGCGGCTTCACGACAATCTCGTTGCCTTCCAGCGAAATCGTCACATCGTCGGTTGCGGTAAAGCTGCGGGTGCCTTTCGGCCCTTTCACTTCTACCGACTGCCCGCTCACCGTGGCGCTGACGCCCTTGGGCAGCTCGACAGGTTTTTTCCCAATCCGAGACATCTTGCCCTCCTCAGAACACGGTGCAGAGAACTTCGCCGCCAACATTGGCGGTGCGTGCGGCGGCGTCCGTCATCACACCCTTGGGCGTGGAGACGATGGAAAGCCCGAGGCCATTGCGGACCGTGGGGATTTCCTTGACCGAGGCATACACGCGGCGACCCGGCTTCGATACGCGCTTGATTTCGCGGATCACGGGGGTGCCTTCGAAGTACTTCAGCGAGATTACGATTTCCGGGTGGCCGTCGGCACCGGTCGTTTTTTCATAGCCACGGATATAGCCTTCGCCCGCCAGCACATCCAGCACCCAGGCGCGCAGCTTGGAAGCCGGGGTCGCCACGGTGGATTTGCCGCGCATTTGCGCGTTGCGAATACGGGTCAGCATATCGCCGATAGGATCGTTCATCGACATGTCGCGATCTCCTTACCAGCTCGACTTGACCATGCCCGGAATCTGGCCGAACTGGGCCAGGTCACGCAGCATGATCCGCGAAAGTTTGAGCTTGCGATAATACGCATGCGGGCGGCCCGTCAGCTGGCAGCGGTTGTGCAGCCGTGTGGCGGAAGAATTGCGGGGCAGAGCCGCCAGTTTCAGAGACGCCTTGAAGCGCTCTTCCATCGGGCGGGCCTGGTCTTCGACGACAGCTTTCAGCGCGGCGCGCTTGGAAGCATGCTGCTTCACAAGTCGTTCGCGCTTCAGCTCGCGTTCAATCATGGATTTTTTGGCCATTGGTTCCGTTCCTCCCGCGATCAGCTGTTGAAGGGCATGTTGAAAGCTTTCAACAGCGCCTTCGCTTCCGCGTCTTTGCTCGCGGTGGTGCAGATGATGATGTCCATCCCCAGAACCTCGTCGACCTTGTCGAAGTCGATCTCGGGGAACACGATCTGTTCTTTCAGGCCCATGGCAAAATTGCCGCGGCCATCGAACGAAGTGCCTTTGACACCGCGGAAGTCGCGCACGCGGGGCAGCGCAACGTTGATCAGGCGATCAAGGAACTCATACATCCGGTCGCCGCGCAGCGTGACCTTGCAGCCCAGCGGCATTTCTTCGCGGACGCGGAAGGCGGCAACCGACTTCTTGGCCTTGGTGATCACGGCTTTCTGGCCAGCGATCAAGCTCAGCTCTTCAGAGGCCTGTTTCACCTTCTTGGTGTCTTTGACCGCTTCGCCGACACCCATGTTCAGCACGATCTTTTCGAGGCGCGGAATCTGCATGTCGTTGGTGAAGCCGAACTCTTCTTTCAGCGCGGGCCGGATGGTGGCCCTGTAATACGCCTTCAGACGCGGGGTATATTTAGCTTGGTCGAGCATCAGATGACCTCCCCGGTAGTCTTTGCGTAGCGCACCTTCTTGTCGCCTTCGACGCGGAAGCCGACGCGGGTGGCCTTGCCGCTCGCATCGAGCAACGCGAGGTTCGACAGGTCGACCGGCATCGCTTTTTGCACGCGCCCGCCCTGTGCGGTCTGGGTCTGGCGGGTATGGCGGATTGCCATGTTCACACCCTCAACCACGGCTTTGTTCGCGGTCGGGTTCACCGACGCGATCTCGCCCTGACGGCCCTTGTCCTTGCCAGTCAGCACGACGACCTTGTCGCCTTTTTTCAGCTTGGCTGCCATCACAGCACCTCCGGCGCAAGCGAGATGATCTTCATGAAGTTCCGAGCGCGCAGCTCGCGCACCACCGGCCCGAAGATACGCGTGCCGACCGGTTCACCCTGGTTGTTCAGGATGACGGCGGCGTTGCGGTCAAAGCGGATGGCGGTGCCGTCTTCACGGCGAACTTCCTTGGCGGTGCGGACGACGACGGCTTTGCGCACGTCGCCCTTTTTCACACGGCCTTTCGGAATGGCTTCCTTCACCGACACCACGATGGTGTCACCAACACTGGCGTAACGGCGATGGGAACCACCCAGAACCTTGATGCACTGAACCCGGCGCGCGCCGGAGTTGTCAGCTACATCCAGATTGGTCTGCATCTGGATCATTTGGTTTCTCCCGACCTGTGGGGACGTTCCCTTTTCAAAGGGGCCCCAGGGTTTCGTTCAAACTGGATGGTGGCTTCAAGCTTGCGCTTCAGTGACCACCGTCCAGCGTTTCGTTTTCGAGATCGGCGCACATTCCTGAATGCGGACGGTATCGCCTTGCTTGAATTGGTTCAGCGCGTCATGCGCGCGGTATTTCTTCGATTTGCGCACGGTCTTTTGCAAGAGCGGATGCTTGAAGCGGCGCTCGACCAGAACCGTGATGGTCTGCTCGTTCTTGTCCGAGGTGACGACACCTTGCAGGATACGTTTGGGCATCTGTCTCTCCTCAGTTCGCCGCCGCTTCGGCGGCTTTCTGGTTCAGCACCGTCTTGATGCGGGCAACATCACGGCGGACGACGCGCATGCGGGCGGTATTTTCAAGCTGGCCGGTGGCCTGACGGAAGCGCAAGTTGAACGCCTCCTTCTTGAGCGCCAACAGCTCATCTCGGAGCTGGTCAGGCGTCTTCGCATTCAGTTCCTGGGCGTTCATGCGCCTTTTCCTTCTACATTCACCAGAAGGCCCCTTGGCGGGTGACCCTGTTCCTGGTGGAGATAACGACAACACTGCTGATTCCGTCGCCGGAACCTGCAGGATGTGGCTCTATACGGAAGGCGCGGGGTGAAGGCAAGCGCTGTTTGCCCCGCGCCTCACGCGCCAAGCCAGATCGCCGCCGCCAACAGCACCGCAAGCCACAGATGTGCCAACAGGTCTTGCAGCCACGCATTGCGCAAGAGACCGAATCGCGGATCGCGCACCGCCAAACCACGAAAGCGCAAAGACGGCGGCCAAAACGGTCGGCGAGGCGGCCATGAACCAGAACCACGGCGTCAGTTGTTCGGTGACGATCAGCGTTGCGATTGCTGCCAGCCCCGGCAGCGACAGCCCGATTGCCACCGCGACGGCGCCCCCGCTGCCCAAGGTGGTGGCGGTGGTCTTTCCGCCAACCGAGCTATCTGCGGCAATGTCCTTGATGTCGGAGCCGGTCTCGCCAACGGCAAAGAAACCCGCCACCCAAAGCACCGCAGCCCAATGTGCAAGCGTGAGGTCGCTTAGCTGCATGCCCGGCGGCGCATTCAGCACCGGAAAGAGAACGGTCAGGCAGACCCAGCCCGAAACCGCGACCACGGTCTTGAGCAGAAAGATCCGCTTCCATGGCCGCCCGCCCAGTCCGTGGGAATACCCGAACGCTGCGAGCAGAACAAATGTCAGCGCCGACACTGCGGCCATTTGGCCGCCGGACGATGCCAGCACCAGCGCCGCAAGCGTGGGCACGGCCCCCAGCCAAACGCCCACCCTCACCTGCCGGTCAGAGATCGCGGCGCTGATATCGGGGCGCGCGATTGCATCTTCGGCCCGGTCAAGAACCGTGTTTCAAACGAAAACGGCCACCGATGCCAGCATGATTGCCGCATAGTCGATGCCGCGCACGGGGGTTGCTGTCATGCGCGCCACGACCAGCGCGAAAAGGGCATAGAGAACGGCGTGGTAGGTGCGCAAGGTCAGCAGTAGCCAAGCCGCGCGGCACAGCCCCGCAACCAGAGTGGCTGCCATGGGCGTCGGGGCACGCGTGATATTCATGCCGTCTTTCCACCACCTTAGGAGTGCAAGCTTTGCGCGCCACGCGCTTCAGAACAAGCGCGCAACTTGCCGCATGGGCCGCCCCACGCCTGCGCACCAGCACCACCCACGGCGCCGAAAAGCAAACACCCCCCGGAGTGAACCGGGGGGTGCGAGCGTCACTTCAGCGGATACCCGGCTGGTGAATTACCAGTCATCACGGGCAACGATACGGGTCATGACCGGCAGCTTGTTGGCGCCAAGACGGAGCGCTTCCCTTGCGACCGATTCAACCACGCCATCAATCTCGATCATGATCCGGCCCGGTTTCACCTTGGCCGCCCAGTAATCGGTCGCGCCCTTCCCTTTACCCATCCGCACTTCGACGGGTTTCGACGAGACCGGAACATCCGGGAAAATCCGGATCCAGACCCGGCCCTGACGTTTCATGTGGCGGGTGATCGCGCGGCGCGCCGCTTCGATCTGGCGCGCGGTAACACGCTCCGGTTCGGTCGCTTTCAGGGCGAAGGAACCGAAATTCAGCAGGAAGCCGCCCTTGGCGTCGCCGTGAATGCGGCCCTTGTGCTGTTTGCGGAACTTGGTCCGTTTAGGTTGCAGCATCTATTTTACTCCTCACCGGGCATCGCGGCGCGGGCCACGGGGCGCTGGGCCTTCCTGGGCTTCGCTTGCACGACGTTCATGCGCTTGCGGGTCGTGTTCCATGATCTCGCCTTTGAAGATCCAGACCTTGACGCCGATGATGCCGTACGCGGTTTCCGCCTCGCTGAGCGCATAGTCGATGTCAGCGCGCAGCGTGTGCAGCGGCACGCGACCTTCACGGTACCATTCCACCCGCGCGATCTCGGCGCCGCCAAGACGGCCTCCAACGTTGACACGGATGCCAAGCGCGCCCATGCGCATCGCGTTTTGCACGGCGCGCTTCATGGCACGGCGGAACGAAACGCGGCGTTCAAGCTGCTGGGTAATCGATTCCGCCACCAGCTGCGCGTCCAGTTCCGGCTTGCGCACTTCAACGATGTTGAGGTGCAGCTCGGACTTGGTGAGGTTCGCCAGCTTCTTTCGCAGCGTCTCGATATCGGCGCCTTTCTTGCCGATGATCACACCGGGGCGCGCCGCATGAATGGTGACACGGCACTTCTTGTGCGGGCGTTCGATGATGACGCGGCTGATGCCGGCCATCTTCGCATCGCTGTGGATGAAGTCGCGCATCTTCAGATCTTCAAGCAGCAGATTGCCGTAGTCTTTGGACTCGGCGAACCAGCGACTGTCCCAGGTGCGGTTGACCTGGAGGCGCATACCGATCGGATTGACCTTCTGACCCATTACGCGCGCTCCTCGGCAGTGACGGCCTCGACCTGACGGACCTTGATGGTGATTTCCGCAAACGGCTTCATGATCTTGCCGAAGCGGCCCCGCGCACGCGGGCGACCGCGCTTGAGGGTGATGTTCTTGCCCACCCAGGCTTCGGCGACGACCAGGCTGTCGACATCCAGACCATGGTTGTTTTCAGCATTGGCAATGGCCGACTGAAGGCATTTCTTCACATCGTCCGAGACCCGCTTTTTCGAGAAGGTCAGGTCGGCCAGCGCCCGTTCAACCTTCTTGCCCCGGATCAGCTCAGCCACGAGGTTGAGCTTTTGCGGCGAGGTTTTTAGCATCTTGGCTTTCGCCAGTGCTTCGTTGTCCGCCACGCGGCGCGGATTCTTTTCCTTACCCATGGCAGTTATTTCCTCTTCGCTTTCTTGTCGGCGGCATGGCCGTAATAGGTGCGCGTCGGCGAATATTCACCGAACTTCTGGCCGATCATTTCCTCGGTAACGTTCACCGGGATGTGCTTCTTGCCGTTGTAGACACCAAAGGTGAGGCCCACGAATTGCGGCAGAATGGTCGAGCGGCGCGACCAGATCTTGATGACTTCCGACTTGCCCGTGCCGCGCGCCTTCTCTGCTTTTTTCAGCAGATAGGCGTCAACGAAAGGGCCTTTCCAAACAGAACGTGCCATGGATTACCGACCCTTCTTGGCGTTGCGCGAACGGACGATGTATTTGTCCGTGGCCTTGTTCTTGCGGGTCTTGGTGCCCTTGGTGCCCTTGCCCCACGGGGTGACCGGGTGACGGCCGCCCGAGGTGCGGCCTTCGCCGCCGCCGTGCGGGTGGTCAATCGGGTTCATCGCGACACCGCGCACCGTCGGGCGAATGCCCATGTGGCGACGACGGCCAGCCTTGCCGAGGTTCTGGTTCGAGTGGTCGGCATTTGAAACCGCGCCCACGGTCGCCATGCATTCCTGACGGACCATGCGCAACTCGCCCGACGAAAGCCGGATCTGCGCATAACCGCCATCACGACCGACAAACTGGGCATAGGTGCCCGCCGCGCGCGCCAACTGGCCGCCCTTGCCGGGCTTCAGTTCAACGTTGTGCACGATGGTGCCGATCGGCATGCCTGAAAACGGCATGGCGTTGCCCGGCTTCACATCGGTCTTGGCGCCAGCAATGATGCTGTCACCTATGCCGAGGCGCTGCGGAGCAAGAATGTAGGTCTGCTCGCCGTCCTCATACTTCACCAGCGCGATGAAGGCGGTACGGTTCGGGTCATACTCGATCCGCTCGACCACCGCTGCCATGTCGAACTTGGTGCGCTTGAAATCGACGATCCGGTAGAGGCGCTTGGCGCCGCCACCCTTATGCCACATCGTGATCCGCCCGGTATTGTTCCGGCCACCCGTCTTGGTCAGGCCCTGTGTAAGGGTCTTGACCGGGCGGCCTTTCCAAAGCTCCGAACGGTCGATCAGAACCAGCCCACGCTGGCCTGGCGTAGTCGGATTATACGACTTGAGTGCCATGCTTTCTGTCTTCCGTTGCTTTGGACCAAAGGTCCGTTTCCGTATGGGCAGGGGTGCCCGTCGTCAAAATGATCCGCGGCCCCGGGTTCCGGGGCCGCGAGATTCGTCGCCTTCTATCAAAGCCCCGTCGAGACGTCGATAGTGTTCCCCTCTTCAAGGGTCACATAGGCCTTTTTCACATCGTTACGGGTGCCGGGGCGGCCACGGAATTTCTTGACCTTGCCTTTGGTGACAACGGTGTTGACCGCCTTCACCTTGACGCCGAAAAGGGCTTCCACCGCCTCCTTGATCACCGGTTTGCTGGCGTCGATCGCCACCTGAAACACCACCGCGCCATGTTCAGAGGCGGCAGTGGCCTTTTCGGTGATGACCGGCTTACGGATCACATCGTAATGTTCGGGTTTCGCGCTCATTTCAGACGAGCCTCCAGAGCTTCGACACCAGCCTTGGTGATCACGAGTTGATCGCGCAGCAGGATGTCATAGACGTTGGCACCCATCGAGGGCAGCACATCGATGCCTTCGATGTTACGCGCCGCGCGGGCAAAGTTTTCGTTCACGTCAGCGCCGTCGATGATCAGCACGCGCTTCCAGCCCAGCTCGCGCGCGGCTTTCGCCAGCACCGCGGTCTTGCCTTCGGCCATCTCGATCGAGTCGATCACCATCAGGTTGCCCGAACCGGCCTTGGCCGACAGGGCATGGCGCAGGCCGAGCGCGCGGAACTTCTTGTTCAGATCATGCGCATGGCTGCGCGGGATCGGGCCTTTCACAACGCCGCCGTGGCGGAAGATCGGGGCTTTCTTGGAACCGTGGCGGGCGCCGCCGGTGCCTTTCTGGCGATAGATCTTCTTGGTCGAATACGACACTTCGGCACGGGTCAGCACCGAATGTGTGCCCGCCTGCGATTTCGCGCGCTGCCAGCGCACGACGCGGTGCAGAATGTCCGCGCGCGGCTCAAGGCCGAACAGGGCGTCATCCAGATCGATCGTGCCGGCCTTGCCGCCGTCAAGCTTGATCACATCGAGTTTCATGCTTCACCCCCTTCGGTCGAAACCGCTTCGACCGGAGCAGCCGCCTTCAGCGCGGCGGGCAACGGCAGATCTTTCGGCAGCGGCTTTTTCACCGCGTCCTTGATCGTGACCCAGCCGCCCTTGTTGCCCGGAACCGACCCCTTGACCATGATCAGGCCACGGTCGGCATCGGTGCGCACCACTTGAATGTTTTGCGTGGTCACACGCACATTACCCATGTGGCCAGCCATTTTCTTGCCCTTGAACACCTTGCCGGGGTCCTGGCACTGGCCGATCGAGCCGTGCGAGCGATGCGAGACCGAAACCCCGTGCGACGCGCGCAGACCACCAAAGTTGTGCCGCTTCATGGCACCCTGGAAGCCCTTGCCGATCGAGGTGCCGGCGATGTCGACAAACTGCCCGGCGGCATAGTGCTCGGCCGAAATCTCGGCGCCGACTTCGATCAGGTTCTCGGGGCTGACCCGGAACTCGGCGATCTTGCGCTTGGGGGCCACATTCGCTTTCGCGAAATGGCCGCGCAGGGCTGCCGTGGTGCGCTTGGCCTTGGCAGAGCCCGCACCCAGCTGAACGGCGGTATAGCCGTCACGCTCGGTGGTGCGCTGTGCGACCACTTGCAGGTTGTCGAGCAGAAGAACGGTCACAGGAACCTGTTTACCGTCTTCGAGGAACAGCCGGGTCATGCCCAGCTTCTTGGCGATTACACCAGAACGCAACATTGCCACGCCCCCCTCAAACCTTGATCTCGACATCCACGCCAGCGGCGAGGTCGAGCTTCATCAGCGCGTCCACCGTCTGCGGCGTGGGGTCGACGATGTCGAGAAGGCGCTTGTGCGTACGAATTTCCCACTGGTCGCGCGACTTCTTGTCGATGTGGGGGCCGCGCAGAACGCAGAACTTTTCGATCTTGTTGGGCAACGGGATCGGGCCGCGCACCGTGGCGCCCGTGCGCTTGGCCGTGTTCACGATTTCGGCGGTGCTGGCGTCCAGCACGCGGAAATCGAAGGCCTTGAGCCGGATGCGAATATTTTGACCAGTCATTATCATGCCTCTTGGGGCTTCTGGTTGAGAGGCAGACGGGGCCTCATGCCCCGCCTGCTTCGAACCGGGTCTTACTTGATGATTTTCGACACGACGCCCGCGCCGACGGTACGGCCGCCCTCGCGGATGGCGAAGCGCAGTTTTTCTTCCATCGCGATCGGCTGGATCAGCTCGACTTCGAACTTCAGGTTGTCGCCCGGCATCACCATTTCGGTGCCCTCGGGCAGCTTCACGGTGCCGGTCACGTCGGTCGTGCGGAAGTAGAATTGCGGCCGGTAGTTGGCGAAGAACGGCGTGTGGCGGCCGCCCTCTTCCTTGGTCAGAATGTAGGCCTCGGCCTCAAACTGCGTGTGCGGGTTCA
>JAHYIZ010000042.1 GCA_019429405.1 Paracoccaceae bacterium
AGCCGGTGCCCGCCCGCTAGCTCGACCTCGATCTGCCCGCTCGGTGTCACCGGCCTGGGCTCTCTGTGATGGGCAGGATCGACAATCTCGACCGGAAGGAAACAGGAAACTTGCGCCGCAGATTGCGACGCCCCCGGTGCAAACCGGGCATCACGCAGCCATTTGAAGATCAGATTGGCATTCAGCCCATATCGCCGCGCGACCTGCGCAACCGACACATCCGCCGCCGCCGTCTGCAGGCAGATCGACCGCTTCTCGTCACCAGACCAAAGCCGCCTCGTTCGCCGCGCCACCTGCAACCCCTTAGTGCCCACTATGGCTCTGTTGCACAAATCGCGTGAGGGATTCATCTTGTGAATCCAGTGTGGTATCTGGGCTGCATGAGCAGACCTACACCCCCCACCTACAGAACCAAGACTGGCCCGCCTATAACGAAGCGCTGAAGCGCCGCGGCTCGCTGACGATCTGGTTTGATCCCGCGATGACCTGGGAGGCTGCGCCGACCGGCAGACGCGGCCGGCAGCCGGAC
Organism: Paracoccaceae bacterium; assembly: GCA_019429405.1. GTDB lineage: Bacteria > Pseudomonadota > Alphaproteobacteria > Rhodobacterales > Rhodobacteraceae > UBA6213. Next base: position 530 of record JAHYIZ010000042.1, read on the forward strand.
TACAGCGATGCCGCGATCCAGACCTGCCTGACCATGAAGGTGCTGTTCGGCATGGCGCTTCGCCAGACGACAGGGTTTGTCGAAAGCCTGCTGCGGCTGATCCGCTTGGGCTGGGCAGTGCCCGACTTCAGTACGCTCAGCCGCCGCCAGAAGACGCTGAAGGTCAACATCCCCTTTCGCGGATCAGCAGGCCCGCTGCACCTTCTGATCGACAGCACAGGGATCAAGGTCGAGGGCGAAGGGGAATGGAACGCCCGCAAGCATGGCGGCCCCAAACGGCGGGTCTGGCGCAAGATTCACATCGGAATTGACGAGAAAACACTGGAAATCCGAGCAGCCGAGTTCACCACCAGCGACGTGGGCGACGCGCCCATGCTACCCGAGTTGCTCGACCAGATCCCGCCCGATCAGGAGATCGGCAGCGTCACTGCCGATGGTGCCTTCGACACGCGTAAGTGCCATGACGCCATCGCCGCCAGGGGGGCCGCTGCGATCATCCCACCGCGCAAGAACGCCAAGCCATGGAAGCCCGACACCCCGGGAGCAACCGCCCGCAACGAAGCCCTGCGCGCATCACGCCGCTTCGGTCGAACCATCTGGCGACGATGGAGCGGATACCACCGGCGGAGCCGCGTCGAAACAAAGATGCACTGCGTTAAACTGCTGGGCCAACGCCTCATGGCGCGCGACTTCGACCGTCAGGTTGCCGAGTTCCAGGTTCGTGTCGCCGTTCTCAACGGCTTCACCGCGCTTGGCATACCCGTCACGGAAGCCGTAGGATGAGACCATCCGGGGATTGGGGAACCACACCAATCACCTGATTTGTGCAACAGAGCCCCTGGCCCCCCAAAAAGCAAACGGCGCCCCCCGCGGAGGCGCCGTCTTCAATTCGATTTCGAAACCCTCAGAGGGCTTCGGTGATGAACTTGCAGGCGTCGCCGAAGGTCTGGATGGTTTCGGCGGCGTCATCGGGAATTTCGATCCCGAATTCTTCCTCGAAGGCCATAACCAGCTCGACCGTATCGAGGCTGTCGGCGCCCAGATCGTCGATGAACGAGGCGGTTTCGGTCACCTTGTCCTCGTCCACCCCCAGATGCTCCACAACGATCTTCTTCACGCGATCAGCGACGTCGCTCATGTCAATTCCTCAGTTACGCGGGCAAGTGCCCTGCCAGTCCCTTGCTCGTTCGAGCGGCTCATGCCGCGCTGGTGCACGGCGTCCGGCGGGCGGTTGCCCCCCGGCCAGTCACCGATCCCTTTAGCATAGTCGCGCCGGGAAGCAATGGCTTTCAATGCCGCTGGAGGGGTGTCAGATCATCGCCATGCCGCCGTTGACATGCAGCGTGGCGCCGGTGATGTAGCCCGCCTCGGGGCTGGCAAGGTAGCGCACGGCGGCGGCGATGTCGGCGGGGGTGCCCATGCGGCCCGTAGGGATATCGTCCAGAATCCGCGCCTTTTGCTCATCGGTCAGGGCATCTGTCATGGCGGTGCCGATGAAACCGGGGGCTATGCAGTTGACCGTGATACCGCGCGAGGCAACCTCAAGCGCGAGGCTTTTCGACATGCCCACCAGCCCCGCCTTGGCGGCGGCGTAGTTGGCCTGACCGGGGTTTCCGGTCGTGCCCACCACCGAAGTGATGGTGATGATCCGGCCCCAGCGCGCCTTCATCATGGTGCGGATCGCGCCCTTGCAAAGCCGGAATGCCGAGGTGAGGTTGACGTTCAGCACCGCGTGCCAGTCGTCATCCGACATCCGCAGGAAAAGCTGGTCGCGGGTGATGCCGGCGTTGTTCACGAGGATGTCGAGCGACCCCATCGCGGCGATGGCGGCCTTGGGCAGCGCCTCGACCGAGGCGGCATCGGCAAGGTTTGCCGGCAGCACATGCGCGCGGGTGCCAAGCTCGTCTGCCAGCGCCTGCAGCGGCCCCTCGCGGGTGCCTGAAAGCCCAACCGTCGCCCCCGCCGCATGCAGCGCGCGCGCAATCTCGCCGCCGATGCCGCCCGAAGCGCCGGTTACCAATGCCGCCTTACCCGTCAGATCAAACATGCCCGCCTCCGCCTGTGCCTTTACCGCCGAATACCAGCCAAGGCGGCGCGGCGCCACCGATTTGAGCGGGTGGCGCGCGCAGCACGCGCCGGGGCGCTGCCCCGGACACCGGGGTATTTGTGCGATGAAGACATCGGGGAGGCACCGTCAGCCTTTGAATGCCGCCACATCTTCGGGGGTGCCGATGGCGCGGCATTCGGCCTCTTTGGCGATGCGGCGGATCATGCCCGAAAGCGCCTTGCCGGCGCCAACCTCGACGAATTCGGTCACGCCCGCGGCGGCCATCCATTGCACTGACTCGCGCCAGCGCACCGAGCCGGTGACCTGTTCGACCAGCAGGGTGCGGATCAGCGCGGGGTCGCTGACGGCAGTGGCGCGCACATTGGCCACCAGCGGCACTTTCGGGGCGAGGATGGAAACGCCGGCCAACGCCTCTGCCATCGCTTCGGCGGCGGGCTGCATCAGCGCGCAGTGGAAAGGGGCCGAGACCGGCAGCAAGATCGCGCGTTTGGCGCCGCGCGCCTTGGCTATGTCGAGCGCCCGCTCGACCGCGCCCTTGTGGCCCGAAACCACCACTTGCGCGGGGTCGTTGTCATTGGCGGCCTGACAGACCTCGCCTTGCGAGGCTTCGGCGGCAACCGCTTCGGCTGCTTCGAAATCGAGCCCGAGCAGGGCTGCCATGGCGCCAACGCCCACCGGCACCGCCGCCTGCATGGCGCGCCCGCGCAGCCGCAAGAGGCGGGCGGTATCGGCAAGGCTGAGCGCGCCTGCCGCGCAGAGCGCCGAATATTCGCCAAGCGAATGCCCCGCGACGAACGCCGCCGAAGTCACCGCCACCCCTTCGGCAGCCAGCGCGCGCATCGCAGCGATCGAGGTGGCCATCAGCGCCGGCTGGGCGTTGGCGGTCAGTTGCAGCGCATCCGCCGAGCCTTCCCAGATCAGCGCGCTCAGCTTTTCGCCGAGCGCGGCATCGACTTCGTCAAAAACCGCACGGGCGGCCGGATAGGCCTCGGCCAGCGCGCGCCCCATGCCGATGGCTTGCGCGCCTTGCCCCGGAAATACGAATGCGCGGGTCATGCTTTCCCTCTCTGATGGCGTGAATGCGTCGTCCAGCATCTAGCGCGCGCGGGCGCGTGGCACAACCGCCCCGGTCGGGCAGGCGAAGGGTTTGATGACGCAGCGGCAAACTGATTGCTTTCCACGCCCAAATGGGTGTCGTATAAGCCAGCCCTGAAATGGCGGCAGCGCGAGCCGCGGGGGCGCCATGGCCCCGCAAACGGACCTTTGAGGATCCCATGACCAAACACACCCATGATGACGACGTGGCCTTTATTCAGGCGCTGGCCGAGCTTTTGAACAAGAACGAGCTGACCGAGCTTTCGGTGATGCGCGAATACGGCGAGGATGACAGCCTTGAGGTGCGCGTGGTCAAGCAGGTGCAAGTGGTGGCCGCTGCGCCGAAAGCGGCCAGCTATGCCCCGGCTGCGGTGGCCGCCGCGCCTGCTGGCGCGGCAGCTTCGGCTGGCGCCGCCAACGAAGACCCCGCCCGCCACCCCGGCGCCGTGCCCTCGCCGATGGTCGGCACGGTCTATCTTTCTGCCGAACCGGGCGCAGAGCCGTTCGTGACCGTGGGTGCGCAGGTGAAAGAGGGGCAGACGCTGCTGATCATCGAGGCGATGAAGACCATGAACCACATCGCCGCCCCGCACGCGGGCACGGTCAAGCGCATTCTGGTCGATAACGGCACCCCCGCCGAATACGGCACGCCGCTGATGATTGTCGAGTGAGGCCGCCGATGTTCGACAAGATCCTGATTGCCAACCGCGGTGAGATCGCGCTGCGGGTGGTTCGCGCCTGCCGCGAGATGGGTATCGCCAGCGTCGCGGTGCATTCGACCGCCGACGCTGACGCGATGCATGTGCGCATGGCCGACGAATCTGTGTGCATCGGCCCCAACCCCTCGACGCTTTCGTATCTGTCGATCCCCGCGATCATCTCGGCGTGCGAAATCACCGGGGCGCAGGCGATTCACCCCGGTTACGGGTTCCTGAGCGAAAACGCGGCCTTCGTGCAGGTGCTCGAAGACCACGGCATCGCCTTTATCGGCCCCACCGCCGAACACATCCGCATCATGGGCGACAAGATCACCGCCAAGGACACGATGAAAAAGCTCGGCGTGCCCTGTGTGCCGGGGTCTGACGGTGCGGTGCCCGATGTTGCCGCCGCCAAGCGCGAAGCGGCGGCGATGGGCTACCCGATCATCATCAAGGCCACGGCGGGCGGCGGCGGGCGCGGCATGAAGGTGGCCAATACCGAGAGCGAGCTTGAGGTTGCCTTTCGCACCGCCCGCTCTGAGGCCAAGGCCGCCTTTGGCAACGACGAAGTCTATATGGAGAAATACCTGCAGACGCCGCGCCACATCGAGGTGCAGGTGTTTGGCGATGGCAAGGGCGGCGCCGTGCATCTGGGCGAGCGCGACTGTTCGCTGCAACGGCGCCACCAGAAGGTGATGGAAGAGGCCCCCGGCCCGATCATCACCGCCGAACAGCGCGCGCAGATCGGCAAGATCTGCGCCGATGCGGTGGCGCGCATCAACTATATCGGCGCCGGAACGATCGAGTTTCTCTATGAAGACGGCGAGTTCTATTTCATCGAAATGAACACCCGTCTGCAGGTGGAACACCCTGTTACCGAGGCGATTTTCGGGGTCGATCTGGTGCGCGAACAGATTCGCGTCGCCGAAGGCTACCCGCTGTCGTTCACGCAAGACGATCTGCACCTGAACGGCCACGCCATCGAGGTGCGGCTGAATGCCGAGAAGCTGCCGAACTTTACCCCGTGCCCCGGCAAGATCACCCAGTATCACACCCCCGGCGGGCTGGGTGTGCGCATGGATTCAGCACTTTACGACGGCTACACAATCCCGCCCTATTACGACAGCCTGATTGGCAAGTTGATCGTGCACGGCCGCGACCGCCCTGAGGCACTGGCACGGCTGAGCCGCGCGCTGGGCGAGCTGATCGTTGACGGGGTAGACACCACGGTGCCGCTGTTCCACGCGCTTCTGGCCGAGCCCGACATCATTGCGGGCAACTATTCGATTCACTGGCTGGAAAAGTTCCTCGCCCGCACCTTCGAAAAAGCCTAGCGCGCATTCCGAAAAGTGTGGCGCGGTTTTCGGGCAAAATGCGCGTAAGACATTTAGCACCAGCGGTTTGCCATTCAGGATGAATGCAAACCGCTGGTGCGCGGGCGCAGCAGGCAACTTGCGCGGCATTTGCCCTGCGGGCGGAAGTAATCGGCCAAGGGGCCGCGATCTGCCGCAGGCACATGGCTCCAATCGAGCCAGTCACAGCGGTAATCCAGTGCGTCGGCCATCATTTCCATCGCCTTGATCGAGGGGATGCCGATCAGCGCGCGCTCTTGCCCGTCAATCTGTGCAATCGCGTTAAGCGGGTTTTCGACGTTTTCGCGCAGCAACTGGATCATCGCGTTTTTAGCCTGGCTGAAGTCGCCATCAATGATGATCAGGCGCGGCCCCAGCGCGCGCACCAGCCGCAGCAGGCGGAAATGGTCCATGATGTGGTAGAAGATGCCCAGCACGCCGACCACCTCATAGCGTTCGCCCGCCGCCAGCGCCGCCTCTAGCCCATCGAAAATGTCGCCCTCGCGCAGGGTCACGCGGGCCTTTGCCGTGGTATCGGGAAACTGCTCGAAGCGCGCGATCAGCTCGGCCCGCCCCTCGATGCCAACAACCGAAGCCGCCCCGGCGCTGGCAAAGGCATAGGCCCAGCGGCCATCATGCGCGGCAAGGTCGAGGACGCGGGCGCCTGCGATTTCACGCGCCAGAGGTTCGATCAGCACCCGGTGCCGCTGGTTGAGCCTGCGCACGGGGCCGGGTTTTTCCGAGTAGGGTTCGATCTTTCCCAGAAAATCAAAGAACCCCATCTGTTTGCCCCCGCTTGAAATCTGCATCACTATAGCGTCAGCCTAGCCCAGCCCGTTCCTTGCGACAAGCAACCCCAGATGCACAAAAACGCCCCTGCATTGACCCCAGAGCTGCTTCTTGGCGGCTATGCGAGCGGCATTTTCCCGATGGCAATGAGCCGCGACGCCCCCGATCTGCATTGGTTCGACCCGCCACGGCGCGGCGTGATGCCGCTGCACGGGCTGCATGTGTCGCGCTCGCTGCGCCGCCGGGTACTGCGCTGGAATTACCTTGTGCGGGTGAACCGGTCCTTCAGCGCGGTGGTCGCCGCCTGTGCGGACCGCGACGAAACCTGGATCAACGCCGACCTCGCCGAGGTTTACCAAAGCCTGCATCTTGCGGGCCACGCGCATTGCGTGGAAATCTGGCAGGATGGCGGCTTGGCGGGGGGCATCTTCGGGGTGGCGCTGGGCGGCGCGTTCTTTGGCGAAAGCATGTTTTCGCGCCGCACTGACGCCTCGAAACTGGCGATGGTCTGGCTGGTTGACCGGTTGTTGCGCGCCGGGTTCACGCTGTTTGACACGCAGTATCTGACGCCGCATCTGGCCAGCCTTGGCGGCATCGAAATACCGCGCGCCCACTATGTCGCGCAACTGGGGGCTGCGCTGCGCCTGCGCGCCGATTTTACCGCGCCGCCGCCGGCAACGCCTCAGTCGGTCTTGCAGCGGATCAGCCAGATATCGTAGCGGGCATCGTCCATGGCCGACAGCGCCGGGCTGTCGGAAATCATCCAGCCGTTGAACTTTTCCGCGACACTGTTGGTGTCGATGATGACCAGCCGCGCGAAAGCCTTGGCGGCGGCGTCTTCGGGCGGGTAGCGGCATTCCGCCAACGTCACCGAAAGCCGCCGATAGAGGGCAGTTTCACCCGCCGCCAGTTCGAGGTCGGTGGTAATGCCCGAAATGCGGTCGAGCGCGCGCAGCACCGCGCCGGGTGCTTGGGTAACGACCTCTTGCACCGGGGTTATGACTTGCGGGGCAACGGGTTCGCGCGCCGGGTCTTGCCCCAGCGGAATGAGAAAGCCCTGCGCGCCAGCGCTGGCGGCAAGCAACAACCAATAGGCCAGCGCCGCGCGGATCATGGCGTGGTTTCGGTGGCGGGTGTCGAACTGCCCCCGGCCACGAATTTCAGCAGCAGGTTGATCAGGCTGACGGCGCCTTGCGTGTCTTCGATCTCGGCGCCGGGGGCCAGATCTTCGAGGCTGCCGCCCGGCATCACCTCAACAAAGGCGCCGCCCAGCAGCCCTTCGGAGGCGACCAGCAGGCCACTGTCGGCGGGCAGCACGACGCCGCTGTTGAGCGCAATCTTCGCATCGGCGAAAAACGTCACCGGGTTCAGCGCAAGGTCGGTGACGGTGCCGACCTTCACCCCCGCAAGCCGCACGTCGCTGCCCACCGTGATGCCTTCGACCGAGCGGAACGAGGCGTGCACCTCATAGCCGCCGCGCTTGGGCACAAAGCTTGCGCCCTGCGCTGCCCAGACGAAAAAGCCAACCGCGATCGCCATGACCGCAGCACCCGCCAAGACTTCGGTGCGGTTCTCGGCCATGCCCTATTCCGGCTGCCATGCCTCGTAGTCGCGCCGTTCCAGCGGCGCGGCGCGGCGCAGCGAGCCTGCGGGCGCATAGGCGCCCGGCGTGCCCGACTGGTTGGGCTGGTGCGGCAGCTCCCACGGCTTGCGCGCCATTGCGGCCTCGCTTGGGGCTTCCTTGTAGGTGTGGTGCAGCCAGCCATTCCAGTCAGCGGCAATCCGCGACGGCTCACACAGGCCGTTGTAGATGACCCAGCGGCGCTTGTCGTCGCGGGTGCGATAATAGATGTTGCCCTGATCGTCCTCGCCCACCTTCTCGCCCTTGCGCCAGGTGTAGAACTGGGTTCCGAAGGTCTGGCTGTTCCACCAGGTCAGAAGCCGGAGCAGGAATTTCATGCGATGAGTCCTCCGCAGGGTGCCACCTTTTGCCCGATATGAACCATGCCGAGGCGAAGGTCCAGAGGCAAGGGGCGCGCGCGGCCCCGGCCAAATGTCGCCGGGCGCGCAGGTCAGGGCAATATCGCGAGCCAGCCCCAGACCGTCAGGATAGATGCTGCGGTGGCGATCAGCACGCTTGAGGCGGCGACGCGGCGCGCCGCGCCATAGATGTTGGCAAAGAGGTAGGCGTTCACCCCCGGCGCCATCGCCGCCGTGACCACGGCCGAACGCAAGGCCGCGGGTTCAAGCCCGAAGCCCCAGCGCCCCAGCGTGTAGGCCACCGCCGGATGCACGATCAGCGACAGCACCGAGACCATGCCGATTGCCTTCATGTCGCCCTCGGGGCGGTAGCGGAACAGCACCCCGCCAAGGCCGAAAAGCGCGGTGGGCAGCGCGGCGGTGGCCATCATGTCTACCGCCGCCCAGATTGAACCATGCAGCGCAAGCCCCGAGATATTGACCACGAACCCCGCCAGAATACCCAGCACCAGCGGCGTCTTGCCAATGCCTGTCAGCGCGTTCAGCGCCACCCGGCCCAGCGTGGCACCCGAGCCGTGGCTGCGCACCCCCTCCATCAGCGTGATGCCGAAGGTGTAAAGCAAGGGCGAGTGGATCGAGATGATGGCAAAGTTTCCGGCCAGCGCCTCGGCGCCATAGGCGCGCTCGGTAATCGGAATGCCCAGCAGCAGCGAATTGGAAAACAGGCAGCAAAACCCGATCGCCACCGCATCTGGCCCCGGCCGCTTGAACAGGTAGCGCGCACCCGTCAGGCCCAGCGCAAAAGAGATGAAGGCACCTGCGTAAAATGAGATCATCAGACCGGGGTCATACGAGGCGCCAAGATCAAGCTTTGCGATCGAGCGAAACAGCAGCACCGGCACCGCGAAGTTCTGCGCAAAGCGCATCACCCCATCAACTGCGCTTTCAGAAAAAAGGCCGCGCCAGCTGGCGACATAGCCAAACCCGAGCACCAGAAACACCGGCAGGATGACATCAATCAGCGCTGCCATCAGGGCGCGAACTCCAGCACCATTCCGTCAAAGGCGGGCAGCACATGCTCGGGTGTTTCGGCTGCCACAAGGTCATGGTCAAGGTCGATGTGCATATTGGTCAGCACCGCGCCGGCGGGGGCGGCGCGCGCAATCCATTCGAGCGCGCGGGCAAGATGCACATGCGTCGGGTGCGGCTTGCGCCGCAACGCATCGAGCACCCAGCATTGCAGCCCCTCAAGGAGGTGCCACGACGGCTCGGGAATTTCCGAGACATCGGGAATATAGGCCAGCGGCCCGATCCGAAACCCCAGCGCATCAATATCGCCGTGCCGCACCGGAATCGGCGTAAAGCCGATCGGCCCGCCCGCACCGACAACCTCGAACGGCGCGCGGATCGTGTGCAGATCGCAGATCGCGGGGTAAGAGCTGTCGGCGGGCTGCGCGAAGGCATAGCCAAAGCGGCCCATCAGCGATTCCTGAGTTTCGCCATCGGCCCAGACCGGCATCCGCGCGCCGGTGTTGAAGGTGATCTGGCGAATGTCATCGAGCCCGTTCACATGGTCGGCGTGGGCGTGCGTGTAGACCACGGCATCCAGCACCGAAACGCCCGCCCCGATCAGCTGCGCGCGCATGTCGGGGCTGGTGTCAATCAGCGCCCGTGTGTGCCCCTGCGGGCCGAGCCGCTCAACCAGCATCGAGCAGCGCAGCCGCGTGTTGCGCGGGTTCGCGGGGTCGCACTCGCCCCAATGCCCGCCAATGCGCGGCACCCCGCCCGACGAGCCGCACCCGAGTATTGTAAAGCGCAAAAGGCTCATGCGGTGACCCTCGCCTTGGTGAATAGGCGGTCGAAATTGGCGCTGGTGGCGGCGGCGAACTCGGGCAGGCTCAGGCCGAACAGCGCGGCCCCCACGGCAGCCGTATGGGCGGTGTAGGCAGGTTCGTTGCGCCGCCCCCGATGCGGCGGTGGCGCAAGATAGGGCGCGTCGGTTTCTACCAGCACCCGGTCGAGCGGCGCTGCGGCGAAAATATCGCGGATGTCCTGACTTTTGGGGAAGGTGGCAATGCCCGAAATCGACAAATAAAAGCCAAGGTCCAGCGCCGCGCGCGCCAGCGCGGGCGAGGATGAAAAGCAGTGCATGACGCAGCCAAAGGCCCCCGCGCGCATTTCTTCGGCCAGTATCCGCGCGATGTCGTCATCGGCGGCGCGCGCATGGATGATCAGCGGCAGCCCCGTGGCCCGCGCCGCCGCGATGTGAATGCGCAGGCTGGCTTGCTGTGCCGCGGCGCTTTCTGCGCTGTAGTGGTAATCAAGCCCGGTTTCGCCAATGCCCACAAACTTTGGGTGCGCGGCCAGCGCCACCAGTTCGTCAATGGTCACCGCCGGGTCTTCGCCCGCGCGCATCGGGTGAATGCCGGCAGCCCAGAACACGCCCGCATGGGCCTCGGCAATTTCGCGCACCTTGGGCGCCTGCGCCAACCGCGTGCAAATGGTGACCATGCGCGTGACCCCGGCGGCGCGGGCGCGGTCAATCACCTGCGCCACCTCACCATCGAAGTCGGGAAAGTCGAGGTGGCAATGGCTGTCCACGATTTCGGGCGGGGTGGGCATCGGCCTGTCCTTGCGCTCAGGCGGCGGCGGCTGCCGCCGAGATATGCAGCACCATATCCATGACCAGTGCGGCAGGGTCAAGGTTCACTGCCCGCCCGCGCCGCGCCCGTGCCCCAAGTTCCTGCTGCACTTCCGCCCAGCGGCGCGCATCCGATGCATCAAGCGCAAGCCGCGCGAAGGCGGCAGCCTCGCCGGGGGCGGCCTCGATGGCGCTGGCGCCGGCGGCACCGGCGCGCGCAAGCCGGGTCAGGAAAAGATCGAACAGATCAAGGATCAGGTCGAACCGCGCCTCGTTGGCCTTGCCCCCGGCGGCATCGGAAAAGCCGAGCGCCGCCGCGCGGTCAAAGCGCGGCTGCCCCGCCATCAGCGCCACGAGGCGGGCGTAAAGATCAAGCCCGTCAAGCCCGGCAATCCGCATTGCCGCCCCGACCGAGCCGCCCGAAAGTTCGGCCAGCGCCTCGGGCGCGCTGACCGCAACCCCGGCTTGTGCCAGCGCCGCCGCCATGTCGGCCGGCCCCAGTGTCGCGGCGCGCAGCTCGCGGCAGCGCGATCGGATGGTGGGCAAAAGCCGGGCAGGCTGATGCGCGACCATAAGAAAGGTGACCCCGGCGGGGGGTTCTTCGAGCAGCTTCAGAAGCGCATTGGCGGCTTGGGTGTTCAGCTCATCTGCGGCATCGACAATGACCACGCGCCGCCCGCCATCGACCGCCGAAAGCTGCAAGAAGCCCTTGAGCTTGCGCGCCTCATCGACGCGGATATCGGTGGAAAGTGCGGTGCCCTTGTCGTTTGGCCCACGGCGCAGCAGGAACAGCCGTGGCTCGGCCAGCGCCACGCTGCGACGCACGACCGGATGCTCGGGCGGGGTGTCGAGGCTGGCGGGGGCAGGCGGGGCGAAGAGGCCATCACCTTCGGGCACGCTCAGCAAGAACCGCGCGATGCGCCACGCCAGCGTAGCCTTGCCCACCCCACGCGGCCCGGTGATCAGCCAGCCGTGGTGCAGCCGCCCGGTGGTGAAGGCAGCCAGAAAATCGGCTTCGGCGCGCGCCTGCCCGAAGAGGTGCAGCGTTTCGCGCGGGTGCGGGGCACCGGGGGCGCGGTCGGGCTCTGGCAGGTCGGGGGCATCGGCGCTCATGCTAGCGCCACGCGGGCGAGGGTGGCCACTTCGGCTGCCACCACCTCTGCGGCACGGGCGCCGTTGATGACGCGGAAGCGGCCGGGAAACTCGGCGGCGAGGGCGAGAAACCCGGCGCGCATCCGCGCCTGCATTGCCACGCCGAAATCTTCAAACCGTTCCTCGGTGCCCTTGCGCGCCAGCGCGCGGCCAAGCCCCTCGTCGGGGTCGATGTCGATCAGAAAGGTCAGGTCAGGCTCAATCCCGATCATCATCGCGTGCAGCACATCGACCGTGGCGCGCAGATCGCCGCGCGTCAGGCCCTGATACATGCGCGTGCTATCGGCAAAACGGTCGCAGATGACGATGCGGCCAGCGGCAAGCGCGGGTCGTATGGTGCGCTCCAGATGGTCGCGGCGCGCGGCGGTGAAGAGCAATATTTCGGTTTCGGCAGACCAGCGGTCGGGGTCGCCCTCGAGCACGAGGCGGCGGATTTCCTCGGCGCCGGGGCTGCCGCCGGGTTCGCGCGTGGCCAGCACATCGCGGCCCTCGGCGCGCAGGGCCTCGGCCAGCCGCCACGCCTGGGTGGATTTTCCCGACCCGTCGATGCCCTCGAAGCTGATGAACATCGCCGCCTCAGCTGCCCGCCGCTTCGGCGACCTTGGCCGCAAGCCGCCCAAAGGCACTGCGCAGCCGCACCATCACACCGCCCGCTGCAACATCGGCTGCCGCGACCAGTGGCACCCGCTTGGCGCCCGCGATGCCCGGCACTTCGATGACCAGCTCGCCCAGCACTTGCCCCGCCGCTATCGGCGCCGTGACCGGGGCGGCATAGACGGCTTCGGCTTTCATGGCCTCGCCCGCCACCGCCGGCACCAGCATCCGCAGATCTTGCCCGGTGACCAGCGCCACCTGCGATTCCGCCCCAAGCCAGACCGGCACCGAGACCAGCGGCGCACCTTTTTCAACCAGTGTCTTCAGAAGGAACTGGCGAAAGGACCATGCCGCGATCTGTTCGGCCTCGCGTGCCCGCGCCGCCTCACTGTCAAGCCCGCTGATGACCAAAATCACCCGCCGATCGCCTTGCAGCACGGACCCGACCAGCCCGTAGCCCGCTTCGGTCGTGTGCCCGGTTTTCAAGCCGTCGGCGCCGATGCCCATGCCCAAAAGCGGGTTGCGGTTGTTCTTGTTGGCCTCGGAGCGGTTCTTGTAATTGTATTCGGTCTTGGCGAAGAGCGCGTAGAATTCGGGAAATTCGGTGATGATCCGCTGCGCCAACGACCCCAGGTCGCGCATGCTCATGCGATGCGTGGGGTCAGGCCAGCCCGAGGCATTGGCAAAGGTCGAATGCTCCATGCCAAGGCTGCGCGCGCGTTCTGTCATCTGCTGCGCGAAGGCGGCTTCGCTGCCCGCCAGCCCTTCGGCGACGACGATGCAGGCATCATTGCCCGAGTTGATGATGATGCCGTGGATCAGCTCATCAACCGTAGGGCGGTCGGTTTCGTTGAGAAACATCGTCGAACCGCCGATTGCCTTTGCGCGCGAGGAAACCGCAAAGCGGGTCTCAAGTGTGACGCGGCCATCGCGCAGCGCCTCAAACAGCATGTAAAGCGTCATCAGCTTTGACATCGAGGCGGGCGGCAACGACACATCGGCGTTCTTTTCAAGCAGCACCGTAGAGGTCGCCATGTCGTAGACCCAAGCGGCACCGGCTGTGGTTTCATAGGCGCGGGCTGGCAGGGCGGTCAGCACCGCCACGAACAAAAGCGCAAGGAACGGGCGGAGGGTGGCTCTGTGCATCGGCTTCTTTCGTATGCTCATCTGGAAACGGTGTAGGCGTCTGCGTAACCAAGCGATTTGACCTTGGCGAGCAGCGCGCCGCGATCGGCGGCACTGGCGGCAGGCCCGGCGATCACCCGCCAGAAGGTCTTGCCCTGGCTGCTTTCGTTCTTGACCGTCGCGCCAAGACCGGCGGCGCGCATTTGCTCGGCGGCGCGGTTGGCATTCGCCTCGACGCTGAAGATGCCGATCTGCACATAGGCCTGCGTCAGCGTTGTGGTGGCGGTTGCAGGCCGTGCCGTGGGCGCCGCCTCGGCGGCGGCGATGGCGGCGGCCGCAGTGCCCGTGACATCGGCAAGCGGTGTGGCGGTAATGGCGTCCGGCGCGGCGGCGGCGGGCGCGGCCTCAGGTGCCGCAGCTGCGGGCGCCGCCGGCGCCACTTCTTCGCGCCGCAGCGCAATCACCGAAAGCCCGGCTGGTTGGCCCGCAAGCATTCCCAATGCGGCGGCCGCCTCGGACGAAACCTGTATGCGCGGGCCGGGCGACACCCGTTCGCGCCTGAACAGCGCGCCGATCACGAACTTGCCATTGGCCGCGTTGCGGATGATCACGCGCTCGGGGCTGGTTACGCTCGCGTCGGCCACCCAGACCCCGCCAAGCGAGGGCCTGCCATCCCAAAGCCCCTGATCTGTCAGCGAAAAGACATCGGGCGCCTCGACATCGCGTTCAACCAGCCGGGTCGAAACCTCGGATGCGGGCGCGGCGGTATCGGTTTCGTCGCCGCCAAACGGCAGCCCGCCCTCGCCGCAGCCCGCAAGGCCCAGCCCCGTTGCCAGCACCGCGACCGTCAAGCTGATGCGCGCATTCGCCATTCCGTGCCCCCTCCGCGCGGCTGCCCGCCGCGTCTGTCTGAACCTGCCCTGCAACACCCGGCGCAGCAACGCCGTGCTGCCGCCCTTTTGTGACGCGCGCGAACTCTACCTGCTTCGCTGCCTCAAGAAAAGTGCGCATGCGGCGACTGGCGGTTTTGTGCTTCCTGTGCCGAAAGCGCGCGAGCCCTGCCAAGGGCATGGCAAAAAACCGAATTCCGGCGTATGCTTCGCTCAGTGCTATTTGGCGCAAATCGCTTGGCCCCGATGGCATTTTGCCGGGGCGGCTTTTGGGGGGAACATCATGAACATTCTCCACGCAGTCAAGACATGGGGTGCCGCGCTGCTGGCGCTTGCCGCGTCGGCGACCGCCGCAGCGGCGGTTGATGCCGTGGCGACGACCTGGCTCAACGTCCGTTCGGGGCCGGGCGGCGGCTTTGCCGTGGTGACGACCCTCGCGCCTGACACAATCGTCACTGTCACCGAATGTCAGGATAATGGCTGGTGCTATGTCGAGCACAGCGGGCCCAGCGGTTGGGTCAGTTCCACTTACCTTGCGGCGCCTTCGACGGGCGGGGGCGGGGCTGCCAGCACCGACCCGGATTGCAAGATGAGCCTGACCCTTGGGCCTTCTGGCCCCAGCCTGTCGCTGGTCTGTGGTGACGGCAGCATGACGCTGCCCTTGCCCGGAACCACCCCGCCCGAGCCGCCACCGCCGCCGGTGGGCGATCAGGCCTGTTTTTACACCGACCCCAACTACGCCGGGCAAGAGTTCTGCTATGGCGTCGGCACGCTCAATTCGTTGAACGCGACCTTCAACAACAAGATCTCCTCGGTCAAGATCGCGGGCGCCGCGCGCGCGCGGCTGTGTGACAACACCAACCTTGGCGGCCCCTGCTATACCATTACCGGCGACACCGCGCTGTTGGCCGCCGCGGTCAATGACAGGGCCTCGTCGCTTGCGGTGCACACCGGCAACTGGCTTGAAGTGGTGCCATTGCCCATGCCGCCAGTGCTGCCGCTGCTGCCGGTGACGCATTCGAGCGGGCTGATCGACCTGAACCAGACCTTCACGGCCAACCTCGACAACGGCTCGATCGGCGGCGCGGGCGCTGACATCTGGTATCACGCCGTCACCGCGACGCAGAAATACATCGCCCCGCGCAATGGCGCGCAACTGGCGCTGGGCGATGGCTCAAACCGCGGCTACGCCGGCTGCCGGGTCGCGAGCTTCAGCGCGGCTGAAATTCCGCTCGGCGCGATTCCGGTGGGCACCTACGTCTGCGTCAAGACGAGCGAAGGCCGAACCTCGCAGTTCCGCCTTAATGGCTATGCGGGCACGACGATGAAGCTCGGCTATACGACCTGGACGAACTGACGCCTTCCTGGGGCGGCGCTGCCCGCGCCGCCCCGGCTTGCGCTAACGCCCCGGCTCTGGCCCCGGTCAGGAGCGCGCGGGCCGGGCGGCTTTGGAAGCGCTTTCAGAATCATGAAGACCACGCTAAACGCCAGAATCGCCGGAAAAGCGGCAAGGCGGCTGATACCCGCGCTTGTGGCCCGGTCGCGGAAGGGTGGCAGAGTGGTCGATTGCTCCGGTCTTGAAAACCGGCGATGGGCAACCATCCGTGGGTTCGAATCCCACCCCTTCCGCCAATGTTTTCAATAGGTTAGAGTCGTTCAGTTCCGCCCGCAAAACCCTGCTACAAGTGCGCTACAAGTATCCGTGTTAATCAAGCGGTTTTTGGTGCCCATTTTCGATCTGCTTTGACCAATGCATTTGCGGTTTCGATGAGTTTTCTCATGACGGCTACTATTGCGACCTTGGCGGGTTTTCCTGCTGCGCGCAGATGTCCGTACTTGGCTTTGAGATCCGGGTTGAACCGTATTGCGGCCAGTGCGGGCATGTAGAGGGCATCGCGCAATGGCTTGCGTCCGCCTGTGATGAATGACTGTCCCTGCCATTGGCCGGATTGTCGGGTGACGGGTGCCAGACCGGTCAGGCTGGCGACTTGTTTTCGTTCAAGCGTGCCGATCTCCGGCAATAGCGTCAGCATGGCTGCTGCCGTCGTCGCGCCAATGCCCGGCATGGAGCACAGGATTTCGCGAATGCGCGCGGTGCTTTCTTGCGCCGCGATCATGGTGGCGATTTCAGCGTCCAACTCGCCGATCTGCCGTTCAAGTTGGACGAGCCGCGCCTTGGTCTGCCGTTTCAGGATCGTGAGATCCTGGGTTTGGACACGGTTGCGCAATCTGGTTCGATCCTTGATCAGTCCGGCGCGTGCAACGTGCAAGTCCCTGAGAGCGCGTGCCTCCTTGGAACTCGGCGCCTGGGGTTCAAGGTCGAACGCCGCCCCCATGCGCGCCAGCATCCGCGCATCTACAGCGTCGGTCTTGGCCCGGGTGCCATAGGCTTGCGCGAACCGGCGCGCCTGCAGCGGGTTCACTTTGGCCAAGGGGTGCCGATCGGCAAATGCGGCCTCGAAGGCCTTGTGATACGGGCCTGTGGGCTCAAATACGATCCGTGCCACCTGGGATCCGCCCAGCCATTTGACCAAAGCTCGAAATCCTGCAGCCGAATTCTCGAAGCGCTGCGTCGCGCCATCTTCCAGCCGGAAAACGTCCAGATGGGATTTTGAAATGTCCACGCCAATGGTATGCTCTGTCATCTTCCTTGTGTCCTATGCTTGTCATGCGTGATCTGTCTCACGCGTATCCGTTCAGGCCCTTGGGGAAGACGGCGGCTGATCACACTCTGGAGCGGTCCATCACGACCCAGCTGGCAACGATCCAACCGCCGCCACTGCCCGCCATAAATGGCGTGGCGGGCAGTGGCTCCATCATAACTCGGGAGCCAACGGCAACATAAGACAAGCGGATCGAGATGGAAAAACACATCGCCCGATCCATCGCTGGGCTGATGCCCGAAGTGTTCCGACCAGTCGGCGGCATAGCTGATGGCTGTCTCCGCACCCAGAATACTGCGCACATCCCCGGCCAGATCCCGATAGGCCTGCACCGCCGGATAGGTGCCAGGCCCGGAGCGGATCGTGGTCAGGCCGGGCATCTCCGAGCCGATCAGGAAGGCATCGACCCCGCCCGCCACGGCGCAGAGATGCGCGTAATGCAGCACCATCCGGCGCAGGCCCCAGTCCTCCGCGGGTCCGGCCCAGCTGACAGTGTCGCCGGAGATGGGCTCTGTTGCACAAATCCCGTGAGGGATTCATCTTGTGAATCCAGCGTGGTAGCTGGAGGGCATGAGCAGACCCACACCCCCCGCCTACAAGACCAGGAACTGGTCGGCCTATAACGAAGCGCTCAAGCGCCGTGGCTCGCTGACGATCTGGTTTGATCCCGCCATGACATGGGAGGCTGTGCCGACAGGCAAACGCGGTCGACAGCCCGACTACAGCGATGCGGCGATCCAGACTTGCCTGACGATGAAAGTTCTTTTCGGCATGGCGCTCAGGCAGACGACCGGGTTTGTCGAGAGCCTGCTGCGGCTGGTTGGTCTCGACTGGACGGTGCCCGACTTCAGCACGCTGAGCCGCCGCCAGAAGACCCTGCAGGTCAACATCCCCTTTCGCGGGTCGCAGGGTCCGCTGCACCTGTTGATCGACAGCACGGGGATCAAGGTCGAAGGCGAAGGGGAGTGGAA
>JAHYIZ010000043.1 GCA_019429405.1 Paracoccaceae bacterium
GCCGCTACACGCCGCAGATCGGCTTTGTCAGCATGATCGTCATCATGGCCTTCGGCCTCGTGCTGATCACCGACAACTTCCATACCGTCAGCGACCTCATCTACCCCTGGCTCGGGCTGAACTGAGCACCTGAAGAACGGAAGACCCGATGCGCACCTCCTTGATCCTTGGCGCTGCCGTGATCGCGCTGCTTGCCGCCGCTGCGGCCTACTGGCTCTGGCCCGCCCGACCGGTGCCGGTGGTCTTCGGCAACCTGCATGACTACGCCTTTCTGCCATCAGGCGAGATGCCGGAGATGGCGGTGCTGAGCGCGGCCGATGACACCTATGTCGGCAAGGTGACGCTGCCTTTCGTGCCCGACACGGTGCTGGTCGCACCGCAGGTTTTGCGCATTGTTCTGATCAGCGAAGCAACCCGCACCATCGCCCTTTACAACCTGCAGCGGCAAGCGGTGGAGAGCACGCTCACGCTTGATTTTGTGCCTGCAAACCCGGTGCTCAGCCCCGATGGGCAGCAACTGGCACTGGCGGACATGCAGGCGGGCGTGGTGGGCTTTGTGGATCTGGTTGCAGGCGTGCTGCGCGCGCGCACAGACGGGCTTTCGCTGCCCGAACATCTGGCTTTTGACGGCGACAGCACGCTGCTGTTCGTGCCCGATAATGCGGCCCATGAAATCGTGGTGATCGACTCGGGCGATGGCAACCGCTGGGATCCCATTTTGTTGCCCGCAGGCAGCGCCCCGGCCGATCTAAGCGCGCTGACCCGCACCCCGGACGGGCGTTTTGGCCTTGTCAGCGATGCCGGGTCGGGGCGGGTGCATGTGATTGGCTTTTACGCCTGGGCGGTCATCCGAACGCTGGAGGTTGGCACCGGGCCTGGCCGCGCCTATGGCACTGCCGACGGCCAATTCATGCTGGTCGCATCCGAGGGCGACGCATCGGTAACGGTGATTGATACCGACGCCTTCGATATCGTGGCCCGCCTGCCGGGCATGCGCGGGGTCACCAGCATTGCGACCGGGTTTTTCGAAAACCTCGCCTATCTGATTTCTGAGACCGAGGAAGCCGCCGTGGTGATCGACCTTGCCAAACTTGCGGTGGTTGGCAGGCTTGATCTGCCGGGGCGCCCCGGCATCGCCGTGGCCGATGTTGACGGCAAGAAGATCTATGTACCGCTGACCGGCTCGGGCAAGCTGGCGCTGATCGACGTGCACAAGATCGAGGTTGCAAAGATATTCCCGAGACTGGTGCAGGCGCCGCATGTTGCCCTGCTGGCGGTATCAAACAACTATTGCCACTGAGGGCGCCACCACGGCGCCCACGCTGCAATTTGCGGTTGCAGGCCTAGTCCGTTGGCAATGGCGCCAAAAGCGCCGCCCCCTCGGCACGGTTCGAGTTGACGGCAACCCCCACCCGCCATGCGCGCAGCGCCCCTGCGGGCCGCGCACACATCAGCGGGGCAGCACCGTGGCCCCGCTCGCCCAGCCAAAGCGGCCAATCGTCGCGCTCGATCAGCACCGGTTCACGGTGGTGTATCGGCGCCATGTCTGGCCCCGCCTCGCAGGTGACGACGGCGCAGGTGGCCAGATGTTGACCGTCACGTTCCCAATCCTGCCAGATGCCCGCCAGCGCCATCGGCGCGCCGTCGGCACGGGTTACGAACCACGGCAGCCGCGCACCCGCTTCGCCCGCGCTCCATTCATAGAACCCGTCGGCAGGGATCAGGCACCGCCGCGAACGGATCGCAGCGCCAAAGGCGGGCTTTTCGGCAATGCTCTCGGCGCGCGCATTGATCAGCAGCGGGCCATCGGTCGGGGTCTTGTACCAGGCGGGCACAAAGCCCCAGCGCAACCCGCGCAACAACCGCACACCTGCGCCCGAAGTCACGGCGGCGACCGTTTGCGTTGGACAGACGTTGTAACGGGCACCTATGGGCAGATCATTGCCCGGCACCGCATCAAACATCTGCACCATCGCTTCGGGCGGCAGGGTAATGGCAAAGCGTCCACACATCGGCGCAGCATAGCGCGCCCGGCGCCCGGCGCGAAGGGGGCGCGGGCCTTCAGGGCTGATCGGGCCGCCCCGAAATGCGAAAGGCGCGCCGCATCGGGCGCGCCTTCCAGCTGGTCTCTGCGAGCTTACTTGCCGAGGATCTTGATCCGGCCTTCAACTCCGGTGGTCACCTTGCCGTTCGCCTCGACAAAGGTCATCACGTCGGTCGCCACAAGGTTGCCGCCGCCGATGTTGGTCAGCACCTTGCCGCCGCTCAGCGCAAAGTATCCGTCACCACCGCTCAGCACGAAGTCATTGGTGGCCAGCCGATAGACCTTGTTGAGGTCAAGCGGCGCGCCGCCCACCATGACCTCGGACACCCGCGAACCGGCAGGCGCGCTCGGGTCAAGCGTGAAGGTCAGGCCCGACACCTGCGGAAACCGGCCAGCGCCATTTTCCACCTGGCTCACGCCATTTTCCAGCGCCGCGAGGATTTGCGCGCCGGGCAGGTCGGATGCCACGGTCAGGTTGCCGAACGGCAGCTCGGTCAGCATATCGCGCCGGGTCAGCGTGGTGCCCGCATCATAGGTGCGGTCGGCGCGGATGCCGCCACCGTTCATGATCGCGATATCAGCGCCCACCGCCGCGCGCATCGCATCGGCGATCAGGTTGCCCATCGCCGACTCTTCCTTGCGCACCACGTTTCGGCGCGAATCAAGCGGCACGTCGGTCACGCCGATCGGGGTGTTGAGCGTGTCATCCAGCATCTTGGTAAAACCATCTGCCAGCGCCTGGCTTTCGGGGTCGGGGGTAACGGTGGCGGTGTCGATGAACCGGAACACCGGCATCCATTTGACCGTGCGCTTGCCGTCGGCCTCGGTCACATCCACCATCAGATCGAGCGGCGCAATGTGGCGCCCGTCAATCGAGGTTTCGACATAGGCGGTGATACCGTCATACGAGGTGGCGTAGGAATGGTCGTCACCCGACAGGATCACGTCAAAGGCGTGGCTCGCGATCAGCGCGCGGTCGTTTTCCATGTTGGTCTGCACCACGCCGATCACAATCTCGGCGCCGTCGGCGCGCGCCGCCTTGGCGGCGGCGATACCGGTATCGACGGTGGGCAGAAACTTCAGGTCACCCGAGCTGGAAACTTCAGGGGTGGTGTCTTGCGCGATCGGAATCAGCGCGACCTTCAGGCCGCCGACTTCCTTGACCATGACCCCGCCAAGGCCCGGAATCGCCGACCCGTCAGCGTTGGTGATGTTGATCGCGGCCCACGGGTAATTCGAACCCGCCATCTTCTCGAAAAAGTTTTCGGGCCCGAAGTCAAACTCGTGATTGCCCGGCACGGCAATGTCGAAGGGCACGAGGTTGGTCAGGTCAATGGTGTTCTGCCCCAGATCGAACCCCGACAGCAGCGAGGGCGAAAGCATATCGCCATCAAAGGCATAGATCATGTTGGGGTTGGCGGCGCGCTCGGCCTTTACCACCGCATTTAGGCGCGCAAAGCCGCCGCGGGTGCCATCGCCGCCATAGCTGTAAATGTCGCCGATGCCCAGAATGGTCAGCTTGACCGTCTCGGCCAGTGCGGGCGCGGCGGCAAGGCAGGTAGCGCCCAACAAGACGGCGGCCAGAGTGCGTGAAAATGCAGACATGCGAGAACTCCCCAGTGGTGATGATGGCCGCCACTGTGCGACCATATGCTGCGGTCTGTCAAAGACCATATGCGCGGCGCTACCGCGCCGTTGCAACACCGTCATGACGCCCGCCCATTGACCACGCCGCCGCCATGGCGCATGTGGTGCCCATGCTGATCTACAAGATCTTCCGCCGCTCTGAATGGGATGAATTCCGCGCCAAGGGCCAGACCGCAGGCGCCCCCGTCGACCTTGCCGACGGCTTCATCCACTTTTCCACCGCCGAACAGGTTGCCGCAACCGCCGCCCGCCATTTCGCGGGCGAGAGCGACCTTGTGCTGGTGTCGTTCGACCCGGCCACACTGGGCGCCGCGCTGAAATGGGAACCCGCCCGTGGCGGCCAGCTCTTTCCCCACCTCTACCGCGCGCTGCGCATGTCCGAAGTGGCGCGCGATACCTCGCTGCCACTTGGCGCCAGCGGCCACATTTTTCCCGAGGGTATGCTGTGAACCTGATCGAACGCGCGGGGCTTGCCGCGCTTCTGCGCCTCGACCCCGAACTTTCGCACGGTCTTTCGATCCGCGCACTTGCCGCGGGACTGGTGCCGCTTTCGGGGGTCATCACCTCGCCGCGCCTCGCCTGCACCATTGCCGGGCTGGCGATGCCAAACCCGGTGGGGCTGGCCGCCGGGTTTGACAAGAACGCGCTGGCGGTGGCGCCGCTGATGCGCGCGGGCTTTGGCCACATCGAAGTTGGCGCCGCCACCCCGCGCCCGCAACCCGGCAACCCCAAACCAAGGCTCTTCCGCCTGACCGAGGACCGCGCCGCGATCAACCGTTTCGGCTTCAACAATGATGGCGCCGCCGCCATTGCCGCCCGCCTTGCCCGCCGCCCGGCAGGCATTCCGGTCGGGCTCAACCTCGGCGCGGGCAAGGACAGCCCCGACCGCGCCGCCGATTATGCCGAAGTGCTGCGCATCTGCGGCCCGCACATCGACTTTGCCACCGTCAACGTCTCTTCGCCCAACACCGAACGCCTGCGCGAGTTACAGGGCCACGCGGCCCTCGCGGCGCTGCTCGCGGGCGTGCAGGCGGCGCGCGCGGCCCTTGCCCGCCCGGTGCCGGTGTTTCTCAAGATCGCGCCCGACCTTGGGCTCACCGAATTGGAGGATATTGCCGATGTGGCCATTGCCTCCCGCATTGATGGCATCATCGCCACCAACACCACGCTTGCGCGCAACGGCCTGAAATCTGCGCTTTCCAGCGAGGCAGGCGGCCTTTCCGGCGCGCCATTGTTTGAAATGTCCACACGGGTTCTTGCGTCTCTCGCCCGCCTCACGGCGGGCCGCCTGCCGCTGATCGGGGTCGGAGGGGTCGGGACCGCCGAGCAGGCCTACCAGAAGATCCGCGCGGGCGCCTCGGCGGTGCAGCTTTACACCGCGATGGTCTTCGGCGGCCTTTCACTGGGCGCCGAAATTGCCCGTGGCCTCGATGCCCTGCTGGCCCGCGACGGTTTCGCCAATGTCGCCGACGCCGTGGGCAGCGGTATCACCGACTGGACCTGATCGCATTTCTTCTTTGCGCAAATACCCTGCGGGGGTCCGGGGGTGCAAAACCCCCGGCTTCTCACGCATTCAGGTCTTTCAGCAACCGCCCGTGCTTGCGCACCTCGCGCAGCACATCGCCGAAGGTCACGATGCCCCGCGCCTTCAGCGATGGCAGCATCTTCAGGAAAGCCTCGGCGGTCGCAACCGTATCGCCAATCGCGGTGTGGCGCGCCTCTTCGGGAATGGTGATCCCCAGCCGGTGCGTCAGCGCATCAAGGCTGTGGTGCTCGCTCTGGCCGAACACCACCGCTGACAGCAGCACGGTATCGAGCGTGGGGTGGTCGAAGGTGGCGCCGATCACGCCCTGTTTGCGGCGCAGAAACTCGATGTCAAAGGGCGCGTTATGCGCCACCAGCACCGCGCCCTTGGCAAAGGCGTGAAAGCGCCGCCCGACCTCGGCAATCGTGGGCGCGTCGGCCACCATCGCTTCGGTGATGCCATGCACCTCGGTCGAGCCCGGCGGAATGCTGCGACCAGGGTTGACCAGCGCATCAAACACCTCTTTCTCCACCCGCCGCCCGTTGACGATTCGCACCCCGGCGATCTGCACGATTTCGTCGCCCTGCGCGGGCAAAAGCCCGGTGGTTTCGGTGTCGAACACGACATAGGTCAGATCGTCAAGCCGCGCCTCCATCACGCTCGCGGCGCGGTCTTTGAACAGCAGATCAAAGTCATAGACCACGGCGCGCGAAACCGGCGCTGGGCGTTTGTGCGCACGGCGCATTTCGCGCAGCGGCAGGCATATGCGCGCCTGCCCCTCGGCCAGCGGCTCGGGCCAGATATCGGTCGCATGGGTCGCAAGCACCCGCCGCCCGGTCAGATCGGCCATTCCCACCTCGAGCGGCGCATCAAGCCAGTGGTCAAGCTCGGTGACCGAAACCGCGGGCCCGTGCCAGCCCAGCGTGATCAGCGCGCCCGGCCCGTCCTCTGCAACAGACACCTGCAACGCGCGCCGCCCCGGCGCCAGCCGCGCGGCCAGTGCCGCAAAGAGCTCGGCCAGTTCAAAGCCGTCGCAGCGCAGGATCAGCTCTTGCGAGCTGACATCAAGCACCACGCCCTCCGCCCCGGCCCGCGCCCGAATCGCCTCGGTCAGGTCGGAGCCGCGCACCAGGCTCAGCGGCCGCCACTCGGCGCGCGCGACATCGTAGCGCGCCGCAAGTTCCGTGACCGACTTTGCCAGTGCCGAAACTTCGGCCAGCATCGCGCTGCCAAGTGTGTCGGGCAATGCTCCGCCACCTTCGGCCACGACTCCGATCACCGATTGCAGGTTGGCTGCCGGACGCCGCACACGGTCAAAAAGCTCGTCAATCAGGGCTTCGCGGTCCGCATGTGCCGCCAGATCCGCGCTAACATCGCGCAGCGTCAGCACATAGCCCGGTCGCGGCTTTGTGCCGTCGCTGCCCGCCACTTCTGCCATCAGCCGCATCCGGGCCGCCAGCACCTTGCCCGAACCGACGGTTGCACACAAAAGATCCGATGCCGCCTCGATATCTTCGGTTTCACGCAGGCGCGCGAAGGCGTGTTCGATCGGCGCGCGGTGCAGGTAATCGAATAGCTCGCGGTCAAGCCCCGGCCCGTGTGCAGTGTCGGTGCCGCCCAGCAAATCAACGGCCTGGCCGTTGTAGAACACCAGCTGGTGGTCGGCTGTGCAGAGCAAGAGCCCCACCGGCACATCCGACAAAAGCGCCACCAGCCGCCCCTTTTCGGTTACCAGCCGAAAGGTTTCGCGGTGCACGGCATCATCCAGCGCTTCGCGGGTTTGGGCGAGATGCTGCGTAACCGCAAGCGCCGCGGGCGCCAGATCGCCCAGATACTTGCCCGAGGTGTGGTCAAGAGCAGCAGAGACTTCGGCGTGGGTGCGCGCGCGAATGCCGCCCGCCAATTGCTCGATCGGGCGCGCGACGTTCTTGTCAAACAGGAACCAGACCCAGGCGATGATGCCCAGAATAGCAAAACCGGCGATAATGCCGACCTGCTCAAAGGCATTCAGCACCGCAGGGTCGTCGATCCGTCGGTAGCCCATGACCAGCCCGGCCACGATCGCACCGATATTTCCGACCGCCAGTGCCGCGAAGAACAGGAAGATCCTTATCCGCAGGCTGAACCGCTCGATCATTGCCCCGGCTCCGGCGCAAGCAGGCGTTGCACCTCGGCACGCAATTCTTTCAGCTCGAACGGCTTGGCGATAAACCCGTCTGCCCCCAGCGCCAGCCCTTTGCGCCGCTCGATCGCAGACCCGCGCGCGGTCATCATCAGAATCTTGACGCCTTTCAACGCGGGGTCGGCGCGCACGTTCTGACAGATCTCATAGCCCGATACCTCGGGCAGCATCACATCGAGCAGAACAAGGTCGGGCAATGTTGCGCGGATGCGCGCCACCGCCTCGGCGCCATTGGCGATGCGGTCGTGGTCATAGCCTTCGCGGCTCAGCAGATAGTCAAGCGCGATGGCAATATTGTCTTCGTCCTCGACAACGAGAACACGGCGTTTTCTGTCTCCGTCGGCCATCGCTCATCCTCCGTTGCAGGCGGCCTTCAGCATCTCGTCATCCGGGCCCACGGGCACCCAGTTGGCGCCGCGCAGGGTTCCGTCCGGCACCAATTCAGCGCCCTCGACCAGATCGGCGCGCGCGCCTGCCGCGCAGTCGAAGGCAACCGGCACCCGCATGGTTCCGCCCCAGCGCGTCACCAGCAGAATATCGGTTGCAACCAGATCGGGGCTTGCCGCCGAGCGCAGAACCGCGGCGCGGTCAAGCGCCATGAAGCGCGAGGTGACCGGGTAGAGATAAGACCACGGGCGCCACGGCGCGCCGCCTTTCACTTCGCTAAGAATCACCACGCTGTCGGGCAGATCGGCCTTGATCCGCCCGAACCACGAATACTCGTTCCAGCCCGAATAGATAATCATCGAGGCGCCGATGGCGGCCGGCATCAGCCATTTCGGCAGCCGATGCCCGCTAAGATGGTTGGCGGCATAGACAACACAGAAGGCCAGAATGCCCACGGCCGCCATTGTGATCCAGTCTACCGCCATTCGTTCGTATCCCCTTAGGTCAATGCGCCTTTGCCGTGACTGAGCGCAGATTGCATTGTGCGCACCACCACGAAAGCATCGCGCAGATGGCTGCGTTCAAAATCCGAAAGGTCTGACGGCGAAAGGAAGTTGTCGGGCGCGCGCCCAGAACGCACCAGATGCGCCTGATTTTCCAGCCGCATCGAGGCGATCAGGTCATAGGCCTCGATCAGGTCGCGCGCGCCCGACGACGAGATGACCCCGGCCGCCTCGGCGCCTTGCAGCCGGGCGCGGGTGTTCGCCGCCGTCAGGCGCCCCTGCAGCGCATAGACGCGCGCAAGGTCGGCCACCGGCACCACGCCGTTGTGCTTCATGTCGATATGGTTGCGGTGCTCGCCCGTGCGGATCGTGGCAAAGCCGCGAATAAGGCCAAGGGGCGGCGTGTGTTTCAGCGAATTGGCAACCATATGCGCCACGAAGATCGAGTTTTTCGCAGCCATTTCCAGCGTTTCTTGCTGCAATTGCTGATAGAGGCTCACCGTGCCGCCAATCGGGCGCAGGTCGAACATCACCGAAGCCAGCATCTGCGCCTCGACCGAAGGCACGGCAATCCAGCGCTGGAAATAGTCACGCCAGAGCTTTTGGCGCACCCGCCAACGGTCAGCAGTGGCCATCATGTCGCCGGGGCAATAGATGTAGCCGCACGCGTTCAGGCCGTCGCTGACGATTTTTGCCATCTTGGCAAAGTAGGCCATGTCATCCGGCGTCGCATTGTTGTGGATGATCATGCAATTGTCCTGGTCGGACACGCCGGTCTGTTCCTGCCGACCCTGGCTGCCGCAGGCCAGCCAGAGGTAGGGCACCGGCGCCGCACCCAGTTCAGCCTCGGCCATCGCCAGCAGGCGGCGCGTGACCGTGTCGGCGATGTCGGTGATCAGCCGGGTCACCACCTCATGCGCATGGTTGCCGCCGACCAGTTGCACCAGAAGGCGCGGAATGCGCGCGGTGACTGCCGCCATCTCTGCAACCGTTTCGGCCCCCGCCAGATCGCGCACCAGCACCGCCGAACTGACCGCCTGAAACCGTGTCAGATCGGTTTGCGTGATCATGCCGACAAAGCGGCCATCCTCGACAATCGGAAGGTGCCCGATCTTGCGTTCAAGCATGATGTGCAGAATGTCAGTCCCGAGCGCCGTGGGCGGCAGCGAGATCGGGTTGGCGGTCATCACCTTCGCGACCGGCGTTTGCGGGCTGCGCCCTTCGGCCAGCACCTTGTTGGCAAGGTCGCGCACCGTCAGAATGCCCAGCAGCCGCTCGCCCCCGGTCACGCCAAGGCTGGAGATATGGGCATCACGCATCATCTGCGCGGCCTCAGCAACCGTGGTTTCAGGCGCACAGGACAGCGGCTTGCGTGCTATCAGGTCTGCGACCTTCAGCGTTGAGACATCACTGGCATGGTGGTCTTGCCCGCGGCCGCGGTTGAAGAACCGCTCGAACGCGGGCGACCGGGCAATCAGTTCGCGGAATTCAAGCGCTGGCAGCATCAGCACGGTGCTGTCTTCGCGGGTGTGGGCGGTGGTGGCCGCCAGCCCGTCGCGCATCAGCCCGCGCTCGCCAAAGGTGTTGCGCGCGGACAACAGCGAAACCAGCCCACCGTTGCGGTCAAGCACCTCAACCCCGCCACGCTCGATCAGAAAGATACCCGCCAGCTCGTCGCCAATCTGGTAAACCAGCGTGTCGGCAGGAAACGCATTGCGCACGAAGCAACCGGCAACCCGTGCCAGCTCGTCCTTGGGCAATGTGTCGTAAGGGTGGACGGTTTCGAGAAACGCAATTGTGTCTGCTAGATCAGCGCGCATCGTTACCCCCCGATCCGGTATTTCCGGCGCGTCGCCGGGCCTGGTGATCCGGGCGCAAGGACATCCTTGCGCCCGGAACCTGTGCTTAGTGCATCGCCAGATGCGGGGCCGAGCCAGCGCCCTTCGGCACACGGATCGACTCGATCAGTTCTTGCACTTCCTGCGGAGGCTCTTCCGAGGCGAGCGACACGGCATAAGCGACCGCGAAGTTCACCATCGCACCGACCGTGCCGATCGAGAGCGGCGAGATGCCGAACACCCAGTTATCGACGTTGTCGGGAAGCTGGTTGGTGCCCGGGAAGAAGAACCAACCCTTGTAGATGAAGATGTAGACGAGCGTGAAGATCAGGCCCGAAAGCATCCCCCAAACCGCACCCTTGTTGTTGATGCGCTTCGAGAAGATGCCCATCATCAGCGCCGGGAAGATCGAGGCGGCGGCGATACCAAAGGCCAGCGCCACGGTTTGTGCCGCAAAGCCCGGCGGGTTGAGGCCAAGGTAGGTGGCAACAACAATGGCCGCGGCCATCGAAATACGCGCGGCAAGCAGTTCGCCCTTTTCCGAGATGCTCGGGTTGATGGCGCCCTTGATCACGTCATGGCTGATGGCCGAAGCGACGGCCAGCAGCAGGCCCGCAGCGGTCGAAAGCGCGGCGGCAAGACCACCGGCGGCGACCAGCGCGATAACCCAACCCGGCAGTTTGCCGATTTCGGGGTTGGCCAGCACCATGATGTCGTTGTTCACCCTGGTCAGTTCGTTTCCGGTCCAGCCCTTGGCTTCAGCCGCGGCTTTCACGGTCGGGTTGCCTTCATTGTAGTACTGGATGAAGCCGTCACCGTTCTTGTCTTCAAACGACAGAAGACCGGTTTTTGCCCAGTTGTTGATCCAGTTCAGGTCCGGGTTGGTTGCGATGTCTTCAACCGAAACGGCCGGGCCATCGAAGGCCTGCCCGTTAACGGCGTTGGGCCAGAAAGTGGTGGTCAGGTTCAAGCGAGCCATCGCGCCCACGGCGGGGGCGACGGTGTAGAGCAGCGCGATGAACACCAGCGCCCAACCGGCCGAAGCGCGCGCGTCAGCGACCTTCGGAACGGTGAAGAAGCGCACGATAACGTGCGGCAGGCCGGCAGTGCCGATCATCAGCGACATGGTAAACAGCACCATGTTGAGCATGTTCGTGGTCATGCCGGTGTACTGGCGGAAGCCAAGCTCTGTCACCAGTTGGTCCAGCTTGGCCAGCAGCGCCACGCCCGAGGCGGTGTGGGTGCCGAACAGGCCAGCCTGCGGCAGGAAGTTGCCGGTCAGGTTCAGCGAGATGAAAATCGCCGGAATGGTGTAGGCGGTAATCAGCACGCAGTACTGGGCCACCTGCGTGTAGGTGATGCCCTTCATGCCGCCAAGAACGGCATAGGCGAACACAATCGTCGCGCCGATGTAGAGACCGGTTGAGGATTTCACCTCAAGGAAGCGCGCGAACGCCACGCCAACGCCGGTCATCTGGCCGATAACGTAGGTGACCGAAGCGACGATCAGGCAGACAACCGCCACCATCCGCGCCGATTTGGAATAGAAGCGGTCGCCGATGAATTCCGGCACGGTGAACTTGCCGAACTTGCGCAGGTAGGGCGCAAGCAGCAGCGCCAGCAGCACATAGCCACCGGTCCAGCCCATCAGGTAGGCCGACTGTTCATAGCCGCCAGCCGAAGCCATGGCGATGATACCGGCCATCGAGATGAACGAGGCTGCCGACATCCAGTCAGCGCCCGTTGCCATACCGTTGAGCACCGGGTGCACGCCACGACCTGCGGCATAGAATTCGGACGTGGATCCCGCACGGGCCCAGATCGCGATGCCGATGTAAAGCGCGAAGGTCGCGCCAATCACCAGCAGGTTAAGGGTAAATTGGTCCATGTTCCCTGCTCTCCCTTATTCTTCGACGCCATGTTCCTTGTCGAGCCTGTTCATGCGCCAGGCATAAACGAAGATCAGGACAAGAAAGACCAGGATGGAACCCTGCTGGGCAAACCAGAAGCCCAGATCGGTGCCGCCTACCGCGATGCCGCTGAGCATCGGGCGCAGGATGATGCCAAAACCAAAGGAAACGACGAACCAGATGACCAGAAACAACTGGATCATCCGGATGTTCGCTTTCCAGTAGGCGTTGGACGAAGATTTGTCCGCCATGTGCGTAACTCCCTGTTGTTACCTCCGGCGGCACCCCCCAGCAGGGAACCGCCCTTCCCCGTCACGTAGCCGATACGCGCGCCACGATTTGGCCAAGCCCTGCGGCAATCTGGTCGATGGAGCCCATCGCGTCGATCGTTTGCAGAACCCCGGCTTTTGCGTAATGCGCAATCAGCGGTGCCGTCTGGGCGTGGTAGGCTTTCAGCCGCTCCCGCGCCGTTTCGGCATTGTCGTCGGCCCGGCGCTTGAACTCCGTGCCGCCGCATTTGTCACAAACCCCCGCCACGGCGGGCTGTTTGAATTCGTCATGGTAGCCTTCGCCACATTTGGCGCAGGTGTAGCGGCCCGACACGCGGGCCACCATCGCCTCATCGTCAACCTCTAGGCTGATTGCAGCGGTCACCTTTTGCCCCGCCTCCGCCAGCAGCGCATCAAGTGCCGAGGCCTGGCCGTCGGTGCGCGGGAAGCCGTCGAGAGTGACCCCCGCCTTGACATCGGCCTGAGCCATACGGTCTTTCAGGATCGCCAGCACGATGTCGTCGCTGACCAACTGGCCCGCTTCCATGACCGCTTTCGCGGCCTTGCCGGCGGGGGTGCCCGCCGCCACGGCGGCGCGCAACAAATCACCCGTGGAAAGCTGGATCAGCCCGAACTCTTCTTCAAGCATACGCGCTTGGGTGCCCTTGCCCGCGCCCGGAGGCCCGAGCAATATCAGAACGGCGGGGCTTGTCTGGACCATCGTTTGCATCTCTTCAGGCCTGGTTCATGCGGTTTTCGATCAGTTCCTGCACGACCGATGGATCGGCCAGCGTCGAAATATCGCCCAAGGCGCCGTAATCGTTTTCGGCGATCTTACGCAGAATCCGGCGCATGATCTTGCCCGAGCGCGTTTTCGGCAGGCTGGGCGCCCACTGGATCAGGTCGGGGCTGGCGATAGGGCCGATCTCGGTGCGCACCCACTTGACCAGCTCTTTGCGCAGATCGTCGGTGGGTGTTTCGCCGTTCATCAGCGTGACATAGGCATAGATGCCCTGGCCCTTGATTTCGTGCGGGTAGCCGACCACGGCGGCCTCGGCCACCTTGGCGTGCGCAACCAGCGCCGATTCAACCTCGGCGGTGCCCATGCGGTGCCCCGAAACGTTGATAACGTCGTCAACGCGGCCGGTGATCCAGTAATAGCCATCGGCATCGCGCCGGCAGCCGTCGCCGGTGAAGTAATAACCGCGATATTGCGCGAAATACGCCTCTTGGAAGCGATCATGATCGCCCCAGAGGGTGCGCATCTGGCCCGGCCAGCTGTCGGAGATGCAGAGCACCCCTTCACATTCGGTTTCGCCTTGCCGCACCCCGGTATTGGCATCGAGCACCACCGGCCTGACGCCAAAGAACGGAGTCGTGGCCGAACCCGGCTTGGTCGGCGTGGCCCCCGGCAACGGGGTCAGCATGTGGCCGCCGGTTTCGGTCTGCCAGAAGGTATCGACAATCGGGCAGCGACCTTTGCCAACGTGCTTGTCATACCAGAGCCAGGCTTCGGGGTTGATCGGCTCGCCCACCGACCCCAGCACGCGCAGGCTTGAAAGATCATATTTCTCGACCCATTCCGGGCCTTGCCCCATCAGCGAGCGGATCGCGGTGGGGGCGGTGTAGAACTGCGAAACCTTGTGCTTTTCGCAAACCTGCCAGAAGCGTCCGGCGTCGGGATAGGTCGGCACGCCTTCGAACATGAGCGTGGTCGCGCCATTCGCCAGCGGGCCGTAGATGATGTAGCTGTGCCCGGTCACCCAACCCACATCGGCGGTGCACCAGAACACATCGCCATCTTGATAATCGAAGGTGTATTGATGCGTCATTGCGGCGTAAACGAGGTAGCCGCCGGTCGTGTGCACCACGCCTTTCGGCTTGCCGGTAGAGCCCGAGGTGTAGAGGATGAACAGCGGGTCTTCCGCCCCCATCGGGCGCGGCGGGCACTCGGGGCTGGCGTGTTCCATCAAGAGCTTCACGTCCACGTCGCGACCCTGAATCCAGGTCGTCTGGTCGCCGGTGTGTTTGACCACGAGGCAGCGCACCCGGTCGGAACAGTGCAGCAAGGCCGCGTCGGTGTTGGCTTTCAATGGCGTGCGGCGGCCACCGCGCGGCGCGGTGTCGGCGGTGATGACCAG
This sequence comes from Paracoccaceae bacterium, assembly GCA_019429405.1. Taxonomy (GTDB): domain Bacteria; phylum Pseudomonadota; class Alphaproteobacteria; order Rhodobacterales; family Rhodobacteraceae; genus UBA6213. The sequence continues at coordinate 14,447 of JAHYIZ010000043.1, forward strand.
CTTGGCGCCCGAATCGTTGATACGGTTTGCCAGCGCATCGGGTGAAAAGCCCGCAAACACGATCGAATGGATCGCGCCGATACGCGCGCAGGCGAGCATTGCATAGGCTGCCTCGGGGATCATCGGCAGGTAGATCACCACGCGGTCGCCGCGCATGACGCCCTGGCTTAGCAGCACGTTGGCCATGCGGTTCACCCGCTCGGACAGCTGGCTATAGGTGATGTGCTCGGCCGGGGTGTTCGGGTCGTCCGGCTCGAAGATGATTGCCGTCTGATCAGCGCGGGTCGCCAGATGCCGGTCAATGCAATTGTAGGCGACGTTCAACACGCCGTCTTCGTACCACTTGATGTTGACATGGCCGTAAGTGAAATCGGTGTTCTTCACCTTGGTATAGGGAGTGATCCAGTCCAGCCGCTTGCCTTCACGCCCCCAGAACTTGTCCGGGTCGGCGATCGAATCGTTATACATCGCGCGATATTTTGCGGTATCGGCATGCGCATTTTCAAACCCCGGCGGAATTGCGCGCATACCCAACGCCGAACCTGCCGAATGCTCTTGAGCGGCCATTGCCTGTCCTCCCCATACATCGAGATCGTACTACCTGACGACCGTACCCCCGAAGAAACCGGGGGCCTCCATCCCAAGCGGATTGTAAACCAAATGCGGCATTTGATGTAAGCCCCTTTGTGAATTGAATTTTTCTGTAAAGTTATTCACAGCGTTTGCGATAACTATGTAAATATTTCAAAATGAGGCGCTTTTTTGACATGTTCTTTCAAGTGCTTGCCTGTTCACGGGGCGGTGAAGTGACGCCGCGTACCTTTGTGCGGCGCGGCGACATGCGGGCTTGCAAATTCCGCGCGGTATCGTGCGTCGGCCTCGCGCCGGCAACGATTCGCCCGCACCGACCGCTTGAAAGCGGGCACTCGGCATCCTAAGGCAGAGACAATTTCGCGCGCAGGAGCCCCGATGTCCGAGCCACCCTCCCCCATCCGGCCGACCACAGAGGCGGCGTGTGCGCTCGCCCGATCTCTGATTGCGGGGGCACAGTTCGGTGCGCTGGGAGTGCTACATCCGGTGACCGGAATACCACATGTTGCACGCATCGCCCTGGCGCCCGCAATCGGCGGGGGGTTTCTGGCACTCTTGTCTGGTCTTGCGCTGCACAGCCAAGCGATGGCGAAGGCACCGGTGGCTGGAATTTTGATCGGCGAGCCCGGCCCCAAGGGCGACCCGCTGAGCCACCCGCGGCTGAGCCTGAGCGTGACGGCACGTTTCGTGCCCGCGCAAGTGGCGACCGAACAGGGGTTGCGCGCGCGCTGGCTTGCGCAGCACCCGAAAGCGCGCGTCTATGTAGATCTGCCCGATTTCCGCTTTATGCAGCTCGCACCCACCGCCGCATTTCTGAACGGCGGCTTCGGCAAGGCATTCGCGTTGACCGCCGAAGACCTCATGCCATGAAAAAGGGCGGCACCCGCAGGTGCCGCCCCCTTTGCCATCTTCGCGCCAGGTCAGGCCAGCACATCCATGCGCAGTTTCACCTGCACCCGCCCCTTGGCGGCCTGCGACCAGTTCAGCGTGACCGATTTCTTGTCACCGCCCTGCTCGGTCACGACATAGGGCATTTCGCTTACGCGTGCATTCGTGGCGTTGGTGACCATGCCCTGCGTCACCACACTTTCCACATTGCGCGCCCAGCCGCCAAAAGGCAGCGCCGCGCCGGGGCTAAGTGTCCATGTCGTTGCCGCCGTCGCCTGCGTGTGGTCCACCGTCAGCGGGTTAGAGACATACTGCACGACGCCGTTGAAGATGTTGCCTTCCATCACGATGTTGCGCATCCGGCTATAGTTCAGGTCGGCAAAGGTGGTGTCGACCTGTTCGATGCGGTCCACGTCGCCGCTGACCGCGCGGAACACGTTGCCCGAAACGTTGAGGCCTTGGATGAAGTGCCCCGCGCCATAGGGCTTGACCGAAATCCACCGAAACCACGGTGCCACATCAATGGAAACGAAGGTGTTGCCGCTGATGGTCAGGCCGCCGAACGAATACTGGTTCTCGTAGTTGGGGTTGACCTCGTATTCATTGGTCCATTCGATCACCGAGTTGTCGATGTAGTTGCCGGTCACCGCCGTCTGCACGTTGGGCCGCGTCAGCACCAGCCCGCCAAAGCGCACCCCGTTGTCTTCGTTGTCGCCCTGAAACCAGTGGTTGCCGACGATCAGGTGCCCGGTGCCGTATGCCACCATGAAATGCGCGAACCGCACAAAGCGGCTGTCGCGCACCTTCACGTCATTTGCGTTGACGTTGACCGCGATGGTGGTGCGGTCCTGCGCGCGCAGGCTCATCTCGTTCGACAGAAACTGGCAGCGGTCGATCATCATGCCCTGACAGCCGCGCCCGATCGAGCTGATGCCACGGTCGCGCGGCCGGATCACCGAGCAGTCGCGCACATGCGTGGTCTCGCCGGTCGGCGCCAGCATCAGAAAGCTCGCCACCCCGTTGCAGAGAAATTCGATCTCAGCGATGTTGAAACGGTCGAGTTTGTCCATGCCTGAAAAGTCGAGCATGTATTTGTAGCGCGTGAAGGTCAGCGTGCGGGTGCCCGACCCGCCGTAGAAGGGCTGCGACAGGGTGATGGTGCCCGCGCCGATGTTGACCGCGCGCACCCAGACCTCCCGCCCCACCCCGGTGCCGCTGATGCGCGACCCCACCGCGATGTTGGCGATATTGGCAACAGCCGTCAGCGTGGTCGGCTGCGCCACGTCATAGGTGGCAAGCGAGGTCACCACATCGGGCGCCCATGCCGGGCCGTCGATGGCGTTCATCTGGCCGTTGGCAAGGTACTGTAACCTAACGTCTGGAAATTCGCTTGAGGTGCGGGGCATGAGCCCCTGCCGGGGCGCGCCCCGGCAGGGGCTGCCCATTCTGGTATTCCATGGAGTTGCGAAACCACCATGGAGACGAGAAGATGGACGATTGGAAGAATACGGCGATTGAGGCAGTCTTGGAACAGCTGATTGAAACGGGCCCCGATGACATCGCTTCGGTGTTCGCCCGCGCGTTCGAGCTGGCGATGCGGATCGAGCGCGAGCGCTTTCTCGGGGCCGGGCATTACCAGCGCACGCCCGAGCGCCGGGGTTATGCCAACGGCACCAAGCCCAAGCGGATCGACACGCCTGCGGGCACGGTCAATGTGCAGGTGCCCAAGACCGCCGGGCATGACGGCGAGCCGTTCTACCCGCAATCGCTGGAGCGGGGGCGACGCTCGGTCCGCGCGGTCATGCTGGCGGTGGCCGAGATGTACATCAAGGGCGTCTCCACCCGCGACGTCGAAGCCGTCATGGCCGAGTTCGGCATCGAAAGCCTGTCATCCTCGCAGGTCAGCCGGGCTGCCAGGCTGCTGGATGAGGAGCTGGCGGCTTGGCGCGACCGCCCACTCGGCGAGATCAAGTATCTCACCCTCGATGCAAGATACGAAAAGATGCGCCATGGCGGGGTCGTGCGCGACGTCGCCGTGCTCTCGGCCATTGGCATCGGCCCGGATGAGCGCCGCCGCGTTCTCGGCGTATCGGTGGCCCTGTCGGAGGCCGAGGTCCATTGGCGAGCGTTCCTCGAAAGCCTCGTCGCCCGCGGTCTGCGCGGGGTCGAGTTCATTGTCTCGGACGATCACGCCGGCCTGCGCGCCGCCCGTCGTGCCGTGCTTGGCGGCGCGACATGGCAACGCTGCCAATTCCACCTCGCCCGCAACGCCATCCATCACGCGCCGAGTACGGAGATCCGCAAGCGCATCGGCAGACAGCTGAAATCGATCTGGGATGCGGACGACCTTGCCAAGGCTGAAACCGCCCTGGCCGAACTCGTCGCAAGCTATCGCGACACCGCGCCCAAGCTGGCCGATTGGCTTGAGAAAAACGTCCCCGAAGCCCTCGCTGTCTTCACCCTCCCCGAGCATCACCGCAAACGGTTGCGGACCTCAAACCCGATTGAGAGGTCCGTCCAGCAGGAGCTGAAAC
>JAHYIZ010000008.1 GCA_019429405.1 Paracoccaceae bacterium
CCCTTCGATGAGCCGAGAGGAGAAAAGCGATGGCACGAGCCCGGAAAACCACACCGGCGAAACCCGATACCGAGGGCGCGCAGGCGCCCGCCATCCCCGCAGCTGCGGTCGAGCAGCCCGGCGCGGGCGCCGGAGAGGTTGCAGCACAGGCGGCGGACCTTTCTGGCGAGAGTGCTGCGCCGGTGGCACCGCAGGTGAACCCGCGCGATCTGCCGGAGGTCTTCCTGACGATCACCGGCCCGAAGCGTGGCCGCCGCCGCGCCGGTCGCCAGTTCGGGCCCGAGCCGGTGCAGATCGCCGCGGCCGATCTGAGCGAGGCGGAGATCCGCGCGCTCAAGGCCGATCCGACGCTGAAGATCGACGTCAGTTCCGTCCCTGGCTGACGCAAGGGCCGATCGTTCCCCGGCCCCGATGCTCCCGCAAGGGGGCCTGCCTGGCGGCGGTGATGCCGCCGCCAGGACCCTGAAACCCGAAAGGCCCGAGGCGCATGTCGTATATCTCGCAGACCACGCTCACCGACCGCTTCGGCGCGCGCATGCTGGTGGCGCTGACCGACCGCGGCGAGGTCGCGACCGGCGAGATCGACGCGGGCGTGGTGGCGCGGGCGCTGGCCGATACCGATGCGGTGATCGATGGCTACCTGGCGGCGCGCTACGCGCTGCCGCTGGCCGAGGTGCCCGCGCTCATCGCCGACATCGCGGGCGCGATCGCGATCTGGAAACTGCACATCGCCGCGGCCGACCCGAAGATCGAGACCGATTACAAGGATGCGCTGAGGATGCTGCGCGATATCGCCACCGGCGCGGTGCGGCTGTCGGTGGCGGGGGCCGAGCCCGGCGTCAGCGGCGGCACCGGGGTGCGCATCACTGATCGCGAACGCCCGCTGACCGAGGCCAACCTGAAAGGCTTCATCTGATGCTGGTCGCCGACGTCATCGCCCGCCTCGACGCCCGGGTGACGGGCCTGTCCGGTCGCGTCGAGGGTGCGGCGCAGTTCGCCGACCTGATGGCGCGCAAGGCGCTGCCGCAGGTGACACCCGCGGCGCATGTGCTGCCGCTCGGGCTGCAAGGCGGCCAGGTGCAATCGGCTGCGGGCCAGTTCGTGCAGGGCGTCGAGGAGGTCATCGCGGTGATCCTGACATTCCGCTCGCATGAACGCACCGGAAGTGGCGCGCTGGCGCCGCTCGACCAGGTGATCCGCGCGGTGATCGACGCGGTCGCCGGGTGGGGCCCCGAAAATGCCGTGGGCGAGTTTTCGCTGCGGCGCGGCGCGGTGATCAGCATGGCGGCTGGCACCATCGTCTACCAGCTCGAGTTTTCCATTTCCGACCAGCTGAGGATCGCGACATGACCAAGACCCTTCCCTCCCAGGGCGGCAGCTACACGCGCGAGCCCGACGGCACGCTGAAACCGGTCGCGGCGCCCGCCGCCACCCCGAAATCCGCCCCGAAACCTGCCCCGAAAAAGGAGGCGTAAATGGCCATTAAATGGCGCACCAAAATCCTGCTGGCGAAGATCGAGGCCAGCTATGGCACCGATGCCGCCCCGACCGGGGCGGCGAACGCGATCCTGGCAAACGATGTCACGCTGACGCCGATGGAAGGCACCGATGTCAGCCGCGATCTGGAACTGGCCTATCTCGGCGCGCAGGCGACGATTCCGGCCGAGCTGCACCAGAAGCTTGCCTTCAAGGTCGAGATGGCGCCTTCGGGGACCGCCGGTACCGCGCCCGCCTGGGGCGTACTCCTGCGCGGCTGCGCCGTGGCGGAAGTGATCAGTGCCGGGGTCTCGGTCACCTACAACCCGGTCAGCGAGGCACACGAGTCGCTGACGCTGCACCTCTGGATCGGCGACACCCGCTACGTGCTGAAGGGCGCGCGCGGCACCGCCAAGATCAGTATCGGCGCCCAGGCGATCCCCTATCTCGAATTCAGCTTCACCGGGCTGTTCGCGCAGGCGGCCGAGACCGCGCGGGTGACCCCGACGCTGACCGCGTTCCAGAAACCGCTGTTGGCCACCAGCGCCAACACCCCGGTGTTCACACTTGGCGGCACCGGCTTCGTGCTGCGCTCGCTGATGTTCGACCTCGGCAACCAGATCGAGAACCGCTTTCTGATCGGGTCGGAGGCGGTGCTGATCTCCGAGAAAGCCGAGGCGATCGAGGCCAAGGTCGAGGCGGTGGCGCTGACCACCTTCGATCCCTACGCCAAGGCGCTGGCGCAGGATGCGGTGGCGCTGGTGCTGACGCATGGCACCGCGGCCGGGCAGATCGCGACGCTCGGCGTGCCGACCGCGCAGATGCAGCGGCCGCAGGGGCTCGAGAACGCTCAGAACATCCTCGAATGGCCGCTGCGCCTGGTGCCGCTGCCCGGTACCGGCAACGACCAGTGGACCCTCACCCTCACCTGATAGCGGAGCCGACATGTTCAAGATCATCCAGAACCCCGAGTTTACCCATGCCGTGCCGGTGCAGGTACCCGCCGATGGCGGCCACCGCGAAGAGGTGCTGAAGGCCCGGTTTCGGGTGCTGTCGGGCGAGGGCGACGATGTCTTCGCGCTGACCTCGAACGCGGCAATCAGCGCCTTTCTGATCCGCGCCGTGGTCGGGCTCGAGGACATCGTCGACGATGACGGCGCGCCGGTGCCCTATTCCGACGCGGTGCGTGACCAGGTGCTGGCGCTGCCCTACGCGCGCACCGCCTTGTTGCGCGCCTACATCGCGGCGGTCACCAAGGCGCGCGCGGGAAACTGACTGCCGCCGGACGGGCCTGGGCGCGGGGCGAGTTTGGCGGGGCGGGTGAAGACGAGGCGGAGGCGGATGCGCGCCGCTGGGGTCTGGAAATCGACGGGAACGCGCCCGGCGAGGCGGGCCCCGGCATCTGGGCGGAAAACCTCGCGGCCTTCGAGGCGTTTCTAGCGGTAGCGACACAGTGGAGAGTGGTGGGACATATGAACGGCATGACCGCAACAGGGCTTGATTACGCAGGCGCGCGCGCCGGGCTCGATCTTGCCGGGATCGCCGTCACCCCCGCGCTCTGGGCCGATCTGCAGAGTATTGAGCACGGCGCGATCGCCGCGATGAACGAGGCGCAGCAATGAGCCAGGCCTTCGTTCTTTCCGGCAAGATCACGCTCGACCCGAAAGCCGCGGTCGCCGGGCTTGACGCCACGCAAGCGGCGCTCGCCGAGACCAAGGCGGAAGTCGTTGAGTTTGGACAGGGTGCCAGCGGCCTGAAGAACGAGCTGCAGGTGGCCTCGACCGCCATGCAGCAGATGATCGAGGCGGCAACCGGAGTTCGTGAGGCGAACGAATTGTCTGCCGCCGAAATGCTGGTCTATGGGGACGAGCTTGATCGAATTCGCTCCCGGTATAGCCCGCTCTTTGCCGCATCTCGGGCTTATGAACTTGAGCTGATAGAAATAGCTGACGCCGAGAAGCTCGGCGCGATTACGGCAAACGAGGCGGCCGCGGCGCGGCAACGCGCTGCGGCGGCAATGACACCGATGACCGCGCAGACCCGCGCCCTCGGCGCCGAAATGAGCCGCAGCTTCGCGCTCGGTGGTTATCAGGCCAAGATGCTCGCGATGCAGCTTTCGCAGGTCGGGCAGCAAGCGATGGCGGGTGGCGGCTTCATGCGAGCGCTCGCCATCCAGTTGCCGGATATCGGCTTGGCATTTGGCACCGTGGGAACGGCTGTCGGCCTGCTCGCCGGTATCGCTTTGCCCGCGTTGGTCAGCTCTTTTTGGGATGCCGGAGATGCCGGGCGCACGGTGGAAGACCGGATCAAGGATCTGACCGGAGCGCTCGATGCCTACAACCGCTACACGGATCTGGCGAAAAAGACGACGAAGGAACTCAAGGAAGAGTTCGGGTCGTTTGCCGACGAAATGCGGAATTTGTCACGGTACCTCGCTGAGGTCTCGGTCGGCCGCGCGCTCGACGCGCTGGCTACCGAGGGAAATCCCCTCCTTGGCGAGCTGCGCGACGCGGTAACCGCAGTACATGAGCTGGACGCGGCAACGCAGAAATCAGCGCGACTGATATCAGGCTACGGCGGCGCAACATCCGAACAGATTTTGACCGCCAAGGAGGCATTGGGAGGCTTTCAGGATACCGTCGACGATGCTGCTGCGAAGCTTGGCATGCTCCCGGAGCAGGCGGTCGCAATTTCTGCGGCGTTCGACAGGTTGTTCACGGCTGGCAATATGACCGAGATCAGGGACCGCGCCGCCGAGGTCTTGAACCAAATCCAGCAGTTTTTCCCGGAAGGTACCAAGCTTCCGCCCAAGCTGGCCGAGGCGGCAGAGCTGCTTGAGGAGATCGCTGCAAAAGCTGCGCGCGGCGTTGCCTCGGCAGAAGAGTTGGCAGCGCTCGATATCGCTGGCGGGATCCGCACTGCTGCTGATGAAGCGCGCCGCCTGGCCGACGAATTGCTGGCGGCCGTGGGAGCGGCACAATCGCTGGCCTCGCAGGGTGGCGCTGCATTGCGCGATGCCAAACTGCGCTATGAATTGCGCGATGATCCCGTACGGCTGGCGGCTGAACTTGCCGGGGCCCAATTTGATGCGCGCACACGAGTTCCACAGGACGCGGATCCTACGATCAAGGCAGTGATCGAGGCGAATCGGCGGCAAGCAGTTTCCGATGCGGCTGAACTGGCACGCAGCAATGCCGCGCTCGCCGAGTGGCAACGCAATCAGCGCTCGGCTGCTGGCGGGACCGAGAAGCAGCGCGGCGCGCTTGCCGATCTGATCGACGCGCAGATGCAGGAACTCGCGATCCTGCGCGAATCGGACCCGGTGCAGAAGGAGATGCTGAAACACCGCGAGGCGATGGTCGGCGCGACCAACGCCGAGCGGCAGATGGTCGAGGAACTGATCGCCACGCGCCTGCGCGAGCAGGAACAGATGCAGGCGCTGCAGGAGACACAGGATTTCTTCACCGGTACGCTTTACGACGCCTTCGAAGGCCTGATCCTGCGCGGCGAGAGCCTGAAGGACGTGTTGCATAATATCGTCGCGGCGCTGGCACGCGCGGCCTTGCAGGCGACATTGCTGGGCGAGGGGCCACTTGCCGGGCTGTTTGGCACCTCGGGAGGCGGTGGCCTCTTCACCATGCTGTTCAAGGCGATCTTTCCCGGCAAGGCTGACGGCGGGCTGATCACCGGGCCGGGCTCGGGCACCTCGGATGATGTGCTGATCGCCGCCTCGTCGGGCGAATTTGTGATGACCGCCGCCGCCACGCGGCGCCACCGCCATCTGCTCGAGGCGATGAACGCCGGGGCGACAATGCCGGGTTTCGCGCGCGGCGGTGCGGTGGGCGGGGCGTCCGCAGGTTCGCAACAGGCGCTTGCCGGTCCCGCCAGCATCACGATTGACCTGCGCGGCGCGCGCGGCAATGCCGAAATCGAGACTCTGGTGGCCGAAGGCATCCGGCGCGGCCTTGCCGAGTACGACCGCCAGGCGTTGCCCGGGCGCGTGCGTCAGATCTCCGGCGATCTGCGGAGGGTCGGCTGATGGCGCTCGCCTTTCCGCTGGCCCGCGAGACCTTCTTCGACTTGCTGCCGGTGCAGCGGATCACCTTCGATTGCCCCGAACAGGTGCAGATCGCGCGTACCGGCGGCGGCGAGGTGCTCGCGGCCGATCTCGGGCCGCGGCTCTGGTCGGGCGAGGTCACGCTCGGGCGTCTACTGCGCGCTGAGGCCGCGCCGGTACAGGCGCTCCTGTCGGTACTGCGCGGCGCAGGGGCCTCGTTCTTGGCCTATGACGTGACGCGCCCGGCGCCGCTAGTGGATCCGACCGGGGCGCTGCTGGGCGCGGCCACTCCGACGATCCATGAACTGCTGGCAGGTTCGCGCGAGATCAAACTCGCCGGTCTGCCCGAGGGCTATGTGATCTCCAGTGGCGATTACCTCGGCTTTGCCTATGGCACCGGGCCGGTGCGCCAGGCGCTGCACCGCGTGGTGACCGGCGGAGTGGCAGACGCTGGCGGCATCACCGGCACGATCGAGGTGACACCGCCCCTGCGCCCCGGTGCCAGTACCGGCGCCGCCGTTGATCTGATCAAGCCCGCGATCAAGGCGGTGCTGGAACCCGGCTCGATCGACGCGGGCGCGGTGTCGCGCTGGCTGACCGAGGGCATCAGCTTCCGCTTCCTCCAGACGTTGAGGTAGCGATGCGCACGTTCGGAACCACTACCAGCCTTTATCTCGCCTCGCGCGAAGGCGTCATGTCGCGCCTCTTGATCTGGGTCAGGGCGCGCAACCGCGCGACCGGCGCCGAAGAGGCTCTGGGTCTTTGGACCGGCGACGATCACCGCAGCTTCACGATCGACGGTGCGACCCGGCTTTACTACGGCGCAGGTGGGGTGCTGGGGATCGAGCCGATCACCATGCAGACCGGCATCGTGGTGCGCATGCACCGCGTGACGCTGGCGCCGACCGCGCCCGAAGTGGCGCAGGCCTTGCGCACCTATGATGCGCGCCTTGCCCCCGTCGAGATCCACCGCGCCTTTTTCGCGCCCGCCTCGGGCGAGTTGATCGAGGCGCCGCACCGGGTGTTCAAGGGCTGGATCGATGCCATTTCTCTGCCCACGCCCGAAGTCGGCGGGCAGGGGGCGGTCGAGGTCACCTTGGCCAGCTCGGCGCGTGCGCTGACCAAGGTGCTGGCCCTGAAGAAAAGCGACGAGAGCCAGCGCCGTCGCGGCGATGACCGGATCCGGCGCTATACCGACATTTCCGGATCGGTCGACGTCTATTGGGGCGAGACGAAGGCGAAATCGTCATGACCCATGCGCCCCTCACCCGCCTGCCCGATTGGAAACCGCGCCTCACCGCCTGGCTGGCCGAGGCAGCGCGCCGCCCCTTTGCCGAGGGCGAGCATGATTGCGCGCTCTTCTTCGCAGGCGCGGTCGAGGCGATGACCGGCACTGATCCGGCGGCCGCCTGGCGCGGGCGCTACCCGAGCACCGAAGCCGGGCTCAGGCTGCTGCGCCGGGCGGGGTTTGCCGATCACGTCGCCCTTGCCGCGGCACGTCTGCCCGAGGTGCCTGCCGCCTATGCCCGCACCGGCGACGGCGCGGTGGTGGCAACCCAAGACGGCCCCGCACTCGGTCTGGTGCAGGGCGAGATGATCTACGTGCTGGGGCCAACGGGGCTGCGGCTCGTGCCGCGATCGCTCGCATCTCGCGCGTTCAGGGTGGGGTGACGCATGGCCGTATTCGCCGCCCTGATCGCAAATGGTGTCACCTTCGGCGCGGCACTTGCCGCGACAATTGGCACCACCGGCGCCTTCATTGTGCGGTTGCTGGTCTCGGTCGCACTGTCGGCACTGGCCCAAGCACTGGCGCCAAAACCGCGTTCGCCGGGTATCAAGACCTCGACCACCGCCACCGGCGGCACCAACCCGCAGAGCTTCATTCTCGGGCAATATGCGACAGCGGGTTTTGCGCTGGCCCCGGCGATGAGCCACGGCACGAGCGGCAAGACCCCGAACGCCTATCTCACCTATGTCATCGATCTGGGCGACGTGCCGGGGCAGGCGCTGACGGGCCTGATCATCGACGACGCCTTTGTCGAGATCGGCCCCGATGTGGTCAGCGAGGGTGGAACCACGCTCTTCTCCGGGCTGCCGGGCTGGCCCGTCTGGCCGGACTGGCCGGATCCGCTGGGCCTCTTTCCGCGCATCGGCGAGATCACCTACGGCCGCCCGGTGCTCGGCAAATACCAGGGCTACGCCTGGGTCACCTTCTACGATGGCACCCAGACCGCCGCCGACCCGATGCTGCTGGCCAAATATGGCGATGCCGCCGATCGGCCGTGGCAGGCCGACATGGTCGGCACCGGGCTTTGCTATGCGGTCCTGACCTTTCGCTACAACCGCGAGCTTTTCAACGCGCTGCCGCGGGTGCGCTTCGTGCTGGCCGGGATACCGCTTTATGACCCGCGCGCTGATGACACGGTCGGCGGCAGCGGCGCGCAGCGCTGGTCCGACCCCGCCAGCTGGGCACCGAGCGCCAACCCGGTCGTGCAGATCTACAACATCCTGCGCGGCATTGCCCTGCCCGACGGCTCGATCTGGGGTGGCGAGAGCACGGGCGACGATCTGCCGCTCGATGTCTGGTTTGCCGCGATGAACGACTGCGACCTGCCGGTGGCGCTTGCCGAGGGCGGCAGCGAGCCGCAGTACCGCGCGGGCTTTGAAGTGACGGTCGATGAAGAGCCTGCAAGCGTCATTGAAGAGCTGTTGAAGGGCTGTTCAGGGCAGATGGCCGAGGTCGGCGGCATCTGGAAAATCCGCGTCGGCGGGCCCGGCCTGCCGGTCTATGTATTCTCGGACGACGACGTGATCGTGACCGCCGCACAAGGGTTTGAGCCGTTCCCCGGCCTCGATCGCACCTGGAACGGCATCCAGGCGAGCTACCCGGAGCCCTCGAGCCTTTGGGAAAGCAAAGACGCGCCGCCGCGCTTCAACGCCGATTACGAGGCACTCGACCAGGGCCGCCGCCTGGTGGCTGACCTGAGCCTGCCTGCGGTGCCATACTCGGGACAGGTGCAGCGGCTGATGCGCGCCTACATCGAGGAGGAGCGCCGGTTCCGGCGTCACGGCCTGACCCTGCCGCCCGACGCCGCAATCCTCGAGCCGCTCGATGCGGTGGTCTGGACCAGCGCGGCGAACGGCTACGAGGCCAAGGTGTTCGAGGTGGCCGAATGCGTCGATGACCTTGGCACCGCGCTGCAGCAAGTCAGCTTGCGTGAGCGCGACCCGGCCGATTACGACTGGACGCCCGCCGACGAGTTGCCGTGGGAGCCGGTTGCAACCGGCCTCACGCCGCCGCCCGCGCCGATCCTGCCGGGGGTCACGCTGTCGACCGAGGTCAGGATCCGCAACCAGCAGCCGCTGGGCGTGCTGATCATCGACGTCGCCTGGGAGGGCGGGTTCATCGATAGCGCCGAAGTGCAGTACCGCCCCACCGGCGATGCCATCTGGCGCGATGTCGGGGCGAGCGGCGCCGGGCGGTTCGAGGTCGCGGGCATTGATGCGGCAGACTACGATGTGCGGGTGCGCGCGGTCAGCGTGCTTGGCACCAATTCTGACTGGCTCGAGCTTCTGGCATACCCGGTGGCGCTGCCCGGCCTGCCGCCTGCCGATGTCACCGGTTTCGACATCGCCATTACCGGCGCCGTTGCGCATCTGCGTTGGGATCCGGTGCCCGACGAGGATCTGTCGCACTACGTCATCCGCTGGTCGCCCAGCGTCGCGGGCGCCAGCTATTCGAACGCGGTCACGCTCGTGCCGAAAGTGCCGCGACCGGGCACCAGTGCGACCGTCGCGGCGCGCACCGGCACGTACCTCATCCGGGCGGTCGACAAGCTCGGCAACGAAAGCCTGAACCCCACCGCGATCGTCACCACGATCGCGAGCGTCGAGGGGCTGAACGCGGTCGAGACGGTGACCGAGGAACCCGACTTCAGCGGCGCCGAGGTCTGGTTCAGCGAAGTGTCGGGCCTCTTTGCTGCCGCCTCTGGTCTCTTCAGCGCCGCAGGGGGCACCGTGAAGCCGACCGTCAAGAGCGGGCTCGGGCTGGTGCTGACCGACTATTCCGAACCGGGGTCCGGCATCTACGAATTCCGCGACGCGATCGATCTCGGCGCGCGCTACACCTCGCGGCTGACGGCGCGGGTGGCGGTGGCGCGGCAGGACGACACTGCGGGCCTCTTCGCGGCGGCGCCCGGGTTCTTCTCGGCGCGCCAGGGCCTCTTCACCGGCGACGCCAATGCCGCCGACATCGACGTCGTGGTCGAGGTTGCGACCTCGGATGACATGGCGGCCTGGAGCGCCTGGCGCGCGCTCAGCGTCGGCGATTTCACGGCGCGGGGTTTCCGGTTCCGCGCGATCCTCAGCACCACCACCGCCAATGTCACGCCTTTCGTTACGGCGCTGTCGGTCGAGGTCGACATGCCTGACCGGACCATCGCCGAAGCCGATCTCGAGGCAGGCACCGGGGGCATGACGGTGGCCTTCACGCCTGCATTCCGCGGCCTCGCGGGGCTCGGCGTCTCGGCGCAGGGCCTCTCGAGCGGCGATTATTACGAGATTACCGGCAAAAGCGCGGCCGGTTTCACCATCCAGTTCAGAAATGCGGGCGGCGCGGGCGTGGCGCGCAGCTTCGACTATGTCGCCCGCGGCTATGGAGTATCGGCATGAGCCAGAACGACTTCGTGATTGCGGACCAGACCTTCCCGGCGACGCTCGCCGATCTCAACGCGGCATTTCAGGCGCTGGCCTCGGCCTCTGCCGGGGCGGCGGCGCCGGGCACCACCTATGCCTACCAGCTTTGGGCAGACACTGCGAACAACCTCCTGAAAATGCGCAACGGCGCCAATACCGCCTGGCTGACGCTGGCAAAGTTCGACACCGTGAATGATCGCTGGGAGCTGCGCAGCGACGTTTTGCAGGCTTTAAGCGCTGGCGGCATCACCCTGCGCAATTCGGCCGGGGTGGCGCTGGCAACCTTTAGCGACACCGGAATCACGCTCTTCACCGGAACTTGGCGGGTAAAGAACGCGGCAGGCACCGAAACGCTGATCGAGGGCTTTGCCGACGGCGGTATCTACCTCAAATATAACAATTCGACCAAGGCCTGGACCACCAGTGATGGGATGACGGTTTCGGGCACTCTCACGGCTGATGCCCTCTCGGGGGCCGCACTGGCCGGTGGCTATACCGTGACTGCGGTGGACGACGGCTCCAAATCAAGCGGAACATACGCCCCGACAGTGGCCGGGGGCAACGTCAAGAAAATCACAAATGATGGGGCGTTTTCGCTCGTTCGTGCAACGTCATCGGCAGACTACGCGCTGACAGTGCTGATTGTGAATGGCGCCACGGCTGGTGCGATTACCCTACCGGCGACATGGACTGTCATAAAGGGGGATGCCTTCACGACCACCGAAGGGCATGTATTTGCCGCGCATATCCTCAAAATCGGGACATACTATAGGATTTCCGTGGAGGCATTCCAATGAGCGCGTTTCCTTTGATGCCGCCAATGATGCCGCCCTACGATATCCTTAGGACGGTCGAACTGTTTGCCTCGGCCACATCGCTCGCAGAGACCATCACCATGCCTGCGGGGGTGCGGGCGGGCGATGTGGCGCTCCTCTTCGACGCCCCAGCAGGCGGCAACTCGCCGCGCGTCGTGCCTGCGGGTTTCACCTCGCTTTATGCGATCGCCACCAGCGGCAACTGGGGCCGTCATCATGGCGTGGCGATGCGCGTCATCGCGAGCGCCGCCGAGGGCGGCACGACTCTGACGGGGAGCGTGGGCACCGTCGATTCGGGCACCGGTGTCGTCAACAGCCGCAAGATCCTGCTGGTCTTCCGCGGCAACGTGCCGATCCGCAGCGCGATCTATGTGCCCGGCGTCAGCACCGGCTCGAGCAACAACCCCAGCACCGTCACGCTCAACTCGGGCGCGGGCACGCCGCCGCTGATCCTCTGGGGCTGCATCTCGACCACCACACACTCGACCACGCCCTTCGAGACACCCTATACAACCCCCGCCTTTGGCGCCGAGGTTGCCATCGAGGCGCTGCGCGTGGGCTACACCATCGTCAACCGCGGCGGCACGCCTTTGAACCAGGCGGTCGACATGCTCGACCTCGGCTCCTCGAACATGATCACCGCCGCCTATGTCACCCTGGAGGGATGAATGCTGGAACTGAAACAAAACGGCACTTTGATCCAGACCGTCCGCAATGGCGGCTGGTTCACGCTTCCAAACGGCGACCGGGTATCGCCCGCACAGGACGGCTGGTCGAACGACGATGGCTACACGCTGGCGGAAGCGCCGGTGCCTCCGGCTCCGACCGATGCGGAAGTCCTCGCAGCCGAGCGCGCGGGCATGGTCTGCTCGCCCTTGCAGGGGAAGCTCACGCTCGGGCAAGCGGCATGGGCGGCGGTCGAGGCCTATCGCGACGATCCCGCCACGCCCTGGTCGATCAGGGTGATCATCGACGATGCCGCCGACTGGCGGCGCGTCAGCGAGAACATGCAGCTGCTCGCCTACCTGCTGGGCTACTCGGACGCCGAGATGGATGATCTGTTTCGCGCCGCGATGCAGGTGGTCGTATGACCCGTCGCTCGCCCCTGCGCCAGCTCCGCCACGTCGGCTACGAGGTCGGCTTCAAGCTGGCGTCGCTTGTTTCGCAGACGGCCAACGCGCTCGCCTTCGGCGGTTCGACCCATTTAACCACTTCAGCCGAGGCGGGCACCTGGGCGCGGCCCTCGTGGATGACCGAGGCCGAGGCCGACGCCTCGCCCAAGGTGGCGGCCTGGCGCCGTCGCGAGCGGATCATCAACAAGCTGCTGGCGTGGTGGGAACATGACCACTGCGCCAAGGCCCGCGCGGCCGCCGTGTATCGCGCGCGCTGGACGCTTTACCGCTGCGGCGAGGGCCCGAACCCCGACGCGGCATCTGACGAGTGAGGCCACGATGAAGACCATCATGCGGATGCGCGGCCTGGAGCTGCTGACCGAGCAGCAGGTGCTGACCGCGCACAAGTTCAAGCTCAATCCCAATCGGTTTAACCTGGCGCCGACGCTGTTTCGCGTGCTGCGCGATGCCATCATTCTCGACACGCCGCTGGAGCAGATGGAACGGGTTCGCGGCTGGCCCGCGCGTTCGGCCAAGGCAATCATTTCGGTGCTGCTGTTCGCGATCGAGGAAACCGAGGGCATGTTCTGGACGGCGCCGGGTGAGCCCGCTGTCGAAGACCAGGTCGAGAAGCTTGCCGAGACCCTCGAGTATGTCACGGGAAAAGATGTCGGCGAGCGGGCCGAGGTCATGCACCGGTGGCATCTGACCCCCGGTCAGGCGCAGCTGTTTCTGATCCTGAAGCGCGCCAACGGGGCGGTCCTGTCGGCCGAGACAATCCACAACCGGCTTTACCATAATCGGATCGACGACCCGCCGCAGATCAAGATCATCAACGTGTTCATCTGCAAGATTCGCCAGCGGCTCGCCGGGTCGCCCTTCAGGATCATCACGATCCGGGACACGGGGTATCGGTTGGTCGAAGAAGGGGCCGTTGAAGGGCGGGTTTAAGGGTGTGGCGAAGTTCGTTTCAAGCCCTTCCCCGACCAAACAGATCAGGACAAGCTGCTGATTATCGACGAAGAGGATATGGACATGACAGACGCGCAAATTCTGCTGAACCTGCCGCTCGAAACTCTAGTCGTTCTGGTCTGCGGCTACCTTGGCTACCGGATCGCATATACCGGCAAGGATGCCAGCCATTCGGCGGTCGATGTCGTGTTCATGTCGCTTGCATTCTCGCTGGTGGCCAAAGGCGGGTTGGTTCTCGGCAACCTGACCGCTGCTGGCTTGGGTTTCCCGGCGGCGGTCATGTGCGCGCTCTTGGCAGCGTCACTCTGGAGAAGCTCCGGCGAACGCCTGACGCGCCAGGCTTTGCGTTGGGCCAACATTTCGAACTCTGATCGCACCCAGACCGCCTGGGAGCGCATTTCGACCGACGCCTCGCTCAGGCCCTCGCAGCTGATCGTCCGCAGGCGCGACGGCAGGCTGCTGATGTGCGAGCGGCTCGCCGATTTCGAGAAAGAACCGCTCGGCCCTTGCATTTACGGATCGGACGGCTCCGTCGCGCTCTTCGTCACCCATGAGCGTGGTCCGGAAGACGCCGATTGGGTGGAAACACCCGACCCCGCCGACGATCGCTGGGGGCGGCTGATCGCCTGTATCCCGGCCGCCGAAATCGCCGCCATCTATCTGCGCCACCCGACGCTCACTTGAGCTTTGGCCGGGCCGGTGGTGGAGTCGTCGGCGCCGACGCCATGGGCTGCGCGGAATGGATGCTGATCTCGCCCTTCTCTGGCAGCCGCGTGGTGCTTTCCATTGGTGCCGCCACTTTGCGGTCGTCGGCCTTGTCGTTCTCGCCCATGATGCTCTCCGAATCGGATGCAGTCGCGCGATGATGCAGCACTTCTGGCGATGTTGAAACGGGGCGGTCGAATCGTCGCGATTTGTGCCGCCGAGTCGTTCGTGATACGTTTTCGCGCGAGCATCGAGGAGTAGGCGAATGGCGCAACAGACACCCATCGAGTGGACCGACGCGACCTGGAACCCGGTCACCGGATGCACCAAGGTCGGGCCGGGTTGCGACAATTGCTATGCCGAGCGGTTTGCCGAACGCTGGCGGGGGGTGCCGGATCACCCCTATGAGCAGGGCTTCGATCTGCGGCTTTGGCCAGCGCGTTTGAAACAGCCCGGGCTCTGGAAAAAGTCGCGCATGATCTTCGTGAACTCGATGAGCGATCTGTTTCACAAGGATATCGATCGCGGCTACATCGATCAGGTTTTCGACGCGATGGAGGCCGCCGACTGGCACGTTTTCCAGGTGCTCACCAAGCGCAGCTCGCTGATGCGGAACTACGTCCGCGCTCGCTATGATGGCGGCAAAGTTCCCTCGCACATCTGGCTCGGCGTTTCGGTTGAAGATGCCGCTTACACCAGCCGGATCGACCACCTGAAACAGATCAACTCCGACGCGCGGTTCATCTCGTTCGAGCCGCTTCTGGGTGCCGTTGGCGACGTCGATCTTCGAGGTGTCGCCTGGGCAATCGTCGGGGGCGAGAGCGGCCCGGGCGCGCGCACCATGGAAAAAGACTGGGCCAAACAGATCCACCTCTCATGCGATCGTGACGGCGTCGCGTTCTTTTTCAAGCAATGGGGCGGTGCACGCCCAAAATCGGGGGGCAGGCTGCTCGATGGCATGGAGTGGAACGGGTTTCCACGGGAGATCGTTCCTGCAAAAATCCTGAAAGAGCTTGGTCGACATTAGATTAGGGGTATTCGCCTTTGGTCAAAAAATCGCATACTGAAAAGACCGTCGGACCATGGGCAAAGCAAAAGCTGGACGCCCTGCAGCGATACCTCGAAGCCTACATGCTGGTCATGAAGAACCAGCGATTCCGTCTCTTTTACGTTGATGCCTTTGCAGGCGCAGGGATCGTGCGAGTCAGAGAAGGCAGCTCGGCAGACAAAGCCCGACCAGAGAATGCCTTGATACCAGAAGCGTTCACCGAAGAAGACCGTGAGCAACTGGTCGAATATATCGCGGGCTCGCCACTGAGAGCGTTGCGGTTGGAACGTCAATTTGACCATTATCGATTCGTCGAACTCGACTCGAAGCGAGCAGGCGATCTGAAAGTGCTTGGAACTCAGTTCCCCAACTGCGACGTCAAAGTTCACGAGGGTGAGGCTAACGAGCGGGTCCAGTTCATCGCGTCCCACTTCAATGATCTCAATTGGCGTGGCGTCGCCTTTCTGGACCCCTATGGCGCACACCTGCACTGGGCCACCCTTGAGGCGCTCGCGGCCACAGGGAAATTCGACGTTGTCATCAACTTCCCCCTCGGCATGACCATCAATCGACTTATCAAACGTGATCAGGTCATCCCCGAAAACTGGCAAGCACAGCTCGATATGTGCTTCGGTTGTCAGAATTGGAGGGACGTCGCCTTCAAGACAGAGACCGATTTGCTCGGAGAGGTCAGGCGAAAGCGCGACGATGCCGCCGAGTATTTGCTCAACCTCTATGTTCGGCGACTCGCAGATTTGTTTGGCAACGTCGCGACGCCCAGCCTAGTGCGGAATACGCGCGGAGCTCCCCTCTACTACTTGATCTGGGCCAGTTCTAACCCTCGCGGGAAAAAGATCGCCAATCACATCTTGGGCCTTGGCGAAAAAGTTGTTCTGCCAGAGCGTCACCCCTCTGTTACTCCCGACGTCAGGGGGACACAGCCCTGACCGAAGCTCTCTAGCAGGGTGAATCGTTACTGTCGGCCGCGGCCGACTACCTTTCAACGCACTCTTGAAGGCCCCCTTCAAACGCTGTTAACGCCCCCCGAAACCGCGCTTTCCCCAAAACCCCGCTGCTGCAACATCTGCTGTCAATCCCTGCAGATTCTGGTGTCACGCTACAGTCACGCTACACTGGTGTCACGCTACACCCGGTATCTGGCGTTTTCCGCTTTACATGGCGCGGAGTTCTGCCACCATATCTAGCATGAGCTTTGCGCAATACCGCCGCGTCTAGTTCATCGACCAACAAATGGTGGCGCGCGGGCAACGATCAACTGGCAGGAGTGGACATGGCCTACCTTGAAGACCAGCTGATCGGCGACGAGTCGCACCCGATCGACGTGGTCGAGGCGCTTGCCACCGATCACGCCTGGGATTTTGACCGTCTGACCGAAGACCAGATTGCGATGACGGTCGAAGGCCAGTGGCGCACCTACGCGCTGACGCTCGCATGGTCGGCGCAAGATGAAGTGCTGCGGCTGATCGTGACCTTTGAGCTCGACCCGCCGTCCGAACGGCTGGATGCCCTGCACGACCTCTTGAACCGCATCAACGACCAGGTCTGGACCGGCGCCTTCACCTACTGGCGCGACCAGCGGCTGATGGTCTGGCGCTATGGTCTGGTGCTCAGCGGTGGCCAGATCGCGGGGCCGGAACAGGTTGACCGCATGATCGGCACCTCGATTCTGGCGGCCGAGCGGTTTTATCCGGCGTTCCAGTTGGCTTGCTGGGGCAACGAGACGCCCGAAGCGGCGATGCAGGTTGCCATTGCCGAGGCCTACGGGCGCGCCTAATCTGGCCCTCTGAACAGGGGGACAGCATGGATTTTTCAGAAATAGCGACACGCGGGCTGGTGCTTCTGGGCTGCGGCAAGATGGGGTCGGCCATGCTGTCGGGCTGGCTTTCAGGGGGGCTGCCCGCAGCATCGGTCTGGGTAATCGACCCGAACCCGTCGGACTGGGTCAAGGCGCAGGGCGTGCACCTGAACGCCCCGCTTCCTGCCCGGCCTTCGGTGGTGCTGGTTGCAGTCAAGCCGCAGATGATGGGCGCAGCCCTGCCGACGCTGAAGGCCATGGGCGGCGGCGAGACCCTTTTCGTGACAGTAGCGGCGGGCACCACAATTGCCACCTATGAGGCGGTGCTGGGGGCCGCCACGCCGCTGGTGCGCGCTATGCCGAACACGCCCGCGGCCATCGGCAAGGGCATCACCGCCATTTGCGGCAACGCGGCCGCCAGCGC
Organism: Paracoccaceae bacterium; assembly: GCA_019429405.1. Classification (GTDB taxonomy): domain Bacteria; phylum Pseudomonadota; class Alphaproteobacteria; order Rhodobacterales; family Rhodobacteraceae; genus UBA6213. Next base: position 17,121 of record JAHYIZ010000008.1, read on the forward strand.
CGCCGACCTTGCCACCGCCGAGGGCCTGCTGGCGGTGATTGGCAAGGTCGAGCGGCTGGCGGGCGAACATCTGATGGATGCCGTAACGGCTCTTTCCGGTTCTGGCCCCGGCTATGTGTTCCACCTGATCGAGGCGATGGCAGCGGCGGGTGCCGCCGAGGGCTTGCCCTCCGACCTTGCGATGCGGTTGGCGATTGCCACCGTGGCGGGGGCGGGGGCGCTGGCCGAAGTGGCAGATGAAGGCCCCGCGCAACTGCGCATCAACGTCACCTCGCCCGCCGGCACCACCGAGGCGGGGCTGCGCGTGTTGATGGACCCCGAAACCGGCTTTCCGGGGCTGATGCGCCGCGCTGTGGCGGCGGCGGCGGCACGTGGGCGCGAGCTTGGTAAATGACTATAACCTATGACGATTTTCAGAAAGTCGATATCCGCGTCGGTCGCATCACCCGCGCCGAGCCCTTCCCCGAGGCGCGGAAGCCGGCGATCAGGCTCTGGGTCGATTTCGGCGCCGAAATTGGCGAGAAAAAGTCGTCTGCGCAACTGACCGCGCATTATGCCCCCGAGGAACTTGTCGGCAGACAGGTGCTGGCGGTCGTCAACTTTCCGCCGCGCCAGATCGGCAAGGTCATGTCCGAAGTGCTGGTGCTAGGGGTTCCCGACGCGGCGGGCGCGGTGGTGCTGATCGGGCCGGGGCATGAGGTGCCACTGGGCGGGCGGCTTTTCTGATGCGGGTGCTGGTGTCGCGGCGGCTGACGCCAAGGGTCGAGGCGGCGCTGGCGGCGTTTGATACGCACTACCGCGAAAGCGCGGCGCCGATGACATTGGCCGAAGCCCGCGCCGCGCTGGCCGGGTTCGATGCCGTCGTGCCGACGCTGGGCGACGGCTTCACCGCTGCGGCCTTTGCCGGCCCGGTTCGCGCGCGGCTGCTGGCCAATTTTGGCGTCGGCTACAACCATATCGACGTGGCCGCCGCCCGCGCCGCCGGGGTGGCCGTAACCAACACCCCCGGCGCAGTCACCGACGCCACCGCCGACATCGCAATGACGCTGCTATTGATGAGCGCGCGACGCGCGGCCGAGGGCGAACGCCTCGTGCGCGCCGGGCAATGGCAAGGCTGGCAGCCCACGCAACTGCTTGGCCAGCATGTCAGCGGCAAGTCGCTGGGGCTGGTCGGCATGGGCCGGATTGGCCGCGCGGTGGCGCGGCGCGCGCATTTCGGCTTTGGCATGGATGTGCGTTTTTTCAGCCGCTCAGCCCTGCCCGACCCCGGCCTGCCCGCGCGGCAGGTGGTAACGCTGGCCGAGGCGATGGCCGCCGATTTCGTGGTGGTGGCAGTGCCGGGCGGGGCCGCTACCCGACACATGATCGGGGCCGAAGCACTGGCGGCGATGCCCGCGCACGGGCATTTCATCAACATCTCGCGCGGCGATGTGGTTGATGAAGCGGCGCTGATTGCGGCGCTTGCGGCGCGGCGCATCGCGGGCGCCGGGCTTGACGTTTACGAAAACGAACCGGTCGTGCCCGCCGGGCTGACGCGGCTGCAAAACGTCACCTTGTTGCCGCATCTCGGCACCGCATCGCAAGAGGTGCGCGATGGCATGGGGCGCATGGTGGTGGCCAACCTCGCCGCATTTGCCGCAGGGGAAACCCTGCCCAACCTCGTGCCAACGCCGCCGGGGGCTTGACCTTGCCCCGGCCAAGGGGTGATCTGGCGGCAGTCGAACAAGGGGTGCGCCATGTACCAGCCAGCAATTCTTGGAACCGGGGTTTTTGTTCCGCCCGAAGTTCTGACCAACGACGAACTCGTTGTGGCCTACAACAGCCACGCCGACTGGTTCAACGCCGAAAATGCGGCGGCAATCGCGGCGGGCACGGTCGCAGCGAAGGAGCATTCCTCGCCCGAGTTCATCTTCAAGGCCTCGGGCATCCTGCAGCGCTATGTGATGACCAAGGACGGCTTGCTTGACCCGACGCGGATGTATCCGCGCTTGCGCCAGCGCGGCGATGACGAACCCTGCCTGATGGCCGAAATCGCGCTCAAGGCAGCTGAGGTCGCGCTGGCCAAGGCGGGGGTAGCGCCGGGCGAGATTGATCTTGTCATCTGTGCCGCCTCGAACATGGAACGTCCCTACCCGGCAATTGCCATCGAGATTCAGAACCTGCTCGGCGCCGGGGGGTTTGCGTTTGACTTGAGCGTGGCTTGTTCGTCGGCCACCTTCGGCATTCAGGCAGCATCCGACATGATCCGCGCGGGCACCGTGCGCCGCGCATTGGTGGTGAACCCCGAGATCACCTCGGGCCACCTCGAATGGCGCGACCGCGATTGCCACTTCATCTTTGGCGATGTCTGCACCGCCACCGTGCTTGGTCGCACCGAAGAAGCGCAGGGCGCGCATTTCAAGATCCGCTCGTGCCGCTGCGCCACCGAATTTTCCAACAACATCCGCAACAACAACGGTTTTCTGCGCCGCTCGCGCCCCGATGGCATGGCTGATCGGCGCGACATGCAGTTTGTGCAAGAGGGCCGCAAGGTCTTTAAAGAGGTGGTGCCGCTGGTCTCGGCGCATATCCTTTCGCATCTGGAGGCCGAAGGCACCAGCGCGGCGGCGCTCAAACGGCTCTGGCTACATCAGGCCAACAAAGCCATGAACGACCTGATTGGCAGAAAAGTGCTGGAGCGTGACCCGTTGCCGGGTGAAACGCCGAACGTTTTGCAAGAATTCGCAAATACCTCGTCCGCAGGTTCGATCATTGCCTTTGACCGGTCATCCGAGGCGATGGCGCCGGGCGACCTAGGTCTGATCTGTTCGTTCGGCGCAGGCTATTCGGTCGGCTCGGTGCTGCTGGAACGGGCCTGATCGGGCAGCGCGCCCGCATCGCCCACCATCGCGCGCCAGTGCTTGCGGCAGAGCGACACATAGGTTTCGTTGCCGCCGATCTGCACCTGCTCGCCGTCGTGCAGCGCGCGCCCGTCGGCGCCTTTGCGCACCACCATCGTCGCCTTCTTGCCGCAGTGGCAGATGGTGCGCACCTCACGCATTTCGTCGGCCAGCGCCAGCAGCGCCGCCGATCCGGCAAAGAGCTCACCGCGAAAATCGACGCGCAGGCCATAGCACATCACCGGCACGCATAGGTCATCGACCGCGCGGGCCAGTTGCCAGACCTGCTCGCGGGTCAGAAACTGGGCTTCATCCAAAAACACGCAAGCGCAAGGGCCCGCCGCCAGCCGGGCGGCAATCTGTGCATAAAGGTCAGAGCCCGCATCAAACATATCGGCGGGTGAGCCGATGCCGATGCGGCTGGCTATCCGGCCTTCGCCCGCGCGGTTGTCGAACCGCGCCGTCAGCAGATACGTCTGCATGCCGCCTTCGCGGTAGTTGTGGGCGGCCTGCAAGAGGTTGGTGCTCTTGCCGGCGTTCATCGTCGAATAGTGGAAATAGAGCTTTGCCATGGCGTGCCAATAGCGCGCGGCAAGGGGGTGAAGCAAGACCCCGGTGCTGCGGCGAAAGCCCGCCATGCAGCTGCCGGATGCCCGGCTTTGCGGCCCCCGAAGCCGCAAACGCATGACGGACCCTACCGTGCCCCGACGCCGGGATGCGCCGGTTACGCACACACACTCCAGCTTGCCGGAGCGCCCAAGGAATGCCAAGAACAGTGCGCGGAATTAATGGGAAACCGCGTCGGATTTTCCCCGCGCAAGGGCGGACAACTGATTGGGTGACGGTATGGATAGCGTGTCAGGGTATCTCAGGAAGCATTGCGAAACGCTGGTCAAGGATGTCGGCATCGAGGCCGCGGCAGCCGCCACCGGCAAATCAAAGGCGACTCTGGGGCGCTACTACTCGACCGACCCAGACCACGGCGCCCGATTCATGCCGGTTGATGTGGTAGCGCGGCTTGAGGCGGTCGCAAAGTTTCCACATGTGACCAGCGCGCTGGCCGATCTGCGCGGGATCACGCTTTCCTATGATGGCGCGAGGCTGAACGGCAAATCCGGCAACGTCAACGCCGATGTCGTGGCGCTCAGCCAGCGCTTTGCGATGCTGATGGCCGAATATAATCAGGCGATTGCCGATGGCACCATCACCATCAACGAAACCAAGCGTTTACTGACCGAAACGCAGGCGATTCAGCAAGTGCTGCTCGATATGAAGCTGCATCTGGAACAGGCGCAGGTTCAAGCCGGGTCGTAATGCGAAGGGGCGGCCAAAGCCGCCCCGCTACGCTCTTACGCGGCCTGCACGCTTTTCGGGCGGCGCGAGGGGCGCCGGGCGGGGCGGGCGTTTCCACCCTCACCAGCCGGTTTGCCTGCGGGTTTGCCGTATTTTCCCACCGGTTTCGGCCCCTTGAAGGCCGGTTTGCCGCCTTTCGGGGCGCCGGTGCGTGCGGGTCTGCCGCCCGCGCCGTTGCGCCCGCCGCCGGCGCGGCCCGGCGAGGGTTCAGGAATACCCACCGGCGCGTCGCCGCCAATCACCGGGATTGCCTTCTTGATGGTCTTTTCGATGCCGCGCAAATCGCCCACTTCGCCCGGCGCGCAAAAGGCAACCGCGCGCCCGGTGCGCCCGGCCCGCGCGGTGCGGCCAATCCGGTGCACGTAGTTTTCGGGCACGTTCGGCAGTTCGTAGTTATAGACGTGCCGCACCTCGGGAATGTCCAACCCCCGCGCCGCCACATCGGTTGCCACCAGCACTTGCACCTCGCCTGAGCGGAACGAAGCGAGCGCGCGCTCGCGTTGGCCCTGGCTTTTGTTGCCGTGGATCGAACCGACAGAAAAACCCCATGTAGTCAATAGCTTGCAAAGCTTTTCCGAGCCGTGCTTGGTGCGACCAAAGACCAGCGCCAGCTCGCCGGGGTGCTTCGAGAGATATTCGGCCAGCAGCGCCGCCTTGTCACCCTGATTGACGAAATGCACGCCTTGGTCGATCTTTTCCACCGGCTGGCCGGGGGGGGCCACCTGCACCCGCACCGGATCACGCAGGTAGCTGTCGGCGAGTTCCTCCATCAGTTTCGGCATAGTGGCCGAAAACAGCATAGTCTGGCGCTCGGCCGGAAGCAGCCCCGCAATGCGGCGCAGCGCATGAATAAAGCCGATGTCGAGCATCTGATCGGCCTCGTCGAGCACGAGATAGCGGGTTTCCGAAAGCGTCAGTGCGCGCCGCTCCAAAAGGTCCAGAAGCCGCCCCGGCGTGGCGATCAGCACGTCAACCCCGCGCGCAAGCCGTTCAGATTGCACATAAAGCGAGGCGCCGCCCACCACGCGGAATACGCGAATGGGCGAGCCCTGCGCATAGGCGGTCAGGTTTTCCGCGATCTGCGTCGCCAGCTCGCGCGTCGGCGCCAAAATCAGCGCGCGCACGGTCTTGGGCGCGGGGCGCTTGTTCTGTTCAATCAGGCGGGTGATGATCGGCAGACCAAAGGCTGCGGTCTTGCCGGTCCCGGTCTGCGCCAGCCCCAACAGGTCGCGCCCGGCCACCACGGCGGGGATGCCCTGCGCCTGAATCGGCGTCGGCTTCAGCAGGCCAAGGCCCGCAAGGTTATCAACGACGAGGCGCGAAAGCCCCATGTTTTCAAAGTTTTCCAAAGTGTCTCTTTCAGACTGCGCCGGGCATTTGCCGATGCGCGAATAGGGTTACACCCCCCGGTTTGGGGGCATTCGGGGCGGGGCGCAGGCCACTGGCCTGCCGGACCCCCGCGTGAATTGGGAACCATGTGCCGCATCCGGGGCGCCCCCATAGGGCACGGCTGCTCACGCGGCAGCGGATGACGACTAGCGGCAGATGGGGCAGTTCGGGCAGAATGTCAAGCGTGTTGACCCATCAGGCGCGCTCGGCACTGTCCATCCAGATCGTCACCGGCCCGTCATTGACCAGCGCCACCGCCATGTCAGCGCCAAATTCGCCCATCGCTACCGGCACCCCAAGCCTGCGCAAATGGGCTGCGAAATGCTCATAAAGCCGCTCGCCTTCGGCAGGGGCGGCGGCGGTGGAAAAACCGGGGCGGTTACCGCGCGACGTATCTGCGGCCAGCGTGAACTGGCTGACCACCAGAGCCGCGCCGCCCACATCCTGCACGCTCAGGTTCATCTTTTCGGCGGCATCGCGAAAGATGCGCAACTTGGCCACGCGCGCGGCCAGTTTTTCCGCCTCGGCCGCGCTGTCACCCTGCATGGCACAGACCAGCAGCATGAGTCCGCGCCCGATCTCGCCCGTCACCCGCCCGGCCACCGTCACGCGCGCTTCTGTCACGCGCTGCACCAGCACCCTCATGTCAACTCCTCGGCCCAGGGCGGGTTGGCCCCCGCGCGCGAGACCGTCACCGCCGCCGCCTGCACCCCGAGCCGCAGCGCTGCCTGCACCAGGTCGGCTTCAACCGCTGCCACATCGGCCTTGCCCAGCGCCCCGGCCCGCGCAAATGCCGCGAGCACCCCGGCGTTGAACGTGTCACCTGCGCCCACCGTATCGGCCACCACCACCTTGCGGGCAGGCTCGAACACCGACCGGTCGCCCCAGAACGCATGCGCCCCCTTGGCGCCCTCGGTGATGAACACAAGGCGCGCACCACCCGCCAGCAGCGCCCGCGCGCCCGCTTCAATCGGCCCCGGCCCCTTCAGCCACGCCAGATCTTCATCCGACAGTTTCACGATGTCGGCCAGCGCCAGCATGCGCCCGATCCTGCTCCGGTAGGCGGCTTCGTTGGTGATGAAACCGGGGCGGATGTTGGGGTCGATCATGCACAGCCGCCGCCCCGCCTCGCGCACCATCAGCGCCTCATAGGCCGACCCGCAAGGCTCGCCCACAAGCGAGATGCCGCCAAAGAAAAGCGCCTGCACACTATCGGGCAGGGCGGGCAGATCGGCCGGGGTCAGCATCCGCCCCGCCGTGGCTTCATCGTAGAACGCATAGCGCGCCTGGCCATCCTGCAGCGTCACGAAAGCGAGCGTGGTGGGCCGCGCTGACCGCACCGCAAGCCCCGCGTCAACCCGAGAGGCCGAAAGCGCATCTTTCAGCATTTCGCCGAAAATGTCAGTGGATATGCCGCTGAAGAAACCGGCCTGCACCCCCAGCCGACCAAGCGCCACGGCGGTGTTGAAAACCGCACCGCCGGGGTAAGGCGCAAACGCCGCCTCACCCGCCACGGTTTCACGCGGCAACATGTCGATCAGCGCCTCGCCACAACTCAAGATCATCGGGTCCCCCGCTTGCCTTGCCTGCTGATACCGCGCCCGACCGGGCCGGGCAACCGCCGCTGCGCCTTATCAGCGCGCCCCCTTGCCAACGCGGCGGCAAATTCCCACCTGCGGGGCAGTAGAGGCTCATGCACAGGAGGTCGAAATGCTTGAGAAATCCCTTGCCAGTGGCTTCTGGCCAACGCTTTACGAACCCTTCCGCAGCTTTGGAACCCGGCTCGCGGAATGGGTCGCGCCCGCCGCCGAAGCCTCTGAAAAGGATGGTGCCTATACCATCTCGATGGAACTGCCCGGCGTTGACGAAAAAGACGTCGAGATTACGGTCGAGGATGGCGTGGTTACCGTGAAGGGCGAGAAGAAGACCTCGCGCGAGGAAAAGGGCGAAACCTGGTATTTCTCCGAACGCCAGTTCGGCGCTTTTTCGCGTTCGTTCCGCCTGCCCGCCGATGCCGATGAGGCCGGTGTGAAGGCCGATCTCAAGGGCGGCGTGCTGACTGTCTCGGTGAAGAAGAGAGCTGCCGGGGCCGTAGCCAAGGCCAAGAAAGTGGCGATCGGCAAAGGCTGATCTTCTTCTTTGCAAAAATACCCTCGGGGGGTCCGGGGGGCTGAAGGCCCCCCGGCCTTACTGTGCCTGCTGCCCAAAATAGACACCAACCGCCACGATCACCGCCACCACGATCACCGCGAAAGCAATCTTGACCCAGCTCCACGGCCGCTCGCCCTGCACCTTGCCGGTCTGGCCGTTCACCACAAAACGAAAGCTGCGGCCGCGGTATTTGTATGCCGCGGTCCAGACCGGCAGCAGGATGTGCTTGAAGGTTTCGGCCGACCAGTCGGTGTCGATACTGTCGATCCGCTGCTCGTCGCCACCGATGTCGCGCCGCACGTCGGTATAAATCACGTTTGCCATTTCGTCGCGGGCGATGGCGTGGCCTTCTTGCAGCTGCACGGTGTAACCCTCAGCGGTGAAACCGGCGAGGAAGTCGGGCGTATACGGCACCAGATCGTGCAGATCCCACGGCTTGAGCGCATCGGTGTGCTTGCGCGGCAGCGACCGCGCGGCCAGCACCAGCACATCGTCAAACACCCGCGCCACATGGCCGCGCGCGTTGCTCCAGCGGATATGGCGCACCCGGCGGCTTTGCTGCTCGGTCTTGCCGTTGCGGGTGACCGTGACCCATTCGGTCTCATAATAGGCGTCGCCGCGCTGCCCGGTATAGGCAGATCGGGTCGCGGCATCGAAGGTCCAGAACGGCGAATAGACACCGGTCAGGCGGCGGCCGCGCCGTGCGTATTGCTGCACCCCGCCCGGCGCAAACCAGAGCCGCCCAAGCCAGCGCCCAAGCGCTGCGCGCGCCTCATCTTCGGTCAGCTTGAAGGGCGCCACAGCCTGCGGCCGGATCATCCGCGCCGCACCGGTATCGACCACCACCGGGGTTGCGCAGAACGGGCATTCGGTGGCGTGTTCGGCGCCCTTGAATTCAATCAGCGCGGCGCAATTGGGGCAGGTGAGGGTGCGCACGTCTTCCAGCGAGCCGAGCGGCAGATCGGCCCGCAGCCCGGCGCCGAGGTCAAGCTCCTCCAGCCCCCGTGCTGCGCCGCGCCCCGTGGCCGATGGGATCGCCTGGGTATGGCCACAGTGGTCGCACACAAGCGTCGCTTGGCCGGGGGCAAAGCGCAGATCGGCCCCGCAGGATTCGCACGGATAGCGGTGTTCCTGGTCAATCCCGGCCATTGCCGCCCCCTTACACGCCCGGCGGCGGCGGCGGTGGCATCACGGTGAACAGTTGCGCAAGTTCGGGCACGGTTTCGGCCGCCACCCAGCCCGCATAGCCCGGCGACCACACCAGTGTGCCGCGTGCAAAGCTGCCTTCCAGCGCCAACCGCCCCAGATGCCCGCGCCCGAACGGACCACGGGTGGCGCCCGCCTCGGCGATATGCCACACCGTTTCAACCGGCGGCGGTGGCGGTGCCATCGGCGCGGCGGCAGCAGGTGCGGCGCCCCATGGCCCGCCTTGCGCCATCTGCGCGCCCATCGCCAGCCCCATGCCCGCGCCGACCGTCGCCCCCATTGCGCCACCCGCCTGACCAAGTGCCTCGGCGGCGGCAAACTGGGTGTATTTGCTCAGATCGCCCGCGAGCCCGACCGAAGTGCGCTTGTCGAGCACCTTTTCCACCTCTTCGGGCAGGCTGATGTTCTCGATGTAGAACTCCGGCAGCACCAGCCCGTATTCGGCAATTTTCGGGGCAATCGCGGTGCTGACAAGCTTTGCCAGATCGCCGGTGTTGGCCGCCATGTCGAGCACCGGAATGCCCGAACCTGCCAGTGCCCGGCTCATCTCCTGCACGATCACGTTGCGGATCTGGAAGCTCACTTCATCGGCGGTGAACTCTCCGTCAGTGCCGACAATTTCGCGCATGAACTTCGCCGGGTCGGCAACGCGCATCGCATAGGTGCCAAAGGCGCGCAGCCGCACCGGGCCGAATTCCGGGTCGCGGCACATGATCGGGTTCTTGGTGCCCCATTTCAGGTCGTTGAACCGGGTGGTGTTGATGAAGTAGATTTCCGATTTGAACGGCGAATTGAAGCCATGGTCCCAGTGCTGCAAGGTGGTCAGCAAGGGCATGTTGTTGGTTTCAAGCATGTAAAGACCGGGTTGGAACACATCGGCCAGCTGTCCTTCATGCACGAACACCGCCGCCTGCCCTTCGCGCACGGTCAGCTTGGCGCCATACTTGATCGCGTGCCCCTCGCGCTCGAACCGCCAGACCATCGTATCGCGGGTGTCATCAACCCATGCGATGACATCGATGAATTCGCCCTTCAGAAAATCGAGAATGCCCATGGCGGTGCTCCTTCACACAAAAGGTCAACTGGTGCCGCCCATCAGTTCGGCGACGATGGCGGTAACGATCGGGCGCGCCTCGGCCTCGGACATGCCGGGGCGCAGGCGCGCATCATAGAGAATGCGCAGCAGCAATTCATCGTGCCGCGTCAGCAGCGCGAATTCCTCGTCGTCGTTGAAGATCGAGGGTCGCGCCGCGGGGCTGTCATTGGCAAGGCCCATGCCCTGCGCCAGTTCTTCGTGAAAACATGACTGCCGCAGAAGCTCGGGGTGCTCGCCCCTGATCACCGCAATCGCGCGAGTGTAAACGCTTGTATTGCCTTGCGAAAAGGCAAAGACCACGCAATAGGTCGAGGTCGGCAGGTTGGTCACCGCGCGCACCGCCGCCGGGTCGATACCCGGCACCAGCGCCGCAAGTCGCGGGCCGATGCCGCGGCGCTCATCTTCGTTCAGCACCAGCACGGTGAAATTGGGGTTCTGCGCGCTGACGCTGACCGGGTGGCCCGAGACATAGCCCAGCCGCGCGGCGGTGGAGGCCAGCGTTGCACGGTCGGCGCTGCGCTGCGCCAGCGGCACCGAGGCGCCGAACTCGATATTCATGCGCACCGGTGCCGCCCAGCGGCGCAGTCGCGCTTCGGTTTCGCGCGCCACGAACAGGCCGCCGGAGGCCTGATATTCGTCATAAAGCGCAATGCGGATGAAGTTTTCGGTCAGTTGCGCGGCGGTGAAGGGGGCGTCAGCGGGCCGCAACTCGGTGCGCAGCTTGCCTTGCGCCAGCATCTTTTCGGCCGCCGCCGCAAAAAAGCTGCGCATCGCCACGCTGGTTGGCGAAAGCGGCAGCACCTGCGGTTCGGGAATGGCTGCGGGCTGGGGCGCCGGAGGCGCCGCGGCGGTACCGGGGCCGGGCAGCTCGGTGCAGCCCGCCAGCGCCAGCGCAAGCACCGCCAGCCCGGCGCGCAAGCGTGCCGGGTGCGTTATGCGGCGCGGGCGCCCGGCCTGTGCCATACTCAGACCGCCGACCCGATGGTTGCGCCGGCTTTGTCGCCACGCGCGCTGGCGGCCGAAAGCGTGTCGCGCAGCTCTGCCTCCATCTTGGTCAGCTCGATCTCGGCAGCGGCGCGCTTGCGCTTGCCTTCGTCGGCAATGCGCAGGCTGTCTTCGATGGTACCGATCAGCTCGGCATTCGCCGCCTTGACCGCCTCGATGTCGAACACGCCGCGCTCCATTTCCTCGCGCACGATCTGGTTGGCCTGCCGCAGGTTCTTGGCGTTGGCGGTCAGCAACTCGTTGGTCAGGTCGTTGGCCGCACGCACCGCCTTGGCGGCTTCGGCGCTGCGCTGAATGGTGACCGCCTGCGCCAGTTGCGTTTCCCACAAGGGCACAGTGTTGACCAAGGTCGAGTTGATCTTGTTGACAAGGCTCTTGTCGTTTTCCTGCACGAGGCGAATCGAGGGCAAGCTTTGCATGGTGACCTGCCGCGTCAGCTTGAGGTCGTGCACGCGGCGCTCCAGATCGTCGCGCGCGCTGCGCAGATCGCGCAGTTCCTGCGCCTTCATCACTTGGTCGTTCTCGGCGGCCGCTGCCACCTCGGCCGCTTTCGCCGGAATCGTGGTGGCATCAAGATCGCGCAGCTTCTCTTCACCGGCGGCGATGTAGAGCGCAAGCTCGTCATAGAAATTCAGCGTCTTTTCATAAAGCATGTCGAGCGACTTGATGTCTTTCAGCAGCTTGTGTTCGTGGCCCAGCAGGTCGTCGGTGACCTTGTCGATCTGGCCCTGCACGTTTTCAAAGCGCGCTATGAAGTCGGCAAAGGGGGCGGCGCGGCCGATCAGCTTTTCCCACCAACTGCGGGAACGGCGCACGTCAAGCTCGGAAACCGAAAAGCCGCGAATGGTGGTCACGATCTGGCGCAGGCTGTCGCCAGCGGGGCCGACATCCTTGTTTTTCACATCCGCCAGCATTGCCTGGCTGATCTGTTGCAACTCGCCCTGCGCGCGGGCACCGAAATTGACGATCGAGCCGGTGTCGGCAAGGTCGATCTCGGCGATGCGGCGGCGGATTTCCTCGGCCACCGGGGCGGGGGCTTCGGCCAGCGGCACCACTTCGGTGCCGGGTTCGGCCAGAACCACGGCAGTTGCTTTTTCGATGGCGGCCAGTTCGGCAGCGGCTTTTTCACGCACGTTCTCGGTCATTTTCTGGTCTCCACTGATGACGGGCTTGGCACGCCCTCGCGCGCCAGCCGGTCGCGCAATACTTCTATTTCGATGTCGAGGTCTTCGCGCCCGTTCTCGATCAGTGCACGGGTTCGCGCGTTGAAATTGGTTTCAAGGTCGGCCAGCAGCGCCTCGTAATCGGCCCGCGCCTTGGCATCGCAGGTGGCGGCATACAGGTCTGCAAAGCGGATGGTCGCATCGCGCGCACCCATCAGGTAGACCCCCATGTATTTGCGCGCCGCGGTCAGGTCGCGCGGATCATCCTCAACGGCGCGGAACATCTCGCGCGCGGTGGCGATGAAAAGCGTCACGCGGGCCTCGAGCTTGCGGTCGCGGGCCCGCAGAATGGCATCTTGCATGGCGGCCAGCAGCTTTTCGCCCTCGCCCACCGCCCGCGCGACACGGTCTTGCTGAAAGCTGTCGATGCCTTCCATGCCCTTGTCGCGCATCGGATCAAGGCCGAAGGCCAGCAGGTGCAACGCCACGCCAACAGCGGCCAGAATGACCGGCCCCAGCAGCCCCGCATCAGAGGCGAAGGCGCCAAGCCACACCCCTGCCCCCACCAACGCCGCGCCCAGCGCCTTGCGCGGCAAGGCGGGTCGGCGGGCCACCCGGCGGGCGTTGAAGGCCGCCTCGGCGCGAAGCCCCTCGCGGGTGAAAAAGGCGGCGGCGGCAAAAGCCGCAAAAGCGGCAAGGTCAACCGCAAGCCCGGCGGGCGGCTCGCCAAAGGCGGTCACCAGAAACGGCGCTGCCACCAGCACCAGCCAGACCGGGCGCCCCGCCAGCCGATGGCGCGGTTCGCCACCGCTGCGCGGCGCCGGGGCTGCGGGCTCGCCCTGCGATGTGCCCTGCGGGCTGAACTTGCCGCCGAAACGTTCGGCCATCACACGCCCCCCGTCAAGGCGACGTAAAGCGTCAGCGCCAGCAGCAGAAAAAACGCGACGCGCCGAGTTGCGGACTCTGACATGGGGCCCCCGGAAACTGTGCCGGAAAACACCCGGCCCTCATGTTATAGGCCCTGGCCTTCGCCTCTACCAGCTTTTCGCAATGCTCCACGGGTGGGAAAGCGCGCCCCGGTTTCCCACCTGCGTCACAGGGCAAAGGGTCTTCGCGCCAGCCACACCGACCCCGCACCAGCACTTGTGCGCAGCCCGCGCGGGGTGCCGTGTGCCCGCCAGATGTCAGCTGCGGCTGCGAGGTCCGGGTTTGGCGCCCGGTCTGGGCCCGCCGCGGCTGCCCGCAGGCTTTCCGCCCGGCTTTCCGCCCGGCTTGTCGCCACGCGACTTGAAGCCCCCGGCGCGCCCCGCGCCTGCGCCAGCGCCGTACGATTTGAACCCCGCCGAGCGCGGCCCCGGTTTGCCCGCGCCCTCAGGCCTTGGCCCCCGCTCGCCCTCGGCGCGCGGCTTGCCCGCATAGGGCTTGCCGCTGCCGCCCGCGGGCTTGCCGGCGTAGGGCTTACGCTCACTATCCTCACGCGGCGCATAGGGTTTGCGCTCGCCACCCTCACGCGGCGCATAGGGTTTGCGCTCGCCACCCTCACGGGGCGCGTAAGGCTTGCGCTCGCCACCCTCACGCGGCGCGTAGGGCTTGCGCTCACCGCCTTCGCGCGGCGCGTAGGGCTTACGCTCTCCACCCTCACGGGATGTGTAAGGCTTGCGCTCACCACCCTCGCGCGGCGCGTAGGGTTTGCGCTCGCCACCATCGCGCGGCGCGTAGGGCTTACGCTCGCCACCCTCTCGGGGGGCTGCGGTGGTCGCGGGCCGGGGCGCACGGGGTTTGCGCGGCCCGGTTGTCTCGGCGCCAGCCTCATCGCGTGACTTGCGCATGAAGGGGCGCGCTTCGGCCTTGCCCTCGGCGGGGCGCGGGCGGCGCTCTATGCGCTCAGGCGCAGCCTCGTTGCCGGTCAGCAACCGCTCGCCCAGCTGTTCGCGCAGCACCTTGCGCTTGACCTCGACGACATCGCCCGGCTGCATTTCGTTCAGCCGGAAGGGCCCGTAGGAAACCCGGATCAGCCGGTTCACGGCCAGCTTGACCTCTTCCATCGCGCGGCGGATCTCACGGTTCTTGCCTTCGCGGATGCCCACGGTCAGCCACGCATTGGCGCCTTGCTGGCGATCGAGGCTGATCTCCATCGGCTGAAAATCCTCGCCGTCGATCACCACGCCCCGGCGCAGAGGGTCAAAGGTCGCGGCATCAGGGCGCCCGTTCACCCGCACCCGATATTTGCGCAGCCAGCCAGTTTCAGGCAATTCCAGCCGCCGTTTCAGGCCGCCATCATTGGTCAGCAGCAGCAACCCTTCGGAATTGAGGTCCAGCCGGCCTACGCTCATCACCCGTGGCATTTCGGCGGGCAGCGTGTCGAACACGGTCTGGCGGCCCTTTTCGTCCTTCTCGCTCGTCACCAGCCCCAGCGGTTTGTAGTACAGCCAAAGCCGCGTTTCCTGCGGCGCGTCAATCGGCTTGCCGTCAAGCGTCACCCGGTCGGCGGGCCCGACATCAAGCGCCGGGCTTTTGATGACCTTTCCGTTCACAGCCACACGGCCCGCAAGGATGATCTTTTCGGCGTCGCGGCGCGAACAGACCCCGGCGCGCGCCATCACCTTGGCGATGCGGTCGGTCTCGGGCGTTGGCTTGGCGGGCGTGTCGGCGGGCATCGGGCGGCTCCTCGGGGGCGCGGGCGGAAAGGCTGCTACATAGAGCGCAATGCGGCAAAGGGAAAGCACCTTGCGCGGGGCGTGGTCAACGGGCATTGAAACGCCATGAGCGCGTTTCGCAGCCATATGGACCAAGCCTTGGCCGAGGCCCGCGCCGCGGGCGCACGCGGCGAGGTGCCCGTGGGTGCGGTCGTGGTGGCGCCGGATGGAAAGGTGGTGGCCGCCGCAGGCAACCGCACCCGCGAGCTGGCCGACCCTACCGCGCATGCCGAAATCATGGCGCTGCGCGCGGCCTGCGCCGCTGCCGGGTCCGAACGCCTGCCCGGCCACGCACTTTACGTGACACTTGAACCCTGCCCGATGTGCGCCGCCGCCCTGTCCAATGCCCGCATCGCGCGGCTTTGTTATGGCGCGGCAGACCCTAAATCCGGCGGCGTTGCACATGGTGCGCGGGTCTTCAGCCACCCCCAGTGCCACCATGTGCCCGAAGTCTATGACGGCATCGCCGCCGCCGAGGCCGAAGCCTTGCTCAAGACCTTTTTCGCCGGCCGGCGCTGACCCGTTCGGCTTGCCTTGGCCAAAATATCCCCCGCGGAGCGTGCCTTGCATGCCTCAAGAGCCTCCGGCGGGGATACTTTAGCCAAGGCAAGCCTCAGAACGTTATCGGTTCCAGCACCTCGGGTTCGATCACATGCACGTCGGGGGGTAGCCCCGCTTTCAGCGCGCTTGCGTTTTGTTCGAGCAGCGGAAAGGTGCGGTAATGGCAGGGGATTACGGTTCGGAAGGCAAAGTATTTGCGCGCGGCGTATGCGGCGCGCGCCATGTCCATGGTGAAATGCCCGCCGCAGGACAGAATGCCGATATCGGGGCCGTGCAGTTCACCCATCCATTCCATGTCGGCCATGATGTCGGTATCGCCGGAGACATAGACGGTGTGGCCCTCGCCCGCGATCATGTAGCCCGCCTCGTGGCCGGCATAGACCGGCCCGTTCTTGCCGCCGATCGACGAAGAGTGGCTGGCCGCAACCATAGTCACGCGGGCGCCACCGAGGCTTAGCGTACCGCCGCGGTTAAAACCAATGCCTTCCAGCTTGTGCTGCGTGCTCCAGAAATTGATCAGGTCATAGCTGCCGACCATGGGGATGCGCATCTCTTCCGCGATTGCCAGCGCGTCGCCCGCGTGGTCGCCGTGGCCATGGGTCAGCAGCAGATGCGTGGCCCCCGCCAGCGCCTCGGCACGGCGCGCCTCGGGAAACATCGGATTGCCAGCCAACCAGGGGTCGATCAGCAGCACCGCCTGTTCGATTTCGATGCGAAAGCCGGAATGGCCAAGCCAGGTGATTTTCATGCTGCACTCCTCTCTTTTCGTCACGATACTGCGCCCGTGCGCCTATGCCACGCCGTTTTTGCGCCCCACCCCGAGCCTGAGCGCCTTGGCCCGCCACATTCGCGCAAGGCGGCCACAGCCTTGGCGGCGCGGGCTTGCGGCCCAAGCCCCGCGCCGCTAAACCCGGTGCCAATCGCAGCACCGGGGAACCGCAACCCATGTCCATCGACATCGACACCGCCCGCAAAGTCGCGCATCTGGCGCGGATCCGGGTGCCCGAAGACAAGCTGCCGGGCCTCGCCGAGCAGCTTTCGGGCATCCTGAGCTTCATGGAACAACTGAACGAGGTTGACGTGACCGGCGTTGAGCCGATGACCTCGGTCACGCCGATGCGCCTCAAGCGCCGCACCGATGTGGTAACCGACGGCAACATTCAGGCCAGCATCCTGAAAAATGCGCCCGACGCACGCGAGGGCTTCTTTGCGGTGCCGAAGGTGGTCGAATGAGCACGCTTAACACCCTCACCATTGCTGCCGCCCGTGACGCGCTGCGCAAGCGCGAGATCACCTCGGTTGAGCTGACCGAGGCTTGCCTGACCGCTGTTGAAGGCGCGGGCGCGCTCAATGCGTTTGTGCACCACACACCCGAGATTGCCCGCGCCCAAGCGAAGGCGGCCGATGAGCGCCTGCAAGGGCGCGAAGACGCGCCCGCGCTTTGCGGCATTCCCTTGGGCATCAAAGACCTTTTCTGCACCAAGGGCGTGCCCAGTCAGGCCGCGTCAAACATCCTGCGCGGCTTTAGGCCCGAATACGAAAGCACCGTGACACAAAACCTGTGGGATGCGGGCGCGGTGATGCTGGGCAAGCTCAATATGGATGAGTTTGCCATGGGCTCATCGAACGAGACCTCGTGTTACGGCAACGTCGTCAACCCGTGGCGGCGCAGCAATGACCCCACGCCGCTGACCCCCGGCGGCTCGTCGGGTGGCTCTGCCTCGGCGGTGGCGGCAGACCTTTGCCTTGGCGCCACCGGCACCGACACCGGCGGCTCGATCCGCCAGCCCGCTGCCTTTACCGGCATCGTCGGCATCAAGCCCACCTACGGCCGCGTCAGCCGCTGGGGCGTGGTGGCCTTTGCCTCGTCGCTCGATCAGGCCGGGCCGATGACCAAGACCGTGCGCGACGGCGCGATCATGCTGACCACCATGGCCAGCCACGATGCGAAAGACAGCACCAGCGCCGACCTGCCGGTGCCCGATTTCGAAGCCGCGCTGACCGGCGACATCCGCGGCAAGAAAATCGGCATCCCGCGCGAATACCGCATGGAAGGCATGCCCGCCGAGATTGAGCGGCTTTGGGCCGAAGGCAGCGCGATGCTGCGCGATGCGGGCGCCGAAATTGTCGATATCAGCTTGCCGCATACCAAATACGCCCTGCCCGCCTATTATGTCGTGGCCCCCGCCGAGGCCAGTTCCAACCTCGCGCGCTATGATGGCGTGCGCTACGGCCACCGCGCCAAACTGGGGCCGGGCGACGGCATCACCGAGATGTACGAAAAAACCCGCGCCGAAGGCTTTGGCGCCGAGGTGCAGCGGCGCATCATGATCGGCACCTATGTGCTGAGCGCCGGGTTCTACGACGCCTATTACAACCGCGCCCGCAAGGTGCGCGCCCTGATCAAGCGCGACTTCGAACAGGTGTTCGCGGCAGGCATCGACGCGATCCTGACCCCCGCCACCCCGTCCGCCGCCTTTGGCCTTGGCGAAATGGCCGATGCCTCGCCGGTCGAGATGTACCTCAACGACGTGTTCACGGTGACGGTCAACCTCGCCGGGCTGCCGGGCATCGCGGTGCCCACCGGCTATGATGCCAAGGGCCTGCCCTTGGGGCTGCAACTGATCGGGCGGCCCTGGGCCGAGGGCGATCTGCTGAATCACGCCTATGTGCTGGAACGCGCGGCGGGGTTTGTAGGCAAGCCCGCGAAATGGTGGTAAGCGGCGCCCAGAACGTTCGAAGGGTGGCTGTGATGCAAGGCAGATATCGGGCAGGGGCCGTTGCGGCGGCGATGCTGGCGCTTGGCGCTTGCACGGACGGCGCACCGCCCGACCGTGCTGCGGGCGTGGGCTTTGGCGATTACAATGCCTACCTCGCGCAGCGCGAGGCGGCGCTACAGGGCAACGGGCCAATTCCCCCGGCCCTGTCGCCGCCCTCGGGGGGCGCCACCACGGCCATCAGTGCCGCCCCGCTTGGCAATGCGCCGCTCAACCCGATGGGCGCCGCGCTGACGGCGCAACCCACGCCCGCAGGCGAGGCGGTGCAACCGCTTGGCGCCGTAGCACCTGCGGCCATTGCCACGGCACCTTTGCCCGTCGCGCCGGGTGCCGCCGGGATTTCGGACGAGCAGAGCTTCGATGCGGTGGCCGCGCGCGAGTCGATCGAATCCGACAAGGCGCGGATTGAGGCGAACCGTGCCGCCTACGTTGAAGTGGCGCCCACGCCGCTGCCCGAGCGCGCCGCGAACGCCGGGCCAAACCTTGCCGCCTTCGCGCTGGCCGCAACGAACCGGCTGGGCGAACCGATCTACAATCGTCTTGCAATCAAAATTGTCAACCACGACCGCGCCTGCAGCAAATACGCCTCGGCCGACCTCGCGCAGACCGCGTTCTTGCAAAACGGCGGCCCCGAACGTGACCTAGGCAACCTCGACCCCGATGGCGATGGCTTTGCCTGTAGCTGGGACCCCACGGCCTTCCAATCGGTGCGCGTGCAGCCTTGAAGGGGCCGCACGAGCAGATGCAGACTGCCATGTGCAGGAAAGTGAGGGCAGCATGAGCCGTTATCAGGAATTGCGCGAAGCCTTTGCCGCCTACAAGGATGCCGAAAACCGGTTTTGCCGCGAGAACGAGCGGCTGGCCGGGCTGATCGTTGGCGGGTTGCCCGCCTATCTGGGCATGCCCGACAGCTTCACGTCAGAAACCGAAGTGATCCGCTACCTCAGCTTTTTCCGCGTCGAGGATGACGAGGATGACAGCGAGGGCGCCGAGGTGCCGTTTCTGCACGACGCGCTGGCCCATATCACCGACGGCAGTTTTCGCTTTGGGCTGGGGCTGCTGCTGGAGCGCGGCCCCGATGTGCTGCCCAAGCAGAACATGGTGGTCACAGTCCATTGCCACCGAGAGGGCAGCAAAGCCACGGTCAGCATTGGCGACCGCGAGGTGGTGATCAGCTTTGACGGCACCAGTTGCCCCGAAGTCGAAAAGGCGCAGGCCGCGCTGCATGAGCTGCTCTGCGACTGGCTGCGCCGCCGCCCCGGCGAAGACGCGAAGAGCCGCAAGATCGGGTTCCGACTGGTGCGCTAGGCGAAATGCCGGGCAGAGCAGCCTTGCCCCCTGCCCCATTGACGCGCCCCTGCCCCGCGCGTATCTGACCGCTTGCGCGGATGGCCGGATGGCCGCGAGGCGGGGCGACCCGTCGCGAGGAAAGTCCGGACTCCATGAAGACACGGTGCCGGGTAACGCCCGGCCGGGGCAACCCGAGGGAAAGCGCCACAGAGAAGAGACCGCCCGGCCTTCGGGCCGGGTAAGGGTGAAACGGTGGGGTAAGAGCCCACCGCGGGACTGGCAACAGGACCGGCACGGCAAGCCCCACCGGGAGCAACGCCGAATAGGGGCCTCGCGCGGGGGCCGGTCGGGGCAACCCGAGACCGCCCGCAGGGACCTTCGACCCGAGAGGCCCGGGTTGGCGGCTAGATCGCGCAGGCAACTGCGCGGGCAGAGGAATGGCCATCGAAGGGGGGAAACCCCCGGAACAAGATCCGGCTTACAGGCCATCCGCGCAGCTGGCCCGCCGCGACCGCCCAAGGCCGGAAATCTGCGCCCCGCGGTGGCTTTCGCGGTTGACTCTGCCCGGCGGCCAAGTAAAAGGCGGGCTTCAAGGATTTCGCGGGCGCAGTGTCGCCCGCCGCTAGGAGACTGAATATGGCGAAGCCGACGACGATCAAGATCCGTCTGAACTCGACGGCGGGCACCGGGCACTTCTACGTGACCAAGAAGAACGCCCGCACCATGACCGAAAAGATGGCCGTGAACAAATACGACCCGGTGGTGCGCAAGCATGTGGAATACAAGGAAGGCAAGATCAAGTAAGATCGCCTGATCGATACCGGGACAGTGTCAAGGCCGCGCCGCAGGGTGCGGCCTTTTGCTTTGGGGGCGGGATAACACGCGTGTCATCAGAGCTAACAGGTTGACCACACATCTATTTTCGGATTTCGTTAAGGCTTTTGAAAGGTTTGGTGGCGAGTACCGGGCGGGGCAGCGATGCCGATGGAGCATCCGAGATGGCTTGGCCCCGAGGGCCGGAGTGGCGAGGCTCCAGTGGAGCCTCGCCCGGCCCGATTGCCTGCAGGCGCAAGCCGGAAGGCAAGGGGCTATCCGTTAGCCCCGGCGTTGCCTAATCGGGGCGCGCCTGCCTGGGCGGGCGCGGTATCGCGCCTGCCGGGGGCAGGCAGGCGCGACCCGATTTACGCGGGGCGCAAATCGGGGGGGCACCATGCTGGAACGCGGTAGCTTTGTGGCCCGTCAAGTTTGCGCGCAGTCGCCTAACTTTCTTTGGGGCCTTCGATTAGCTGCGCTTTCTTGGCCGCGATCAACGCCTTCTTCTCTTCGGCGACCGCCCTAATCCCTGAAAACCGAGCTTGCCTCTTTTCGCGCGCAACATACCAGTCCTCGAAAAGAGACTCGATCAGACCGATGAGGCGTTGTGCCTCTTGCGTGTCAACGGGGACGATGTGGTTGATGTCTTTTTCCATGTGCGCACCAATATTTCCGATTCCGCGCACATAATCAATGGCATCAACGCTTTCAATTGACACGCCCTTGGGGCCTTTTTCAGAGTCTACAAGAGCTTTTAATGCCATGACTTCTTTAGCCAATGTTTCCTTTCTGACGCCACAAAAATCTCTAATCATTCCTTGCAGGCATCGCCGCGACAGCGTTGCTGAGGCCTTCGCGCTTAGGTCGCGAATTCGGCAAGCTTCATAATAATCTTCACGAAGAGGCGCTGGGATGCACTCCGGTTGCGGTTTTGCCTCGCTTTCAGGAATCAGTCGCCCACTGAAAAGAGTTATTCCATCCTTCTTGGAGGAGTGCCGGAGTCCACCGTTGAACGGGCGCACGGTTAAATCTTCGCGTATCGAGGCCTCAACGGTTAGTTTCCCACATTCGGGGTTCACGCAAACGGTGGATCTTAAGAAAATTCCGAAGCTGCCATCCGCGGAATCACGCACATTGAGATGAAAAGAAGTGAAGTCAAATACAGGATCGGTTACAGTTTGCATTATGCCGCAATGCGGGCACATCCAGTTGAATGGTGTGAAAGCCATCCTTCATCCCCCTACCTCGTAAACTTCTTATACTTCACCCGCGTCGGCTCAATCGAATCCGGCCCCAGGCGGCGCACCTTGTCGTCTTCATAGGCCTCGAAGTTGCCCTCAAACCATTCCACATGCGCGTCGCCCTCAAAGGCGAGGATATGCGTGCAGAGGCGGTCGAGGAAGAAGCGGTCGTGGGAAATGATCACGGCGCAGCCGGCGAAATCGTCGATGGCGCTTTCGAGTGCCTGCAGGGTTTCCACGTCAAGGTCGTTGGTGGGTTCGTCCAGCAGCAGCACGTTGCCGTTTGACCGCAGAAGCTTGGCCAGATGCACGCGGTTGCGTTCACCGCCCGAGAGCACGCCCACCTTTTTCTGCTGGTCGGTGCCCTTGAAGTTGAAGGCGCCGCAATAGGCGCGGCTGTTCATTTCAAAGTCACCAAGGTGGATCACCTCAAGCCCGTCGGAAATCTCTTCCCAGACGGTCTTTGTGGCATCAAGCGTGTCGCGCGACTGGTCGACATAGCTCAGCTGCACCGTTTCGCCCAAGGTGATGGTGCCCTCGTCAGGCTCTTCCTGCCCGGTGATCATTTTGAACAGCGTCGATTTGCCGGCGCCGTTCGGGCCGATCACGCCTACGATCGCCCCCGGCGGCACGGTAAAGCTGAGGTTCTCGATCAAGAGCTTGTCGCCCATGTGCTTTTTCAGCCCCTGCACGTCGATCACCTTGCCGCCAAGGCGTTCGCCGTTGGGGATGATGATCTGCGCGTTCGAGATACGCTCGCGCACCGACTGGTCGGCAAGCTCGTTGTATTTCTGAATCCGCGCTTTCTGCTTGGCCTGCCGCGCCTTGGCGCCAGACCGGATCCAGTTCAACTCGCGCTCGAGAATCTTCGACTTGGCCTTGTCTTCGCGCGCCTCTTGCAGAAGGCGCTTGGCCTTTTGTTCCAGCCACGCGGAATAGTTGCCCTCATAAGGAATGCCACGGCCACGGTCGAGTTCGAGGATCCAGCTGGTGATGTCATCAAGGAAATAACGGTCGTGGGTGACGATCAGAATGGTGCCTTCGTAGGCCTTCAGGTGCTGTTGCAACCAGGCGATCGATTCGGCGTCGAGGTGGTTGGTGGGTTCGTCCAAGAGCAGCATTTCGGGCGCTTCAAGCAGCAGTTTGCACAGCGCCACCCGGCGCCGCTCGCCGCCCGAAAGGCTGGCCACATCGGCATCATCGGGCGGGCAACGCAGCGCCTCCATCGCCACATCGACCTGGCTGTCGAGATCCCACAGGTTCTTGGCGTCGATCAGGTCTTGCAGGGCCGACATCTCATCAGCGGTTTCGTCCGAATAATTCATGGCAAGCGCATTGTAGCGGTCAAGAATGGCCTGCTTGTCAGCGACCCCCAGCATCACGTTGCCGCGCACATCGAGGCTGTCATCAAGCCGGGGTTCCTGCGGCAGGTAGCCGACACGGGCACCCTTTGCGGCCCAGGCCTCGCCCTGAAAATCGGTATCCATTCCGGCCATGATGCGCAACAGCGTGGATTTGCCAGAGCCGTTGACCCCGACGACCCCGATCTTGACGCCGGGGAGAAAGTTCAGGTTGATATTCTCAAAGCACTTCTTGCCGCCGGGGTAGGCCTTCGAGACACCTTGCATGTGGTAGACATACTGATACGCGGCCATTCTCGATGCTCCTGCCAATTCCGGTTCCGGGCGCTGTCTAGAGCAGTTGGCGCGGCAGGGGAAGGGGCGGCGGTCAGCAGGGGTTGGCGAAAACCTGCACCCACCACGGCCCGGCGCCGCCGGATGCGGGCACATAGCCGATGCCGATGGCGTTGACGCTGCCGCGCAGAATGTTGGCGCGGTGGCCGGACGACTGCATCCATTCCGCCATCACCCGCCCGGTTTCGCGCCAGCCATAGGCAATGTTTTCGGCGGTGGTGCAACTGCGCAGGCCCGCCGCGCGCACGCGGTTGCCCACCGAACTGCCTGAAGAGCCGCGATGGTCAAAAAAACCTTTCGTGGCCATGTCGCAGGCATGGCCCTGCGCGGCGGCGTCAAGCCGACTGTCGCGGGCCAGCGGCGCGCGGCCTTCGCGCGCGCGCTCGGTATTGACGGCGGCAAGGATTTCGTTGGTAACGGCGCTCGATGGGCCGGGGCACTGCCCGGCAAATGCGGGCGCCGCCAGCGCGAGTGTAGCGGCGAGGACGGCAAGCAGAAGTCTGAACATGGAACAGGGCTCCGGGTTTCGGGCAGAGGTTGTTTGCCATATCGCGGCAGCAAGGAGAAAGCATAGAATCTGGCCGATTTTATGGCCGGCCTGTTTCCGCCGACCCCAAAACCCGCCGCCCCCAAAGATCGTAGTCGCCCGCCTCTTCCACGGTGACGGCGGCAAGATCACCCGGTGCCAGCCCCTCGAACCCCTCGTCGATAAAGAGGTTACCGTCGATTTCGGGGGCGTCGGCCCAGGTGCGGCAGGTGGCGCCTTCAGCATCCACCTCATCCACGATCACTTGCAGCACTTTTCCAACCTTTTGCGCCAGTTTTGCGGCGGAAATCGCCTGTGCCTTTGCCATAAAGCGATCAAACCGCTCCTGCTTGACCTCATCGGGAACATGGTCTGGCAGCGCGTTTGACCGCGCGCCTTTGACGTTCTCGTATTGAAAGCACCCGACCCGGTCGAGCTGCGCCTCGTCCATCCAGTCCAGCAGGGTCTGAAACTCGGCCTCGGTCTCGCCGGGGTAGCCGACGATGAAGGTGGAGCGCAGCGTGATATCGGGGCAGACCGCGCGCCACGCGGCAATCTCGTCAAGCGTCTTGGCGGCGGCGGCGGGGCGGGCCATGCGGCGCAGGGTTTCGGGGTGGGCGTGCTGAAACGGGATGTCGAGATAGGGCAGCACCAGCCCTTCGGCCATCAGCGGCACAAGGTCACGCACATGCGGGTACGGGTAGACGTAATGCAGCCGCACCCAGGCGCCAAGGCTGCCAAGATCGCGCGCAAGATCGGTGATATGGGCGCGGTGGCCCTTTTCGGTGGCATGGCGCAGGTCAAGGCCGTAGGCGGAGGTGTCTTGCGAAATCACCAACAGTTCCTTGACGCCCGCCGCCACCAGCCGTTCGGCCTCACGCAACACGGCATGGGCGGGGCGGCTGACCAGTTTGCCCCGCATGTCGGGAATGATGCAGAACTTGCAGGCGTGGTTGCAGCCTTCGGAGATCTTCAGGTAGCTGTAGTGGCGCAGGGTCAGGCTGACGGCGCTGGCAGGCAACAGGTCAACGAACGGGTCGGGCGCGGGCGGCACGGCTGCGTGCACGGCATCAAGCACCGCTTCATACTGATGCGGGCCGGTGACGGCGAGCACGGTGGGGTGCGCGCCGGTGATATACGCGGGCTCGGCGCCAAGGCAGCCGGTCACAATCACGCGGCCATTTTCGGCCAGCGCCTCTCCGATGGCCTCTAGACTTTCGGCCTTGGCGCTGTCGAGAAAGCCGCAGGTGTTGACGATCACCGCATCGGCGCCGCGATAATCGGGGCTGATGGCGTAGCCTTCGGCGCGCAAGCGGGTCAGAATGCGCTCACTGTCGACCAACGCCTTGGGGCAGCCGAGGCTGACCATGCCGATGGTGGGTTGGCCGGGGCGCGGGGCATCGGGCACCAGCGCGCGGGCAAGATCGGGGCGGAGGTTGGGCGGGTTCTGAACCATGCGCGGCATATAGCGGTGCGCGAAGCCGCGCGAAAGCCCCGCCTATTCTCCGATCAGCAAAAGGTCGCGCGCGGCGAGCGACAGCGTGACCATGGCGCCGACTTTTGGCGGCGGCGCATCAGAGCTGTTGAAGGTGTCGAAAGCCAGCACCGATTGCCCGATCTGCGCCCGCAAGCGGATCACCGAACCGAGGAAATCAACATCGACGATGCGCCCGGTCACTTCGGTCTCGCGCCCCGGCGCGGGCCCGAGGCTGACCATTTCAGGCCGCACCGCCAGCGTGACCGCGCCCTTGGGCAAGCGCCGCCCCAGTGTCGCCTCAACCCCGCCAATCGACACATGCCCGCTGGCAGGGTCAAGCACCTCGGCCTCAAGCAGCGTCAGGGTGCCGACAAAGTTGGCAACAAAGCGGGTGCGGGGGCGGTTGTAGATTTCAAACGGAGTGCCAACCTGGTCGGCGATGCCCTGATGCATCACCACGATGCGGTCAGACATGCTGAGGGCTTCCTCCTGATCGTGGGTGACGTAGATGGTGGTGATGCCCAGCTTCTTCTGGATGGCGCGAATTTCGCCGCGCAAGGAAACGCGGATTTTCGCGTCGAGTGCCGAAAGCGGTTCATCGAGCAGCAATACCTGCGGGCGCACGGCAAGGGCGCGGGCAAGGGCCACGCGCTGCTGCTGGCCGCCGGAAAGCTGGAACGGGTAACGATTGCCGAGATCGGGCAGGCCGATGGTTTCCAGCATCTCGGCCACGCGCTCGTCGATCACCTTCCGGCTTTCGCCCGCCACCTTCAGGCCAAAAGCCACGTTTTGCGCCACGGTCAGGTTGGGAAAGAGGGCGTAGGCCTGAAACACCATGCCGATGTTGCGCTGGTTGGGGCGCAGCCGCGCCATGTCGCGCCCGTCGATGCGGATTGCCCCGACGCTGGGGGTTTCAAAGCCAGCGACCATGCGCAAGGTGGTGGTCTTGCCACAGCCCGAGGGTCCGAGGAACGAAACGAACTCGCCCTTGTCCACGGCAAGGTTGAAATCCTTGACCACCTTGGTGGCGCCGTAGGATTTTTCGAGGTGTTCGATATCGAGAAACGCCATCAGCGCGCCGCCTTTGTATGTTTCGAGAACCGCGTGACAAGCTGGATCAGCCCCATGCAGGCCCAGGTGATGCCAAAGGCAATCACCGCAAGCGCCATCGGTTCATAGGCGCGGTTGGCGCCCATCAGTTGCAGATAAGGCCCGAAGGCCGGGCGGTTCAGCAGCGCCGCCAGGGTAAACTCGCCGATCACGATGGCAAAGGTGACAAAGGCGCCAGACAGCACCGCCACCAGCACATTGGGCATGATCACCCGGGCGAGAATGGTCACCCAGCCGGCGCCGAGGCTTTGTGCCGCCTCGGTCAGGGTGGCCACGTCGATGGTGCGCAGCCCGGTATCGACGGCGCGATACATATAGGGCAGGCTGAGCGTGGCATAACCGAACATCAACAACAGGTTGGTGCCGGTCAGGCTGCCGGTCAGCGGCAGCCAGCTGCTGGTGTTGTATAGACGGATATAGCCGAACACGATGACAATGGCCGGAATGACCAGTGGCAGCAGCGTTACGAACTCGACATAGGGCCTAAGGCCCGGCAGTTTCAGGCGCACCCAATAGGCAGTGGGCACCACCAGAAGCACGCCGAACACGATGGTCAGCAGCGCCATCACCACCGAATAGCTGAAGGTTTCACGAAAGCGCGGATCGGCCAGCACGGCGGCATAGGCATCGAAGCTGTATTCGCCGCGCCGCATCGACAGCGAAAATTCGGTCAGGCCGACCAGCGGCAGAATGAAATAGCCCATCCCGAAGATCAGCGTGGCCCAGGCAAAAAGGCGCTTCATTTCAGCCACCTTTCAGACCGCACGCGCAGCCAGATGTAGATGCCATTGGCGATGCCGGTCACCACGATCATGCCAAAGGCCAGCGCATAGCCCAGATGCGGGTCTTGCAGCACGTCGCCCCTGATCTGCGCGAAGAGCAAGATCGGCACGATCGACAGCGATGAGCCAGTCAGCGCGTAGGCGGTGGCGACCGCCCCAAAGGCATTGGCGAACAGCAGAGCGAAAGTGCCGAGCAGCGACGGAAACAGGATCGGCAGCGCCACCATGCGCCAGTATTGCGGGGTGGTCGCACCAAGGATGTTGGCGGCCTCTTTCCATTCCCTTTTCAGCCCGTCGAGTGCAGGGGTGATGATGAGGATCATCAGCGGGATCTGGAAGAATACATAGGTGATGGTCAGGCCCCAGAAGCTGAGGATGGTAAAGCCTTCGGCGCGCAGGTTGATGCCGAACTGGTCCATCAGCCACAGGGTCAGCAGCCCGCGCGGCCCGATGGTGGCCATGAAGGCAAACGCCAAGGGCACCCCGGCAAAGTTCGAGGCGACCCCCGAAAAGGTCAGCACCGGGCTGCGGATCCACTTCGGCAGGCCGCCCAGCACCACCGCTGCCGCCATGGCAAAGCCTATGACGCAGCCCAGCAGCGACGAGGCCACCGAGATTTTGATCGAGATCCAGTAGCTGGCGAGGATCGAGGGGGTAAAGAGGCCGCGCACATTGTCAAACGTCATCTCTCCCGCCGCATTGCGAAACGCGCCCAGAACAATGTTCATGGTCGGCAGGATCAGAAACAGCAGCGCGAAGGCGGCGAATGGCACGATGCCCAGCCAATTAAGCGGCAGGCGTCGGCGCGGCGGTGCTGCGGGAAGGGCAGTCATCGGGGAAATGGCTTTCTTGAACGGCAAATGCCCACCCCAGAGTGGCTCCGGGGTGGGCAGGTGCTCAGGTTCGGTTACTGCACGTTGGCGCCAACTACGGCATCCCAACCCTTGGTGACCGCTTCCTTGTTGGCGGCCTGCTCGTCGAGCGTCGGGAAATAGGCGGCGGCGTAGTTTTCGGCAGGGGGCAGGGCGGCCATAAGTTCGGCCGGTATCTTGCCCGCCTCCGACATCGCGTTGAAGCGTGCCGGGTGGCAGTAGCCTTTCAACCAGAGGTTCTGGCCTTCATCCGAATAGATGTATTCCATCCAGAGTTTGGCGGCGTTCGGGTGCGGCGCATAGGCCGAGATCGCCTGCACATAGACGCCCGCCAGCACGCCCGAAGCGGGAACAACCACGTCGACCGGCGGGTTGCCTTTCAGGTTGTCGCGCGCAGAAAGGGCGTTGTAGTCCCACATCAGCACGATCGGCGTGGCGCCTTGGGCCAAGGTGCCCGCCTTGCCGATGACGGGAACGAAGTTGCCCGCCTTGTTCATCTCGGCAAAGAAGCCAAGGCCCTTTTCGCCAGATTCCTTGCCCGCCGCGCCGCCAGCGGCGAGGCCCGCGCCCAGCACAGCCAGAATCGCCTGGTTCGAGGCACGCGGGTCGCCCGCCAGCGCCACCGAAGCCTTGTATTCGGGCTTCAGAAGGTCGGCCCAGTCTGTCGGCACCGTGTCGACCAGATCCTTGTTCACCATGAACGACATCACGCCGTAATAATCGCCATACCAGTAGCCGTCAGCATCCTTGATGCTGTCGGGGATCTCGTCCCAGGTGGCAACCTTGTAAGGCTGGACGAGGCCTTCCTCCTTGGCAGCCGGGCCAAAGGCCAGACCCACGTCGATCACGTCGGGTGCCTGCGGGCCCATGTTGCCCTTGTTGGCGCGAATCGCCTCGACCTCATCGGCCGAACCCGCATCGGGGTTCAGCTCGTTCACGGTGATCCAGGGGTATTTGGCCTTGAAGCCCGCGATCACGTCGCCGTAGCCACACCAGTCATGCGGCAGCGCGATAGTGGTCAGCATGCCTTCGACCTTGGCCGCCGCTTCGAGCGCAGCCAGATCTTGTGCGTGCACAAGCGCGGTGGTGGACAAAAGCGCGGCAGCGCCGGCAAGCCAGTGCATCGGTTTCTTCGTCATGTCAGACATTCTCCCCGTTTATTGATGTCAGGGCCCGGATGGGCACATGACTGCAATAGGCGCCATTTGTGACGTTCCAACGACGCCGCGCCTTCGCTGGCGCCAGATTTGCCCCGAATCGCCGCGCATGCAACAAATCTGTTACGTTTCCCCGACGTTACTTTTGCAGCGCTTTGGCGCAGCACCCGCGCGGCGGCCTGCTTGTCGTTCGATTCCAAGCCGTTATGGCCGGGTGCCGGGGTCGGGCTTTAAGTGGCGCGGGCAAGCGGCTAGGCTGGCGCCAAACGGGAGGGGCGGCATGAAACTGGTTCGATACGGCGCGGCAGGGGCGGAACGGCCGGGCATTCTCGATGAAGGCGGGCGGGTGCGCGACCTGACCGGCGTGGTGGGCGACATCGCCGGGGCAGCGCTGCTGCCCGAGGCGCTGGCGCGGATCGCGTCGCTTGCCCCCGAAAGCCTGCCTCTGGTCTCGGGGGTGCCGCAGGCAGGTCTGCGACTGGGGCCTTGCGTGGGCGCGGTGGGCAAATTTGTCTGCATCGGCCTCAACTACGCCGACCACGCGGCAGAATCGGGCCTGCCGGTGCCCGCCGAGCCGATCATCTTCAACAAATGGACCAGCGCCATCTGCGGCCCCGACGATGGCGTGGTGCTGCCGCGCGGGTCAGAAAAAACCGACTGGGAGGTAGAGCTTGGCGTGGTGATCGGGCGCGGCGGCAGCTATATCGCGCAGGCCGACGCGCTGGCACATGTCGCGGGCTATTGCGTCGTCAATGACATCAGCGAGCGCGACTATCAGATGAACCGCGGCGGCACCTGGGACAAGGGCAAGGGCTGCGACACATTCGGCCCGATCGGCCCCTGGCTGGTAACGCCGGATGAGCTGCCAGACCCGCAGGCGCTGCGCTTGTGGCTGGAGCTCGACGGGATCATGCGCCAGAACGGCAGCACCGCGACCATGGTGTTCGGCGTGGCAGAACTGATCGCCTATGTCAGCCGGTTCATGTCGCTGCAACCGGGCGACGTCATCGCCACCGGCACCCCGCCCGGTGTCGGCATGGGGCAAAAGCCGCCGGTCTATCTGCGCGCGGGGCAGGTCATGCGGCTTGGCATCGAGGGGCTTGGCACCCAGACCCAAACCGTGCGGCAAGGCTGACATGGCGCCCCGGCTGCGCCTGCGGCTGCGCTTTGACGACGGCGCCTATATCGGCCCCGGCAAGGCCGATCTGCTGGCGCTGATCGCCGAAACCGGCTCGATTTCCGCTGCCGCGGCACGCATGGGCATGAGCTACAAGCGCGCCTGGTCACTGGTTGAGGTGCTCAACGCGATGTTCGCGGCCCCGCTGGTGGCATCGGTGCGGGGCGGCGCCCACGGCGGCGGCGCACATCTGACCGAGACCGGGAAAGCGGTGCTGGCCACCTATGGCGCAATGCAAGCCAATGCCGACGCCGCAGCCGCCACTGACATCGCCAAGCTTCTCGCACTGCGCGCCCTCGCCTCGCGCACCTGCGGTTCTTCTTCGTAAAAATACCCTCGGGGGGAAGGCACGGGCGGCCCCGTTCAGGGGCCGCCCGTGCCGCGGGGGGCAGAAAGCCCCCCGCCCTAGCCGCCGCACCTGCCGGCGCCATTTGCTCTTGCGCGGCGATCGGGCCTCGTTATGTTTGGCGGGAAATAACGATGGAGGACATCATGCTGCGCGCGCCCTTGATTGCGCTGCTTTTCTGCGCCACCCCGGCAGCGGGCGAAATGGCACTTGTGGCGGTGGCGGCGAACTATGCCGGTGCTGCCGAGGCGCAGGCACAGGCCTTTGCCGCCGCAAGCGGGCATCAGATCACCCTGACCACCGGTTCGACCGGCAAGCTTTACGCGCAGATCGGTGCCGGCGCCCCCTTTGATGTGCTGCTGTCGGCTGATGCCGCCACCCCGGCGCGGCTTGAGGCCGAGGGCGCGGCGGTGGCGGGCACGCGCTTTACCTATGCGCTGGGGGCGCTGGTGCTCTGGTCGCCTGACCACGCGCTGATCGGCGCCGACCCGGTGGCAGCGCTTGCCAGCCCCGACCTGCGCCACCTCGCCATCGCCAACCCCGCGCTTGCCCCCTATGGCGTGGCGGCAGAGCAGACGCTCGAGGCGCTGGGGTTGTGGCAGCAAGTGCAAGGGCGGCTGGTGATGGGCGAAAACATCGGCCAGACCTACGCCATGGTGGCAAGTGGCGCCGCCAGCGCGGGGTTCGTGGCACTGTCGGCGGTGGTGTCGGAAGACCAAGGCAGCCGCTGGCTGGTGCCGCAAGAGCTGTTCCAGCCAATCCAGCAGGATGCGGTGCTGCTGCGCCACGGCGCCAACAACGCGGCGGCACGCGGGTTTCTCGACTGGCTGAAAACACCTCAGGCGCAGACGATCAGCGCCAGCTTTGGCTACGCGGCCTTGCCGTGACCCTGCCCGAGCTTGGCCCGCTCTGGCTGACATTGCAGCTTGGTCTGGTGGTAACGCTGGCGTTGCTGGCACTGGCGCTGCCGCTGGCGTGGTGGCTGGCGCACACCCGCACGCGCGCAAAGCCGCTGGTCGAGGCCGTCACCGCGCTGCCGCTGGTGCTGCCGCCGACGGTGCTGGGGTTCTACCTGCTGATCACTTTCTCGCCCCGCGCGCCCTTCGGCGGGGCCTATCTTGCCCTCACCGGCGAGACGCTGACCTTTTCCTTTACCGGGCTGGTTCTGGCCTCAATGGTCTATTCGCTGCCCTTCGCCGTGCAGCCCCTGCAGGCCGCGTTCGAGACGCTGGGCCGCGCGCCGATGGAGGCGGCGGCCTGCCTGCGCGCGCGACCGCTCGACCGCTTTTTCACCGTAGCACTGCCGCTTTCAGCGCGCGGCGTGCTGACGGCAACGGTGCTGACCTTCGCGCATACGCTGGGCGAGTTTGGCGTGGTGCTGATGGTGGGGGGCAACATTCCGGGCCGCACCAAGGTGATCTCGATTGCCATTTACGAGCATGTCGAGACGATCCGGCTGGCCGAGGCACACGCGCTTTCGGCGCTGATGCTGGTGGCCTCGTTTGCGATGCTGCTGGCGGTCTACAGCCTCAACCGCCGCTTTCCGCAGGGCTGGGGGGCGTGATGCTGGCGCTGGATGTGCAGCTTGCGCGGCCCGGTTTTGCCTTGCGGGTGACGCAGGAATTCGCGCCCGAGGGGGTAACGGCTGTTTTCGGGCCTTCGGGGGCAGGCAAATCAACGCTGCTGCGCCTGATCGCGGGGCTGGAGCGGGGCGCCGCTGGCCACGTGCAGTTTGGCGGCGAGGTTTGGCAGGCGCCGGGGGTGTTTGTGCCGCCCGAGGCGCGCGGCGTGGGCTATGTGTTTCAGGACGCGCGGCTTTTTGCGCATCTGAGCGTGGCGGGCAACCTGCGCTTTGCCGACCGGCGGGCGCGTGGCCTGCCGGGGCCGAGCCGGGGCGAGGTGGTCGAGATGCTCGACCTTGCGCCGCTTTTGGGGCGCCGGGTTGGCGGTCTGTCGGGCGGCGAGCGCCAGCGCGTTGCAATTGGCCGCGCGCTGCTGGGCCGACCGCGCCTGATGCTTCTGGATGAGCCGCTGGCGGCCCTCGATGCGGCGCGCAAGGCCGAGATCTTACCCTATCTGGAGCGTCTTTGCACGCTGCATGGGTTGCCGGTTCTTTACGTCAGCCACGATCTTGCCGAGCTTGCGCGGCTGGCGCATCGGGTGGTGGTGCTGGCGGCGGGCAGGGTGGCGGCGGCGGGGCCGCTGGCCGAGGTGCTGGCCGACCCGGCGCTGGCCGGGGTGCTGGGGCCGCGCGGGGCGGGGGCGATGCTGGCGGCGACAGTTGCGGCGCATCATCCGGGCGACGGGTTGAGCGAGCTTGCGCATCCGGCGGGGCGGCTGTTCGTGCCGCTGATCGCGGCGGCAATCGGTGCGCGCGTCAGGCTGCGCTTCGCGGCGGAAGACGTGATGCTGGCGCGGGTGCGGCCCGACGCGATTTCGGCGCTGAACATCCTGCCCGCCACCATCACCGCGCTGGCAGAGGCACCGGGGGGCGTGGCGGTGGGCCTGCGGATCGGCCCGGACGCCGCACAGGCACGCATCACACAGCGTTCTGCCCGCGCGCTGGCGCTGGAACCGGGGGCGCAGGTCTTTGCGATCCTGAAAACCGTCGCATTCGCGCGCGACGATCTTGGGGCAGCGGCGAGGCTGGACAGCCACCCCGCGCCCTAACATAGTGCGCGCGATCAGCCCGAGGAGACCGCCGATGTTTGCCCGCCCGCTTGCCGCCCTTGCCCTGCTCTTTGCCCTCGCCGGCCCTGCGCCCGCGCAGCAGGTGACGCTGCGGTTGCACCAGTTCCTGCCCGCGCAGAGTTTCGTGCCCGCCAACATTCTCGACCCATGGGCCGACCGAATCGAGGCCGAGTCGGGCGGGCGCATCACGATCGAGCGGTTCGCGTCAATGCAGCTTGGCGGCAAGCCCGCCGATCTGGTCGATCAGCTGGTCGATGGCGTGGTCGATATCATCTGGACCTTGCCGGGCTATACGCCGGGGCGGTTTCCGCGCAGCGAGGCATTTGAACTGCCGTTCCTCGTGGCCGATGCTGAAGGCGCCAGCCGGGCCTTTTGGGAGGTCGCGCAGGCAGAGATGTTCCCTACCGATTTCAAGGGCATGCACATTCTGGGCACATGGGTGCACGGGCCGGGGGTGATCCATTCGGCGCGCCCGGTGCTGCGGCTGGAGGATATGGCGGGGCTGAAGCTGCGCGCGCCGTCGCGCATTACCGCGCAGCTGCTGGAAGGGCTGGGGGCTGCGGCACTGGGCATGGCAGTGCCGGCGGTGCCCGAAGCGCTGTCGCGCGGCGTGATCGATGGCACCTTGCTGCCATGGGAGGTGACAAGCTCGATCCGCGCGGCGGAGCTGGTGCACAACCACACCGAGTTTCCGGGGCGCGCGGTCTATGTCGCGACCTTCATTCTGGCGATGAACGCCGAGCGCTATGCGGGCCTTCCCGCCGATCTGCGTGCTATCATCGACACGGCATCGGGGCCGGAGTTTTCGGCCAACGCGGGGCGGCTGCAACAGGGCGCCGATGCCCCGATGCGGGCCGAAGCGGTGGCAATGGGCAACACCGTGGTAACGCTGGACGCGGCCGAGGCCGCGCGCTGGCAGGCGGCTGCTGACCCGGTGGTGGCGCAGTGGCTGGCCGACATGGCGGCGGCAGGAATTGACGGAGCGGGGCTGCTGGCGCGCGTCAAGGCGGCACTTGCGGCCAATGGTGGTTGAGCGGCTGATGCACGGGCTGGCGCGGGGCATGGCGCTGGCGGGCGGCGCGGTGCTGCTGGCGCTGGTGGCGATGATCTGCGTCAGCGTGGTGGGCAACGCGCTGGCGCGGGCGGGGCTGGCGGGGTTCGGCCCGGTGCGGGCCGGGTATGAACTGGTCGAGCTGGGCATGGCCTTTGTGGTCTTTGCCTTTTTGCCACTGGCGCAGCTTGACCGGGCGCACGCCGCTGTCGAGGTCTTTACCGCACGGCTGCCCCGGCGCGCCAATTCGGCGCTGGCGCGGTTCTGGGCGGTCGCGATGGCGGCGGTAACGGCGCTTGTCGCGTGGCGGCTGGGCGTGGGTGCTTTGGCCAAGGCGCAGAGCGGCGAGACCACGTTTCTGCTCGCGATCCCGGTCTGGTGGGCCTATGCCGCGTGCTGCGTGGCCGCTGTGGCGGCGGCGCTGGTGACGGCGTGGGACGCAGCGCGGGCGCGCGCATGAGCACGCTTGCGCTCGGCTTTGCCTCATTTCCGGTGCTGCTGGCACTGATCTTTGCGCGCGCGCCGATCGGGCTGGCGATGTTCGCCGTGGGGGCGGCGGGGCTGACGCTGGCCACCGGCAGCCCGAACATGGTGCTGGCACGGCTGAAGACCGAAAGCTTTTCGACCTTTTCCAGCTACTCCCTCGCGGTCATCCCGATGTTCCTGCTGATGGGGCAGTTTGCCACCCGTGGCGGCATGAGCCGGGCACTGTTTCGCGCCGCCGAAGCCTGGGTGGGGCACTGGCGCGGCGGCTTGGCGATGGCATCGGTCGCGGCCTCGGCGGGGTTCGGGGCGATCTGCGGTTCATCGCTCGCCACCGCCGCGACGATGGGGCAAGTGGCGCTGCCCGAGTTGAAGCGCGCAGGCTATGCGGGCGGGTTTTCGGTGGCGACGCTGGCGGCGGGGGGCACACTGGGCATTCTCATTCCGCCGTCGGTGGTGCTGGTGATCTACGCGATCCTGACCGAAACCAATATCGCCCGGCTCTTTCTGGCGGCGCTGCTGCCGGGGCTGCTGGCGGCGGCGGGCTATGCGGTGGTGATTGCCCTTTATGTGCGCCGTCACCCCGAAGCGGCCGGGGTGCCGCAACCGCGTGGCGGGCGGGGCCGCGCGACGCTGACGCTCTGGCCGGTGGCGGCGATATTCGGGCTGGTGGTTGGCGGCATCTGGGGCGGCTGGTTCACCCCGACCGAAGGCGCTGCGGTGGGCGCCGCCGGCACCGGGCTGATGGCCTGGGCGGGCGGCGGGCTGGGCCGCGCCGGGCTGATCGAGGCGCTGCTGGAAACCGCGCGGGCCAGCGCGATGATCTTTTTCATCCTGCTTGGCGCCGCGCTTTACAACGGTTTTCTGGCATTCGCGCGGGTGCCGCAGGAACTTTCGGCCTATGTCGTGGGGTTGGGGCTGGGGCCGTTCGCTGTGCTGGCGCTGATCCTTGTGTTCTACCTCGCGCTTGGCTGCGTGATGGACAGCCTTTCGATGATCTTGCTGACCGTGCCGATCTTCTGGCCCCTGGTCGCGGGCCTCGACTTTGGCCTTTCTGGCGCCGATCTGGCGGTCTGGTTCGGGGTGTTGGTGCTGATCGTGGTCGAGGTGGGGCTTGTGACACCCCCGGTCGGCATGAACCTGTTCGTGATCTCGGCGCTCGACCGCGAAACCCCGGCAAGCGCTGCCTATGGCCCGGTGCTGTGGTTCGTGGCATCCGACCTTGCCCGCGTGCTGCTGCTGGTGGCGTTTCCGGGGATTGTGCTGTTCCTGCTTTAGCCGCCTGCCGCTTCGCGCCGCGTGACGCGGGCGGGCGGTTGTGGCAGGATGCAAGCAAAAGGAGGGCCACGCCATGCAAATTTCCAAGGATTTCAAGGGTCAGACCGTGTTGACCACGTTCGAGATGACGCCCGGCACCGCCGATGACCTGATGGATGCGTTGGCAGATGCCTACCACAAGTTCATCCGCCACCAACCCGGCTTCATTTCGGCCTCGCTGCACATGAATGATGCGCAGACCCGCATTGCCAACTACAGCCAGTGGCAGAAGCGCGAAGATTTTATGGCGATGCTGCGCACCGCCGAAATGCGCGAACGCAACCGCCACATCGCCACGCTTTGCCGCAGCTTTGAACCGGTGATGTATGAGGTCATGGAGGTGCTGTAGGACGCCCTCAGAACGGGTCTTTCTTGCCCGGCCCCGGACCGCCGATCAGAATACTCGACCAGCAATCCATCAGCGTCGAAAGCGCGGCGGACGAGCCCGCGAGCGAAAAGCTGGCGATACGGCGGTCATCGGCGTTGGCAACCGCAACGGAGTTGCCACGCGCGAGGTCAACTAGAAACTCGTCCGCCGTGTCCTTGTCGTCAAGCGTCACCGAAATCGCCACGCCATCGGCATCGCCGCTGATGGTCCAGCGCTGGCGGTCAATGTAGACGATGAAATCGACCGAGCGCGGCGCAAGGTTCCAACTGTTGTCGAACACGAACAGGATGACCGCACCGTCATCATACGCGGTAACCGAAAAGGCCTGGCCGCTATTGTTGCGGGTTTCGCCAGAACACCAAAGCTCGCCATCTTCGGTGTCATGCGTCAGCTCCACATACCATGCACCGCGCGTAAACAGGCGGGTGGTATCGTATTTCTCGGCCAGCGCCGGGGTGGCGCCGAGGCCAAGTGCCAGAAATATCGCCGCGATCCGCCGCATGGTCCGCCCCGTCATGAACGCCTTCCGGGTCGATATTACCGGGGCAGGGCGAAAAATCAACGGCACCGGGGAACGAAGGTAGCACGCCAATGGATGCCCCCTGGAGCGCGCGAAAACCGCCCTGAAGTGGAGCAGGAAATAACATCAGGTTTACGAAAAGGCATCTCTAAGCAATTGACGTTATGCCCCGCCGTCACCCAATCATGTGGCGTATCGACATGGCCAGAGGACGCCATGACCGAACACCATGACCTTGGGAGGGTTCCATGAAGACCAGAGTGCTCGGCGCCGTTGCGGCGCTGTTGATGGCGGCTGCGCCCGCGATTGCCGAATACCCCGAAAAAGCGATTCAGGGCATCATCCAATGGGGTGCTGGCGGGTCAACCGACGTGGTCATGCGCTCCATCACGCCGCATGCCGAAAAGCTGCTCGGCGGCTCGGTGGTGATGCAGAACATGACCGGCGGGGTGGGCGCGATTGCGCTGAAATATGTCGGCGCGCAGGCGGCCGATGGCTACACGCTGCTGATGGGCGCCGAAAACCCGCAGCTTTACAAGGTGATGGGCCTTGGCGACAGCGACTATAGCGACTTCATCCCGATCAATCTCATCGCCCGTGGCGTGCCCTTGCTGGTGGCGCGCCCCGATGCGCCTTACAACAGCTTCGCCGAGCTGGTGGCCTATGTCACCGCGCACCCGAACGAGGTGAAGTTTGGTTCAACCGG
The DNA here is from genome assembly GCA_019429405.1 of Paracoccaceae bacterium. Classification (GTDB taxonomy): domain Bacteria; phylum Pseudomonadota; class Alphaproteobacteria; order Rhodobacterales; family Rhodobacteraceae; genus UBA6213. Next base: position 55,038 of record JAHYIZ010000008.1, read on the forward strand.
CCCCGGCGGTCTGCCCTCGGTCATCACCGCGATGCTGACGTCAGAAGTCGCGCTGCCGGTCATTGCGGTGCCCTATGATGGCGACGGCCCGGCGCTGACCGCGCTGCAAGGCGGCGCCATCGACGTGATGCCCGCGGTGCTTGGCCTCGCGATCGAAGGCATCCGTGCGGGCCGCCTGAAAGCGATTGCGCTGGTCGATACCACGCCCAACGCGGCTCTGCCCGGCCTCGCGCCGATCGCCGAGGCCTACCCCGCCTATGCCAAATACCTGCCCTGGGGCCCGTTCTTCGGCGTTTTCGTGAAAAACGGCACGCCTGACGCGGTGGTGGCCAAGCTGCAGGCGGCGTTTGGCGAGGCGACGCAGAACCCCGAGTTCATGGCGATGATCGAGGGCCGCGGCTTCTCGATGTTGAACCTTTCGGGCGACGATGCGCGCGCCTTCCTGACCAACTGGCAAAAGACCACCGCATGGCTGGTGTTTGATGCCGGCGCGGCCAAGTTCTCGCCGGCTGACTTCGGCATCGAACGGCCGTAAGCTCGTGCCAATGCCAATGCGCCGCCCTGTAGCTCTGGCCGCGGGGCGGCGTTTCTCTGGGAGGGGACGCACCCATGCACGACAAAACCCGCAGACTGCCCGGCGAGGCCGCGTTTTCGCTGGCGCTTGTGGTTCTGAGCCTCTGGCTGACGACCGTTGCCTTCGAAATATCGGGCTTTGAGGCGCTGAGCGCGCCCGGATCCTTCCCGATGGCGGTAACCGCCGTGATGGTCATCACCTCGGGGCTGATCTTCTGGCGCACGGCGCGCCTGCCCGCGGCCGGGCATATCCGCGACTGGCGCGAGATCCTGCCGCTGCGCGTGGTCGGCATGACCGTGATGATCGGGCTTTATGCGGCGGCATTGCAGCCCGTGGGCTTTGTGCCGACCTCGTTCTTATTCCTGACCGTCTCGATCTGGATGTTGGGCCGCACCTCGCCCTTCTATGCGCTCGGCATTTCGGCGCTTTCGGTGGCGGGCATCTACATCGTGTTCCGGCTAATCTTCACGGTGCTGATGCCCGAAGGCGTCGTGCCCGAACGCGAGATCATCGCTTGGGTGCAAAGCCTGTTCGCGGGGGCGCCGAAATGATGGAGTCGCTGCAATACTTCCTGATCTCGTGGCTCGACCCGCAGCTGCTGGGGCTGATCGCGCTTGGCACGTTTGCGGGCATCTACGTCGGCGCCATCCCCGGCCTTTCGGTCACCATGGCAGCGTCGATCCTGATTTCGTTCACCTTCACATGGGATATCTACCCGGCGCTGAGCCTGATCGTGGGCATCTACATGGGGGGCGTCTACGGCGGCTCGCGCACCGCGATCTTGCTGAACATCCCCGGCGCACCTTCCGCCATCGCCACCGCGCTTGACGGCTACCCCTTGGCGCAAAAAGGCGAGGCGGGCGAGGCGATTGGCCTTTCTACGGTGATGAGCTTTTTCGGCGGCGCCGTCGGCATTGCGGTGCTGGCCATCGCGGCACCCACCGTTTCGGAATTCGCGCTGCGCTTTCAGCCGCGCGATTACATGCTGCTGGCGATCCTTGGTATTTTGCTGGTGGGTTCACTTTCGGGCGAAAGCCTGATGAAGGGCGTGTTCGCGGGGGCGCTGGGGCTGCTGATTGGCGCGGTGGGGCTTGACCCGCTGACCGCGCAGGAACGGTTCACCTTCGGCATCATCGACCTTTGGGGCGGTATCAGCTTCATCGCGGTGATGATCGGCCTCTTTGGCATCTCGGAAGCGCTGATGCAGCTGCACCATATCGACAAGCTGGCGATCAAGCAGGCCATCAGCCGCATCATCCCTTCGTGGCGGGCGGTGCGCAAGTTCCTGCCGCTCAGCCTGCAAACCTCGGCCATCGGGGTCTTCATCGGCGCGCTGCCCGGCACCGGCGGCGATATCGCGGCGCTCATGGCCTATGACCACGCCAAGCGCGTGACCAAGGACCCCGAGGTGCCCTTTGGCCATGGCGCGCGCGAGGGTCTGGTGGCGCCCGAAGCCGCCAACAACGCGGCCGTTGGCGGCGCCTTCATTCCGATGATCACGCTCGGCATTCCGGGCGATGCGGTGACCGCGATCATCATTGGCGCCATGTTCATCCACGGCCTCAACCCCGGCCCGATGCTGATGATCGACCGGCCGGAAATGTTCTGGTTCATCGTCGGCGCGCTGGTGGCGGCCAATGTGTTCATGTTGATCTTCGGCCTCACCGGCATCCGGCTGTTCGTGAAAATCGTCGAGCTGCCGCGCCCGGTGCTGATTCCGCTGATACTCCTCCTCAGCATCGTTGGCGCCTATGCGGTGTCCAACAGGCTGATGGATGTCTACTGGGCGCTTGGCTTCGGGGTGTTCGGCTATTTCCTGAAGCTTTACGGCTATCAGGTCGGCCCGGTGATTCTGGGTGTGATCCTGAGCCGTCTGATAGATGAAAACTGGCGCCGCGCGATCATTTCCGACCGCGAAGACCTTGGCGGGTTGCTTTGGGGCACGCTCAGCTCACCGCTGTCGGCGGTGCTGTTGGCCTCGGTGATTCTGATCTTCGTGTCGCAAACGCCGCTTTGGGGCATGGCCGGGCGCGGCTGGCGCAGGCTTAGGGGGTGAAAATGACAACGCAGAAGACCGATCTGCAACTGGGGCTGATCGGCGACAATATCGCGCGCTCGCGCTCGCCGTTGCTGCACCGGCTGGCAGGGGCGCAAAACGGGCTGGCGGTGGATTACGCGCGCCTGGTGCCGCGCGATCTTGGGCGCAGCTTTGACGCGGTCTTTGCCGATTGCGCCAAGGGCGGCTTTCGCGGCATCAACATAACCTACCCCTACAAGGAACGGGTGACAGCGCATCTTGGTATCGACGACCCGCTGGTGCGGGCAATCGGCGCGGTCAACACCGTGCTGTTCACGCCCGAAGGGCCGAAGGGCTTTAACACCGACTATTCCGGCTTTATCGCCGCCTATCGCGGGTTGCGTGGTGACGCCAGCCCCGGCACGGTCTGCATGGTTGGCACTGGCGGCGTGGGGCGCGCCATCGCCTTTGGGCTGGTGGCACTCAAGGCCCCTGCCCTGCATCTGGTCGATCAGGACCGCGCCAAGGCCGAGGCGCTGGCCGAGGCGCTGCGCGCGGCGGCACCGGGCATGGCGGTGCGGGTGTTCGCAGAGGTGGCCGAGGCCGCGCAGGGCGTGCAAGGCCTGATCAACTCCACCCCCATCGGCATGGTCGGCTACACGGGTTCGGTATTTCCGCCAGCGGTCCTGCCCGGTGCCGAATGGGTGTTCGATGCCGTTTATACCCCGGTCGATACCCAGTTTCTGCGCGATGCCGAAGCGGCGGGACTGGCGGTGGTTTCGGGTTATGAGCTCTTTTTCTGGCAGGGCGTACATGCGTGGGAAATCTTTGCGGGGCTGCCGCTCGACCACGCAGCGCTGCGCGCGGCGTTGCTGGCCGAGGGGTAAGATTTCTTGCCCGGATTGCCTAGTGACAAATCGGACAAAAAGGCAGCCCCCTACCCTCGCCCGCGCGCCGCCACCGCCGCGCGCATTTCCAGCTTCAAAAGCTCAATCAACTCATCGGCAAAGATAGACCGCGAGATCTCGGCGTTGACCACGCCATAGGTCTTGAACGACGTCGGCTCGACAATCGGGCGCACCACCACGCCGGGAGTTTCTTCCGTCGCCATCGAAAACTCGTCAAGCACCGCCACCCCAAGGTTCGCCGCCACAAGCGCGTTCACCGTCTGCGCAAACCGCGCCTGAATCGCCAGATCAAACGGCAGGCCATGCTCGACAAAGGGTGTGGCAAGGATCTTGCCGTAGGGGTCGGCGGGGTCGATGCCGATCAAGGGCTCGGCGGCAAGGTCTGCCAGCGAGATCTCGGGCTGCGCGGCCAGCGGGTGCCCCGCCGGCACCACCGCCACCAGCCGCCCCGAGGCCAAGAGATGCGAAACCAGGCCGGGGTGGTCGATCTTGTAGCTCATCGCCACCAGCTCGCCCTTTTTCAAGAGCAGGTAATCCACCGTCTCTTCAATCTTCAGAATGTTGATGTTCATGCGCAGCGCGGGAAATTTCAGCCGCAACCTTTTGACCGCGCGCGGCAGGATGTGCTGCGAAATCGAGGGCGCCGAGGCGAAGGAAAACACGCCCCCGGCCCCCTGCTTCAGGGCATCAATCGAAAATTGCAGGTTCTCGACCTTGGCGAAGACCTCGTTGATCTGCGCAAAAATCCCGTGCGCCTCGGTGGTGGGCACAAAGCGGCCGTGGTTGCGGCTGAACAGGCGCAGGCCCAGTTGCCCCTCGGTGTGCTTCATCACCCGGCTGATGCCCGGCGCCGAAACCCCCAGCAAATCCGCCGCCCCCTTTACCGTGCCCGCCAGCATGATGGCGCGGATCACCTCGATCTGTCTGAGTGTCAGCATGGCTCCCCCCACCAAAAAATTAACATCGCGTATCCCGTAATGTCCATGACGATATTTGATGTTACGCCAACCCCCACCTAACTTTACCCCGAGGGTCTGGCCTTTCCGCAAAGGCCGGACGGGGAGCACATGATGTATCACTTCGCTGGCAATGTCCTGATCGAGGATGAATTTCTGCGCGACGGCCTGCAAAACGAGGCGCGCGGCTTTTCGGTGGCCGAAAAGCTGCATTTCCTCGCGGGGCTAGAGGCTGCCGGGGTCAGGCGCATTCAGGTCGGGTCCTTCGTGCACCCCAAATGGGTGCCGCAGATGGCCAATACCGATGAGGTTTTCGCCAGCCTGACGCCCAAACCCGGCGTCACCTATACCGCGCTCATCCTCAACATGGCGGGGCTGGATCGTGCCCTTGTCGCAGGCGTCAAACACCTTTCGATCTCAGTTTCGGCCTCCGAAACCCACAGCCGCAAGAACCTCAACAAATCGGTCGATGAGGCGCGCGCGCAAATCGCTTCGATCCTCGAACGCGCACTGGCCGAAGGCATCGCGGTGCGCGCGGGCATTCAGTCGGCGCTCGGCTGCGGCTTTGAGGGCCAGATCGACCCGGCGCGCGCGCTCGAAATCGCGCGCAGCTATGGCGAGATCGGCGTGCACGAGGTCAACATTGCCGACACGGCGGGCCTCGCCAACCCGGTGCAGGTTTACGACCTTTGTGCCCGCGTGCGCGAGGTGCTGCCTGCTGCAACCGCGCTCAGCCTGCATCTGCACGACACGCGCGGCCTTGGCATGGCCAACATGGTGGCGGGGCTTGAGGCCGGTGTGCGCATTTTCGATGCGGCCCTTGGCGGCCTCGGCGGCTGCCCCTTCATCCCCAAGGCCACCGGCAACATCGCCACCGAAGACGCCGCCTTCGCGCTGGCCGAAATGGGGCTGACCACAGGCATTGACCACCGCGCGCTCGGCGCGCTGACGCGCGAAGCCGAAATCACGCTGGGCCGCACACTGCCCGGCCGTATGGCGCATATCGACACGGGAGAGACCGCATGACCCGGCCCATTTCGCTTGCCTACCTGACAGTGCCCGGCCTGACCCCGGTCGAGCAGACCCATGTCGCCGCTGAGGCGGGGTACGACTATGTCAGCTTCCGGCTGATCAACCTCGGGGTGCCGGGCGAGCCTTCGGGCGACATGACCAGCCCGATGATGCTGCGCCGCACCCGCGCAGCACTTGCCGACACCGGGCTGAAGCTGCACGACATCGAACTGGCGCGCATTTTGCGCGAGGTTGACCCGCAAACCTTTCTGCCCGCCTTCGAGGCCGGGGCCGAACTCGGCGCGCGCCACGTCATCGCCTCGGCATGGACCAATGTGCGCAACGACCGCGATTTCATCGTGGAAAGGTTCAGCGAAATCTGCGACCTCGCGGCCCCCTTCGGGCTGACCGTCAATCTCGAATTTCCGGCCTTCTCGCGCCTTGCCTGCCTTGGCGACGCGGTTGAGGTACTCGATGCCGCCAGCCGCCCCAATGCGGGGCTCTTGATCGACACGCTTTACTGGCATTTCACCCGCGCCCGTATTGCAGATTTGCGCACGGTGCGCCGTGACTGGGTCAACTTCCTGCATATCTGCGATGCCCCCGCCGAAATTCCCACCACCCGCGAAGACATGCTGACCATCGCCCGCGAGGCCCGGCTTTACCCCGGCGAGGGCGCAATCGACTTTGCAGCACTTGTGGCGGCGCTGCCGCAGGTGCCGCTTTCGATCGAACTGCCCAACGCGCGCCGCAGCGCGGAACTTGGCCACCTCGGCCACGCCCGACGCTGCCTTGAAGCGGCACATAAAGTGTTTGATCGGCAGGGCCACGCGCCCGTGCCACGCACCGGAACCGCTGGCTAGGCCAGCCCCTGAACCCGATTGAGGAGAGCCCGACATGGCAAAAGACCTATCCCCCGCCGACGTCCAGCAAGTTGCAGACATGGTGGCCCGCGCCCGCGCGGCAATGGACGAGATCAAGGATTACGATCAGGCGCAGGTTGACCGGCTGGCGCAGGCGCTCGGCTGGGCCTGCGGCAACGAGAAAACCTTTGTGCGCATCGCCCAGATGGGGGTCGATGAAAGTGGCATCGGCGACCGCGAAGGCCGCGCGGGCAAGCGCTTCAAGATCCTCGGCGTTTTGCGTGATGCGCTGCGCGGCAAATCGGTCGGCGTGATCGAGGTCGATGCGGCCAAGGGCATCACCAAGATCGCCAAGCCCGCAGGCGTCATCGCCAGCCTCATTCCCACCACCAACCCCGAACTGACCCCCCCGGTCACCGGCATCTATGCGATCAAATGCAAGGATGCGGTGATCTTTTCGCCGCACCCGCGCGCCAAGGCCACCACGTTTGAAATGGTCCGCGTGATGCGCGAGACGCTGAAAAAACTCGGCGCCCCGGCAGACCTGTTCCAATGTGTCGCAAACCCCTCGATTCCGCTGACGGGCGAGTTGATGGCACAGGCCGACCTGACACTGGCCACCGGCGGCAAACCGATGGTCAAGGCCGCCTATTCCAGCGGCAAGCCCGCCTATGGCGTCGGCGCGGGCAACTCGTCCATCGTGATCGACGAGACCGCCAACATCAAGGAAGCCGCCAACTTCAGCCGCGTTTCGAAAACCTCCGACTTCGGCTCGGGCTGCTCGGCTGATGGCAACCTCTTGATCGACGCCCGTGTTTACGACGCGATGCGCGCGGCGCTGGTGGCAGAAGGCGGGCATCTCTGCACCCCGGCCGAAAAGGCGCTGCTCGAAAAGGCGATGTGGGATGAAAAAGGCGCCCGCACCATCGCCACCGTCGCCGTATCGGCACAAACCATCGCCGGTATCGCGGGTTTCAAGATCGCGGATGACCGCAAGTTCATCATGGTCGAGCAAGACGAGATCGGCGAACAGCACAAGTTTTCATCCGAAAAGCTTTGCGTCGTCATGGCCTTGTACAAATACCACGGGTTTGACGAGGTGCTGCAAAAGGTGCAGCAGATTTACGAGGTCGGCGGCAAGGGCCATAGCTGCGGCATCTATTCGTTCGATGATGACCACATCGCCCGGCTTGCCGCCGTGGCGCCGGTTTCGCGCATGATGGTGCGCCAGCCGCAATCGAAGGCCAACGCGGGGTCGTTCACCAACGGCATGCCGATGACGTCAAGCCTCGGCTGCGGCATCTGGGGCGGCAACATCACCAACGAGAACGTCAGCCTCAAGCATTACATGAACGTCACCTGGGTTTCGCGCCCGATCGCCGAAGACCGGCCCTCGGACGCCGAGCTGTTCGGCGAGTTCTACAACACCGAGGTCATGTGATGGCCAAGGAGCTCAATTCGACGCAGCTGGTGCGCTACCTCGAAGGGCGCGGCATCCGCCATGTGTTCGGGCTTTGCGGGCACACCAACATCGCCGTGCTTTCGGCGATGGCGAACAGCAAGCTCAGCTTCGTCAACGTGCGGCACGAACAGATTTCGGCGCATGCCGCAGACGGTTATGCGCGCGTTACGGGCCACGCCTCGGTGGTGCTGTCGCACCTCTCGCCGGGGCTGACCAACGCCGCCACCGGGGTCGCCAACGCAGCGCTCGACTGCACCCCCATGGTGGTGATCGCGGGCGACGTGCCCAGCTACTACTATGGCAAGCACCCGCACCAAGAGGTGAACCTGCACGCCGACGCCAGCCAGTATGAAATTTACCGCCCCTTCGTAAAGCGGGCCTGGCGGGTTGATACGCCGGAACTCTTCCCCGAAATCATGGAAAAGGCGTTTGCTTTGGCCGAGAGCGGCCAGCCCGGCCCGGTTCTGGTAAACGTTCCGATGGATTTCTTTTCCGCCGAGGTCGAAACCGCGCTCTGGGACCGGCTGAAAGCCAACGCGAAGGTGTTGGTGAAACCCTCAATCGACGATGAAACCGCGCGCGCCATTATCTCGCGGCTCTTGGACGCCAAGAACCCGGTGATCTACGCGGGCGGCGGCGTGGCGCTGTCGCGCGCCTGGGATGAGTTGCGCGCGCTGGTGGACCATCTGCAATTGCCCGTGGCCCACAGCCTGATGGGCAAGGGCTGCGTGCCCGATGACCACCCGCTTGTGCTGGGCATGACCGGCTTCTGGGGCACCAGTTTCACCAACCAGACCACCCGCGAGGCCGACCTGATTCTGGGCCTCGGCACGCGGTTCAAGGAAGCCGATTGCTCGTCTTGGGAGCCGCAATACACCTTCGACATCGGCGAAGGCGCCAGCCGCCTGATCCAGATCGACATCGAGCCGCAGGAGATCGGCCGCAACTACCCGGTCGAGATGGGCGTGGTCGCCGACCTGAAAGCGGCGCTGAAGGTGCTGGTGCGGGTGGCGCGCGACATGGCCCCCAAGGGCGTGCAGCGCCCGGATTTGGTCAAATCCATCGCCGCCTTCCGGGCCGAATTTGCGGGCCGAAACGCCGAAATGCAGCGTTCCGACGCCTTCCCGATGATGCCCGAGCGCATTCTGGCCGACCTGCGCGCCGAAATGCCGCGTGACGCGATCCTGACCTCGGACGTCGGCTGGAACAAGAACGGCGTGGCGCAACAGTTCGACATCCTCACCCCCGGAAGCATCCTCATTCCCGGCGGCTTTGCCACCATGGGCTTCGGCCCGCCGGCCGCCCTTGGCGCCAAGATTGCGGCGCCTGATCGGGTGGTCATCAGCCTTGTGGGCGATGGCGGATTTGGCCAGAACCCGGCGATGCTGGCCACCGCCGCAGCCGAAGGCCTCGCGGTGATCTGGGTGGTGATGAACAACAACGCCTTTGGCACCATCGCAGGCCTGCAAAAGGCGCATTACGGGCTGACCTACGGCACCACTTTCGCGCGTGCCGCCGACGTGATGGAGCAAACCCCCGATTACGCCGCCATCGCACGGGCCTATGGCTGCGACGGGGTGCGGGTGGCCTCGGCGGCAGGCTTCCGGCCCGCGCTGGCCGCTGCCATCGCCTCGGGACGGCCCACGGTGATCGACGTGGCGATGATCAACAACCCCACGCCGACCTCGGGGCACTGGAACATTCTCGACATCTACTCGCCGGGGAAAAAGGTGGGGCACGTTACGACGAGGTGAGGCGGGCCAGGGGGCCGTTACCACGGGGCACCGCGCCAAGCGAAGGGCAGCGCCCGAACCGAGGGGGGGGCGAGAAGCGCCCCCGTCGTGCCGAAAGCACGCCTCCGGCGTGACGGGGGCGGTTCGGGCGCTGCCCGGCGTGCCGCCGGGCGAAACAGAAAGTCGGGAGTAGCCCCTCCCGCAATTCGGTTTGCACCGCCCCCCGCGCAGGGCTACCTTGCAGCAAACCCCGGCGGCCGGAGGCCCACCCCATGCAGCGTTGCATCTCGTCGCTATCCTTCTCGGACCCGCTGGCCGAGAAAATCCGTGCCGCCGCCGAAGCGGGCTTTGCCGGTATCGAGATTTTCCGCGAAGATATCGTGGGGTTTGACGGCGCGCCCGAAGACATAGCGGCGCTCGCAAAGGCCTCGGGCATCGCCATCACCAGCCTGCAAAGCTTGCGCGACTGGGAGGCCTCGCCCAACGACCGCCGCGACTGGTGCGACACGCTGGCCGCGCGCTTTCTCGACCTCGCCGGGCGGCTCGGCGCTCCACTTCTCGTGGTCTGCGCAAACACCCGCGAAGATGCCCTGCCCGACCCGGCCACCGCCGCCGCCGACCTTGCGCGGCTAGCCGATATGGCCGCCGCGCGCGGCCTGCGCATCGGCTTTGAGGCGCTTGCCACCAGCACGCATGTGAAAACCTACGCGCAGGCATGGGACATCGTGCAGCGCGCGGGGCGCCCCAACCTCGGCCTTGTGCTGAACGCCATTCACACCTTCGCCGCCGAGGCGCCACTTGGCGGGCTTGCCGCGCTCGACATGGACCGGGTGTTGCTTGTGCATCTGGCCGACGCCCCCACCACGCGCATCGACCCGCGCCTGATGACCGAGAGTTTCCGCCTGCTGCCGGGGCAGGGTAACCTGCCGGTGGCTGAACTCTATGCGGGCCTCATGTCGCGCGGCTATAGCGGGCCGATGTCAATGGAGATTTTCAACGACCAGCTGCGCGCGCTTGAGCCTGCGCTGATCGCCCGCGATGCAATGCGCAGTTTCGATCTGCTTGATGACCATCTGGCAGCTGCCGGTGCGGTGCATTCGGTCGTGCAGGACGTGGCCTTCATCGAGCTTGCCTGTCAGGGCACCGACGCCGCCGACCTTGCCGCGATGCTGACCGCCATGGGGTTCAGGCAAACCCATGCCGGAAAGGCGCTTGCGGCCTATGCGCAGGGCGGCGTCACCTTGTTGCTGAACAGCGCGACCACTGGGCTTGCGCATTCGCTTTACCTCATGCAGGGGCTTTCGGTCGCGTCGCTGGGGCTGCGGGTTTCCGACCTCGCGCCGCTTGCGCGGCTGGCCGAGCCGGGGGGTGATGCCGGCGGGCACGACCTGCCGCTGGTCCGGGGGCCTGGCGGCAGCGCCTTTTACCTGCTCGACCGGCCGCTGGCCGAGACTGGCTTTTTCCGCAGCAAGCTGCCAGCGGTAAAGGGCGCCACGGCGGGCGACGGGCTAAGCCACATCGACCATTTCGCGCAGGCGCTGGTGCCCAACCTGTTCCTTTCGGCGCTGCTTTTCTACCGCGCGATCTTTGATTTCCGCTCAGAATCGCAGCGCGATGTGCTCGACCCGCACGGCACGGTGCACAGCCGCGTCGTAGCCAATGACACGGGCGCGGTACGCCTGTCGCTCAATTCATCGCTAAGCGCGGGCACCTCGACGACGCGGTTTCTGGAAAAGGCGGGCTATGCCGCGTGGCACCATTTTGCCTTCGCCACGCCTGACGTTTTTGCCTTTGCCGCCACGCTGCCGGGCGCCTATGTGCTGAAAATGCCGCCCAACTATTACGACGATCTGAACCTGCGTTTTGACCTGCCCGCCGATCTGGTCGACAAGATGCGCGCGCTCAACATCCTTTTCGACCGCGATGCGCAAGGCGAATATTTCCAGCTTTACACCCGCGCGATCAATGGCTTGTTCTTCGAGGTCGTGCAGCGCAACGGCTATGCCGGGCTAGGCGCGCCCAACGCCGGGGTGCGGATGCTGGCGCAGGCGCGCGAGTATGAGGCGGCACACGCGATGGATATGTTCTGATCCGCGCGCCACACCGTTATGCGAACGGGTCGTAAAGCGCCGCTGCACCTTTCATCAGCGTTTTCGCCAGCACCGAGCGGTGAATTTCGGAGGTGCCGTCGAAGATCCGGTAAATTCGTGCGTCGCGGTAGTAGCGCTCAATCGGCAGATCCTTGCAAAAGCCCATGCCGCCGAACACCTGCACGGCGCGGTCGGCGACCCGGCCCAGTGTTTCCGCCGCCTGCACCTTGACCACCGAAATGCGGGCGCGCGGGTCCAGCCCCGCATCCATCTCCCACGCCGTCTGCCACAGCGCCAGCCGCGCCGCGTTGATTTCAATCGCGCTGTCGGCCAGCATCTGGCCAACCATCTGGAACTCCCCGATGGCTTGCCCGAACTGCCGCCGTTCGCGGGCGTAGTCCACCATCAGATCCATGATCTTGGTGGCCTTGCCGATGGACCGCGCGCCCACCTGCGCCAGCCGCACCCGACCCAGCACCGACAGCGCCATGCGGTAGCCCTCGCCCTCGCCCCCCAGAAGGGCCGCGCCTTCCAGCGGCACGTTGTCGAAGGCAAGCTCAACATGGCTGGTGCCGCGCAGCCCCATCATCGGTTGATCGCGCCCGATGGTCAGGCCGGGTAGGCCCTTGTCGACCATGAACATCGAAATGCCGCGCCCGCTTTTGCCGGGATCGGTCACAGCCGAGACGAGGAAGAAATCTGAAACGAGGCCGTCCGAGATGAAATGCTTGGCCCCCGTCAACCGCCAGCCCGCGCCGTCGCGGCTGGCGCGCGTGGTGATGGCGGCGGCATCCGACCCGGCACCCGGTTCGGTGATCGCGATTGAGCACACCCTTTCACCGCGCACCGTCGGGCGCAGCCAGCGTTCGACCTGATCACCCTCACACGCCAGAAGCGCCTCGTAGATATTGCCAAAGGCGCGACGAATGAGAATGTCGGTGGTGCGGCCAAACTGTTCCTCGACCAGCATGGTGTCGAAGGCACTCAGCCCGCCGCCGCCATGTGCTTCGGGTATCGCCGTGGCATAAAGCCCAAGTTCGCGTGACTTGTGAAATATCTCGGCGGCTTTAGCGGGGTCTAGCTGCCCAGATTGTTCGATTTCTTCTTCAAGCGGCGCCAGTTCACGCGCAATGAAATCTCGCACGGTTTCCACCAGCAAGCGTTGTTCGTGGGTCAGGGCAAAGTCCATGGGGCCTCTCAGGGTTGGCGTGGGGCGGTGAAATAGGTGGAGCCGGCGACCCGGTCGGAAAGCGCGCGGGCGGCATCACGCAGGGCGGGGGCAAGGGCGGCAAGGCGGTCTGGCGTCAGCCGCGTGCTCGGGCCGCCGATGGAAACAGTGCCAAGGCAGGTGCCGCTGGCCGGATGTAAAATCGGGGCCGCGATGGCCGACATGCCGGGGGCCGAACTGTCGATTACCAGCGCATGGCCGCAAGCCCGCGCCTCCGCCAGGCGTTGTTCCACATCGTCAAGCGTGCGCGGCGCGTTGGGGCCAAGGCCCGGCGCCGCCAGCCCCTGTTCTGCCACCAGCGCCAGTGCATTCGCCTGCGGCAGCGTGGCAAGCCACGCAAGCCCCGTGGCCATGCTGGCCAGATGCGCGGCATCGCCCATTTGCGGGTCGTAAATGAGGCCCGAGCGCGCGCCTTGCGCCTTGGCCACCCAGACCTGCCGGTTGCCATCGGTCACCGACAGGCGCACCAGCTCGCCCGATTGCGCCGCCAGCGCCTCAAGCACCGGCTGCGCTGCATCGACCGTACCAAGCGCGCCGAGGTGGCGAAAGGCGAGCGAAACCAGACGCGGCGTCAGGTGGTAATTTGCACCCGCATCCTGCGCCGCATAGCCCATTCGAACAAGCTCGGCCATCAGCCGGTGCGCGCCGCTTTTGGGCATTTCGAGCGCCTCGGCAATGCGGGCGAGCGCAAGCCCTGCCGGGTTCTCGACCAGCAGTTCCAACGCGCGCAGGCTGCGTTCGGTGTGGGTGAAAGGCATGGCGACTCCAAAACTGGAATGCTGTTCCAATAATTCGAATCGACGCCGTGGGCAAGAAAAAACCGCCGCGCGGGGGGCGCGGCGGTTTGTGACCGTGGCAAGCGGGGTGAGGTCGCTCAGACCCCGAGGCACCAGCGCATGATTGCCTTTTGCGCGTGCAGGCGGTTTTCGGCTTCGTCGAACACCACCGAAGCAGGACCATCCATCACTGCACTCGTCACCTCATCGTCGCGATGCGCGGGCAGGCAATGCATGAAAAGGGCGTCGGGCCGGGCCGCCGCCATCAGCGCCTCGTTCACCTGATAGCCGCGCAACTGGTTATGGCGCCGCTCCTTGGCCGATTCCGGGTCATGCATCGAAACCCATGTGTCGGTCACCACCAGATCGGCGCCCGCGACCGCCTTGTAGGGGTCGCGTTCGATGCGGGCATCGACGCCCTGGGCGCGGGCGAAATCAAGCCAGCCGCGCTCGGGGTCGAGCGGTTCGGGGCCGGTGAAGGTGAAATCAAACCCGAACTGCCCGGCGGCATGCAGGAAGCTGGCGCAAACGTTGTTGCCATCGCCCGACCAGACCACCTTTTTGCCCGTGATCGGGCCACGGTGTTCTTCATAGGTCATCACGTCAGCCATGATCTGGCAGGGGTGGGTGCGGTTGGTCAGCCCGTTGATCACCGGCACCGTGGCGTGCTCGGCCATTTCCAGCAGGGTTGCCTCTTCAAAGGTGCGGATCATGATGAGGTCAACATAGCGCGACAGCACGCGGGCGGTGTCGGCAATGGTTTCGCCGTGGCCAAGCTGCATTTCGCGCCCCGACAGAACCATGGTCTGCCCGCCCATCTGGCGCACGCCGACATCGAAGGAAACGCGGGTGCGGGTTGAGGGTTTTTCAAAGATCAGCGCCACCATCCGGCCCGCCAGCGGCGCCTCATCGTCGGGCGCGCCGCGCGGGCGATCCTTGCGCGCGTCTTTCATGGCGCGGGCGGTGTCGATCATGGTGCGGAGCGCGGCGGGGTCGGTGGTGTGGATATCGAGAAAATGCTGCATCGTGTGGTTCCTTGCAGAGGCCGGGGGCGCTGCCCCCGGACCCCCGGGGTATTTGGACAAAGAAGAAATCAAGAGCGGGTTTCGAGCGCGGTTGCGGCACGGTCAAGCCGGGCCACAGCTTCGGCAAGATCGGCGTCGGGGATGTTGAGCGCGGGCAGAAGCCTGAGCACGTTGTCGGCGGCGGGCACTGTCAGCAGGTGTTCGGCATAGGAAGCCTTGACCACATCCACCGGGGCGGGCACGCATTTGAGGCCAAGCATCAGGCCCTGCCCGCGCACCGCCTCAAACACCTTGGGGTGGGCGGCGACCAGCCCTTCAAGGCCCTGACGGAAAAGGGCCGCCTTGCGGTTGACCTCTGCGAGGAAGGCGGGGTTCGCCACGATCTCCATCACCTTTGCCCCGACCGCGCAGCCCAAGGGGTTGCCGCCGTAGGTTGACCCGTGGGTACCCGCAACCATGCCCGAGGCGGCATTTTCGGTGGCCAGCACCGCGCCAAGCGGGAAGCCGCCACCGATACCCTTGGCGACCATCATGATGTCGGGGGTAACGCCCGCCCATTCGTGGGCAAAAAGGCGGCCGGTGCGGCCCATGCCGCATTGCACCTCATCAAAAATCAAAAGCGCGCCGCTTTCGTCGCATCTGCCGCGCAGCGCGCGAAGCTCGGCGTCGGGCATGGCCCGGATGCCGCCTTCGCCCTGAATCGGCTCAACCAGCACAGCGGCGGTTTGCGAACCGATGGCGGCCCCGAGCGCGTCCGCATCACCCCATTTCACCTGCCGAAAGCCGGGCATCAGCGGGCCAAAGCCCTTGGTCATCTTTTCCGACCCGGCGGCGGCGATAGCAGCGGTCGAGCGGCCATGAAAGGCGCCCTCGAAAGTGACTATTTCAAAGCGGTCGGCCTCGCCCCTGTCATACCAGTATTTGCGCGCCATCTTGACGGCAAGTTCCAGCGCCTCGGTGCCGGAGTTTGTAAAGAAAACGGTGTCGGCAAAGGTTGCGTTGACCAACGCATCGGCCAGGCGTTGCTGCTGCGGAATCTGGTAGAGGTTCGAGACATGCCAGAGCTTGCCCGCCTGTTCGGTCAGGGCCGCCACGAGGTCGGGGTTGGCATGGCCGAGCGCGTTGACCGCGATACCGGCGCCGAGGTCAAGGTAGCGGGTGCCGTCGGTTGCGGTCAGCCAGCTGCCCTCGCCTTTTTCAAAAGCCAGCGGGGCACGGGTGTAGGTGGGCAGAACAGAGGGTATCATGGGCGCGGTTCCTGAACGAAGGCCAATGGGTGCACGAGGGTGCAGGCGGCTGTCAACGAGTTCGGCGGGGTTCGGGGTGCGATTTGGCCGCAATGTGGCGCAAAACCGCAAGATCAGACGTCAGGCGCGGCGGGTGCTGCGTCGGGGACGGGCAATAAGGGCGGTCCGGGTGATCATGGCGGCTTCGGTAGCGCGGCGGCGACGGGTTGTAAAGAGGGGTGCGGGGGGTGCAATCTGTCGGACTGCGCTTGATTTCGCCGCGCGCGCCTTGTATCTCGGCACGTCCCGCCTAAAATGCTGCGGGCGATACCCCGAGTGCGGAAAGGTGGCCGATGTCCTGGACCGATGAGCGCGTCGAGACGCTGAAGAAGATGTGGGGCGAAGGCCAGTCGGCCAGCCAGATCGCAAAAGAACTGGGCGGGGTCACGCGCAACGCGGTGATCGGCAAGGTGCACCGGCTGGGGCTTTCCAACCGGGCGGGGGCTGCGAGCGAAGACCCGGCGCCTGCCCCGGCGGTTGCGGCGGTGGTTGAGCCGAAGCTGCATGTGGTCGAGAAAGACGGTGACGTCGAAGCTCTGCCAGCGCCCGAACTGCGGCATGCGGCGGCGCCGCGCGTCGAGGCGGCGCCTGCGGCCGTGGTCGCGCCAATGCGGCGGGCGATCGTGCCGGCGGGCCAGCCCTTGCCGCCGCAACCTTCGGCCAACGAGATCAGCCCGGAAGCGCTGGCCTCGGTGCGCGAGATGGAAAAACGGGCGCGCAAGCTGACGTTGATGGAGCTGACCGAGCGGACCTGCAAATGGCCGATCGGAGACCCGGCGACCGAGCATTTCTGGTTCTGCGGGCTGCCTTCGGTGGCGGGCAAACCCTATTGCGAGGCCCATGTGGGGGTCGCCTTCCAGCCGATGAGCGCGCGGCGCGACCGGCGCCGTTAGGGCCGGAAGCGGCGGCCTAACACAGCGGCACGATGGTGCAAGCCTCTGCAATTGCTGCGCTTTATAGATCGTGTTAGGGCGAAATTAAGGATTTGGCGCGTCTTCAGGGCGCCTGAGGGCCGGACGGCAATTTCTCGTCATGTCTTGCCTGATTTGTCACCAGACAAATCGGGCCGGGCGATGGTCCACCGGACCTTCGCTTTTCCGGCCCTTAGGCCCCTACCCCTTTTTCCCCTTGGCCTCGGCCGCCGCGACGTGCCGCTTGACCGCAAGGAAACTGTCGGGCGTAACCGAAATTGCGTCGATGCCTGCCGCCACCAGCAGGCGCGCAAATTCGGGGTCGTTGCTGGGCGCCTGACCGCAAAGCCCGATGTGGCGCCCTGCGGCGCGGGCGCGTGCGATGACGTGCTCGATCATCCATTGCACCGCCGGGTCGCGTTCGCGGAAGAGATCGGCGAGCTCGGCGGAATCGCGGTCAACCCCGAGTGTCAGTTGCGTGAGGTCGTTCGAGCCAATCGAGAAGCCGTCGAACCGCTTGGCAAACTCGTCGGCCAGAATCACGTTTGAGGGGATTTCGCACATCACATAGACCTCAAGCCCGTTCTTGCCGCGCTTCAGACCGTTCTTGGCCATCACCGCCAGCACCTTGTCGGCCTCGTCGGGCGAGCGGCAGAAGGGGATCATCACCACCACATTGTCGAAGCCCATCTGTTCGCGCAGCCGCAGAATTGCACGGCATTCAAGCGCGAAGCCGTCGGCATAGGCGGGCGAGTAGTACCGCGAGGCGCCGCGAAAGCCGATCATCGGGTTCTCTTCGGCGGGTTCAAACTGGCGCCCGCCCAGAAGCTCGGCGTATTCGTTGGTCTTGAAATCCGACATGCGGATGATGCAGGGGCGCGGATACCATGTGGCGGCGATGCGCGAGAGGCCCATGGCGAGGCTGTGCACGAAGTAATCGCAGCGGTCGGCGTAGCCGCGCGTAAGGCGGGTGATTTCGGCCTTTGCGGCCTCGTCTTTCAACTGGTCGAACCGGGTCAGCGCCAGCGGATGCACGCGAATGGTGTTGGAAATGACAAATTCCATCCGCGCCAGCCCCACGCCGTCAACCGGCAGCCGCCACCAGCGCGCGGCGGCGGCGGGGTTGGCGAGGTTCAGCATCACCTCGGTGCGGGTCTTCGGCACTTCGCCCAGCACGGTTTCGGTCACTTCAAATTCGGAAATGCCCGCATAGACAAAGCCCTTGTCGCCCTCGGCACAGGAAACGGTCACCTCTTGCCCGTCATGCAGCTGGCGCGTGGCGTCACCTGTGCCAACCACGGCGGGCAGGCCAAGCTCGCGGCTGACAATGGCGGCGTGGCTGGTGCGCCCGCCCTGGTCGGTGATGATCGCGCTCGCGCGCTTCATCACCGGCACCCAGTCGGGGTCGGTGGTGCCGGTCACCAGCACCGCGCCGTCGACAAAGCGGGCGATATCGGCCGCGCTTTCGATCAGGCAAGCCTCGCCGGTGGCAATGGCATCGCCAACGCTGAGGCCTTCAAGCAGTTTCTTGCCTTTGCCCAGCAGGCGATAGCTTTTCAGCGCACCCACGTCGATGCGCGACTGCACGGTTTCGGGGCGGGCCTGCAGAATGTAGATCAGCCCGGTTTCGCCATCGCGGCCCCATTCGATATCCATTGGCTGGCCATAATGCGCCTCGATCACCACCGCATGGCGGGCGAGTTCGAGGATTTCGGCGTCAGACAGCACAAAGGCCTCACGCTCGGCACGCGATGTGGGCACATTGCGCGTGGTGGCGCCGCGTGCGGCATAAACCATCTTGCGCTCTTTCTCGCCCAGCGTCTTTTGCACGATCGGGGTCAGCTTCGGCTTGCCAAGGAAGGGCTTGTAGACCTGATATTCGTCAGGGTTGACACTGCCCTGCACCACGTTTTCGCCAAGGCCCCAAGCCGCGTTGATCAGCACCACCTTGTCGAACCCCGACTCGGTATCAATGCTGAACATCACACCGGCGCCGCCAAGATCAGATCGCACCATCAGTTGCACGCCCACCGACAGCGCCACCGCCTGATGCGCGAAGCCCTTGAGCTGGCGATAGGTGATGGCGCGGTCGGTATAAAGCGAGGCGTAGCAGCGCCGACAGGCGGCGAGCAGCGCCGCCTCGCCGCGCACGTTGAGGAAAGTTTCCTGCTGGCCGGCAAACGAGGCGTCGGGCAGATCTTCGGCGGTGGCGGATGATCGCACAGCCACGGCGGGGTCAGCCTGCCCGGCCCTTTCGCCAAGGGCGCGGTAGGCCGCGATGATATCGTCGCGGATGGCATTGGGCCAGCGCCCGGCGGCAATGGCGGCGCGGATCGCCTGCCCGGTGTCGGCCAGCGTCGCGCGACCGTCGGCCAGCGCTTCCAGATGCTCGGCCAGCACCGCATCCAAGCCGTTGTCGCGCAAGAACCCGCGGAAGGTTTCGGCCGTGGTGGCAAAGCCGGGCGGCACCCTGATACCCTTGGCGCCAAGGGTGCGCACCATCTCGCCCAGCGACGAATTCTTGCCGCCGACAAGGGCAACGTCCTTGCGGGTGAGGTTTTCAAACCAGATGAGTGTGGCGGATTTGGTGGACATGGCCTGCCCCTTCGCGGTTGCAATGCTGCCGCGTAGTCTAGGCGCATCGGCCCGTCGCCGCCTTGATCCGGCGCAAGGGGTGCGCCTAGGGCGTGATCTTGCGGAACGCCAGAATTGCCAGCGCAAAGGCGCCGAGCGGCCAGACCAGCATCAGGCCAAGCGCCTGCCACGCGGGCACAAAGCCCGCAGCCCCTGCCACGCCTGCCGCCGCTGCTGTGGCGCCCGAGGCCGCGAGGTTAAAAAGGCGGAAGGCATCGGCGGGGTTGCCCATCAACAGCCACGGAAAAACGTGGCGGGTGAAGGCGCCGCCGTTATCGGCCACGACCGCCGCCAGCAAGCCCAGATCGTAAAGCACGACCGCCAGCAGCCAAACCCCGATCACCATGCCCGCCGCCGCCCCCGGCCTGCGCGCCCATGCCGAAACCGCATAGCCCACGCCAAGGAAGGTGGCGCCAAGCAGCAGCGAGCTCCAGTAAAGCCGCCAGAGTGCCGCAAGGCCCGCCGCCGCGCGGGCATCGCCCGCCAAGGCGGTCAGCGCGGCAAGGCCGTAGCCCACCGCCACCGCCAGCGCCAGAATTGCGAGATGGGCGGCAAACTTGCCCGCCAGAATGGTTGCGCGCGCACCGGGGTAGGTCAGCGCCAACGCCAGCGTGCCGCGTTCCACCTCGCCCGCCACCGCGTCAAATGACATCAAAAGCGCGATCAGCGGCACGAGGTAGACCGCAAGGCTGGTCAGGCTGGCCACCGTGACCGACAGCCGGTCAACCCCCAGCGTGCCGCTGGGGCCGCTGCCCGCAGCGGTCAGCACCAGCGCAAAAATCGCCATCATCGCCACAGAAATCGCCACCCAGCGGTTGCGCAGCGCGATGCGAAGCTCAGATGCGGCAATCGCCAGAACGGGGGTCATTGCGCGGCCTCGCTGCTGAAATGGCGATAGATATCGTCAAGGCTGGGCGGGATCAGATCGACGTCCTCGACCATCGCGCCAAGGGCAGCGATCTGGCCAAGGCGGGCCAGTTTATCCTCGGGTGTGCAAACCAGATCGACGCGCACGCCGTTGAACCGGCGCCCGGCCAGGGCCTCCGCGACCGCATCAGCGGCACCGGGGCGGGCGGTGATCTGCAGTTGTGTGGGCAGGGCGGCACGGCGGCGCAGCGCCGCCAAGGTATCATTGGCCACCATCGCACCTTGCGACAAGATCACGATGCGGTCGGTGCGCGCCTCGACCTCGGTCAGCGCGTGACTTGACAGCAGGATTGCCGCGCCGTCTTGCGCCAGACCATCGAGAATGGTCCAGAATTCGCGCCGCGACACCGGGTCAAGCCCCGATGTCGGTTCATCGAGCACCAAGAGGCGCGGCCGCCCGATCAGCGCCTGCGCAAGGCCGACACGCTGGCGCATGCCCTTGGAATAGGTGCCAATACGGCGGCGCGCGGCCTCGGCCAGCCCGACCCGCGCCAGCAGCGGCAGCGCATGCGCCGGGTCTTGCCCACGCAGGCGCAGATAGTGGCGGATCTGTTCCTGCCCGGTCAACGCGGGGTGAAAGGCCACGTTTTCGGGCAAGTAGGCGGTGCCAGCGCGTGCTGCGGCGCTGCCGGGGGCGGCGCCCAGCACGGTGATTTCGCCTGCGTCCGCCGCGATCAGCCCGAGCACAATTTTCATCAGCGTCGATTTGCCCGCGCCGTTATGGCCAAGCAGCGCCACGCGTTCACCCGGTGCCACGGCAAACGCTACATCGCGCAGCGCCGCGGTGGCCCCAAAAGATTTAGTGACGCGCGAGAGGGTCAAACTCTGCATCGGTCAGCCTTTCTACTTGCCACACGGGCGGTCCCTCGGCTGCCATCGCGGCAACGTCGGCGGGAATTGGAATGACGGGGGCTTGCATCAGCGGGTGGCTATCAACCACGCCGCCGGGCAAAAGCGCAGGAAAGCTCTGCTGGCTCCAACGTACCAGCTGCACGGCGGGCGAGCCTAGCAAGAGCGCGGCGGCGGGTTGGGTCCACAGAATATGGTCCATCAGGTCGTTGGGGCGAAACGCGGTATCGGCAATGCCGTCGCCGCCAAGGTCGAAGGCAGCATGATCGGACCAGTAATTGCCACGCCCGCCCGCGCTCCATTCCACATCGCGGGTGCCAACGTATTTAACTTGCGTGCGA
Organism: Paracoccaceae bacterium; assembly: GCA_019429405.1. Lineage (GTDB taxonomy): Bacteria > Pseudomonadota > Alphaproteobacteria > Rhodobacterales > Rhodobacteraceae > UBA6213. The sequence goes on from JAHYIZ010000008.1 coordinate 76,629, forward strand.
TTGGCGATGAAGGCGTTGTCCGCAATGTCGTTGCGCTCGGACCCGGCGGTAAAATGGATGCCGATCTCGCAATCCTCAAAGCGGTTGCCGGTGATCTGGTTGCGGTGGGCGTTGTAGATGAAGGTGCATTTGTCGGCACCCTGCACGAAGTTGCCGGTAATCTCGGAGTTCTTGGTGAAGTTGAGCATCAACCCGTGGTCGCGGTCAGCCAGCGAGATGTTGTCGCGCACCGTGATGTTGGAAGAATACATCAGCGCAAAGCCAAGGTGGTTTCCGATCGAGACATTGCCCGAAACCTCAGAGCGGTCGGTGTACATGTAATGCACCGCAAAGCGCAGATCGCGCAGGATGTTGCCCCGGTAGATGCTGTCGCGCGAGACGTTGGAAAAGATACCGTCGCGGCCATAACGGATGGAGTTGCCCTCGATCAGCGTGCCCGGCGCATCCCAGACATAAACGCCGTTGCCCCGGTCGTTCATGCGGCTGTCGCGGCGCCCGATGATGGTGTTGCCGCGCACGATGCTGTCGCGCGCGCCATGTACATCAACGCCATGCAGGTTGCCCAGAATTCGGTTGCCCTCAACCGTCACGCGCTCGGCATCCTTGCCCAGTTGCACGCCCGAGTCGATGGTGCTGTGCGACGAACCGGAGCCAGAGATCTCCAACCCCCGCACGGTGATGTCGGTGCCAGTAATGGTGATGACGCTGCCTTCGCCCGCCCCCACGATCTGCGCCACACCGCGCCCGTCAAGCGTTATGGGCCGCTCAAGCAGCACCGGGCCGGCATGGCGGCCCGGTGCCAATATCAGCACATCGCCGGGGGCAGCCCCGGCGATGGCGGTTTGCAGCGCCCCGGCCTCGGGCGGCACGCCCCGCTCGATCGCGACCGCAGGGGCCGCGCCGAGCAGAACGACAAGCACGATTGCCGGCAAGCGCATCATGGCATCAGGCCTTCGGTTCAACGAACATCCGGCCGCGCATTTCCATGTGCAGTGCGTGGCAGAACCACTGGCAATAGTACCAGTAGACGCCGGGGTTCGCCGCCGTGAATGTGACCGAAGCGGTCGCCTGCGGCGAAATCTCCATTGCCGCGCCGTGGTTGCCCATGGTGAAGCCGTGGGTCAGGTCGTCGATATCGTCGAGGTTGGTCACGATCACCGTAACCTCGTCGCCTTCCTGAACGGTGAAGGATTCGAGGCTGAAGGTGGGCGCGATCGACGACATGTAGACCCGCACCTTGTTGCCATCGCGGATGACCGTGTCGGCCCAGCTATCGATGTCGACGCCGTCCTTTTCGGCCTGCGCGCGGGTGTCGGCCCACATCCGGTCGTTGCGGTCCCAGACGCTGAGCGGGTTCACGATCGAGCGGTGCACGATGATGCTGTCGTGCGGTTCGGCGAAGGTCGGGCCGTCGTGCACCAGCGTAAGCTTATCGCCCTCAATCGCGAAAACCTGCTCGTTTTCAGGTTTCAACGGGCCGACGTTGATGAACCGGTCCTTCGAGAACTTGTTCATCGACACATACCACTTGCCGTCCGCATCGAGGGTTTCGCCCATCGAGGTGGAGTTGTGGCCGGGCTGATAGTGCACGTCAGCCTTGGTGACGATCGGATCAACCGCTTCGCCGGCATAAGCACGCACCGCCTTTTCGATATCCCAGACCACAACCTGGCTGTCGAGAAACAGCGTGGTATAGGCACGCCCCTTGCCATCAAACGCGGTGTGAAGCGGGCCAAGGCCCAGTTCCGGTTCGGCCACCACCGCCGAGCGCGGGTCGATATCAGAGGTGAACAGCGCATCGACCTTGCGCACGTCGATCACGCTGACCGTCGGCGACAGTTTACCGTTGATGCACAGGTGGATCTTGTCGGGCGCCATGTTGCAGCCGTGCGGGCTGTTGGGGATCGGGATGTAGCGGGTGTAGTTCTTGTTCTGGCCCTTGCGCCCGTCGATCACCTTGACGCCGTTCAGCTCAATATAGTCACCGGCGGCAATGCCCTTTTCAATCTCGGCGAGATTAAACACCACCACATGGTCCATGTCGGCCGCCATCATCTCGGCGGTGTTCATGCCCATTTCCGAGTTGTACGAGGTCGAGAAGGCATATTTGCCGTCATAGTCGGCGTCGGTGTTGTCGAGGTTGCCCGAGACCATCACCTGCCAGGCCATCGTCATCTCATCAGCGTTCACCGCCGAGAAGAAGTTTACATATTGGCTGGGATTGTCAAGGACCGTGCCATCATTGACCATCGGGGTTTCGTCTTCGCCGTTGGCAAACACATAGTTGGTGCGCGGCCATTTTTGCGGGCGCAGCCCGTGGATCGCCTTGGCGTTCGGAATTTCAAGGATCTTGTCGCATTTCATCACGTCGCAGCGCACGCGGGCGACGCGGGTGTTGGCCTTGTCGTTCATGAACAGAAAGCGGCCGTCATACCTGCCCTCGGTGAAGGACATGTGGACGTGGTGCAAGTCGCCGTTGTCGTGCACTTTCTTGCCGTCTGCGGCCAGTTGCTTGCGGGTCTTCTCGGTCATGTTCTCGGTCATGATCTTGAGCGACTCGTTGGTCTGGCCCCAACCGGTCGCCGAGCAGCGGTTGAACACCGGCACCCGCATCAGCTCGCGCATCGAGGGAAAGCCCAGAATGCGCATCTCGCCGGACTGGCCCGAGGACCAGAAGCCATAATACTCATCGAGTTCGCCAGGACCGGGCGAGATGTCAGATGCCCTTGCGGCGCTACTTGTGGCGATGGTGGCTACGCCTGCGGCAGCGCCCGTCAGCGCAAGCCGCGCCCCTCCGGCACCGATCAGTGCAGCACCCCCTGCGGTTGCGCCCAGCAGACCGCGGCGGCTAATGCCCGCTTTTCTTTCTTCTGTCATGGTCGTGATCCTCTCGTTGAGTGACAGACGCAGAACCCTCACCGCTCTTGTCAGGGCTGAGGGGTAGGCGGCGCAACCGAAGCGCGCCGTTTCAATTGCCGGATGATCACCGGACATTTGGTTTTGGACTGGTAGAGAACCTGGCAGTTCATGCAGTTCACGCATTCGTTCGGGTTGATCTCTCCGGTCGGGTGAATCGCCTGCACCGGGCATTCGTTGGCGCAGGTCTGGCAAGGCTTGCCGCATTCGTGGTAGCGCTTGAGCCAGTCGAACATGCGCATCCGCGCGGGGATGGCGAGTGCCGCGCCAAGCGGGCAGAGATAGCGGCAGTAAAAGCGCTCGACGAAGAGGCCGATACCCAGCAGCACCAGCGCATAAAGGGTGAAGGGCCATGCACGCGCGAATTTGAGCACGATCGCGGTTTTGAACGGTTCAACCTCGGCCAGATGCTCGGCCTGTTCGATCGACATCAACGTGACGCCGAACAGACCCAGAAAGATCATGTATTTCACCGCCCAGAGCCGTTCATGCAGGCCCCATGGCAGAGTCCATTGCGGCACATGGAAGAATTTGGCGATGCGGTTGGTCAGCTCTTGCAGCGCGCCAAACGGGCAGAGCCAGCCGCAATAGGCGCCGCGGCCCCAAAACAGCAGCGCGGCGGCAACCGAGAACCACAGGATGAAGGTCAGCGGGTCCATCAGGAAAGCATCCCAGCTGAAGCCGGTTATCAGCGCACCGGTCAGCGCCATCAGGTTGACGATGGAAAGCTGCGCATTGGCATACCAGCCAAGGTACACCAGCGTGATGGTCAGAAAACTGATACGGAACCAGAAGGTAAAGCGCGCCGAGCGCGTGATGAAACCTTGAAAGAAGAAGGCCGCGGTCAGCACCGCCAACATGACCGACACCGCCGCGATTTCTACCCGTTTGCTCTGCCAGATGCGCTGCCAGAGCGCCGCCTTGGCGGCATCTTCGGCGTCGTCGACCGAGGCGGTGGGGGTGGCCGCAGGGGCGGCGGGGGCAAGCGCGCGCAGAAACTGCGCCGGTGGCCGCCAGTCAAGATCGAATGTGGTGAATGCCTTCTCGCGCGCCGCCACGTCGCGGCTGACCAGCAATTGCAGCCGCCACGGCTGGGTCGGGTCAAAGCCGCTGTCGGCGGGAATGCGGAACAGGTCCATCTCGCTCAGCGCGGGCGCGCCGCTGGCCCCGACCTCGCCAAGGCGGCGATGGTCGCGGTCATGGAAGCGCACCGACAAATCGCCCTGAATCAACTGGATGCGGTCAAAGATGCCGCCGCGCACATAGCCCGAGCCCTTGAACGAATAGAGCCCGCGCGCCACCACGAGAATCGCATGCGCGCGCGGATCGCTTTTTCCCGCGTCAGGATCATCGTCGTTCTCCGCGTCGCCTTGCGGCGCGCCGCGCCTGTCGGCGGCAAGCCATTGCCGCAGGGTTTCCGTTTCGCGGCCGTCAAGCATCGCGTCCGCAATGCCGGGAATGCTGACCAAGGTTGTATACATATCAATGAATGTGGTCTCGGGCGGGTCTGTCAGCGCGCGGGCGGCGGCGCGCGGGTCGGGGTCGGCGGCAAAGGTGGCGTTGATCTGCGCCACGTCGAGCGAAAGCCGCCGCAGCGTGCCATCACCCAGCAGCGCCTGCCAATCATGCGGGGCTGTGGCCTCGGGGTTGATCGCATAGGCGGGCCCGGCGGGCGCGGCTGCCTCGGTCGCCAAACCGCCAAGCCCCAGTGCGCGCGCCACCCGCAGGCCCGAGCGCAGAATCGAATCGTCGATCACCATAACCGTGACGGTGGCGCCTGAAATGATCTTCAGATCATGTTCAGCGCCCGCTGCGGCTGCCACCAGATCAAGCCCGACATAGTCGGCCATCATCGCCTCGATTTTGGCCTGCGGAATGCCGATGAGCACGATCGGCTCGGAGTGCTTCACGAGCTTGAGGCCGATAATTTTGGCGTCGTCGCCGACGGCGACCAGCACATGAATGGGCTTGCCGGAATAGCCGGTGGTGCCGACGAAATCCGAGGTGATGAAAGCCCAGCCTATGGTTTCGCCTGCCCGCAGCACCGGCGCCACGGGGTGGTCGGCGCGCGGCGGCCCAAAGGCATCGGCGCCGGAAACCAGATCGGCGGCAGCAACCTCAGCCAGAAAATGCGGCAGCAGCGCCTCATCGGCGCCTGCCCGTAGCGGCACCAGCGCCAACAACAGACATGCGAAAAGCAGCGTCAGCAGCCTTGCCGAGGCGCCACCCGCCTGTGTCATGTTATGCAATCGCGCCATGCACGCCCCCGGGAACAGACCCGCCGCCGCGCCGCCCGGTGGGATCAACGAGGGACCCAGGCGGCGCGGTGGCCTGCGCCACGCGGTTCCGGGGTGGAAATCCGGACAACGGACGCTATAAGGATTACGTAAAATAACCCTTTAAAGAGGTCAACGGCAGACATTGGTGAGTCCAACCACTGACATGCGACACATTCGCGCAGGCGGTCATTCTTGACCATGATCCCGATCATTGACATCGACGAATCCGGCGTCAAAAGGCAAAGGGCGGCGAGAATGGAAACCCGATGCGACTGACAATGTTCTCCGACTATGCGCTGCGCGCGCTTTTGCACGCGGCGAGCAAGCCCGACGGTCTGGTGACGATCGAGCAGACCGCCGAGGTATTTGCGGTCTCAAAGGCGCATATGAAAAAGGTGGTGCTTTTGCTGACGCGCGAGGGGTTCTTGCGCGGCGTGCGGGGGCGCTCGGGGGGCTATACGCTGGCGCGGCCCGCCGAGGACATCAACCTTGGGCAAGTGCTGCGCGCGACCGAGCCGGATTTCGGCATGGTCGAATGCTTTTTGCCCGGCAACCAGTGCTGCATCACCCGCCGCTGCGGCCTGCCCACGATCATTGACGAGGCGTTGGCCGCGTTTATCGGCACGTTTGACCGCTATACGCTGGCGCAATTCGTGCTGGCCGAGCGGCATTTCCCGCGCGAGCACCGCCCGCAGCCGCAGCGCGGCCCGCACCTGCCGCCGGGCCGGTCGCAGCCAGCGCGGTAGCAGGGCCAAGCCTGGGTTTCGCGAGAGCCCCGTGTTATTGGTCTTTTGATATAGCTATTAAGTGGCGTCCCCCCAGCGGCTGCGCCATACCTTTGGCAGCACCGCAACGAAAGGCCCTGCGATGACCAATTCTTCTGCCCGCGCCCGCGCCTGGAATGGCCCGGCGATCTTGCTCCACGGGTTCCGTCCGTTCTTCTTCATGGCCGGGGTCTGGGCGGCTTTTGCAATGGCGCTTTGGGTGGCGATGCTGGCGGGCGCGCTGGCGCTACCGACCACGTTTGACCTGATAAGCTGGCATGCGCATGAGTTTCTCTGGGGCTATCTGGCGGCGGTGGTGGCGGGCTTCTTGCTGACGGCGGTGCCGAACTGGACCGGGCGGTTGCCGATTGTCGGCTGGCCACTGGCGGGGCTGGCGGGGCTGTGGCTGGCGGGGCGGTTAGCGGTGGCGGTATCGGCGTATCTGCCGGCGTGGCTGGTGGCCTTGGCCGATCTGGCGTTTCTGGCGGCGCTGGCAGGCGCGTTCACGCGCGAGATCGTGGCGGGCCGAAACTGGCGCAACCTGCCGGTGCTGGCGCTGGTGGCGCTGATGCTGGCGGCCAACGCCGCGTTTCACTGGCAGGCGACCGCAGGCGGGGCGCCCGCGCAGGGCATGCCCGCGCGCGCCGGGCTGGCGGTGGCGGTGCTGCTGATCGCGCTGATCGGCGGGCGGGTGGTGCCGAGCTTCACCCGCAATTGGCTGGCGCGCCAGCCCGGCACCG
>JAHYIZ010000044.1 GCA_019429405.1 Paracoccaceae bacterium
CCGATGTAAAGCTTTGCGGTGCGGTCAATGCCCACGGCGGCGGGCGCGCCCGGCGCCGGCGCGGCATCGAGCCGCCCCGGCGCCGCCTCGGGCAAGCCCTCGGGCGCCGCGTTGCGCAGGTATTCGGCCAGCCCCTCGCGCCCACCCTCGCGGCCGAAGCCGCTTTCACGCATGCCGCCAAAGCCTGCGGCGGCGTCAAAGAGGTTGGTGCAGTTGACCCAGACCACGCCCGCCTTCACCCGCGACGCAATGTCGAGCGCCAGCGAGATGTTTTCAGACCAGATCGAGGCGGCAAGCCCGTAGCGGGTGTTGTTGGCCAGCTCTACCGCTTCATCAAGCGTGCGAAAACTGGTGAGCGTCGCAACGGGACCGAAGATTTCTTCCGATGCGACCGGGTTGGCGGGGTGCACATGGGTCATGAAACCCGGCGCGAAAAAGCTGCCCTTGGCGGGCAACTGGCATTCGGCCTGCACCAGCCGCGCGCCCGCCGCCTGCCCCTGGGCCACCAGATCGCGGATGCGCGCCAGTTGCACCGGGTGCACGATGGCGCCCACATCGGTGCATTTGTCCAAGGGGTCGCCAAGGCGCAACTTGGCCAACCGCGCGGTGAGGCGGGCGGTGAAATCAGCCTCGACCGCCTCTGCCACCAGAATTCGGCTACCCGCGCAACAAACCTGCCCCTGATTGAACCAGATCGCGTCAACCACGCCTTCGACCGCCGCATCGAGGTCGGCATCGGCAAAGACGAAAAAGGGCGATTTGCCGCCAAGTTCCAGCGTCAGCTTCTTGCCGGTGCCCGCGGTGGCGCGGCGGATCAGCCGGCCAACCTCGGTCGAGCCGGTGAAGGCGATCTTGTCCACTTGCGCCGCCACCAGCGCCGCCCCGGTTTCGCCGTCACCGGTGACGATGTTCACCACGCCCGGCGGCAAGCCCACTTCGGCGCAGATCTCGGCGAAGGCGAGCGCGCTGAGGGGGGTGTATTCGGCGGGCTTCAGCACCACGGTATTGCCGGCAGCGAGCGCCGGAGCGATTTTCCATGCCAGCATCAGAAGCGGGAAGTTCCACGGGATGATCTGGCCGCAAACGCCCAAGGGTGCTGCGCCGGGAAACTCGTCGGCAAGCATCTCGGCCCATCCGGCGTGGTGGTAAAAGTGGCGCACCACCAGCGGCATGTCGATGTCGCGGGTCTCGCGGATTGGCTTTCCGTTATCCAGAACTTCCAGAACTGCCAGAAAGCGCTCGCGTTTCTGAATATGGCGTGCCAAGGCATAAAGCCATTTGGCGCGTTCGTGCCCCGGCAGGGCGGCCCAAGCGGGCTGTGCTGCGCGGGCGGCGGCGACGGCGGCGGCCACATCGGCGGCGGTGCCTTGGGTTACCTCGGCCAGTTTTTCGCCGGTTGCCGGGTTATCGGTGGCGAAGGTCTTGCCCGGCGCTGTGAACGCGCCGCCGATGAAATGGCCAAAGCGCTTGCGCGCTTTGAGCCATGCCAGAACCTCGCCTGCCGCCTCGGGGGCGGGGCCATATTCCATTGATTCGAGGATATCTTTTACCAAAGCCATGTCATCCCTCAGGCAAGCGCGTGGCGCGATGAAGACGCATAGCGCCCGGTGACGAAGTGTTCCAACTGCCGCTCGATATCAGCCAGCATCGACGAGGCGCCGAGACGGAAGAGGTCGGGGCGCAACCAGTCTCGGCCCAGTTCCTCCATCATCAACACCTGCCAAGCCAAAGCATCCTTGGCGGTTCTCATGCCGCCCGCGGGCTTGAGACCGATCTTGCAGCCGGTGCGCTCGCCGTAATCGCGCAGGGCACGCGCCATGATCAAACTTACGGGCAGCGTTGCGTTGACGCCTTCTTTGCCGGTCGAGGTCTTGATGAAATCGGCGCCCGCCTGCATCGCCACCATGCTCGCCTTGTAGACATTGCGCAGCGTACGCAAATCGCCGGTGGCAAGGATGGCTTTCATATGCGTGGCACCGCAGGCCTCGCGCATGGCGGCGATTTCGTCGTAAAGGGCCGCCCATTCGCCGCGCAGCGCCAGCGCACGGTTGATGACGATGTCAATTTCGCTGGCACCTTCATCGATGGCATAGCGGATTTCGGCAAGCCGCAGATGAAGCGGCATCAACCCGGCGGGAAAGCCGGTGGCAACCGACGCCACGGGAATGCCGCTGCCCGCAAGCGCGCGCACAGCAGGCGCCACCATGGTGGGGTAAACGCAAACCGCACCGGTCTGCACGCCCTCAAGCCCAAGCCCGGCCAGAATGTGATCGGCCAGCGGGCGGCGCGCCTTGGCACAAAGCCGGGCAACGCGGTCGGGGGTGTCATCGCCTGCAAGTGTTGTAAGGTCCATGCAGCGGATGGCGTTTACCAGCCACGCTGCCTGCCATTCCTTCTTGAGGCTGCGCCGCCCGCCAAGGCTGGCCGCGCGCCGTTCAGCCGCAGGGGTGTTGACCGCGACGCGCTCAAACCAGTCGGGTGCCAGCGGCCCGCCAGGGTTGCGGGGAAATCTGTGGGCGGTGGCATCCGGGGTCATGGGCAGCGGGCTTTCGATAGGCGCAGTCGCGGCGGCGCGCGCGATACCCGACGCTAGCCCGTTGCCGCCGCCGCTTCAACGGCTACGGCGCCGAAATCACGCAGGCCGCGTTTGCGCGGCGGGTGAGCGCGCGATTTGATTAAAAAGCCCCGCATCATGGTTACTTTGCCCGTCACGGTCAATAATCGGGGGTAAAGTGGGGTTTCGGTGGCACGGGGTATGGGTAGCACGATCAATCCGGAATACGCGGAATTTGCCGTGGCGCGGTTGCTGCACCCCTCTGATGACTGGCGCAGTCTGGTGCGTGACATGGCTAAGCGCTGGCCCGACGCCGATCCGCTCGACCATGTGCTGGCGCTGATCGAGGCCGCCGCCGCGATCGGGCATGGCCACGCCACGCGAATCCATGGCCACGCGGGCGCCATGAACGGCTACCGGCTGGCCGCACTTCTGGCGCTCGATCTGCACATCATGGCGCGGCTGGGCATGCGGTCTTCGGCGGCGTCAGAGGTGGTCGCCTGCTGGCAAAGTGACGCCTTTTTGCTGCGGCACTAGGCGCGCTGGCCTTGAGCCAGGGCACCCAGCACCGGGCGCACGAAGCGCAGGCGCAACGCGTTGGTCAGGACGAACACGCTGGAAATCGCCATGGCGCCTGCGGCCAGCACCGGCGAAAGCTGAACCCCGAAGGCGGGGTAAAGCACCCCCGCCGCCACCGGGATCAGCGCGACGTTGTAGCCGAAGGCCCAGAAAAGGTTCTGGCGGATGTTGCGCATGGTGCGGGCAGAAATGTCAAAAGCGTTGACCACGCCGCCAAGGTCGCCTGACATCAGCACCACATCGGCGCTTTCAATTGCGACATCGGTGCCGGTGCCAATGGCGATGCCGACATCGGCATGCGCGAGCGCGGGCGCATCGTTGATGCCGTCGCCAACATAGGCCAGCCGGGCGCCGCCTGCGCGCAGCGCGTTCAGCGCATCGACCTTGCCCGCGGGCAGAACCTCGGCCACCACATCGTCGATGCCAAGGTCGCGCGCGATGGCGGCGGCGGTGGCGGCATTGTCGCCGGTGATCATCGCCACTTTCAGCCCCAGCCGGTGCAGCGCCGCAATCGCGTCATGGCTGCCGGGCTTGACCGGGTCGGAGACCGCAATCACCGCCGACGCCGTGCCGTTGATGGCGGCATAAAGCGGGGTCTTGCCAGCCTCAGCCAGCAAGGCACCCGTGGCCGCAAGCGCCGAAATGTCGACCCCCTCGCGCAGCATCATCCGGTCGGCGCCGATCAGCACGGTGCTGCCTTCGACCTGCGCCTGCACGCCCATGCCGGTGATCGAGGCAAAGCCTTCGGCCTTGGGCAGGGCCAGCCCCTCGGCCTTCGCCGCCGCGACGATGGCGGCGGCAATCGGGTGTTCCGACATCTGTTCGACCGCCGCCAGCAGCGCCAGCACCGTGGCGCGTGTCTGCCCCGGCGCAAGGTCGAGGTCGGTCAGCACCGGGTGGCCCACGGTCAGCGTGCCGGTCTTGTCAAGCGCCACGATGCGCGTGCCTTGCAGGCCTTGCAACGCATCGCCCTTGCGAAAGAGCACGCCAAGTTCGGCGGCGCGCCCGGTGCCGACCATGATCGAGGTCGGCGTGGCAAGGCCCATCGCGCAGGGGCAGGCGATGATCAGCACCGCCACCCCCGCCACCAGCGCATGTGTCAGCGCCGGGTCGGGGCCAAAGATCAGCCAGACCGCCACGGTCAGCGCCGCAACCGCCATGACCACGGGCACGAACCACAGCGTGATGCGATCAACCAGCCCCTGAATCGGCAGCTTGGCGCCCTGCGCCTGTTCGACCATCTGGATGATCTGCGCCAGCATGGTATCTGCGCCGACCTTGGTGGCGCGAAAGCTGAAGGCGCCGGTGCCGTTTACGGTGCCGCCCACCACCGAGGCGCCGGGTGCCTTGGCCACCGGCACCGGCTCGCCGGTGATCATGCTTTCGTCAACGTAGCTGGCGCCCGCCGTCACCTCGCCATCAACGGCGATTCTCTCGCCGGGGCGCACGCGCAGCACATCGCCCACCACGATTTCGGCAATCGGCAATTCCACCTCGGCGCCGTCGCGTTCAACGGTGGCGCTTTTGGCTTGCAGACCCACCAATTTGCGGATCGCTGCGCCGGTGCGACCCTTGGCGCGCGCCTCCAGAAAGCGGCCGAGCAGGATCAGCACCACGATTACCGCCGCCGCCTCATAGTAGACGGCGCGGGTGTTGGCGGGCAAAAGCGCGGGAAAGAACGTGGCGACGACGGAATAGCCGTAGGCGGCCGAAGTGCCCAAAGCGACGAGGCTGTTCATGTCGGGCGCGCCGCGCAGCAGCGCCGGGTAGCCCTTGCGGTAAAACCGCTGCCCCGGCCCGACCAGCACCACCGTGGTCAGCACGAATTGCACAAACCAGCTCATCTGCTGGCCAATGTTCATCAAGACCCAGTGGTGAAACGACGGCACGAGGTGGCTGCCCATTTCAAGCACGAATACCGGCAGCGCCAGAAGTGCAGCGAAGAGCGTTAACTGGCCCAGATGCAGCGCCTCGGCATCTTTGCGCGCGGTGGTGTCGGTGGCGGTCAGCGTGTGGCCCTTGAGCGTGGCCGGATAGCCAGCGGCAGTTGCGGCGCGCACCAGCACATCGGGCGTCACCGGCCCGTCGAGATAGCGCACCTGCGCCGTTTCACTGGCAAGGTTCACACGCGCCTCAAGCACCCCCGGCACCGCCGCCAGTGCCCGCTCGACCCGCCCCACGCAAGATGCGCATGACATATTCTGCACCTCAAGCGTCAGCTCGGCGCTCGCCGCCGGGTAGCCCACCTGTTCAAGCGCCGCGGCAATGCCCAGCGCATCGGCGGGGGCGCCATAGTCCACCTGCGCGGTCTCATTGGCCAAGTTCACCGCGGCGCTTGCCACCCCCGGCACGGCGCGCAACGCGCGTTCGACCCGGCCTACGCAAGACGCGCAAGACATGCCCTCGACAGACAGGTTCAGGTGCTGAAGAGCGGTCATGTATGCCTCGCTGGGTTTCGATTACCGATCACACATAGGGGTTCCGGCGGGGGTAAGGTCAAGGCCCGCAACAGCCGAACCTGAGATTTCTGCACACCCGTGACGCCGCATCGGGCTTGACCCCGGCGGTCTTTCATGCGGTATCGGGCCACGCGAACGCGGGCGGCGCGGGCAGGTGCACGCACCACCCCAACCACAAGGGCATCACGATGGACTACGGCAAATCGGGTGCGACCCCCAAGGGCAAGAACGCACCACGGCACACCGAACATAACGCCAAGGGAACCGAGCAGAACCCGTTTGGCGCGCGCTTTACCAAGGCCGAATTGCTGGCCCGCATGAAGGCCGCGGCCGAGGCGAAGAAAAAGGGCTGACCGGGCGCTGCCCGCTTCAGGGCGCCGCCGGAGCTGGTGCCTGCGCCCCGCGCAGCGTCAGCGCAGACCGGCGAACCACCTCGGCCACCTGCATCAGTTGCGGGCCAAGCGGGCTGGTCTTGCGCCAGATCATGCCGATGGTGCGCGCGGGTTGTGGCGGCGCAAAACGCGCGATTGAAACCGGCGCCAGCCGCGTTTCGACCGCCACGGCCATTTCCGGGATCAAGGTCACGCCGATGCCCGCGCTGACCATCTGCACCAGTGTCGTCAACGAACTGGCGTCGAGCAGATCATGCGCGCGCGCCGCGGGCCGGGCGCAAAACGCCAGCGCCTGATCCCGAAAGCAATGCCCTTCTTCCAGCAACAGCAACCGCATTTCGCCAAGTGCGGCACGATCGGGCACCGGCTTTTGCGCGTCTTGCGGCGGGCGGGCCAGCACGAAGTTTTCCGAAAACAAGGCAACCTCGGTCAGCGAGGGTTCCGAAACGGGCAGCGCCACGATTGCGGCATCAAGGTTTCCGTCGGCCAGTTCGCGCAGCAGTTTCGGCGTCAGGGTTTCGCGCACATGCAGATCGAGGCTGGCGTTCATGCGGTTCAGGTTCGCCATGATCGTGGGCAAAAGGTAGGGTGCTACGGTCGGAATCACGCCCAGGCGCAGCCGCCCCGCCAGATGCGCCTGCGAGGCGCGCGCCAGATCGCCAAGCTCATCGACCGAGCGCAAGATCGCGGTCACGCGCGGGGCAAAGGCTTCGCCAAAGCTGGTCAGGCGCAGCACCCGCGCGCCGCGTTCAAACAGCGCGGTGCCCAGCGATGCTTCCAGCTCGCGGATCTGCATTGACAGGGCGGGCTGCGAAATGGCGCAGGCATCGGCGGCGCGGCCAAAGTGGCGGTGCCGCGCCAGCGCCTCAAAATAGCGCAATTGCCTGAGTGTCAGGGTTTTCATAAGAGGGCCTTATCATACCTATCAGATCATCAAACTTTATCTAATGGCAGGGCTCGGGTAAAGCTCGCGCAGCACGCGGCAAGGCTGGAACACGGGCCCCCGCGCACCCAGATAGCAAGCAGCAGAAATGGAGAATGACATGAGCGGGACAAGCAGCGAAACCGGCGGCAAATGCCCGGTGCACCATAGCGGCGCCAAACATGCAACCTTCGCGGCAAGATCAAACCGCGACTGGTGGCCGGACCAGTTGAACCTCAGGATCCTGCACCAGCATTCGGGATCATCGAACCCGCTGGGCGCCGAGTTCGATTATGCGGCGGCCTTCAAGGCGCTTGACCTTGCGGCGCTGAAAAAAGACCTCGCCGCGTTGATGACGGATTCGCAAGACTGGTGGCCGGCCGATTATGGCCATTACGGCCCGCTCTTCATCCGCATGGCGTGGCACAGTGCGGGCACCTACCGCACGGGCGATGGCCGGGGCGGCGCCTCGACCGGCACGCAGCGCTTTGCGCCGCTGAATTCATGGCCCGACAACGTGAACCTCGACAAGGCGCGCCGCCTGCTGTGGCCGATCAAGCAAAAATACGGGCGTGCGATTTCGTGGGCCGATCTGATGATACTTGCCGGCAACGTGGCGCTGGAATCGATGGGCTTCAAGACCTTCGGCTTTGGCGGCGGGCGCGCCGATGTGTGGGAACCCGAAGAAGACATCTACTGGGGCAAGGAAGACGCCTGGCTGGACGACGCCCGCTATGCCGGTGACCGGCAGCTGGAAGACCCGCTGGCCGCCGTGCAGATGGGCCTGATCTACGTCAACCCCGAAGGCCCGAACGGCAAGGCCGTGCCCGCCGCCTCGGGCAAGGACATCCGCGCGACCTTTGGGCGGATGGCGATGAATGACGAAGAAACCGTGGCGCTGATCGCAGGCGGTCACACCTTTGGCAAGGCCCATGGCGCGGGCGACCCCGCCCTGCTTGGCCGCGAACCCGAGGCCGCCCCGATTGAGGAAATGGGCCTTGGCTGGAAAAATGCCTTCGGCACCGGCCATGGCATTCACACCACCGGCTCGGGCATCGAGGGCGCGTGGAAACCCAACCCCACCACATGGGACATGGGCTATCTGCGCGTGCTGTTCCAGTATGAATGGGAACTTGCGCTGTCGCCTGCCGGGGCGCAGATCTGGCTGGCCCGCGACGTGGCCCCCGAAGACATGATCGCCGATGCGCATGACCCCGCGATCAAGCACCGCCCGATGATGACCACCGCCGACCTTGCCCTGCGCTATGACCCCATCTATGAGCCCATCGCGCGCTACTATCTGGCGAACCCCGACGTCTTTGCAGATGCCTTCGCGCGCGCGTGGTTCAAGCTGACGCACCGCGACCAAGGGCCCAAGGCGCGCTATCTGGGCGCCGAGGTGCCCGCCGAAGACCTGATCTGGCAAGACCCGATCCCGACGGTGAACCACCCGCTGATTGATGAGGCCGACATTGCCGCGCTCAAGGCGCAGATCCTCGGCACCGGGCTGACGGTCGCACAACTGGTTGGCAGCGCATGGGCCTCGGCCTCTACCTTCCGCGGGTCGGACAAACGTGGCGGCGCCAACGGCGCGCGCATTCGCCTTGCGCCGCAAAAGGACTGGGAGGTAAACCAGCCCGCGCAACTGGCGCATGTGTTGCATACACTTGAAGGCGTGCAAAAGGCGTTCAACGCGGCGCAGAAGGGCGGCAAGCGGGTCTCGCTGGCCGACCTGATCGTGCTGGGCGGTGCGGCGGCGGTTGAGGCTGCGGCGAAGGCTGCGGGCCATGCCGTGCAGGTGCCCTTTACACCGGGGCGTATGGATGCGCTGGCCGAACAGACCGACGCCGAAAGCTTTGCCGTGCTCGAACCGGTTGCCGACGGCTTTCGCAACTACCTCAAGGCCGATTACAGCGTTCGGGCCGAAGAACTGCTGGTGGACCGCGCGCAACTGCTGACCTTGTCTGCGCCGGAAATGACCGTGCTGGTGGGTGGTCTGCGGGTGCTGGGTGCCAATGCGGGCGACGTGCCGTATGGAGTTTTCACCAAGCGACCGGGGCAGTTGACCAACGATTTCTTCGTGAACCTGCTTGACATGGGAACCGAGTGGAAACCGGCGGGCGAGGTGTTTGAGTGCCACGACCGCGCCACCGGCGCGCTGAAATGGACCGGCACCCGGGTGGACCTGATCTTCGGCTCCAACTCGCAATTGCGGGCGCTGGCCGAGGTCTATGCCAGCGGCGACGGCGAGGCGGCGTTCGTGCACGATTTCGTGGCGGCATGGAACAAGGTGATGATGCTCGACCGTTTCGATCTGGCCTGAGCGTGCGAACGGGTGCGGCGCCTTCGGGTGCCGCGCCCGGCTTACCCCAGCGCGTAGCCTGCGCCGCGCACGGTGCGGATCGGGTCGGCGCCGCCCGCGCGGGCCAATACCTTGCGCAGCCGCCCCACATGCACATCGACGGTGCGGGTATCAACGTAGATCTCACGCCCCCAGACCCGGTCCAGCAATTGCTCGCGGCTCCAGACCCGGCCGGGGCGTTCTAGGAAGGTGGAAAGCAGGCGAAACTCGGTCGGCCCGAGTTTCAGGCCGACATCGGCGCGCGTGACACGGTGGGTTTCGGGGTCAAGCCGGATATCGCCCCATTCCAGCACCTGCCCCACCGCAGCGGGGCGGGTGCGGCGCAGCAAGGCACGCACGCGCGCCATCAACTCGGCCAGCGCATAGGGTTTGCTTACATAATCGTCGGCGCCGGTTTCAAGCCCGCGCACCTTGTCGGCCTCTTCGGACCGCGCCGACAGCATCAGCACCGGCAGATCGCGCGTCGCAACCCGCGCCTTCAGGCGGCGACAGACTTCCAGCCCCGAAACCTGCGGCATCATCCAGTCAAGCACCACCAGATCAGGCGAGCGCTCGCCCACCACCAGCAGCGCTTCTTCGCCGTTGGTGGCGGTGATCACCTCGTAGCCCTCGGATTCGAGGTTATAGGCCAGAAGTTCGCGCTGCGCCGGTTCGTCTTCAACCAGCAGCACGGTGGCGCGCCCGGCGGCCATCAGACCCCCCTGCCCGGCTGGCCAAGGGTCGCGCCCTCATCCTTGCGCCGCGCCTCATCAGGCAGCGTGCCCGAGACAAGGTAGATGACCTGTTCGGCAATGCCCGTGGCGTGGTCGCCCACGCGCTCGATGTTCTTGGCAATGAAATGCAGATGCAGGCAGGGCGAGATCAACCGCGGGTCGGCCATCATGTGGGTGACGAACTCGCGAAAGAGCGCGCCATACATCTGATCCACTTCCTCGTCGCGCGCGCGCACCTCGCGCGCAAGATCGGCATCACGGCGCGCGTAGGCATCAAGCGCGTCGCGCAAAAGCAACCCCACCTGCCGCGCCATCCGCCGAATCGACCCCGCCGCCCCTTCAACGCGCGGCAGATCGGCCAGCACCAGCGACCGCTTGGCAAGGTTTTTCGCGTAATCGCCGCAGCGCTCTAGCGCCGCCGCGACCTTCATCACGGTCAGGATGGTGCGCAAATCGCCCGCAGTTGGCGCGCGCAGCGCGATCAGGCGCGCGCATTCAATGTTGATTTCCTCTTCCAGCGCATCAAGCGCGGCATCGCCCGCCCGCACCTGTGCGGCCAGCTCACCGTCACGCGCCTCAAGCGCCATCGCGGCATCGTTGAGCGCGGCTTCGGCCAGCCCGCCCATCTTCATGACCAGCGCCTGAATGCGCTCTAGGTCGCGGTCAAACGCTGCGGCGATATGTTCCTGGCTCATGGCGTGCTCCTCAACCAATCCGGCCGGTGATGTAGCTTTCGGTGCGCGGATCGCGCGGGGTGGTGAAAATCTGCCCGGTCTCGCCAAACTCCACCAGCGACCCGAGGTGGAAGAACGCGGTTTTCTGGCTGACTCGCGCCGCCTGCTGCATCGAATGGGTGACGATCACCACCGCGAAAGTGGCGCGCAGCTCGTCAATCAGTTCCTCAACCTGCGCGGTGGCAATCGGGTCAAGGGCGCTGCATGGTTCGTCCATCAGCAACACCTCGGGCGCGGTGGCAATGGCGCGCGCGATGCAAAGCCGCTGCTGCTGGCCGCCCGAAAGCCCGGTGCCGGGCGCATCGAGCCGATCTTTCACCTCGCCCCAAAGTGCTGCACGGCGCAGCGATTTTTCAACGATCTCGTCCAGATCGGCGCGCCCGCGCGCAAGGCCATGGATGCGCGGGCCATAGGCGACATTCTCATAGATCGACTTGGGAAACGGGTTCGGCTTTTGAAACACCATGCCGACCTGCGCGCGCAGTTGCACAGGGTCCACCGAGGGCGCGTAGATGTCTTGGCCATCGAGCGTGATGCGCCCTTCGACACGGCACCCCACGATGGTGTCGTTCATCCGGTTCAGGCAGCGCAGAAACGTGGATTTGCCACAGCCCGAGGGGCCGATGAACGCGGTCACGGTGGCGGGCGCAATTTCCACGCTCACATCTTGTAGCGCCTGCGTGGTGCCGTAGTGCACGTTCACGCCTTGGGCGCTGATCTTGGACGGCGTCTGCATCGGGGTCTCCGGTTTTACCATTTGCGCTCGAACCTCGCGCGCAGAAAAATTGCCAGCGCGTTCATCGCTGCGAGGAATGTCAGCAGCACAAGAATGGCCGCCGAGGTGCGCGAGGCAAAGCCGCGCTCCGGGCTGTCGGCCCAAAGGAAGATCTGCGTGGGCAGCGCGGTTGACGCATCAAACGGTGTGGCAGGGCTGGCGGTCAGAAAGGCGTTCATGCCGATCAACAACAGCGGTGCGGTTTCACCCAGCGCCTGCGCCAGCCCGATGATGGTGCCGGTCATGATGCCGGGCATGGCCAGCGGCAGCACATGGTGAAACACCACCTGCTGGCGCGAGGCGCCAATGCCCAATGCCGCTTCGCGGATGCTTGGCGGCACCGCCTTGAGTGCCGCGCGGGTGGCGATGATGATCGTCGGCAGGGTCATGAGCGCCAGCGTCAGCCCACCCACAAAGGGCGATGATCGCGGCATGCCGAACCAGCCCAGAAATACCGCCAGCGCCAACAGGCCGAACACCACCGAAGGCACCGCCGCAAGGTTGTTGATGTTGATCTCGATAATGTCGCTCAGGCGGTTTTTCGGCGCGAATTCCTCAAGATAGACCGCGGCACCGATGCCCAGCGGGAAAGCTAGCAAAAAGCAGGTGGCCAGCGCGTAGAAAGACCCCACCAGCGCGCCGCGCAGGCCTGCGAGTTCAGGAAAGCGCGAATCGGCGTTGGTCAGAAGTGCCCAGTTCAGCGGGCGGCTGACCCGGCCTTCGGCGGCGAGCGTGTCAAACGCCGCAATCTCGGCATCTTTCAGGCGGCGGTTGGCCTCGGGCGTGGCGCGGTCGATCAGGCCCTTGTTGAGCTGGTCATAGGGGTCGGAAACCGGCACCGTCAGGGCAACGCTGCCCCCGATCAGCGCGGGGTCGGCCAGCACCACGTCGCGCAGCCGAAACTGCGCGCCGTTGGAAAGCATTGCCGACAGTTTGCGCGCCTCGGGTGCGGGCAGGCCGGGCAGCGCCGCTTGCATCGCATCCTGCACAGCCGCGCGGAAGTTGCCTTTGGCGATGTCATCGGGCTTTACCCGCTCGGCGCTGACCGGAAACTCGATGCGGATATGGGTTTGCGTGAAAGCCTGCCAGCCGGTCGAAACCAGCGAGCCGACCAGCAGCGCCAGCATCAGCGCGGCCAGCGCCAGCGCGCTGAAACCAAGGCCGCGCAGAACCACCTCATTGCGCTTGCGGCGGCGCAGCAGGCCGGGGTTGAAATGTGCCATCTGCCCCTCAGTCATAAATTTCGCGGTACTTGCGCACCAACCGCAGTGCCAGCACGTTGATGCCCAGCGTCACCAGAAACAGCATCATCCCCAGCGCGAAAGCCGCAAGCGTCTTGGGGTTGTCAAACGAGGTGTCGCCGATCAGCAGGGTCACGATCTGCACCGTGACCGTGGTCACACTGTCAAGCGGGTTGATGGTCATGCGCGCAATCAGCCCCGCCGCCATCACCACGATCATGGTTTCACCCACCGCGCGGCTGACCGCCAGCAGCACGCCCCCGGCAATGCCCGGAATGGCGGCGGGGATCAGCACCTTGGTCACCGTCTCGGCACGGGTCGCGCCAAGCGCCAGGCTGCCATCGCGCAAGGCGCGCGGCACTGCCGAAAGCGCGTCATCGGCAAACGAGGCGATGAAGGGAATAAGCATGATCCCCATTACTCCGCCCGCCACCAGCGCGGTATTGGGCGCCACGTCGATGCCCCAGCCCGCCGCAAAACTGCGCAGCGCGGGTGCCACCGTCAGCACCGCAAAAAACCCGTAAACCACGGTCGGAATGCCCGCGAGCATCTCCAAAAGCGGCTTGGCCACCGCGCGCAGCCGGGGCGAGGCGAATTCGTTGAGGTAAACAGCCGAAAAGAGCCCTACCGGCACCGCGAACCCCACCGCGATCACGGTTATGACGATGGTTCCCAGAATGACCGGCAGCCAGCCAAATGCCCCTACCCCCGCCACCTGATCGGCGCGGATCGGTATTTGCGGTTCCCATGCGGTGCCGAATAGGAACTCGCGCATCGGCACCATGCTGAAAAACCGCGCGCTTTCGACAGCAAGCGAGGCGACAATGCCGATGGTGGTGAAAATCGCGACCAGCGCGCAGCCGATCATCAGGCCCAGCAGAATGTGCTCGACGTTCTGGCGGGCGCGAAAGGCGGCGGCCACCCGCCTGCGCGCGAGGAAAATCGCCGCTACAGAAATCAGCGCCACGGCGCCCAGCAAAAGTGCACGCGAGGTCTGCCCGAGCAGGGTCAGACGCGCGGCCGCCTCAAGCTTCCACGGCTCGGGCGTGCCAAACACCTGCCCGCGCGCCAGCGATGCGATTTCAGATTGCAGCAGCGCCCGCGCGCCCGGATCTTGCCCTGCCATCGCCGCGTCGGGCAGCGACGCCAGCACCAGCCAGTCGATCGCAGCGCCTTGCAGCGAAAGCCAAATGAAGATGAGCGCGAGGCCCGGCACCGCCACCGCCAATGCCGCCGTGCCGCCATGATAACTTGGTAACGAATGCAACCGCGCCCCACCCCGCCACAGCGCGGCCGCGGCACGACGGTTCCAGACCCAGCCCGCAAGGCTGGCAAGGAACAAAAGCAGGAATGCGGCAAGGGTCATGGCAGCTCACGCGGTGAAAGGGCCGCCCGCACCTTCGCGGCGCGGGCGGCGGAAGGTTTTACTTCGCCGGGGCGGCAAGCGGCGCCGCCGAGGTGGCAGCCGTCTGCACTACGGCCAGCGTTTCGGGCGCGAGCACGGTCAGCCCTCGCTCTTGCATGTAGCCGCCGTCGCCCATCGCCGCATCCGAAACGAACTCGTCAATGAACTCGGCAAGCCCCGGGATCACGCCGCGGTGCGCGTTCTTGATGTAGACATAAAGCGGGCGCGCTACGCCGTAGCTGAAATCGGCAATGGTTTCAGCGCTCGGCGCCACACCATCAACCGGAATGCCCGCAAGCTTGTCGCTGTTCTCATAGAGGAACGAGTAGCCGAAAATGCCGATCGCGCTGGTATCGGCTTCGATCCGCTGCACGATCAGGTTGTCGTTCTCGCCCGCTTCGACGAAGGGCCCGTCCTGGCGCATGCGCGAGCAGCTCTCGGTCAGGAATGCGGCCTTCTTGTCGGCGTCCAGCGCCTTGTAGAAATCAAGCTGCTTGCAGCCGTCATGCAGGACCAGCTCAACAAAGGCGTCGCGGGTGCCCGAGGTGGGCGGCGGGCCATAGGCCAGAATCGCGACATCGGGCAGGCTCGGGTCAATCTCGGACCACTTCTTGTAGGGGTTCGCAACCCAGGCGCCGTTGACATCGGTTTCTGCGGCAAGGGCCTGATAGATCTGCTTTTCGGTCAGCGCCCAGTCAAACGGGCTGGTGCGCGATACCGCAAGCGACAGGCCGTCATAGCCGATCAGCACTTCGGTGATATCGGTCACGCCATTGGCGACGCAAAGATCGTATTCCGATTTCTTGATGGCGCGCGAGGCGCCGGTAATGTCGGCCTTGTTTTCACCGACACCTTCACAGAACAGCTTGAAGCCGCCGCCGGTGCCAGTCGATTCGATCACCGGCGAGGGCTTGCCGGTCATGTTGGCAAATTCTTCGGCGACCGCTTGCGAATAGGGAAATACGGTCGACGAGCCGACCATACGCACCTGATCGCGGGCGACGGCGGCAGTGGCCGAAACCGCAACCAGCGCCAGCGCCAGCGCCGACACGGTAAGTTTGAAATGGGGCATCACGTTCTCCTGTCATCAGGACCACCCGGATGGCGGTCTTGCGGGATGCCTAATGCGGGCGCACAATGCTTTTGCGACAGTTTTGTAACAGTTACATGACACGCCAGAATGGCGCGCTATTCGGAAGGCAAAACGACAGTAAAGGTCGAGCCGCCGCCCGGTACGCTGGTTATGGCGAGCCTGCCGCGATGGCGCTGCACGATGTGCTTGACGATCGCGAGCCCCAGCCCGGTGCCGCCCTCGGCGCGTGAACGGTGGGTATCGACCCGGTAGAATCGCTCGGTCAGGCGCGGGATGTGTTCGGGCGCGATGCCCTCTCCGCGGTCGGTCACATCCACCGCGAAAGCGGGTACGCGCAGGGTTTCATCCTGCGGCGCGCGGCGCAGGGTCACCGCCACCTGCCCGCCTTCCGCGCCATATTTCACGGCGTTTTCAACGAGGTTCTGGAATACCTGAGCAAGCTGGTCGGCGTCGCCACGCAGCCAAGCGGGGCCTGCCTCGCCGCCCCGCGCGATCTGCACCCCGGCGCGCTCGGCCATCGGCCCCAATGTTTCGATAACCCCTGCAAGCACCGCCGCCAGATCGACCCGCGCGGCGGGGCGCACACGCTCTTCGCCCTCGACCCGGCTCAGATGCAGCAAATCGCGCACAAGGCGGTTCATCCGCTCGGCCTCGGCGGCCATGACCGCCAGAAACCGCGCCCTTGCCTTTGGGTCATCTTTCGCGGGGCCTTGCAGGGTTTCTATGAACCCCAGAAGCGAGGTCAACGGGGTGCGCAGCTCGTGGCTGACATTGGCCACGAAATCTCGGCGGAACTGGCCGATCTGCGCGGCCTCGCTGACATCCTCGAAACTTGCCAGCACGCCAAAGCGGCCCTCGCCTGCCACCGGGCGCAGGCGCAACCGATAGACTGTCTGGCCGCCGCGGTCGCTGTGCACATGCTGCGCGCTCGCCTCGCGGCGGTCGGCCAACGCCACCTCAATGGCGGCAAGCGGCCCCGGCTGGCGCAACGCCAGCGCATAGTGGCGCCCGACCACCTCGGCCCCAAAGAGCGCCCGCGCAGGCGCATTCGCCGCCGTGATACGCGCATCATCAGCGATCAACAGCAGCGCCTGCGGCACCGCCTCAAGCAATGCGCCGACAAAGCTTGTTTCCATGCCCGCCCCTCACGTTTCCGCATGCACCGCCGGGAATAGCAGGTTTGGCGCGACGGTCAGCAGTTACTTGCACCAAACTGCGGCTTGCGCGGCAACCGGCCTGTGCACCCTTTCGGGGCGCACCTGAAACGCGCAGCGCTTGCTCAGCCCCTCTCGCCGGGCCGGAGCACCTTCAAAATGTCGCCCCGCGCAAAGCACGGCGCGCGCAACGGGTGGGCAAGGCCTTGCCAGAGGCTTGGCGGAATTGAAATATCGGCCAGATAAAGCGCGCCAACCTGGCGTGCCGCCGTGGTGGCCATAAGCTGCGTCTTCGGCATCCCCACCATCAAGGTCGCATCTGCCACAAGTGCTGTGCTGCCGGCCCTGCGCGAAAACGCCCCTGCGGGAGATTCATACGCGAGCACGGGCGCCTGTCTGGCATTGGCCCATGCGATCAGCTTGCCGCAGCGACCATCGGGCAGCGCATCGGGGTCATAGCCGGTCAGCCCGTCAATGATCAGATCCGGCTCAAGGTCAGGCGGGTCTTGTGGCGCAACCCCCAGCCGCGCCAGCACGGCCATTTGCCGCGCCGCCAGCCCCAGTGATGCGCGTTGCGTACGCGCGGTGACCAGCTTCACCTGCGCGCCCCAGATCAGCAACCGCCGCGCGGCGGTCAGCACCGCAGCGCCGACATTGCCATTGCCCGCCAGAACCACCACCGATCGGGCCTGCGCGTTGCCACCAAAGTAGCGCCGACAGGCCAGCCGCGCCAGCGCGCTGCCGGCGTTTTCCACCACCTGCGGCATGGTCACGCCGTAGCTGTGCAGCAACTGCAAGCTGACCTCGGTAATTCCAGCGCGGTCGATACCCTCAAGCTCGCCCGAAATGGGAAAGCCGAATTCGTCAACCGGACGGTTTGTTACGACGGCAAGATTCACGCAGTACTCCAGATTTCACGGGGCGGCGACACGGGGCGGCGACTCGTGGCGCCCCGCAAGCAACCTAGAATGTGTCATGTTTTCCACGAAACCGGTCTGCGGCATATGGATGCAGAGCAACCGAAATTCCATAAAATGATTATTTATCATAATGTTACGCACCTGTGATTTCCAGAACATCCGATCTGCGGCACTTCGCCCGATTGCCCCGCACCGCCTGTGCTGCCAGACGCAAAGCCATCATTGGCCGCGCCGGGACCCCGTCATGGCCAGCAAGCAAGGAGCTACACCATGACCAACGCCCCCGAGACGCTGCACGCCGCCGTCGCAGGTACGGCGGGGGCAAGCGGCAAGCGCGCTCGTGGCATATGGCGCGGCGCGCGGCTTGCGACAGTGCTGTTGATAACATTGGTGCTGGCGTCAGCCTGGCTGGTGTTTCCCTATTTCTTCGAGGGGCGGAACCTGCTGCAGAATGTCGGCGGCGAGGTGATGTCGGCGCGCATTGCCGAAGAGCGCACCACCGGTCAATCCGTCACCCGCTATGCCTTCGGCCCCGGCGAGGCGGAAACCACGGTGCTGTTCGGCACCGAGCTATACTTTGCGCGCACGGCGACGGCGCGGGTGCGCGCCTCGTTTGAGCCTGACAAATACCTCGTGTTCATCGTCAGCGAAACCACGCATGACACGCCTTTGCCGCAGGTCTTGCCCAAGGCCGAACTTGTGGTCGATGGCGTCAGCTATGCGCCGTTCGATTACGATGGCCCGCTTGATACCGACCACCACCGTTCGACCGTGGTGCGCTTTCAGCGCACCGGGGCGGATGGCGCGCCGATCATTTCCGACGCCACCACGCGGGTTGGAGTGGTCATCACCTCGGAGTGGGATCTTGATTCGACGCCAAGGCTGGCGGAATGGAGCCTGCCGATCGAATATCCGCCAGAGGCCAACGTGCTGAAATCGCCGACCATGGCAATGGCGCTTGCCGCGGGCCTTTTGTCGGCCACGCTGACGCCGTGCCTGCTGCAGCTGATCGTGGTTTACATGGCGACGCTGACCGGGGTCAGCGCGGGCGAGCTGGGGCGGGGCGGCGCGGTGCCTGCAGAGGTGCGGCGCA
>JAHYIZ010000045.1 GCA_019429405.1 Paracoccaceae bacterium
GTGAGACCGAGCGGCTTGCCAAGGCGCCCGCCACAAAGCCTACCCGCCCCCGCGGCGCGCGCCCTGAAAAAGACGCGGACACACGGGCGCTTGAACAAGACTTGTCGGCGCATCTGCGCATGCGCGTGGTGATTGATCACAAGGGGCTGGATGGCGGCAATCTGGTCATCACCTATCGCAACCTCGATCAGCTTGATGAGCTTTGCCAGGCCCTCAGCGGCATGCACCAATAGGCTCTATGCAAGCAGATCGCGCAAGATCGCGTTCAGAATTGGGCGGCCAGTAGTCGTTGCCTTGATGGTGCCGCCCGAAACCTCGATCACCCTAAGACCCTGAAGGCGGTTCACAGCCGATTCCGGTAGGCCCACCCCGGAAACCGAAGCATAACGGGCCATGTCCACGCCTTCGCCAAGCCGAAGCCCCATCAGCAGCAGCTCCGAGCCTTGGTCTCGCGCGCTCAGCCGCTCGCGCGGCAACTCGCCCGGCCGACCCGCCTCAACCTGCTCAAGCCAGGCGCCAGGCGCACGCGGCGCCTCGGTTCCCCAACGCGCGCCCGCAAGCGTAAGCCGACCGTGCGCGCCGGGCCCGATGCCCGCATAGTCACCATAACGCCAGTAGATCAGGTTGTGGCGGCTTTCCTGACCGGGCCGCGCGTGGTTCGAAACCTCGTAGGCAGGCACTCCGGCTGCAGCGCAAATATCTTGTGTTGCCAGATACATATCCGCTGCGGCGTCGTCTGGCGGCAAACCCCGAAGCTTGCCTGCCGCCCGTCGCGCACCAAAGACAGTGCCCTCTTCGATGGTCAGTTGATAGAGCGAGAAATGGCCCACTGCCATCGCGAGCGCCTGACGCAGTTCAAGCTTCCAGTCGGCAAGTGTCTGGTCCTGTCGGGCGTAGATCAGATCAAAGCTCACGCGCTCGATGGCCGCACCCGCAATGTCAAACGCGGCGCGGGCCTCGGCAACCGAGTGCATCCGCCCAAGCCGCCGCAAATCGGTGTCGTTGAGCGCCTGAACCCCCATCGAAAGCCGGTTTACGCCGGCGTCGGCATAGCCCCGAAAGCGGCCCGCCTCAACGCTGCCGGGGTTCGCCTCTAGCGTCACCTCAAGATCGTTCGCCATCACCCAAGTTGCGCGCACACGGTCCAGCACGCCATGGACGATCGCCGGGTCCATCAGCGAAGGCGTGCCGCCGCCAAAGAACACAGTGTTCAGCACCCGTCCGCGGGTCTCGGCGCCGATGCGGTCGATCTCCGCCAAATAGGCTCTAAGCCAGCGATTTTGGTCAATTTTGGTTGCGACATGGCTGTTGAAATCGCAATAGGGGCACTTTGAAGCGCAAAAGGGCCAGTGGATGTAAAGCCCAAATCCCCCGTGCTGCCAGTCTTCCATCGTTCAGCCCTTGAACGCGGTAACTTCAATCTCGACCTTCATTTCAGGGCGGATCAACCCGGCAATCACCATGGTTGCAGCGGGGCGGATATAGCCCAGCGACTCACCCAGCGCCGGGGCGAGCGCGTCAACCAGTGCGGCGTCGGTCACGGTGTACTGCACCCGCACGATGTCGGCCAATTCGAATCCGCCTTGCTCCAGTGCCCATCGAATGGTGGCAAAACAGTTCCGGGCCTGCGCGGCGATGTCATCGGGCATGGTCATAGTGGCATAATCGTAGCCGGTCACGCCGGAAACAAAGCACCACGGCCCTTTCACCACCGCCCGACTGTAACTCATGGCTGCCTCGAAGGGCGAACCGGTTGAGATTCTCTGCATCCTGCCCGCCAAGCACTGCATGAGCTTGCCAAACGCGTCTGCCCTGTGACTGATTCGGTTCTTGAGCGCCGGGTCCATTTCCGCAAATGTGATCTGGTGACCCTCGGGCACGAACATCGGGTCATAGCCGTGCCCTTGCTCGCCCCGCATCGGCCAGACGACCTGACCTTCACATTTGCCCTCGAACACCTCGTCGTGCCCATCCGGCCAAGCCAGAACCAGCGTGCTGCGAAATCGCGCCCTGCGCGGAAAAGGCGCCGAAACAGTCTCTAACTCAGCCCAGGTTCGCTCCATCGCCTGCATAAAATCGCGCCCGGTGGGGGTTTCTGCCCAGTCCGCAGTATAGACACCCGGCGCGCCGCCAAGCGCGTCAACCTCAATCCCGCTGTCGTCGGCAAGCGCCGGAAGCCCGGTTGCCCGTGCCGCCGCGTGGGCCTTGATGCGCGCATTGCCGATGAAGGTGCTCTCGGTTTCCTCCGGCTCGGGCAACCCCAACTCTGCCCCGCCAACGCAGACAATCCCGAGCGGCGCAAGCATTGCGCGCATTTCCTCAAGCTTACCCGCATTATGCGTGGCAACAAGCAGTCGGTCCCCCGTGAAGCGTCTCATGCCAGCGCCGCCTTTTGCGCCGAAACCAGTGCCGCGCCACCCAATTCGGCCAGATCGAGCAACTTGCCCATCTCGTCGCGTGAAAAAGTTGCCCCCTCGGCAGACATCTGCACTTCGACAAGGCGCCCACGTCCGGTAAGAATGAAATTGCCATCGGTTCCGGCCTCGCTGTCTTCGGCATAGTCAAGATCAAGCAGCGGCTGCCCGCCATAGATCCCGCAAGAAACAGCAACAACGTGATCGACGAGCGGATCAGAGGTGATCACACCAGTTTTCAAAAGCGCGTTCACCGCCATACGAAGCGCCACCCAGCCACCCGTGATTGACGCGCAGCGCGTGCCGCCGTCGGCCTGAATTACGTCGCAGTCGATCACGATCTGGCGTTCTCCAAGCGCGCGCCGGTCTACCCCTGCCCGCAGCGCTCGCCCGATAAGGCGTTGAATCTCTTGTGTTCTCCCGGTCTGCTTGCCAGCAGCCGCCTCGCGCCGATTGCGTGAGTTCGTTGCGCGCGGCAACATGCCGTATTCAGCCGTCACCCAACCCAGCCCGGAACCCTTCAAAAACTGCGGCGCCCTGTCTTCAATTGTGGCCGAGCAGAGCACATGTGTTCCGCCCGCCTTGATCAGGCACGAACCCTCGGCGTGACGCATCACCCCCGGCTCAATGATGATCGGGCGCATTTCATCCAAATTCCGGCCAGAGGGGCGCATGGGTCGTCCTTTCCTGTTGCCCGGCCAATTACAGGCGGACCCCCCTTTGATGCAACCCCGATTGACGTACCGCCGCCCCGCACTTACCTCGGGCACAAGGAGCATGCCGATGTCAGACGCAACCGTGTTGCTTTCAGAGATGAATGACCGCTCGCGCGAGGTCTTTCGACGCGTTGTCGAAACTTATCTTGAATCCGGCGATCCGGTCGGCTCACGCACCCTCGCCCGGTCGCTTAGCGAAAAGGTCTCGGCGGCGACTGTGCGCAACGTGATGCAAGACCTCGAGTTCATGGGTCTGCTCGACAGCCCGCATGTTTCGGCGGGCAGGGTTCCAACGCAGGCCGGATTGCGGATCTTTGTCGACGGGCTGATGGAGGTTGCGCAGGTCGCGGTTGCCGATCGCGAAAAGATCGAGGCCACGCTTGGCGCCAATGAACCTGGCGTCGGCGCCCGTCTTGATCGGGTCGGCTCGGTCCTGTCGGCCATCACGCACGGCGCAAGCCTTGTTCTTACGCCCAAACGCGAAGCCCCGATCCGCCACATCGAATTCGTCAGTCTGGCCGCTGACCGCGCGCTGGTGGTGCTGGTTTTTGCCGATGGGCAGGTAGAAAACCGAGTCTTCACCCCGCCGCGCGGCCAAACCCCGTCATCGATGCGAGAAGCGGCAAACTTTCTCAACTCATTGGCCGAAGGCCGCACGCTTTCAGAGCTGCGCACTCATATTGCACGAGAAATATCTCTGCGGCGACAAGAGCTTGATGTGCTGGCACGCGAGATGGTCGAAGGCGGTTTGGCGCTATGGGAAAACGCAGGCAAGCAGCACGAGCGGCTTATCGTGCGCGGCCGCGCCAACCTGATTGACACTGACGCCGATGATCTTGACCGCGTACGCAGCCTGTTTGACGAGCTTGAGCGCAAACGCGACATTGTCGAATTTCTCGACCTGGCCGAAAGCGGTGCCGGCGTGCGCATTTTTATCGGCTCAGAGAACAAGCTTTTCTCACTTTCGGGTTCCTCTCTGGTGGTCTCTCCATATATGAACGCGGACCGAAAGATCATCGGCGCTGTGGGCGTGATCGGGCCGACGCGGCTCAACTACGCGCGCATCGTGCCAATTGTAGACTATACGGCGCAGCTGGTCGGGCGGATGCTTTCCGGCCAGGGCAAGGGGTAAGTGTATGGGCGATATGAAAAAAGACGAGATTGCCGAAGACCAGGCGCAGATTGACGAGGAGTTTGATGGTGCCGGTGCTGAAATAGAGGCGCTGCGCGCTGAACGCGATGATATGCGAGACCGCTTTATTCGTGCCCTTGCGGATGCCGAAAACATGCGCAAGCGCGCCGAGCGCGACCGCCGCGAGGCCGAGCAATATGGCGGCACAAAACTCGCGCGCGACCTGCTTCCGGTTTATGATGCGCTGCGCCGCGCGCTCGACGTGGTGACAGATGAACAGCGCACTGCGGCGTCTGCGCTGATCGAGGGCGTTGAGCTTACGTTGCGTGAGCTGATCAACGTCTTCAGCAAGCATGGTATGGAGCCGATCGTGCCGCAGCCGGGCGATACCTTTGACCCCGCCCACCATCAGGCGATGTTCGAGGCGCCAGTTCCCGGCACCAAGGCGGGCGATATCATTCAGGTTATGACGGAAGGCTTCTTGCTGCACGAGCGCCTTTTGCGGCCCGCCCAGGTGGGGGTCTCGTCAACGCCGAAGTCGTAAGAACAGGCGCTATTCTTGCGCAATCGCCTTAAGCTCATAAAGCACCGCCAGCGCATCGCGGGGTGAAAGCTCATCCGGGTGCAGCTCTTGCAACCGCGTTTGCAGCTTCGTGCCGCCCTTTGGCGCAAGCGGCGGTGGCGCGACGCGAAACAGTGGCAGGTCGTCGATCATGGCGCGCTGTCGTGCGGCGCCCTCGCGCTCGCCCGATTCCAGCGCCTCAAGCACAACCTTGGCGCGCTCGATGACCGCAGCGGGCAGGCCCGCAAGCCGCGCGACCTGCACCCCATAGCTGCGGTCGGCGGCCCCCTTTTTCACTTCGTGCAAAAAGACCAGATCCCCGTGCCACTCGCGCGCGGTGACGTTGGCGTTTTCAACCCCGCTCAGCTTGGCTGAAAGTGCGGTCAATTCATGGTAATGCGTCGCAAAAAGGGCGCGGCAGCGGTTCACGTCATGCAGATGCTCCAGCACCGCCCAAGCAATGGAGAGTCCGTCGTAGGTTGCGGTGCCGCGGCCGATCTCATCAAGAATCACCATCGCGCGGTCATCTGCCTGGTTCAAAATCGCGGCCGTCTCGACCATTTCCACCATGAAGGTCGAGCGACCGCGCGCAAGGTCATCGGCGGCGCCGACGCGGCTGAAGAGCTGGCTCACCAGCCCAAGCCGGGCGCTGTGCGCAGGCACAAAACTTCCCGCCTGAGCCAGCAGCGCGATCAGCGCGTTCTGCCGCAGAAAGGTTGATTTCCCGGCCATGTTCGGGCCGGTCAGCAACCAGATTGCGGGCGTGGCGCCGGGCGTCAACGCACAGTCGTTGGCAACGAATGCCTCGCCCGTGCGCCGAAGCGCGGCCTCTACAACCGGGTGGCGCCCAGATTCCACCTCAAATGCGCGGCTGTCGTCAATGTCGGGCTGCACCCAGTCATCGGCCGCGGCAAGGTCAGCAAAAGCGCAGGCCAGATCGATCTCGGCCAGCCCGCGGGCGGCGGTGCCTATGGCGCCAGCTTGCGCAACTATTGCGGCATTCAGGCTTGCATAGACACGTTTTTCAATTTCAAGCGCGTGGTTTCCCGCATTCAGAATGCGGGTCTCAAGCGCGCTGAGCGCAACCGTTGTAAACCGCACTTGCCCGGCCGTTGTCTGCCGGTGGATGAAGGTCTCGTTCAGCGGTGGCGCACGCATCCGCTCGCCATGCGCCGAAGATGTTTCGATGAAATAGCCCAGCACGTTGTTGTGCTTGATCTTCAAGGTCGCAATGCCGGTGTCGCGCACGAAATCTGCCTGCATTGCGGCAATCACGCCTCGCCCCTCGTCGCGCAGGCGCCGGGTTTCATCAAGCTCCGCGTCGTATCCGGGCGCGACAAAGCCGCCGTCGCGCACCAGCATCGGCGGATCGGCGACCAGAGCGGCGTCGAGCAAGCCACACAGCGCCTCATGCCCGACAAGCGCTGTTGCCGCGTTTATCAGCAGCGGCGGCGCGTCAGAGGCGCCGATATGCTCGGCAATTCTCGCCGCATGCTGCAAGCCGTTGCGGATAGCCGCCATGTCGCGTGGCCCGCCGCGATCAAGCGCCAGTCGCGAAAGGGCGCGGTCAAGGTCGGGGCAGCGCCGCAGATCGGCCCGAAGCTCCTCGCGCAAACGGCTCTGTTCCAGCAAAAAGTGCACCGATGCGTGGCGCGCGCCGATTTCGGCAAGATCGCACGAAGGCGCGGCGATGCGCCGTTCCAGCAGCCGACCCCCGGCGGCGGTCGCCGTGCGGTCGATGGTTGCGATCAGCGATCCCTCGCGCCCACCCGAAAGCGCCTGCGTCAGCTCCAGATTGCGCCGTGTAGCTGCGTCGATCTGCATCACGCCCGCAGACGTTTCGCGCACTGGGGCGTGCAAAAGCGGTAGTTTGCCGCGCTGGGTAAGGTCAAGGTAGTCAGCCAGCGCGCCCATGGCCGCCAGCTCTGCACGCGAAAAAGCGCCAAAAGCGGCCAGCGTGCCAACGCCAAACAGGGCGCAAAGGCGCTTTTCGGCGCCCTGGCTGTCAAAACTCGCACGCGCAAGCGGGGTCAGGGCGGCGCGCGATTCAGACACTATTCCTGCTAAATCGGCCTCACGCGCATCGCTTACCAGAACCTCGCGCGGGGCCAGACGCGCAAGTTCGGGCGCAAGCCGTACCAACGGGCACGCCATCACCCGAAACTCGCCCGTGGAAATATCGACCCACGCCAGCGCCGCCTCATCGCGCACGTCCGCCCAGGCAGCAAGAAAGTTGTGCCGCCGCGCATCCAGCAGGCCTTCTTCGGTCAGTGTGCCGGGCGTAACAAGGCGCACCACCTGCCGCGCCACGACTGCCTTGTAACCGCGCTTCCTGGCCTCGGCCGGGTCTTCCATCTGCTCGGCAATTGCCACACGAAAACCCTTGCGGATCAACGCGAGAAGGTAGCCCTCGGCGGCATGGACCGGCACGCCGCACATCGGAATATCTTGCCCGAGATGCTGCCCCCGTTTGGTGAGCGCGATGTCGAGCGCGGCCGCGGCGCCAACGGCATCGTCGAAGAACATCTCATAGAAATCGCCCATGCGGTAAAACAGCAAGGCGCCGGGGTTTTCCGCCTTGATCTCGAGGTATTGCGCCATCATCGGTGTGACCGCGTCGGTGTTCATCTTCGGCCTTGTCCTTCCCGTACGCGCTCTTTCTAGTGGTGCCGCAGGCGAAAGCAAACCGATCCGACCCAGCGATGCAAAATACCCCAAGCGACCGGCTCCGTTTTGCGCGTTTTATTGCCGCCAGCGGCCTGACGAACCTTGCTGATGGCATTGCCATGCTCGCCTGGGCATGGGTTGCTTCGCTGATCACGCGCGATGCGCTCTGGATTGCGTCGGTGCCGATCGCGCTGCGCCTACCGTGGTTTCTTTTCGCGATTCCGGCAGGAATAGTGACAGATCGGTTCGATCGGCGCCGCCTGATCCTTGCTGCTGACATGTTTCGGGTCATGGCATTTGTCTTGGCGGCAGCGATGTTGTGGGCGGCAATGCCGCTGCCGCAGGCAGTGGCGCGGGGCCTTGGCCAGCCCTTGCTTTT
Organism: Paracoccaceae bacterium; assembly: GCA_019429405.1. GTDB lineage: Bacteria > Pseudomonadota > Alphaproteobacteria > Rhodobacterales > Rhodobacteraceae > UBA6213. The sequence goes on from JAHYIZ010000045.1 coordinate 7,871, forward strand.
CGCGGGCCTGATGCTGGCGGCGCTGGTGGTGGGCGTGGCCGAGGTGTTTCGCGATACGGCCGCGCAAACGCTGGTGCCGTCGCTTGTGCCCGACGCCATGCTTGAACGCGCGAACGGGCGGCTTTGGGCAGTTGAAATGGTGGCCAATGCGATGCTCGGGCCCGCCGTCGCGGCCCTGCTGATTGGCTGGTTTGTAGCTGCGCCTTTCGCCGTCAACACCGTGTCAATTGCGCTGGCAGTATGGTTGATGTCAGGCATAAGGGGGGTCTTCCGTGCGCGCCCGCGCGGGCATCGCGAACCTTGGCAGGCCGAGCTGGCCGAGGGCTTTGGCTTTCTGCGTGGCGCGCGACCATTGCGGCTGCTCGCCTGGATCACCGGCGTCTGGAACCTGACCTTCGAGATGGTGATGATCGCCCTGATCCTGCATGCACAGGAACGGCTTGGCCTTGGTGCCATTGCCTACGGGCTGGTGCTGGCAGGCGGCGCATTGGGCGGGGTCGCAGGGTCTATCGCCGCCGAGCACATCATCCGCCGGATCGGGCCAGCGCGTGCAATGCAGATTGCCATGTCGGTCAGCGCGGTTTCGTTTCTCGGGCTTGGCCTGGCGCCTGGCGCGGTCTCGCTTGCGCTTGTGCTCGGTTTCTCCGAATTCTGGGGTCTGGTGTGGAATACGGTGTCGGTTTCCTATCGCCAGCGCGCGGTGCCGGATGTGCTGCGCGGCCGGGTTAACAGCCTTTATCGCATGCTGGCCTGGGGCATGATGCCGCTGGGCTTGTTCATTTCTGGCTTGACGATGCGGCTGGCAGAACCTGCGCTGGGCCGCGAAGCCGCGCTATTGCTGCCGTTCTGGCTGGCGGCGGGCATAATGACGGCGGTTTCCGTCGTGGCGTGGCGCAAACTTTCTGCAGGTTTCGCGTAGCAAGGTTGAGGCGCGGGCGTGGCGGTTGTATGCATCGGGCAGCCCATAAGGATTCGCGCATGTCAACCAAGAACCGTGTCACCCCGGAAGAAGCGCTTGCCTACCACCTGGAGCCGCGCGCCGGAAAGTACGAAATCACGGCCACCAAGCCGATGAATACGCAGCGCGATCTGAGCCTTGCCTACAGCCCCGGTGTTGCGGTGCCGGTGCAGGCGATAGCGGATAACCCCGAAACCGCCTACGACTACACGGTCAAGGGCAACATGGTGGCGATCGTTTCGAACGGGTCCGCGATCCTTGGCATGGGCAACCTCGGCGCGCTTGCAGCAAAGCCCGTCATGGAAGGCAAGGCGGTTCTTTTCAAGCGTTTTGCCGATGTGAACGCGATCGACATAGAGCTTGACACCCAAGACCCTGAAGAAATCATCACTGCGGTTCGGCTGATGGCGCCGACTTTTGGCGGCATCAACCTTGAAGACATCAAGGCACCCGAATGCTTCATCATCGAACAGCGGCTGAAGGAAATCTGCGACATCCCGGTATTTCACGACGATCAGCACGGCACGGCGGTGATCTGCACCGCAGGGCTGATCAACGCGCTGGAAATTTCCGGTAAACGCATCGAAGACTGCAAGATCGTCCTCAATGGCGCCGGGGCGGCGGGCATTGCCTGCCTCGAGCTGATCAAGACCATGGGGGCGCAGCAAGACAATTGTATCATGTGCGATACCAAAGGCGTGATCTTTCAGGGCCGCACCGAAGGTATGAACCAGTGGAAATCGGCGCACGCCGCACGCACCGACGCGCGCACATTGGAAGACGCGATGAAAGGTGCCGACGTGTTTCTCGGCGTCTCGGCCAAGGGCGCGGTGACGCCCGAGATGGTGGCCAGCATGGCACCCAATCCGGTGATCTTCGCGCTTGCCAACCCCGACCCGGAAATTACCCCAGAAGAGGCGCGCGCCGTGCGGCACGATGCAATCGTGGCCACCGGGCGTAGCGATTACCCCAATCAGGTCAACAACGTTTTGGGTTTTCCCTACCTGTTCCGCGGGGCACTCGACATTCACGCCCGCGCCATCAATGACGAAATGAAGCTCGCTTGTGCGCACGCACTCGCGGCGCTGGCGCGCGAGGACGTGCCCGACGAGGTTGCAGTGGCCTATGGCCGCAAGCTGAGTTTCGGGCGCGAATATATCATTCCCACGCCGTTCGACCCGAGGTTGATCTACACGATTCCGCCTGCGGTGGCCAAGGCGGGGATGGCAACCGGCGTGGCGCGGCGACCGATCATCGACATGGCGGCGTATGAGCTGAGCCTGAAGGCGCGGATGGACCCGACGGCGGCAATTCTGCAAGGCATCCATGGACGCGCGCGCGCGGCGCAAGCGCGCATGATCTTTGCCGAAGGTGACGACCCGCGCGTGCTGCGCGCCGCCGTCGCGTGGCAGCGGTCGGGGCAGGGCAAGGCACTGGTTGTCGGGCGCGAATCTGATGTGAAGGCCAAGCTTGAGGCCGCAGGACTGGGCGACGCCGTACGAGAATTGACGGTGGTCAACTCGGTCAACAGTCGCCATATCGAGACCTATCGCGATTTCATCTACAAGCGGCTACAGCGGCAGGGCTTTGACCGCGAAGACGCGCACAAACTCGCCAACCGCGACCGCCACGTTTTTGCGGCGCTGATGCTGGCGCATGGCCACGGCGATGGCCTTGTGACCGGTGCCACCCGCAAAGGCGCGCATGTGCTTGCCATGATCAACCATGTGTTTGATGCCAAACCTTCGGATGGCGCCGTCGGTATTACTGCGGTGCTGCACAAGGGGCGGATCGTGTTGATCGGCGATACGCTGGTGCACGAATGGCCCGACGAGAACGATCTGGCCGACATTGCAGAACGCGGCGCGTTGGTGGCGCGCGGGTTGGGGCTTGAGCCGCGCGTTGCGTTCCTTTCATTCTCGAACTTCGGCTACCCGGTCAGTGAGCGCGCAACCAAGATGTATGAGGCCGCCAAGGTTCTTGACAAGCGCGGGGTCGATTTCGAGTACGAAGGCGAAATGACGGTGGATGTGGCGCTGAACGCCGACCAGATGGCAAACTATCCGTTCTGCCGCCTGACCGGGTCTGCAAATGTGCTGGTCGTTCCCGCCAGGCATTCGGCCTCGATCTCTGTCAAGTTGATGCAGGAAATGGCGGGCGCCACGGTGATCGGGCCGATCCTGACCGGGGTGGAAAAGCCGATCCAGATTTGTTCGACGGTTTCGACGGTGAATGACATTCTGAATATGGCAGCGATTGCTGCATGCAAGCTCGGTCAGGGCCGCTGAGGGCGCCGGGGGCTTTCCGCCCCCGAACCCCCGGAGGATATTTGGGCTGAAGCAGAAAGCACGGGAGAGGTCAGTGACGATCTGGAACCTCGGCTCTATCAACATTGACCATTTCTATCGGCTGCCGCATTTGCCTGCGCCGGGTGAAACACTGGCCGCCGAGGGCTATTCGGTCGGGCTCGGCGGCAAGGGCGCCAACCAGTCGGTCGCGGCGGCGCGTGCCGGGGCGCGGGTGATGCATATTGGCGGTGTCGGGCCGGAAAGCTGGGCGCTTGAGCGGCTTCAGGCGTCGGGTGTTGATTGCCGCCATGTTGTGCGATGTGACGTGGCCACCGGGCACGCGATCATCAATGTGGACCGGGCAGGCGAAAACGCGATTGTGCTGTTTGCTGGCGCAAACCGGGGTTTTGATTTTGCTGACGTTGCGGCGGCGCTGGACGGGGCAGAGCGCGGCGACTGGCTGGTCATGCAAAACGAAACCACGCATCAGGCCGAAGCGGCGCGGCTGGCGCTGGCCAAGGGGCTGCATGTGGCCTATTCCGCCGCGCCGTTCGAGGTTGAGGCGGTGCGCGTCGTTCTGCCCTATGTGTCGCTTTTGCTGCTGAACGCGGTGGAGTCGACACAACTTTGCGAAGCGCTTGGGGTTGAGCTCGGCGCGCTTGGGGTGCCGCAGGTTCTCGTGACGCACGGCGCGGGCGGCGCGGTTCTGCACGACTTGGCCACCGGGCGCGAAACGAAAGCGCCGGCGTTTCGGGTTCAGGCGGTCGACTCGACTGGCGCCGGAGACACGTTTGCGGGCTATCTTGTTGCGGCAATTGCCGAAGGGCAAGGCGCCCAGGCAGCAATGCGGCTTGCATCGGCGGCGGCGGCGTTGAAGGTGACACGGGCCGGGACGGCAGACGCAATTCCCGCACGCGCCGAGGTGGAGACCTTTCTGACGGAGCAGCCGCAATGACGTATCTTTTCGACCCCGAACCGGTTCGGACCGCCGTAGTGCAGGGCGAAAGCGCAACCTACCCAGTGCGGCGGATATTTTGCGTTGGCCGCAACTATGCCGAACATGCCCGCGAAATGGGCGGCGAGGTGGACCGCGAGGCGCCGTTCTACTTTACCAAATCGCCTCTGGCGCTGACGCGCTCGGGCGAAACGGTGCCCTACCCGCCGGGCACCACGGATTTCCAGCACGAAATGGAATTTGTCGTTGCGCTGGGGGCACAAGCCTTTCGCATCGCTACGCAAGACGCGCTGGGCGTGGTCTTTGGCTATGCCTGCGGTCTCGACATGACCCGGCGCGATCTGCAGGCGGCGGCGAAAGACAAGCGGCGCCCGTGGGATACCGGCAAGGATTTTGAGCACGCGGCGATACTGGGCGCGATCACCCGTACCGAAAATGTTGCGCCGGTGGGGCCGCAGGCAATTTCGCTGGCGGTGAACGGGGTGCCGCGGCAAGCGGCCCGGCTGGACGATATGGTCTGGAGCGTGGCCGAGATTATCAGCCACCTTTCGACACTCTACCACCTCGGGCCGGGCGATCTGATCTATACCGGCACGCCTGCCGGGGTTGGGCCTGTGGTGCCCGGCGATGTGTTGGAGGGGCGGATTGATGGCCTTCCGCCCGTGCGCCTCGTGATTGGCGCGCCAGAGTAGTCAGGCGCGGGCTAGGGCAGCGGCAATCAGCGCGGGCACGCATGGGTGCTCGCCGATGGGCGGCAAGATCGGCCCGGTAAAGTTGGCGCTGGCCAGCGCCGCAGGAATATCGGATTCCACATGGCTGGCGCGCAGCGCGAAGAAGGGCAGGCAAAGCACCGGGCCGGCGATGCGGGCGGCATCTGCAAGAAGGGGTGGCTCTTCGATCAGGCCCAGCCGCACATCGAAAAACCTTGGCCGCAGGCGGGCGGCAATTGCCTCGGCCCCAAGCCTTGACGCGGGCGAGACCTGCGAGCCGTGGGCAGCCAGCAGAAGCGTGGTCGAAAGTGGCTCTATTCCTGCAGAAAGCGCAGAACTTTCGACCAGCTGGTCCAAAACGGGGTCAGTCCCGAACGGTGGCAGCTGGCGGTAGCGGGCGCCCAATCGCGCAAGTGCGCGCGGCAGCGCGGTGCCTGTAAACCAGCCCTCCGACATGAAGAACGGGTAGATCAGGGGCGCATCAAGGCCGCGCAGTGCCGCCGCAAGCGCGCCGTTTGCCGCAAGCGTTGCGCCGCGTAGGCGCCAGCCGGGCATAAGCAAACCCACCTCGGCCGAGAGCGCGCGCATCCGCGCCTCTTGCGGGCCGGGGTTGGCGGGCGCGCCGTGCGCGATGAGTATTGCGTCGGGCATGATCCCCTTTCTAGGGCATTTCGCGGCGCTGGCAATCGCGCGTGCGCGCGCATAGCCTTGCGCCAAACGGAGGCCCGTATGAGCGATCACATAACCACACACCAAGCCGAAGAAGATGCGCGCAATGACACGATCCGCATCTATGTCAACGGTCGCATCGTGCCCAAGGCTGAGGCGATGGTTTCGGTCTACGATGCTGGCTTCTTGCTGGGGGATGGCGTCTGGGAAGGGCTGCGGCTTTACGATGGCCGCTGGGCGTTTCTGCCTGACCATATCGAACGGCTATTCGAGGCCGCCAAGGCGATTGATCTCGATATCGGAATGACCCCGGATCAGGTGATTGCCGCCTTGTTAGAGACGCAAAAGGCCAACGGGTTCGTGACTGACTGCCACGCCCGCCTGATGGTCACGCGTGGGGTCAAGCACCGGCCGTTCCAGCACCCCGCGCTTAGCCGACAGGGGCCGACCATGGTGATTATCATGGAGCATTCGCGCCCAAGCATTCCGCGCCCGATCCGGCTGGCGACGGTGCCGCACCTGCGCGGGCTGCCGATGACGCAGGACCCCAAGCTTAACAGCCACAGCAAACTCAACTGCATCCTCGCCTGCATCGCCGCCGAAAAGGCGGGCGCGGATGAGGCCTTGATGCTGGATGTGCATGGATTTGTTAACACTACCAACGCCTGCAATTTCTTCATCGTGCGCAAGGGCGAGGTTTGGACCTCGACCGGCGACTACTGCATGAACGGCATTACCAGGGCCAAAGTTATTGATCTGTGCCGCGCCAACGACATTCCCGTTTACCAGCGCAATTTCGGTTTGTTAGAGACGTATTCCGCTGACGAGGCGTTTTTGACCGGCACCTTTGGCGCGCAAACTCCGGTCGGGGCGATCGACGGGCGGGTGATCGGCACGGGGCAGATGGGGCCAATGACCGAGCGCCTGCGGGGGCTCTACAAAGCGGTGGTGCAGGCATGAGAATCGCGATGTGGTCGGGCCCGCGCAACCTTTCGACGGCGCTGATGTATTCGTTCGCCGCGCGGGGCGATTGCGCCGTATGGGACGAGCCTTTTTACGCCGCCTATCTGGCCGCGACCGGCATCAACCACCCCATGCGCGACGCAATTTTGTCAGCGAACCGGGTTGATGACAGGGCGGTTGCCGCCGACTGTGTTGGGCCGATTCCGCAAGGACAGAGCCTTTTTTACCAAAAACACATGACGCTGCACATGATCCCGGAATTCGATCGTGGCTTCATGCGGCGAATGACCAATGTGTTCCTGATCCGGCATCCGGCGCGGGTCGTTGCAAGCTATGTCAAGAAACGCGAAGCCCCTACGTTGGCGGACATCGGCTTTGTGCAGCAAGCAGAGCTGTTCGACGAGGTGGCGGGTTGGCTTGGCCATGCGCCGCTGGTTGTCGACAGCGCCGATATCAGGGCCAACCCCGAACAGATGCTGCGCCGTCTTTGCGATGCGCTAGCGATTCCCTTTGTGGCGCAGATGCTACGCTGGCCCGCGGGGCCAAAACCCTACGACGGGGTCTGGGCGCCGCACTGGTATGGTGCGGTCCATGGTTCGACCGGGTTTGATGGCGCCGAGGGGCCGATACCCCCGCTTGGCGGTGACTATGCGCGCCTTGCCGACGCCGCGTTGCCCTTTTACCAGCGCCTCGCCGCGCACAAGATCGGTTAATGGATCATTCATTTAACGTGCTGAATTCGCTTCGAGTTATCGGAAGCAATCACTTGTGCCGAGTCGCGTTCAGGGCTAGAACAACGGCACGGACCAGTAGGACCGGGACCTTTTCAGTTTCACGTGTGGTGCTAGGGGAGCACGTGGGGTGGTGGAGGGTCCTGGGCAGGGGTGCCGGGACCCTCCTGTCTTTCTGGATCAGGGCGCTACGCCGCCCATTTCACACACAATCCGCCACTCTTCGTCTGTCACCGGCTGAACCGAAAGCCGCGAACAGGTGACCAACGCCATCTTTGCCAGCCGATGGTCGGCCTTGACCATTGCAAGGCTGACGGGCCGCGCGAGCGGTCGCAGCGCCCGGATATTGACGCAATCCCAGCGCGGGTCATCGGTCGTGCTGTCGGGGTGCGACAGCGCGCACACTTCGACGATGCCAACAATTTCCTTGCCGACGTTGGAGTGGTAGAAAAACCCTTGGTCGCCCAATTTCATGGTCCGCATGTTGTTGCGCGCAAGGTAGTTGCGCACGCCGTGCCACTCTTCGCCAGCGGCGGCCTTTGCCATTTGTTGCGCCCAGCTCCATGTGCCAGGCTCAGACTTGAACAGCCACTTTGTCATCAGCCGATGACCTTCTTCCACTCCGTCACGCTGACCGAATCGAACAGGTCGGCGGCCTTGTAGGGGTCGCCATCGGCCCAGCTTTGCGCCGCCGCAATGCTTTCGCATTCAAGAATGATCAGCGAACCGGCCATCTGGCCTGCCTCGATCAAGGGTCCGGCCATGCGCACAATGCCGGTCGCCTCGATATAGGCAAGATGCGCGGCGCGGGAATCAAGGCGGGTCTGAAGCGCGCCGGGTCGATCTCGGCAAATAACGGTAAAAAACATGCTCACTCCTGTTTCAGAGGCCGCGACAGAAGCGACCTGATAGCATCGCCAACGGCGATCTCTTGTTCGACAAGCGCTTCGACCATGTTGGCAATCGGCATGTCAACTCCGACTGTTTTCGCCAGTTTAGAGACCGCTTTTGCTGTCGCAACACCTTCAACCGTGGTGTTTGCATCAAACCCGGTGGCGGCGCCCAACGATTGCCCGAAGCGGAAATTGCGCGATTGCGCCGAGGTGCAGGTCAGCACCAGATCGCCAAGGCCAGAAAGCCCCATGAGCGTCTCCGGGCGGGCGCCGCGGTCGGTTGCAAAGCGGTTCATTTCGGCAAATCCGCGCGTCATCAGCGCGGCGCGTGCAGAATCACCCAGCCTGGCACCAATAACCACCCCGGCTGCGATGGCGACGACGTTTTTCAGCGCCCCGCCCAGCTCAGCCCCGATCATGTCCGTGGTCCGATAGACGCGCAAAACGGGCGTCGAAAGCCGCGCTTGCATCGTTTCGCCCGCCGTATCGCATGTGCAGGCGAGCGTCAGTGCCGTTGGCAGACCTCGGGCGATATCGGCAGCAAAGCTTGGCCCGGTCAACAGCGCGGGCGTGGCGCCGGGAATGGAGTTTGCGATCAGCGCCGCAGGGCCAAGCCCGGTCGCAAGGTCGATCCCCTTGGAGCACGCGACCAGCGACCGACCTTGCAGGAAAGCGGCGTGTTGCGCCAGAAACTCCGCCATCTGCTGCATCGGCACCGCAAGCAAAAGCAGATCATTCGCCGCGACCTTCGCAAATTGCGCTGTAACAGAGACGTTTTCGGGCAATGAAACTCCGGGCAAGCGGCGCGCATTGCTGCGGTTTTTGTGCATCTCGGCAGCATGGGCCGCGTCGCGCGCCCACAGGGTCACCGCGCCGTTGCGCGCCAGTGCAACTGCAAGAGCGGTGCCGAATGCGCCCGCGCCCAGAACCCCGATGGTCATGCCTTCGCCCCCCGTTTGCCCGAACCGAGCATGGCGGGGGCCGCCTCGTCAAGCGGCCAGCGTGGGCGCGCCGAAAGCGCCATGCCATCGCGCCCCCCCGCGCGAAAACGCTCGATCCCTGCCCAGGCGATCATCGCCGCGTTGTCGGTGCAAAGCGCCAGCGGGGGGGCAATGAATGCAGCCCCATATGCCGCTGATACAGTCTCTAGCGCAGCCCGAATCGCCTTGTTTGCTGCAACGCCCCCGGCAACCGCAAAGGTGGGTGTGGCCGGCCCTTCGGCCAGATAGACCGCTAGCGCGCGGCGCGATTTTTCTGCCAGCACATCGGCGACCGCAGCCTGAAACCCCGCGCAAAGATCGGCACGGTCGGATGCGCGTAATCTGCCGTCGTGCATGACCGCATCGCGCGCCCGCAGCAGCGCGGTTTTCAAGCCCGAAAACGACATGTCGCAGCCGGGCCGATCGAGCAACGGACGAGGAAAGGCAAAACGGCCCCGGTCGCCCTTTTCTGCCTCGGCCTCAACCGCTGGGCCGCCGGGCTGCGGCAGGGCCAGCAGCTTTGCGGTCTTGTCGAAGGCCTCGCCGGGCGCGTCGTCGATGGTGCCGCCGATGCGGCTAAAGCTTTCGGGGCCGCGCACGATCAGAAACTGGCAGTGCCCGCCCGAAACCAGCAACATGAGGTAGGGAAATGCGAGGCCATGCGTCAACCGTGGCGTAAGAGCATGCCCGGCGAGGTGGTTGACCCCGACCAGCGGCAGCCCGGCGCCCGCCGCAATGCCCTTGGCGCACATCACCCCCGAAAGCACGCCGCCAATCAGCCCTGGCCCGGCAGTTACCGCGACTGCGTCGATATTGGTGAGCCCAAGCCCTGCGCGCGCTAACGCCTCTTCAACGCACAGGTCAAGCTTTTCGGCGTGGGCGCGCGCCGCAAGTTCCGGCACAACGCCGCCAAAGGGCGCATGCAGCTCGGTCTGCCCGGCCACCACCGACGCCAAAATCTCGCCACCGCCGGCGCGGAATCGCACCACAGCGGCC